>NZ_WPAG02000002.1:3299134-3958961 GCF_013602415.1 Rhodococcus sp. B50 | reverse complement strand
GACGCTCAGGAAGGTGCCCGCGCGTTCGCGGAGAAGCGCGCACCGGTCTGGAAGGGCGAGTAAGGATGTCGGACGTGCTGGTCGCGCAGGACGGCCCCGTCGCCACGGTCACGCTGAATCGGCCGCAGCGCAAGAACGCGATGACCCTCGATGCGTGGCGGTCGTTGCGTGAGACGTTCGGTGAGCTCCAGCACGACGACTCCGTCCGCGTCGTGATCCTCACCGGCGCCGGGGGCGACTTCTGCACCGGCGCCGACATGGAGCGGCGCGACAGCACCCATCCCCTCGACCGCATGCGCCAGATCAACGGCACGGCGCTCGCCGTCGCGGAGTTCTCCAAACCGCTGGTCGCGCAGGTCGAGGGGTATGCGGTGGGCGCCGGATGGAACATGGCGCTGCTGTGCGATGTGGTCGTCGCCTCCCGCACCGCGAAGTTCAGCCAGATCTTCGCGCGGCGCGGGCTGTCGGTGGACTTCGGCGGATCGTGGATCCTGCCGCGCCTGGTCGGACTACACCAGGCGAAGCGGCTGGTCATGCTGGCCGACATCGTGAGCGCCGAGGAGGCGTACACCCTGGGTCTGGTGACAGAACTCGTCGAACCCGACGCGCTCGCCGACCGCGCCACCGAACTGGCCGTGCGGCTGGCCGCCGCCCCGCCGGTCGCGGTGAGCATGTCGGCGCGGATGCTCGAGCAGGGCTCGTCGCTCACGCTCCGCGAAGCGCTCGAGAACGAGGCTCGCTCGCAAGCGGTCAACCATGCCACCGACGCCCCCGACGCGATGCGCGCCTTCGTCGAGAAACGCGAGCCGGTGTTCACCGGAGGATGGCAGGTGCCGCGCCCCGGTGACGCCCCTTCCTGACGGTTCCGTGCGGGGCGATTCCGGCCGTCGCCTACGATAACCGGGTGGACTTGCACCTCGTGACCTATTTCGTGGCCGTCGTCGACCACGGCGGGATCACGAAGGCTGCTCAGGCTCTTTATATTTCGCAGCCGTCGTTGTCGCAGGCCATCCGTACCCTCGAACGGCGCCTCGACACGACCTTGTTCGACCGCACCGGTCGACGGCTCACTCTCACCGAGGACGGTCGGGTCCTCGAGGTTGCCGCGCGCCGGATCCTCGCCGACGTCGAGCGGGCGAAGCAGAAGGTCGCGGCGGTGCGCGATCTCGAGGCCGGCCGCGTCGAGATCGTCACCTACGCGACGTTCTCGATCCATCCGGTCGTCGAGTTCGTCCAGCGCTTCCGCACGCGCTATCCCAACCTGACCGTGCGGGTGAACGACGCGGAAGGACCTCCTGGGGTGCACGCGGCGCTGCGCCGCGGCGAAGCGGAGATAGGCATCACCGACCTGTCGGTCGAGCATGCCGGCATGATCACCGTCCCGGTCCTCGAGCAGGAGATGGTGCTCGCGCTGCATCCCGAGCTCACTGCCGACGTGCCTGATCCCGTCACCCGGGCCCAGGTCCGCGACTTCCCGCTGGTTCTCGACCTCGGTTCCCGCGCAAGTGCGGCGCGCACCGGTGAGCTGCTCGGGGAACAGAACGTCGTCGTCGACTGCGCCAACCAGGCTGCCCTGTGGCAGTTCGTCGAACGGGGTACGGCGGGGACGGTGGTTCCGCGTCGCGTCGCCGAGAAGCAGATCCCCGGCGCCGTCGTACGGTCGTTGGACCCGCCGTTCCGGCGTCCTGTCGGACTGGTGATGCGTCCCGGCGACCTGTCCCCTGCTGCTGCGGCCTTCGTAGCAACCACCACAGCCATCCCCTGGGAAGCGTGACGACATGGAGTTCCGTCAGGTCGAGTACTTTCTCGCCGTCGTGGAGAACGACGGCATCAACGGCGCGGCCGCCGAACTCGGGGTCGCTCAGCCCACCGTCTCCCAGGCGCTGCGCAGCCTCGAACGTGAGCTCGGAGTGCACCTGTTCCATCGCATCGGCCGCGGCATGGTGCTCACGGCAGCGGGCAAGGCCCTCATCGGTCCGAGCCGGCAGATCCTGCGCGACGTGAACGCCGTCGAAGAACTGCTCACCGTGTCCACGACGGAAGTCACCGGCCGGCTGGATCTCATGGTGTTCCCCGCCCTCGCGACCGGGCCGATCGTCGACCTGGTCTCCGAGTTCCGTCGCCGCCATCCCAAGATCACCGCGCGGCTCGGCGACCTGCGGACGGAGGAGTCCACCGCGTCGGTCATCCACGACGGTCACTGTGAATTCGTCGTCACCCACCTGCCCGTCGAGGACGAGGTGGGGCTCGAGGTCATCGAACTCGGGCAGACCGAGTACTGGCTCGCCTATCCCCCGGGTACGGACCTGCCGCCCGGGCCGCTGTCGCTGGCCGAACTCCCCGACATTCCGATGGTGTTCGTGCCGCGCGGCGGCGGTTCGGTGAGCGACGCGATCGACTACGCGATGCGACGGGCAGAGGTACGGCGCCCCATCTCGGTCCTCACCGACCATCGCGAAGCCCGCCTGCCGATGGTGCTCGCCGGTCTGGGCGGGTCGTTCCTCGAGCGTTCTCTCGCCGAGTCGGTGCAGGACATCGCGGTGGTCCGCCCGTGCGAGCCGACCTTCGCGCAGGCGTACGGACTGGTGTTCGATCCGGTGTCGCTGTCGAGGGCAGGACGTGCCTTCGTCGACTTCGTGCGATCGTCCGAGGAGATCGTCACGGACGAGTGAGTCCGCCGGGCGGTGACATCCGGGGATCCGGGCGCGACGATAGGTGGGTACGACACCCGCTTCCGTCCTCGGGAGATGATCCGTATGTCCATTTCGACCTCGTCGCTCCACCTCGACTCCGCCGACGCCTTCGCGCAGCGCGTCCTCGATTCCGTCCTCGGCACCATGGACACCCTTTCGATCCTGGTCGGCGACCGTCTCGGCTGGTACCGCAGCCTCGCCGACGACGGACCTGCCACCGCCGACGAACTGGCCGAACGCACCGGAACCCATCCGCGGTACACCCGTGAGTGGCTCGAGCAGCAGGCCGTCACCGGTCTGCTCGACGTCGACGACGGTGATCCACCGCGTTTCGGGCTTTCCCTCGCCGGTCGCGAAGTACTCACCGATCCACACAGCCTGTCGTACATGGCGCCGCTCGCCCGGATGATCGTCGGCGCGACGATGCAGCTGCCCGGCCTGCTCGAGGCGTACCGGAACGGTGGTGGGGTGAGTTGGAGCCAGTTCGGTCGCGACGTGTGCGAATCGCAGGCCGACGCGAACAGGCCGTTGTTCGAGCAGGCGTTGCCCGACGCTCTGCGCTCGGTGCCCGAGGTCGATGGGGTGCTCGGACAGCCGGGCGCGCAGATCGCCGACATCGGCTGCGGCGGTGGATGGTCGACGATCACGATCGCGCGGACCTATCCGGATGCGAAGGTGCACGGCTTCGACATCGACGCTCCGTCGGTCGAGATGGCCCGGTCGAACCTCGCGGGGAACGCCGATGTGGCGGAGCGTGTCACGTTCACGCAGTGCGACGCATCCGAGCTTCCTGAAGGAAACTTCGACGCCGCCTTCGCCTTCGAGTGTGTTCACGACATGCCGCAACCGGTGGAGGTACTGGCAGCGGTGCGGCGTTCGCTCGCACCGGGCGGCTTCATGATCGTCATGGACGAAGCGGTTGCCGAGACCTTCACCGCCCCCGGCGACGACGTCGAACGGCTCATGTACGGCTACAGCCTCACCATCTGCCTCCCCGACGGCATGAGCCACGCACCGAGCGCCGCGACGGGCACCGTCATGCGCCCCGCCACACTGCGGCGCTATGCACTCGACGCCGGTTTCACCGAAGTCGAGGTGCTGCCCATCGAGGACTTCGGGTTCTTCCGCTTCTACCTGCTCCGCACCGGATAGCGGTACCGGTCGATGTCGCGGGTGCGCTGGGTGGGATCGGTCCAGTGATGCGCCCCGTCGTACTCCACGAGCACCCGCCACTGCCGCCATCCCATGTCGGCCCGCGCCACGAAACCGGTGTCGTCGAACACTTCGATCCGGGTCTCCGGTGAGGGCAGTCCCGCGCGGATCAAGCACAGACGGGTACGGGTTTCAGGTGGTGAAGCTGCGCCACCGTCGACGAGGTCGAGCACAGGCTTCACCGAAGCGATGCCGTGCGCGCCCTTGTTACGGCGCGAGAGCTCCTCGATCTCGGGCACTTTCAGTCCCGTCGCGTTGCACAGGGCATCGAGAATCTCGACCGCACGGTCGAGTTCCGCGCGGCGGGCGATGTCGAAGGCCGTCTGCTCGGGTGTCGTGACGACCATCCCGTCGACCACACATGTCTCGAGCCTCGGGGCGCGTCGGACCGAGATACCCGGCACCGACCGGACTGATCGGAGCGGACGAGTTCGGCCGCCGCACGGCCCGAGAACGGTTCGTCGAAATCGATCACGCGCCGAGCGTGCACCACGCGACGCCCAGCCGACCGCCGCGGAGAGGCGAGGTGTGGACAACCCGATGTTGTCCACAGGGGGAAACAAAGTTCGGGGAGGTTGTGTCCGGGTTCTTCGAAAGAACCGAACACAACCTCCCCGAACCGGGAGCTATCTGCTTATGCGACGCGCTCGAAGATCGCGGCCAGGCCCTGACCACCACCGATGCACATGGTCTCGAGGCCGTAGCGGGCCTCGCGACGCTGCAGCTCGCGGGCGAGGGTGGCAAGCATGCGTCCGCCGGTCGCGCCGACCGGGTGGCCGAGCGAGATGCCGGAGCCGTGGACGTTGGTGCGCTCGAAGTCGGCCTTGCCGAACTTCCATTCGCGGGTCACCGCGAGGGCCTGCGCGGCGAACGCCTCATTGAGCTCGATGAGGTCGACGTCGGCGAGAGTGATCCCGGCCTTGGCGAGGGCGACCTCGGTGGCCGGCACGGGGCCGATGCCCATGACCTTGGGCTCGACACCGGCGACGCCCCAGGAGACGAACCGCACCAGCGGGGTCAGGCCCAGCTCGGCGGCCTTCTCCGGGGTGGTGACGATCGCCATGGACGCAGCGTCGTTCTGGCCGCTGGCATTGCCGGCGGTGACGGTGGCCTCGGGGTCCTGCTTGCCCATGATCGGCTTCAGCTCGGCCAGGGTCTCCAGGCTGATGTCCGGGCGCGGGTGCTCGTCGGTGTCGATGACCTCGTCGCCCTTACGGCTGCTGACCGTGACGGGGATGATCTCCTCGGCGAGGATCCCGTTCTTCTGGGCGTCGACGGCACGCAGGTGCGAATTCAGGGCCAGCTCGTCCTGCTCGTCGCGGGAGATCGAGTACTCGCGACGCAGATTCTCGGCGGTCTCGATCATGCCGCCGGGAACCGGGTAGAAGCGGCCGCCGGCGGTCGAGCGGGCACGGACCAGGCCGTCGTGCATCTGCACACCGGTGCGGGCGCCGCCCCAGCGGATGTCGGTGGAGTAGAACGCCGCGTTGCTCATCGACTCGGTGCCACCGGCGACGACGAGATCGTGGTCGCCGTTACCGACCTGGAAGGCGGCCTGGATGACGGCCTGCAAGCCCGAACCGCAACGACGGTCGATGTGCATGCCGGGCACCGTGATCGGCAGACCGGCATCGAGGGCGACGACGCGGCCGATGGCCGGGGCCTCGCTGTTGCCGTTGCAGTGACCGAGGATGACGTCCTGAACCTGTTCGGGCGCAACACCGGTGCGCTCGAGCAGACCCTTCAGCGCCGCGACACCGAGGTCGACCGCGGTGAGGGACTTGAACATTCCGCCGTAGCGGCCGATCGGGGTGCGGACCGGCTCGCAGATGACAACTTCGCGCATGATGACCTTTCGAGAAAACAGTGAGGTGACGGGCGGACCGTCACATGAAGCGGCCGCCGGTGACCTCGAGGACGGTGCCGGTCATGTAGGAGGACATATCGGATGCGAGGAACAGTGCGACGGAGGCGATCTCGTCGACCTCGCCGGGGCGGCCCATCGGGATCTCGCTCATCTTCTGATCCCATGCCTTCTGCGGCATCGCTTCGGTCATCGCCGAGCGGATCAGGCCGGGCTGGATCGCGTTGACGCGCACACCGTGGTGAGCCATCTCCTTGGCGGCGGCCTTGGTCAGGCCGACGATGCCGGCTTTGGCCGCGGAGTAGTTGGTCTGGCCGACCATGCCGACCTTGCCGGACAGCGACGAGATGTTGACGATCGCGCCACGCTTGGCCTCACGCATGATCGCCGACGCCTTGCGGGTGCCGTGCCAGGTGCCCTTGAGGTGCACGGAGATCACGAGGTCGAAGTCTTCCTCGGTCATGGTGCGCATGGTGGCGTCGCGGGTGATGCCGGCGTTGTTGACCACCACGTCGAGCGAGCCGAATCCGTCGACGGCCTCGGCGAGGAGGGTGTCCCAGTCTGTGGATTCGACGACGTTGGCACGCACCGCGCGGGCTACGTCGCGGCCGCCGAGCTTCTCCGCGGCGGCGGTGGCGGCGTCGAGATCGAGATCGCCGATGACCACGCGAGCGCCCGCGTCGACGAACTGCTGCGCGATCGCGAAGCCGATTCCCTGAGCGCCACCGGTGATCACGGCAGTGCGGTTCTCCAACAGAGACATCTACGATTCCTTTCGGCGGGGCTCGGGACGGCCCCCAGATATGTCGATGCTTCCGAATATAACGGCGAACCGGCCGGTAGAACGGCTCTCATCCATCGACAATGCCTATACGGGAATGGCGCCATTCGTATTGGACACCCTTCGGCGACGGTACGAAGGTTGTAAACATGACACTCTCCATCCCGGCCCCCGAGGTCGACGAAGACGACTTCCGCGAGATCCTCGCGCAGACCCGCGCGTTCGTGCGCAACGTGGTTGTGCCGCGCGAGCAGGAGATCGCCGAGACCAACGCGATCCCCGAGGACATCCGTCAGGCCGCCAAGGACATGGGTCTGTTCGGTTACGCGATCCCGCAGCAGTGGGGCGGTCTCGGCCTGAATCTGCAGCAGGACGCGGAACTGGCGATGGAGCTCGGTTACACCACCCTGTCGCTGCGATCGATGTTCGGCACCAACAACGGCATCGCGGGCCAGGTGCTGGTCAACTTCGGCACCGACGAGCAGAAGGAGCAGTGGCTCGAGGGCATCGCCTCCGGCGAGGTCGTGGCTTCCTTCGCCCTCACGGAACCGGGCGCCGGCTCGAACCCGTCGGGTCTGCGCACCAAGGCCGTGCGCGACGGCGACGACTGGGTCATCACCGGTGAGAAGCGCTTCATCACCAACGCGCCGCTGGCGAACCTGTTCGTCGTGTTCGCCCGCACCCGCCCCGCGGATGCAAACGGCACCGGCATCGCGGTCTTCCTCGTCCCCGCCGACACCCCCGGTGTGCAGGTGGGCAACAAGGACGCCAAGATGGGCCAGGAAGGCGCCTGGACCGCGGATGTGCACTTCAACGACGTGCGCGTGCCGAACTCCGCACTCGTCGGTGGCAGCGAGGACGTCGGTTACAAGGCCGCGATGGTCTCCCTCGCCCGCGGCCGCGTGCACATCGCCGCGCTGTCGGTCGGCCAGGCGCAGCGCGCCCTCGACGAGTCCGTCACCTACGCCGCGACCGCCACGCAGGGCGGCAACCCCATCGGCAACTTCCAGTTGGTGCAGGCGATGATCGCCGATCAGCAGACCGGTGTGATGGCCGGTCGCGCCCTCGTCCGCGACGCCGCCAAGGCGTGGGTGGAGGAGACCGACCGCCGTATCGCCCCGTCTGTCGCGAAGTTGTACTGCACCGAGATGGTCGGCAAGGTCGCCGATCTCGCCGTGCAGATCCACGGCGGTACCGGTTACATGCGTGAGGTGCCGGTCGAGCGGATCTACCGCGATGTGCGTCTGCTGCGCCTGTACGAGGGCACCAGCGAGATCCAGCGCCTGATCATCGGTGGCGGGCTCGTCAAGCAGGAGCAGAAGAAGAACTCGTGACGCCCGTGCGCGGTTCCGGTAGCCACAACTACCAGAACCGCGCACGAGCTCCGAAGGGGCACATACGAAGAAACCCCCGGCCTCGAATGCCGGGGGTTTCTCGTGTGCGGGTCAGGACACCGTCAGACGCGATCGCAGATCGGTCTTGAGGACCTTGCCCGCAGCGGAGGTCGGCAGCGCGTCGACCACCACCACTTCGCGGATCTTCTTGTACGGCAGGACGCGTTCGGCGACGAACGCCTTGAGCTCCTCTTCGTCGACATCCTCCCCGGCGATGGGGACGACGAATGCGACCGGCTCCTGACCGATCGGACCCGCTTCACGGCCGACGACTGCGGCGGTGGACACCTTCGGGTGTGTCACCAGGATCTCCTCGAGCTCACGCGGATACACGTTGTAGCCCTTGTAGATCAGCATGTCCTTCGCGCGATCGGCGATGAACACGAAGCCGTCGGCATCCGCATATGCGATATCGCCCGTCGCGAGCCAGCCGTCGACGTACTGCTCGGCGGTGATCTCCGGATGCCCGAGATATCCGCCGGTGACCTGGGGGCCACGCACCCACAATTCCCCGCGCTCCTCCGGCCCGAGGACGACCGACGGGTCGCCCTGCGCGCGGATCTGCACCTCCGTGTCGAAGATCGGCAATCCGACGCTGCCGAGACGGTATCCCCCGTCGGCGACGAGCGGGGCCGACGTGACGACGCAGGTGCCCTCGGTCAGACCGTAACCCTCCGCGATCCGCGCATTGGGGAACGCCCGGCCGAGCGCTTCGAGCGTCACCCGATCGATCGGTGCCGCACCGGACGCCACGACTCGCACCGTCGACAGATCCCGAACCCTCACATCCGGATGTTCTGCGAGCGCGTGCCACATGGCCGGGCTGCCGGTGATGTAACTCGCCTCGTACCGCTCGATGAGCTCGAGCATCCGCGCCGGCTCGAAGCGTCCTGCGAGCACCTGGGTCAGGCCGCACGCAAGAAGGAACGAGGTATTGATCAGCGCGTGCGCGTGGAAGAGCGGGGATACCACGATCGTCGATCCGTGACCCGGGACGACGCCGGCAATGTCCAGATCGTCGATCGGCTCGAGCGAGATCCGTCCGTCGACGTCGGCAACCAGCTGATGACCGGACCGCCACGCGCACATCTGGGTGACGTTGCCGACGACGTTGCGGTGCAGTACCCGCACACCTTTCGAAATGCCGGTCGTGCCACCGGTGTACGCGATGTGTGCGATGTCGTCCGGTCCGGTGACAACCGGTTCGAAGGTCGGGGGACGACCCTCGAGCGCATCACCGAAGTGCACGGCACCCGTCGCGGTGACCGCCGCGTCGGAGACGACGGCGATCAACCGGACACTCGTCCCCTCCGCGGCCCGCAGCAGCGTGTCCGCCTGGGCGGACTGCGTGACAGCCGCCGCCGCGGAGGTCTCCTCGATCTGGCGGCGCAGGCCCGGCTCGGGCTGGAGCGGATTGACCAGCGTGACCGCCGCCCCTACGCGGAGTGCGCCGTAGTAGGCGATGTGGAACTCGACGCAGTTGCCCAGGTGCAGGAGCACGACGTCGCGTGCGCGCACACCTGCCTCGTGCAGCACGCCGGCGAACTGCGCCGATCGCGCGTCGAGGTCGTTGTACGTGAGGACACGGTCACCGTCGACCACTGCGGGCCGGTCGCCGTAGACGGCGGCGAGGCTCGGCGCCCACACCGCCATCGACGTCGCCGGGTACGACAGCCTGCGCTGCGTCCACGCGAAATCGGAAGTCATCGTCGTCGCCCGGCTCAACGCGGTGCCATACGGATGGCACCGTCGAGACGGATGGTCTCACCGTTCAGGTAGCCGTTCTCGAGAATGTTGGTCGCAAGGCGACCGAACTCGTCGGGGCTGCCCAGACGGGACGGGTTGGGCACCGTCGCCTCGAGCGACTTGCGGACGTCGTCGCGCAGGCGGGCGAGCAGCGGGGTGTCCATGATGCCCGGGGCGATGGTGTTGACGCGGATGCCCTTGCTGGCGAGGTCGCGTGCGGCGACGATCGTCATGCCGACGATGCCGGCCTTGGACGCCGAGTAGTTGATCTGGCCGATCTGGCCCTCGAAGGCCGCGACGGAAGCGGTCATGACCACGGCGCCGCGCTCGTCCTCGATGAGGTCGAGTTCGGCCATGCGCTCGGCGCCGAGGCGCAACGCGTTGAACGAGCCGATGAGGTTGAGGCGGATCACGAATTCGAAGTCCTCGAGCGAACCGGCCTTGCCCTCCTTGTCGAGGACACGCATCTTGCGTCCGGCGCCGGCGCAGTGCACGACACCGCGCAGACCGCCGCGCTCGTGCGCGACGTCGAGTGCCGCCGCGAACTGCTCCGAATCGGTCACGTCGCCGGGGGCGAAGACGGCGCCGTCGCCGAGCTCCTTCGCGATCTCCTCACCGTTCGAGCCGGGGAGGTCGATGAGGGTGACGTTGCCGCCGGCCGCCAGGACGCGACGTGCCGTGGCGAGGCCGAGACCGGACGCTCCGCCGGTGACGGCGACGGACAGACCCTTGAGTTCCATAGTGTTTCCTTCGAATTCGTAGCAGCTGGGTGACGAAGTGAAATCAGAGCAGTTCGGAGAGCCTTCGGCTCAGAGAAGTTCGAGAACGGTGGCGTTGGCCATGCCGCCGGCCTCGCACATCGACTGCAGGCCGTAACGGATGCCGTTGTCGCGCATGTGGTGCACGAGGCGGGTCATGAGGATGGCACCGGAACCGCCGAGGGGGTGGCCGACACCGATGGCGCCGCCGAGCGGGTTGAGGCGGTCGGGCTTCGCGCCGGTCTCGACCTGCCATGCGAGCGGCACCGGTGCGAACGCCTCGTTGATCTCGAAGACGCCGATGTCGTCGATGGACAGACCGGAACGCTTCAGCGCCTTCTCGGTGGCGGGGATCGGGCCGGTGAGCATGACGACCGGGTCGTCGGCGGCGACGACGGCGGTGTGGATGCGCGCGAGCGGGGTCCAGCCCTGTGCAGCGGCGTATTCGCTGGTGGTGATGAGCAGCGCACCGGCACCGTCGGAGATCTGCGAGGAGTTGCCGGCGTGGATCACACCGTCCTCCTTGAAGACGGTCTTGAGCTTGGCGAGCGATTCGACGGTGCCGCCGCGACGGATGCCCTCGTCGGTGGCGAAGTCGCCGACCGGGGCGATCTGGCCGGTGAAGGCGCCCGCGTCGGTGGCGGCCGCGGACAGTTCGTGCGAGCGCAGCGAGAATTCGTCGAGCTGCGTGCGGGAGAAGCCCCACTTCTCGGCGATCATCTCGGCGCCGATGCCCTGGCTGAAGCCGCCGACCTCGAAGCGGTCGAGCACGTTCTGCGGGAAGTGCTGACCGTCCTTGCTGGCGCTGCCCATCGGCACACGGCTCATGGACTCGACACCACCGGCGATCACGACGTCGTTCTGACCGGAGATGACGGTCGCGGCGGCGAAGGACACGGCCTGCTGGCTCGATCCGCACGCCCGGTTGATGGTGGTGGCGGGTACGGTGACCGGCCATCCGGCCGCGAACACGGCGCTGCGCGAAACGATTCCGGCCTGGTCGCCGACCTGGCTCACACAACCCCATTGGACGTCGTCGATCGTGGCGGGATCGAGGCCGGTCCGCTCCGCCAGTGCGGTCAGCACGTGGGCGGACAGGTTGACGGGGTGGATCTCGGACAGTGCACCACCGCGACGTCCGATGGGGGAACGGACGGCGTCGACGATCACGGCATCGCGCATGCGAATCGGTCCTTTGCTGTTGCGGGACACGGTTGCCGGGCAACCGTGGTGGGAAAAGACGACCGGCCGGGTGGTGGTCCTCACATTCGAGGAGACCATGCACCCGGCCGGTAGGGGTAAGTCTTTCGGCGGAAGCTTCCGTTAGGCGGAAGCTATGCCGAACAGGTCAGGCGGCTGCCCGGATGATCTTGCGGTCGCGCTCCGGGTTGGCCAGGAAGAGCACCAGGATCGCGGCGAGCGCACCGAGTGCACCGATGACCTGGAAGGCCGTTGCATAGCCCTCCGCCGCGGTGGCGGCGTTGTCGACGAGGACACCCGTGCCGTAGGGGGCGACGAGACCGCCGACGGCCATCAGCGCGAGGAAGACGCCCATCGTGCCGGCGGTCTGCTGCGGCGGGCACAACTCGGAGATCGCGGCGTTGATCAGCGGGAACGCGATGGCGCCGAAGCCGTAGCCGATGGAGACGACCGCGACGGCCAGAGCCGGCGTACCGATGGACGGGAGGAAGACCAGGATGGCACCGCAGATGAGCACGCCGACGGCGGGCACGATGATGCGGACGACCCGCGAGCGGTAACCCTTGGCGCTGAGACGGTCGGTGACCGTGCCCGAGCTGATCATGAGGAACAGGCCGATGATGGACGGCAGGGCGAACATCGAGCCGGCCTGCAGAGCGCTGTAGCCGAGACCGACCTCGAAGTAGGACGGCAACCAGGTCAGGACGACGGTGGTCAACGCGTAGACGACCATGATCAGGATCGCGCAGCTGATGAAGGTGCGAGTGAGGAAGATCTTGCGCCACGGCACGGACGGTTCGGTCTGCGCGGCGGAAGCGGCGGTCTCGGCGCCCTTGACGGCCCGGGTCGTGTAGGGGCCTTCCTTCCAGCCGAGGAGCCAGCAGCCCATCCAGATCGCACCGAGGATCGACAGCGAGATCAGCGCGGCACGCCATCCCCACTCGACGGTGATGAAGGTCAGGACGGGAGCGAGGGCGATCTTGGCGACCGAGGCGGAACCGGCCAGGAAGGCGCCGGGCAGGCCACGCTTGGCCGGCGGGTGCCACGAGTACGCGGCGGTGTGCATGAGCGCCGAGCTCGGCCCTTCGGCGAGACCGAGCAGCATGCGGGTGACGACCAGCATCGCGAAACTCGCACTGACGACCAGCGGCAGCATGACGAGCGACCAGGTCAGGCCGAGGGCCAGCAGGGCCCAGCGGAGGGTCATGTACTTGTTCAACGGCCCGGCGAAGAAACCACCGACGGTGAATGTGACGAAGAACAGCGACCCGACCAGGCCGATCTGGGAGGAGCTCATGCCGAGCTCACGCGCCAGAGGCTGGGCGATGATGCCGAGGACGGCCTTGTCGGCGTAGTTGACGACGTAGAGGAAGATGACCAGACCGGTCATGCTCCACGCGCGGCCGGGGGTCACGAGAGGTGTCGAGCCGGTCGTCGGCCGACCGGGCCCGCCGGCGGCTGCCGACTTGTCGTGCGCGATTTCGCCTGTGGTCACTGGGAGTCCCTTCAGAACTCGAGCGGGATGGCCGACTTACGAACAATCTGTATGTCGCTGTCGGAAGAACGTCACGCCTGGCGTCTGCATGTATTGAACGTGAGCCATGTCACCTGAAGCAAAGAGCGGAAGGCGAACGAATCGATCACTGAAACCTATGACCCATCACAAGGCGGATTCGGGCCGCATCGAGTATTGGTCTGCGCTAACCGAGCGATAGCCGATCGGTGCTGTTCCCGGCGGCAAAACCTGGGCATGCTGACTGTGCCCGAAACAATCTGCGACGAGGACGAGCGAGCCCAGCATGAACTCCACCGCTTCCACCGACGAGCTGCCCTCGTCCACTGCACCCCTCGCGGGAGTGCGCGTGGTCGAGGTGTCCAGCTTCGTGGCCGCACCCCTGTGCGGCATGACCCTGGCCGCGCTCGGCGCCGACGTGATCCGGGTCGACCCGATCGGCGGTGCCGCGGACTACCGTCGCTGGCCGGTCACCGACGACAACGAGTCGATCTACTGGGCCGGCCTGAACAAGGGAAAGCGATCGTTCGCAGCGGATTTCCGTAGCCAGGAGGCGCAGAACCTGATCCGCGACCTGATCATCGACGCCGGCGTGCTGGTCACCAACGCCGCCGGTCGCTCGTGGCTCGACTACGACGAACTCGCCGCGATCCGCCCCGACCTGATCCACGTGCAGGTCCTCGGTCGCGCCGACGGCACCGGCGCCGTCGACTACACCGTCAACGCCGCCGCCGGTTTCCCGCAGGTCACCGGCGCCGAGAACGTCTCGACCCCGGTCAACCATGTGCTGCCCGCCTGGGACGTCTCGTGCGGCCTGTACGCCGCCCTGTCGGTCGCCTCCGCCGTCTACCGCCGCGAGATCACCGGTGCCGGAACGAAAGTCGTGCTTCCGCTCGAGGACGTCGCGTTCGCGACCGTCGGCAATCTCGGCTACATCGCCGAGGCCCAGCTCGGCCGTCCCGTCCGGGAGAAGGTCGGCAACTCCGTCTACGGCACCTACGGTGCCGACTTCGCGACCAGCGACGGCGCGCGCTTCATGATCGTCGCGCTCACGCCCCGGCACTTCCGCGATCTCACCGGGCTCACCGGCACCGCCGACGCCGTGACCGCCCTCGAATCCGCCCTCGGAGTGGACTTCCGCGACGAAGGCACCCGGTTCGAGCACCGCCATGTACTGAACAGCCTGTTCGGCGCCTGGTTCTCCAAGCGCACCGCCGACGAGGCCGAAAAAGCCTTGGCCGGCACCTCGATCCTGCACGAGCGCTACCGCACCTTCGCCGAGCTCGCCGTCGACCCGCGCGTGACCGACAACCCGATGTTCCACGAGCTCGACCAGCCGCGCATCGGCAGCTACCACGCACCGAGCACCCCGATGTCCTTCGACGGCCGGTACCCCGAAGTCCGCCCCGCGCCGGCCAACGGCGACGACACCGCCGAGGTGCTCACCGAACATCTCGGGCTGACCGACGACGAGATCGACGCCCTCGCAGCATCCGGCACCATCCGCATCTCCCAGAAAGAGCACGCATGACCCGCCTCGCCCAGACCCTCGGTCTGACGGAATTCCAGTCCGAGATCCTCGACACGGTCCGCACCTTCGTCGATCGCGAGATCATCCCGAACGCTCAGGAACTCGAGCACTCGGACACCTACCCGCAGGCCATCGTCGACCAGATGCGCGAGATGGGCCTGTTCGGGCTGATGATCCCCGAGGAGTACGGCGGGCTCGGCGAGTCGCTGCTGACCTACGCGCTGTGTGTCGAGGAACTGGCCCGCGGCTGGATGAGCGTCTCCGGCGTCATCAACACGCACTTCATCGTCGCGTACATGATCCGCCAGCACGGCACCGAGGCGCAGAAGCAGTACTACCTGCCCCGCATGGCCACCGGCGAGGTCCGCGGCGCGTTCTCGATGTCCGAGCCCGAACTCGGCTCCGACGTCGCCGCGATCCGCACCAAGGCCAAGCGCGACGCCGACGGCAACTACGTCATCAACGGCCAGAAGATGTGGCTGACCAACGGCGGTAGCTCCACCCTCGTCGCAGCGCTGGTCAAGACCGAGGAAGGCTCCGACAAGGCGCACAAGAACCTCACGGCGTTCCTCGTCGAGAAGCCGGCCGGTTTCGGAGAGGTCGTCCCGGGCGTCACCATCCCGGGCAAGATCGACAAGATGGGCTACAAGGGCATCGACACCACCGAGCTCGTCTTCGACAACTACAAGGCGCCGGCCGATTCGATCCTCGGCGGTGAGCCCGGCAAGGGCTTCTTCCAGATGATGGACGGTGTCGAGGTCGGCCGCGTCAACGTCTCGGCCCGCGCCTGCGGTGTCGCGATCCGCGCCTTCGAGCTCGCCGCCCGGTACGCCCAGCAGCGCACCACCTTCGGCAAGCCCATCGCCCAGCACCAGGCGATCTCGTTCTCCCTCGCGGAGATGGCCACCAAGGTCGAGGCCGCCCACCTGATGATGGTCAACGCCGCGCGCCTGAAGGACTCCGGCGAGCGCAACGACGTCGCCGCCGGCATGGCCAAGTACCTCACCAGCGAGTACTGCTCCGAGGTCACCCAGGCCAGCTTCCGCATCCACGGTGGCTACGGCTACTCCAAGGAGTACGAGATCGAGCGTCTCATGCGCGAGGCTCCCTTCCTGCTCATCGGTGAGGGCACCAGCGAGATCCAGAAGACGATCATCAGCAAGGGTGTGCTGCGCAGCTACGCACTGTAAGGTGCACCCCCACAATCACATCCATCCCTGGAAGGACAACGCGTGAAGCGCACGCTGTACAACGAGGATCACGAGGCGTTCCGGCAGACCGTCCGCGACTTCATCGCGAAGGAGGTCGTGCCCGTCTACCCCGAGTGGGAAGAGGCCGGTCATCCCCCGCGCGAGTTCTACAACCGCATGGGCGAACTCGGACTCCTCGGCATCCAGGTTCCCGAGGAGTACGGCGGCGGCGGCGAGACGTCGCTGAAGTTCAACGTGATCCTCGCCGAGGAGGCGTCGGCGGCCGGTGTGTCGTTCGGTTCGTCGTCGGTGCACTCGAACCTGATCCTGCCGTACATCATGCAGAACGCCACCGAGGAGCAGAAGCAGCGCTGGCTCCCCGGATTCGCCTCGGGTGAGCTGATGTTCGCGATCGCGATGACCGAGCCGGGTACCGGTTCCGACCTCGCGAACATCGCGACCACCGCGAAGCTCTCGGAGGACGGCAGCCACTACGTCCTCAACGGCGCGAAGACGTTCATCACCGGCGGCGCTCTCGCCGACCGCATGCTCGTCGTGTGCCGCACCTCGCCGTACAACCCCGAAGACCGCCGTGGCGGCCTGTCGATCCTGGTGGTGGATACCAAGAGCGAAGGCTTCGCAGTCGGACGCAAACTGAACAAGATCGGCCTCAAGACGTCCGACACCGCCGAGCTGTCGTTCGACGACGTGAAGGTGCCCGTCGCCGACCTGCTCGGCAAGGAGGGCGAGGCGTTCTCGTACCTGACGCAGAACCTCGCGCAGGAACGTCTCACCATCGCGTTCGGTGCTGCCGCCACCGGGGCCGCGGCCATTCAGCACGCCATCGCATACACCAAGGACCGCAAGGTCTTCGGCAAGCCGGTCGCGTCGTTCCAGAACACCAAGTTCGTGCTCGCCGAGTGCTCGACCGAACTGCAGGCCATGCAGATCATGGTCGACAACGCCATCGAGCTCAACGACCGTGACGAACTGACGGTGCCCGACGCCGCCCGCGCGAAGCTGTTCGCGACGGAGGCCGCCGGCCGCATCATCGACAAGTGCCTGCAGCTGCACGGCGGCTACGGCTACATCACCGAGTACCCTATCGCTCGCCTCTACGCCGACACCCGCGTGACCCGTATCTACGGCGGCACCAACGAGGTCATGAAGACGATCATCGCCAAGGATCTGGGCCTGTAGATCTTCTGCCGTTCTTCGGTGGAGTGAACCCCGCTACCCGGGGTTCACTCCACCGAAGTCGTTTCCGGCTATCGTTTCCCGCCATGCGGCTAGTCGTGAAGACCAAGAGGGTGATCGAAGCCCACCTGAGCAATTCGTCCGTACGGGCACTGTCGGGGTCGATGGTGGCGTACGAAGGACAGGTCGGTTTCAAGTCCGCCGGATTCGGCGGCGGTGAGGGCGTTCTCGCCGGGTTGCGGCAGCGCGCGACGGGCGAAGGACTCTCGCTCATGGAGTGCAGCGGCACGGGCGTCGTCCATCTCGCGCACAAGGCGCAGGACGTCACGGTGCTGGATCTGAACAACGAGACGCTGCAGGTCGAGTCCGAGCAATTGCTGGCGTTGAGCGGGAACCTGAACACGAACGTGACGTTCGCGGGTCTGCGCGGCGGCATGAGCGGTCAGGGTCTGTTCACGACGACGGTGACGGGGACCGGGCAGGTCGCGCTGCTCTCGGCCGGGGGTCCGCTCATCCACCTCGAGGTGTCGCCGCAGTATCCCCTCGTCGTCGACCCCGACGCGTTCGTGTGCGCGAAGGGGCAGCTCACGCAGTCGTTCGTCACCGACGTGTCGTGGCGCTCGGCCATCGGCCAGGGCAGCGGCGAGGCGTTCTCCCTGAAATGGGACGGCGTGGGCGTTGTCTCCATCCAGCCGGCGGAACGGTAGGAACAGATGAGCTTCACGAAGATCAACGGCAAGGTCGTCCGCGTCGAGCTGGGGCAGTCCGGTCCCGTCGTGGCGCGTCGCGGCGCGATGCTGTTCTACACCGGCAACGTCCGGTTCTCCCCCCACGGTGTTCCCGGCGGGGCCGGAGGTGCGCCCGGTCTCGGCGGACTCGCCGGCATGGCGGGGCGCATGCTGCAAGGTGAACACGAGGCCACGATGCTCGCGCAGGGCGACGGCGTCGTGCACTACGGCTTCCGCGGACTCGAGACACACATCGTCGACATGTCTGCGGGCGGCGAACTGCGTGTGGAGGCGTCCCGCCTGCTCGCTCACACCACCGGACTGCAGTCCACCGTCGTCTCGGTGGCCGCGGCCTCCGGTGGCGGCGGTGGCGGTGGGGGTCTGTTCGGGGCGCTGCGCGGCGCCGCCACCGGCGCGATGACCGGCACGGGCATGTTCACCACCCAGCTGACCGGCCGGGGTGCGGCGGTGCTGCTCGCCCACGGCGGAGTGTTCGAACTGCAGGTGGGGGGCCCGACTCCGGTGGTCGTCGACCCGCAGGCCTTCGTGGCGTCCTACGGCGCGGTCCGCACCGAGCTGAAGTCCTCGATGAGCTGGCGGAACGTCGGTCGCACCGGCGGGGAGGCCATGCAGCTCGAATGCAGCGGACAGGGCATCGTCTACGTGCAGGCATCGGAGGAGAAGCTGTGAGTACCGTTCTGAACCCGTCGAGCTTCGGCGGCAGTGACAACGTGCCGGGCAACCCGTACGCCTATTGCATCGACCTGCAGACGCCCTGGTTCCTGTCGAAGGGCGCGATGATTGCGTACTACGGGCAGGTCCAGTTCTCGGCGCTCACCCACGGTCTGCAGGGACATCTGCTGCACATGGTGGCCCAGCAGTTCTCGGCACCGCTCTATCTCGGCGACTACGTCGTGGCCGAAGGCTTCGGGAAGCTGATCCTCGGCGACCGCGGATACGACATCAACTCCTACGACCTCGACGACGGTAACCTCACGATCCGGCAGGCCAATCTGCTGGCCTTCGAACCGGGCCTGTCGCTCAACCAGTCGATCGTCCCGGGTTTCCTCACCCTCATCGGTACGGGCCGTTTCCTTGCGTCGTCGAACGGGCCGGTGATGTTCGCCGAACCACCGCTGCGAGTCGATCCGGAGGCACTCGTCGGCTGGGCCGACTGCCCGTCACCCAGCCACCACTACGACGAATCGTGGATCACCGGCTTCGTCTCGGCCGGAGCGCGCCGTTTCGGGGTGCAGTCGGGCGAGGAGCGGCAGTTCGATTTCACGGGCGCGGGCACCGTCCTGATCCAGTCCAGCGAGAAGGTCCTCGACGATTCGTCGCTGGTGCGCACGATCGAGAACCAGATTCCGGGACTCACGTCGCCGGGGCTACAGCGGATCAACCAGGTGGTTTCGCAACAGATGCAACAGCAGCAGCAGATGTAACACACCCTGGCGGGGAACTGGGTATAACACCGATCCGCACTCCCTGTTCTGTGACTACTATCACAAGCTAGGCTTGCCTAAGCCGATGTAAGGTTTGGACTACCTAAGTGAGTGTTCCCTCAGTCGCAGAAAGGTGGCTCTGATGATCGTCTGCAGTTGCCACGCTCTTACCCACCACCACATCGAGGCAGAGGTGGCTGCGGGAGCACGCTGTACCCGCGAGGTGAGCGCCAAGTGCCGCGCCGGTACCGACTGCGGGAATTGTGTACGCAACATCTCGGCGATCATCCGGCAGGCCCGGCAGCGGAATGAGACCATCGAACTCGAGACCGCCGTGTAGCCAGCCCCTACCCGGCGGTAAACCTGATGGTTCACCCCGGGAGGTGCCATGAAGGGCGACAAGAAGGTCATCGAGTTGCTCAACGAACAACTCACCGCCGAGCTCACGGCGATCAACCAGTATTTTCTGCATTCGAAGATGCAGGAGAACCGCGGATGGTCGAAGCTCGCGAAGCACACGCGCGACGAGTCGTTCGACGAGATGCGTCACGCCGAGAGGCTTACCGATCGGATCCTCTACCTCGACGGACTCCCCAACTACCAGCGCCTCGGCGCACTACGTCTGGGGCAGTCCGCCAAGGAGATGCTCGAATCCGACCTGCAGGTCGAGATCGAGGCCCGCGATCGCCTCCGCAAGGGGTCGGAGTACATGCGCTCGGTCAGCGACATCACCTCGGCCAACATCTTCGAGGACATCCTCGCCGACGAGGAAGAACACATCGACTATCTCGAAACCCAGCTCGATCTGATCGAGCAGCTCGGTGAGCCGTTGTACCTCGCCCAGCACATCTCTCCGCCGGAATAACCCCCGGTTCAGCACAACGGGCCGCGGCATTGCGCCGCGGCCCGTTCTCTATGCTGTGGGACACACCAGCTTGTCGACGGTGGAGAGGAAGACCATGAGCGATTCGTCCGTGACCGTGGTGCACAACGCCGAGAAGCAACGTTACGAAGTCCGGGACGACGACGCCGTCATCGGCTACACGCAGTACCATCCCGACCACGACGGTCGCCTCGTCTTCGACCACACCGAGATCGACAAGGGGTATTCGGGTCAGGGACTCGGTGGCAAGCTCGTCGGTTCTGCTCTCGACGACGTCCGTGAACGCGGCAAGCGCATCGTCGCGATCTGCTCGTACGTCGACAAGTTCATCGAGAAGCACCCCGACTACCGGGATCTGACCGACTAGACATGCACGCGGGCGCGGCACGACCGGGTGGGTCGTGCCGCGCCCGACGCGGCTGTTCCGGTTGGATGCGACCGGATCAGTGTCCTGCGCGGTTGCGCAGGTCGAGTGCGACGTCGGTGATCATGTCCTCCTGACCACCGACGAGGCCGCGGCGGCCGATCTCGACGAGGATGTCGCGGGTGTCGAGGCCGTAGATGCTCGCCGCCGTCTCGGCGTGCCGCAGGAAGCTGGAGTACACGCCCGCGTAGCCGAGGGTGAGGGTCTCGCGGTCGACCTGCACCGGTCGGTCCTGCAGCGGACGCACGAGGTCGTCGGCGGCGTCCTGCAGCCCGAACAGATCGCACGAGTGCTTCCAGCCGTACAGATCGGCGACGGCGACGAACGGCTCGATCGGGCAGTTTCCGGCACCGGCGCCGTGTCCGGCCAGCGATGCGTCGACGCGGATGACGCCTTCCTCCACCGCCACGACCGAGTTCGCGACCGACAGCGACAGGTTCTGGTGCGCGTGGATGCCGATCTGGGTGGTCTCGTTCAGGACCGACCGGTAGGCGCGAATGCGCTCGCGGACACCGTCCATCGTGAGGCGTCCGCCGGAGTCGGTGACGTAGACGCAGTCGGCGCCGTAGGACTCCATGAGTTTCGCCTGCCGGGCGAGCTCCTCGGACGGAGCCATGTGCGACATCATCAGGAAGCCGGACACGTCCATGCCGAGTTCCTTCGCCGCGGCGATGTGCTGCGCGGAGACGTCGGCCTCGGTGCAGTGCGTCGCGATACGCACCGACCGCACGCCGATCTCGTAGGCGCGCTTCAACTCGTGGACGGTTCCGATTCCGGGCAGGAGCAGCGTGGTGAGCGTCGCCGAGTTGATGGCTCCCGCAGCGGCTTCGAGCCATTCCCAGTCGGTGTTGCTACCCGGGCCGTAGGTCAGAGAGTGACCGGCGAGGCCGTCGCCGTGTGAGACCTCGATGGCGTCCACACCGGCCCGGTCGAGCGCACCGGCGATCTTCGCGACGTCCTCGGGCGTGATGCGGTGACGGATGGCATGCATGCCGTCGCGCAGGGTCACGTCCTGGATGTACAGAGCCGTTCCGTCGCCTGCGAATTCGCGAGTCGTCGTCGTTGCCGCGGTCATGCCGTCACCTGATCCTTCTTGCGTGCCGCCACGGCGCGTGCGACCTGCAGCGCCGCAGAGGTCATGATGTCGAGATTGCCCGCGTACTCGGGCAGGTAGTGTGCTGCGCCCTTGACCTCGAGGAACACCGCGACCTTCCACAGGGGGCCGGCGTGGTCGGTGAGCGTCGCCATGGGCTCGGTGACCTCGGTGAACTGCACCTCCTGCTTGAGGGCGTAACCGGGCACGTACTCCTGTACCTTCGCGACCATCGCTTCGACGGACGCGACGATCTCGTCCTTGCGGTCCTCACCGACGAGCGCAAGCACCGTGTCGCGCATGATCATCGGCGGTTCGGCCGGATTGAGGATGATGATCGCCTTGCCGCGCGTCGCGCCACCGATCTTCTCGATGGCCTGCGAGGTGGTCTCGGTGAACTCGTCGATGTTGGCGCGGGTACCGGGACCCGCCGACTTCGAGGAGATCGAGGCGACGATCTCGGCCCAGTGCACCTTGGTGACCTGGGAGATGGCCGCCACGATCGGGATCGTCGCCTGCCCACCGCAAGTGACCATGTTGACGTTCGGCGCGTCGAGATGCTCCGTGAGGTTCACCGGCGGCACCGTGTACGGACCGATTGCGGCCGGCGTCAGGTCGATGAGCATCTTCCCGTGCGGACGCAGGACCTTCTCGTTGTATTCGTGGGCTTTCGCCGAGGTCGCGTCGAAGACGATCTCGATCTCGTCGAAGCGGGGGTGCTCGACGAGCCCTTCGACACCGGTCGAGACGGCGTCGATGCCGAGGCGCTTCGCCCGTGCGAGACCGTCGGATTCGGGATCGATACCGACGAGGGCGACGGTTTCGAGCTCGGCGTCGGCCAGTCGCTTGATCTTGATGAGCAGGTCGGTGCCGATGTTGCCCGACCCGATGATGGCAACCTTGGTGGTCATGAGTTCTCCTGTGCGGTGGAGCTTTCGGAAGAGAAGCGCGCTGTCACGGTGCCGAGGGAAGAGATCTCGGCACGCACCGTGACGCCGGGCGGCGACGGAACCATCGGGCCGAGAGCCCCCGACAGCACGACCTGACCTGCGCGCAGGGGCTGCCCGAACTCACGTGCCGTGCGCGCGAGCCACAGCAGGGCGTTGAGGGGATCGCCGAGGCACGCCGCCCCGGTGCCCTCGGAGACGAGTTCGTCGTCGACGTACATCCGCATGGTGGCGTCGATCGGCTCGAACTCGTCGAGGGTGAGCGTCTGCGAACCGAGCACGTACAGACCGCTGGAGGCGTTGTCCGCGACCGTATCTGTGATCTTGATGTCCCAGCCGGCGACGCGGCTGTCCACGATCTCGAGTGCGGCGACTGCATGCCCGACGGCGGCCCGGACGGTCGCGAGATCGAGATCGTCCGAATCGAGGTCGGCGGAGAGGACGAACGCGATCTCGGCTTCGGCCTTCGGCTGCAGCAGGCGCTCACTGGGCACCTCGTCGAGCTCGGTGACGTCCATGTCCTCGAAGAGGACACCGAAGTCGGGGCGGTCGACACCGAGCTGCTGCTGCACCGCCGGGGAGGTCAGGCCGATCTTGCGTCCGACGATGTGGGCACCGTCGGCGAGCCGGCGGTCGGTGAGCTGCTGCTGCACCGCGTACGCCAGGTCGATGTCGGTCTCCCCGAGCAGGTCGCGGACCGGGCCGCACGGCGCGGAGTTGCGTGTGGCCTCGATGAGACGGTCGGCCGCCGCACCGGCGATGCGGGTGCGATCCGCCGCTGATGTGGTGTTGGAGCT
This sequence comes from Rhodococcus sp. B50, assembly GCF_013602415.1. NCBI lineage: Bacteria > Bacillati > Actinomycetota > Actinomycetes > Mycobacteriales > Nocardiaceae > Rhodococcus > Rhodococcus sp. B50. The sequence continues at coordinate 3,935,565 of NZ_WPAG02000002.1, read as the reverse complement.
GGTAGTCATCACGTCCTCGTCGTTCGATGGATACGACCATCGTGGCGGTGACGTCCGCTCCGGCCTAGAGGCGTGTTCCGGTGAGTGGAACGCGCGTGCTCAGAGGTTGCGGATGGCCTCGCGACGGGCGTGGGTGGCGGCGATGCCCGCGGCGGCGGCCTTCACCGCGCCCTCGTGCTTCTCGGGACGGAATCGGGTGACGGGACCGGTGACGCTCACCGCCGCGATCGGACGTTCGTCCTCGTCGAAGATCGGAGCGGCGACACAGGCGAGGCCGACCGCGGACTCCTCGAATTCGAACGCCACACCGCGCTCCACCACGGTCGTCAGGTTCGCGCCGAGCCGGCCGGGTGTCGTGATGGTCCGGGGAGTCTTGCGCGACAAGCCGGCCTCGATCACCTCGGCCAGCAGTTCCGGTGGGGAGTACGCGAGAAGAGCTTTGCCGATCCCGGTGCAGTACATGGGCATTCGCCCACCGATCCGGGACGGCGTGGAGGCGGGCCGGTGCCCGCCGATCTTCGAGACGTAGACGACCTCGACTCCTTCGGGGACACCGAGGTGCACGGTCTCGTGGGTGCGCTCGTACAGATCCTCCATGAACGGGATCGCGACCTCGACCAGCCCCCGCTCGACGGAGGCACGCAGGCCGAGTTCGAAGAGCTGACCGCTCAAGCGGTATCCCGCCGGATCCTTGTCGAGCAGGCGGACCGCGACGAGATCGGTGGCGACGCGGTGCAGCGTCCCCTTCGGTAGTCCCGTGCGTCGGCCCAGTTCTGCGAGGGTGAGCACGTGGTCGTCCGCGGTGAACGCCCACAGCACGGTGACGACCTTGCCGAGCACCGTGTTGGTGTCCACCCCGTCGCCCGGTCGGCGGGCATGCACCGGCGACTCGCGCTGTCCTTCCACGTGCCCCAGATTAGGACACCCGCACCGCGTGGCGGTCGGGACCCGCAGCCCGCCCGGACCCGGTGCCCACCCCTGGCATCCTGGATGTGTGACCGAGCGCAAGCGGTGGGACCTCACGTTCGAGACGTGGATCGAACGGCAGATCCGCGTGGCGCAGGACCGGGGCGATTTCGACGATCTGCCCGGTTACGGCAAACCCATCCCCGACCACGGCGACGACGAACTGTGGTGGGTGAAGAGTTATCTGGCGCGCGAAGGTCTTTCGACGGAGGCGCTGCTGCCACCGGAACTGCAGCTGCGTCGCGAGATCGAACGGCTACCCGGCACGGTCGGGTCTGCTCCCAGCGAGAAGGTGGTCCGCGACATGGTCTCCGACCTCAACCGGCGGATCGCCGACTGCCTGCGCTTCCCGAGCGGACTGCCCGTGCCGATCCACAAGGTCGACGCCGAGGAGATGGTCGAGGTGTGGAAGGTCGAGCGGGCACGTCGTCGCGAAGAGGCCCGCACGGCCCTGAACTCGACACGACCCCGGCTCGAAACGGAGTCCGAGGCCGGGGCCGTGCGCGGAGCGTGGATCTTCCGGTGGTTCCGCAGGCGGAACCGGCCGGTCGTCAGGGAAGGGTGAGCGGTGCTCCGGTCGCGGCGCGGACCTGCTCCTCGGTGACGCCGGGTGCGCATTCGCGCAGGACGAGGCCGTCGGCGGTCACGTCGATCACTGCGAGGTTGGTGATGATGCGCTGCACCACGCCCTCACCGGTGAGCGGCAGCGAGCACTGCGAGACGACCTTCGGGTTGCCCTGCTTGTCGGTGTGCTCCATGAGCACGATGACCTTGCGGGCGCCGTGGACGAGATCCATCGCCCCGCCCATGCCCTTGACCATCTTGCCGGGCACCATCCAGTTGGCCAGATCGCCGGTGGCCGAGACCTCCATACCGCCGAGCACCGCGGTGTCGATGTGGCCGCCGCGGATCATGCCGAAGCTCAGTGCCGAATCGAAGAAGGCGGCACCGGGGTTGACGGTCACGGTCTCCTTGCCGGCGTTGATCAGATCGGGATCGACCGCGTCCTCGGTCGGGTACGGCCCGGTGCCCAGGATGCCGTTCTCGCTGTGCAGAGTGACGTGCACGCCCTCGGGCAGGTAATTGGGGATCAGCGTCGGCAGGCCGATGCCGAGGTTGACGTACTCACCCGGAGCGAGTTCCTGTGCGGCTCGCTCGGCCATCTGCGTGCGCGACCAACCGAGGGTCTCGACAGCTGTGGTCATGTTCTACGCTCCCTTCCCGGCGCTGACGGTGCGCTTTTCGATCTGCTTGTCCTGGACTCCGGTGTGCACGACCCGGTTCACGAAGATTCCCGGCAGGTGCACCTCGCCGGGATCGATCTCGCCCGGTTCGACGAGTTCCTCGACCTGGGCGATGCACACGCGGCCGGCCATGGCGGCGAGCGGGTTGAAGTTCATCGCGGCCTTGTTGAACACGAGGTTGCCCTCGGTGTCGCCCTTGAGGGCGTGGACCAGCGAGAAGTCGGCGGTGATGGACTCCTCGAGCACGTACCGCTTGCCGCGGAACTCGCGGATCTCCTTCGCCGGCGACGCCACGGCGACCGAACCGTCGGCGTTGTACTTCCAGGGCAGTCCGCCCTGCGAGATGGGCGTGCCGACCCCGGCGGGGGTGAAGAAGGCGGGGATTCCCGCGCCACCGGCGCGGAGCTTCTCGGCGAGAGTGCCCTGCGGGGTCAGCTCGACCTCGAGCTCACCCGAGAGATACTGCCGGGCGAATTCCTTGTTCTCGCCGACATACGACGCAGTGACCCGTCGGATACGCCTGTCCGCCAGCAGGATTCCGAGGCCGTGACCGTCTACGCCGCAATTGTTGGAGAACACCTCGAGGTCGGTGGCCCCGGTGTCGGCGATGGCCTGGATCAGGATGTCGGGGATACCGCACAAACCGAATCCGCCCACCGCGAGCGTCGCACCCTCACGGATGTCGGCGACGGCCTCCGCCACCGTGTCGAACACTTTCGTTGCCACTTCACACCTCTCGGGATCCGGGGAGCCGCCGAGGACTCCGCTGAACCGATCACGTCCACTGAATGAACGCGGTCACATTCCTGGCATCTACTAAAGATCGTGCAGGTGGGGAACACAAGTACTTCGAGAAATCTCCCGGTAATTGGTCGTTCATCGAACAGAGACCGCCAATGCGTTCACTCAGTGGACGTAGAATCGGCCTATGTCGTCCGATGCCCGGGGTCAACTGGTCGCGCGGATCGCTGCTCTGCTGCGCACCGTCTCGTCGCACGAGCCGGGAGGGGTGACGACCTCGGAGGTCGCCCGCACCACAGACCTCGCCCGGCCCACCGTGCACCGCCTGCTCACCTCGCTCGCCGAGGAAGGACTCGTCGACCGGGATCCGGCGTCGGGACGCTGGGCCCTCGGGCCCGAGCTGTACCTGCTCGGGTCACTCGCCTCCGCGCGCTACGACATCACCGATCTCGCCGGCGACGTGCTGCGCGACCTGGCGCGCGCGACCGGCGAGAGCGCGTTCCTCTCGGCGCGACGGGGCGACGAGACGGTGTGCCTCGCGAACGAGGAGGGCAGCTTCCCGCTGCGCTCGCACGTGCTCCACATCGGGATCCGCTTCCCGCTCGGGGTGGCATCCGCGGGTCTGGCGATCCTCGCGCACATGCCCGACCAGGACATCGCGGCGTATCTGTCGCGGGTCGATCTCACCGCGGAATGGGGACCGGACCATGCGCGACCCGCACTGGAGAAGCGCATCGAGGCCACGCGACTGGCCGGTTATGCCGTCAATCCGGCGCTGATCGTCGAGGGCAGCTGGGGAATGGGCGCCGCGGTGTTCGATCACCGCGGCGCCCCGACCTGGGCGTTGAGCCTGACCGGCGTGGAGAGCCGATTCCGCCCCGATCGTGTGCCCGAACTCGGTGAGGCGCTGCTCGACAGCGCCCACCGTCTCACTCAGTTGTTGCGTCACCGTCCCCGGTGACGCGCGGTCATGCCGAGGCCGCAGCCGACGCGCGTTGCAGCACGCGCTCGGCGTGCCGCAGCACCGGGGCGTCGACCATCTTCCCTTCGAAGTCGAACACGCCGCGCTCCGATTCTGCGGCCTCGAGGACGCGGCGCGCCCACGCCTCCTCCTCCGGAGTAGGGGCGTACGCACGGCGCACGACGTCGACCTGGCTCGGGTGGATCGACACCTTGATGTCGAATCCGACCGCCACGGCGTCGAGGGCCTCGTCGTGCAGGCCGTCGGTGTCCTTGATGTCCAGGTACACCGAGTCCAGTGCCCACCGGGCGTGGCCCTTGGCGGCGAGCAGCGTCACCGACCGGGCGTGCTGTGCCACCGCGCGGTACGTCCCGTCGGCCCGGCGGCTCGCGTTGCCACCGAGTCCCGCGACGAGATCCTCGGCGCCCCACATCATTCCGAGGGCGTTCTCGGCGACGGCGATATCCTCCACCGCCAGTACCCCGAGGGGTGACTCGATGAGCGCGACCACCTCGAGCGGTGCGAGTGAACGCACCTCGTCACCACTCTCACACTTGGGCAGCATCACCCGCGTGTACGACGTCCGGCTCAGCGCCTCGAGATCTGCCTCGTGGTCGGCGGTACCCACCGGGTTGACTCGCACCACGGTGCGCTCGGGATCGAGCGGGGTGGCAATGAGCGCTTCGCGGGCAGCCTGCTTGTCGGCCGGCGCGACGGCATCCTCGAGGTCGAGGATCACCACATCGGACCGTTCGGCGGCCTTGCTGTAGCGCTCCGGGCGATCGGCGGGACAGAACAGCCATGCGGGGCCGGGAAGTTCCCAGGTCATGTCGTGGGCCTCTTCTGGACGAGGGTCTTGCGCACGGCGACGGCGACGACGTCGCCGTGCTGGTTGCGACCGGTGTGCTCGAGGGTGACGATGCCCTCCCCCGGCCGGCTCTTCGACTCACGCTTGTCGACGATCTTCGTCTCGGCGTAGAGCGTGTCGCCATGGAACAACGGCTTGGGGAAGGTGATCTCGGAGAAACCGAGATTCGCGACGATCGTGCCCTGCGTGAGCTGGGCGACCGACAGCCCCACGATCGTCGAGAGCGTGAACATCGAATTGACGAGGCGTTCACCGAAACTCGTCTCGGCAGCGTATGCGGCGTCGAGGTGTAGCGCCTGCGTGTTCATCGTCTGTGTCGTGAACAGCGTGTTGTCGGCCTCGGTGATCGTGCGACCCGGGCGGTGCTCGTAGATCGCGCCGAGTTCGAATTCCTCGAACCACAGGCCGCGCTGGACGATCCGCTTCTCCACGGTGGTGTCGGTCTCGCTCACAGTCCCAGCTCCCGTCCGACGAGCATGAGCTGCACCTCGGTGGTGCCCTCACCGATCTCGAGGATCTTGCTGTCGCGGTAGTGGCGCGCCACGGCGTACTCGTTCATGAAGCCGTAGCCACCGTGGATCTGCGTCGCATCGCGCGCGTTGTCCATGGCGGCCTCGGACGCGACGAGCTTGGCGATCGCGGCCTGCTTCTTGAACGGCTTGCCGGCGAGCATCGCCGCGGCCGCGTCGTAGTAGGCGGTACGCGCGGTATGGGCACGCGCCTCCATGCGGGCGATCTTGAAGGCGATGGCCTGGTTGCTGCCGATCGGACTGCCGAAGGCCTCGCGCTCCTTGGCGTACTTCACCGACTCGTCGACGCAACCCTGCGCGGCGCCGGTCGACAGGGCGGCGATGGCGATGCGGCCCTCGTCGAGGATGCGCAGGAAGTTGGCGTAGCCGCGGCCCCGCTCGCCGAGGAGGTTCTCCTCGGGCACCCGCACGTCGGCGAAGGTGAGCGGATGCGTGTCGGAAGCATTCCAGCCGACCTTGTTGTAGGCCGGTTCGGCGGTGAAGCCCGGCGTGGACGTCGGCACGAGGATCGTAGAAATCTCCTTCTTGCCGTTCTCCCGCACACCGGTGACCGCGGTGACCGTCACCAGCGAGGTGATGTCGGTGCCCGAGTTGGTGATGAACTGCTTGTTGCCGTTGATGATCCACTCACCGTTCTCGAGCTTGGCGGTGGTCTTCGTGCCGCCGGCGTCGCTGCCCGCACCCGGTTCGGTGAGCCCGAAAGCCGCGAGATTGCGACCGCTCGCGAGCTGCGGTAGCCACTCCTGCTTCTGCTTCTCGTTGCCGAAGCGGTAGATCGGCATCGCGCCGAGCGAGACACCGGCCTCGAGGGTGATGGCAACGGACTGGTCGACCTTGCCGAGTTCTTCGAGCGCGAGGCACAGCGCGAAGTAGTCGCCGCCCATGCCGCCGTACTCCTCGGGGAAGGGCAGACCGAACAGGCCCATCTCGGCCATGCCTTGCACGACCTCGTAGGGGAACGAGTGCTCGGCGTCGTGCTTGGCCGCGACCGGTGCGACCACCGTGCGGGCGAAGTCGGCGACCGTCTTGCGCAGCTGCTCGTACTCGTCGGGAAGTTGGCCCGTGGCCAGGTATTCCGTCATTACTGTGCCTCTTCCGTGTCGGCGTGCGGGGTGACCCGCGCGAGAAGTTGATCGACCTTGACCTGCTCACCGGCGGCCGCGAACAGCTCGACGGTGCCGTCGATGGGGGCGGTGAGCGAATGTTCCATCTTCATGGCCTCGACGACGACGAGCGTCTGCCCGGCCGTGACGGTGTCGCCGGACGCGACGGACACCGCGATGACGGCACCGGGCATCGGGCTCGTGATGTCGGCATCGCCGGCGTGCGCGTCGTCGCCGCGCACCGACGCCTCGCGCACCTCACGGACGGCAACGCTGCCGTGGCCGTCGGAAAGCCAGACCGCACCGTCGGATTCGCCGACGCGGTAGCTGTGACGTCGACCGTCGAGCACCACCGCCAGATCGGAGCCGTGCAGCACCGCACTGAAGCGGTAGGTCTCACCGTCCTCGACCTCGGCGAGACCCGCGGCCGGGGTTCCCGTCAGGCGCACGTGCGCGGTGCGGTCGCCGGAGGTGAGGCGTGACGTGACGGGCCGGTGGGCACCGACGCGCCAGCCGTCGGGCACCGCCCACGGATCGGTGATCTCGCCCGCCCAGCGGTCGAGCCACCGCAGGACCGCCGCGGCGACGAGCGTGGAATCGGCGGTCGTGGGTGGGGTGTAGTCGCCGAGCCGGCGGTCGAGCAGTCCGGTGTCGAGCGCGCCGGCGATCACGTCGTCGTCGGCGAGCAGGAAGCGCACGAAGTCGACATTGGTGACGACGCCGAGCACCGCGGTCTGCGCGAGTGCCCGGTCGAGACGGCGCAGCGCTCCGGCGCGGTCGTCGGCGTGGGCGATGACCTTGGCGAGCATCGGGTCGTAGTCGCTGCCGACCACGGTGCCGGCCCGGATACCGGAATCGACGCGCACCCCGGGGCCGGTGGGCTCGACGACGTCGGCGATCTCGCCGCCGGTCGGGAGGAAGCCACGAGCCGGATCCTCGGCGTAGACGCGGGCCTCGATCGCGTGACCGGTGAGGGTGATGTCGTCCTGGGTGAAACCGAGCGGCTCACCCCCGGCGATGCGCACCTGCCATTCGACGAGGTCGAGGCCGGTGACCATCTCGGTGACGGGATGCTCGACCTGCAGCCGGGTGTTCATCTCCATGAAGAAGAATTCGTCCGGCTTGTCGGCGGAGACGATGAACTCGACGGTGCCGGCGCCGGTGTAGTCGACGCTGCGCGCGGTGTTGCACGCGGCCTCACCGATGCGGGCGCGGGTGGCCTCGTCGAGCAGCGGGGAGGGTGCCTCCTCGATGACCTTCTGATGGCGTCGCTGCAGGCTGCACTCGCGTTCGCCGAGGTGCACGACGTTGCCGTGCGCGTCGGCGAGCACCTGGACCTCGATGTGGCGGGGGCGCTGCACGAACCGCTCGAGGAACAGGGTGTCGTCGCCGAACGCGGACGCTGCTTCGCGGCGGGCGGATTCGAGCGCAGCGGGCAGATCCTTCGGATCCTCCACCAGGCGCATACCCTTGCCGCCACCACCGGCCGACGGCTTGACGAGCACGGGATAGCCCACCTCGTCGGCGCCGGTGATCAGTTCGGCGTCGGTCAGGCCGGGACGGGAGATGCCGGGCACGACGGGAACACCGAACTCCGACACCGCGGCCTTGGCGGTGATCTTGTCGCCCATCGTCTCGATCGCGTGGGCGGACGGGCCGAGAAAGGCGATACCGGCGGTGGCACACGCGGCAGCGAAAGCCGAGTTCTCCGACAGGAATCCGTAACCGGGGTGGATTCCTTGCGCGCCGGTCGCGAGCGCCGCGTCGATGACCTTGTCGATCACCAGATAGCTCTCGCGCGCCGCAGCCGGCCCGAGCAGCACCGCGGTGTCGGCTTCCTGGACGTGCCGCGCGTCGCGGTCGGCCTCGCTGAACACGGCGACCGAGCGGATGCCCATCGCCTTCAGGGTGCGGATGACGCGCACCGCGATCTCACCGCGGTTGGCGACCAGCACCGTGTCGATCCGAGTCGTATCAGTCATGGGTGCACTCACATCCGGAAGACGCCGTAGGAGACCGGCTCGAGCGGCGCGTTGGCGCACACCGACAGTGCCAGTCCGAGAACTTTTCTGGTGTCTGCGGGATCGATGATGCCGTCGTCCCACAGTCGCGCGGTCGAGTAGTAGGGGTTGCCCTGTGCCTCGTACTGCTCACGGATCGGAGCCTTGAACTCCTCCTCCTGCTCGGCCGTCCAAGGCTTGCCCGAGGCGTCGAGCTGATCGGAGCGCACCGTGGCCAGCACCGAGGCGGCCTGCTCGCCGCCCATGACCGAGATGCGGGCGTTGGGCCACATCCACAGGAAACGGGGCGAATACGCGCGCCCGCACATCGAGTAGTTGCCCGCACCGTACGAGCCGCCGATGACGACGGTCAGCTTCGGCACCCGCGCGCACGCGACCGCGGTGACCATCTTCGCGCCGTGCTTGGCGATGCCGCCGGCCTCGTAATCGCGGCCGACCATGAAGCCGGAGATGTTCTGCAGGAACACCAGCGGGATCGACCGCTTGTCGCACAGTTCGATGAAATGCGCGCCCTTGACCGCCGATTCGCCGAACAGCACGCCGTTGTTGGCGACGATGCCGACCGGGTGGCCGTGGATGCGCGCGAAACCCGTGACGAGGGTCTTGCCGTACTCGGCCTTGAACTCGTGGAAGCTGGAGCCGTCGACGACGCGGTTGATGACCTCGTGCACGTCGTAGGGGATCCGCGAGTCGGTGGGCACCACGTCGTACAGCTCGGCGGGGTCGGCGTCGGGCTCGACGGTGGGTTCGACGTCCCACGGGCGCGGGGTGCGCGGGCCGAAGGTGGAGACGATGTCGCGCACGATGCGCAACGCGTCGCGGTCGTCCTCGGCCAGGTGGTCGGTGACGCCGGAGACCTTCGAGTGCAGGTCGCCGCCGCCCAGTTCCTCCGCGGTGACGACCTCGCCGGTCGCGGCCTTCACCAGCGGCGGGCCGCCGAGGAAGATGGTGCCCTGGTTGCGGACGATGACGGCCTCGTCGCTCATCGCGGGGACGTAGGCGCCGCCGGCGGTGCACGAGCCCAGGACCGCGGCGATCTGCGGAATCCCCTTGGCGCTCATGGTGGCCTGGTTGTAGAAGATGCGACCGAAGTGCTCGCGGTCGGGGAAGACCTCGTCCTGCCGCGGCAGGAAGGCGCCGCCCGAGTCGACGAGGTACAGGCACGGCAGGTTGTTCTGCAACGCAACTTCCTGCGCCCGCAGGTGCTTCTTGACCGTGATCGGGTAGTAGGTGCCGCCCTTGACGGTGGCGTCGTTGGCGACGATCACGCACTCGCGGCCGGCGACGCGGCCGATTCCGGCGATCATGCCGGCGCCGGGGCACTCGTCGTCGTACATGCCGTCGGCCGCGAGGGGAGACAGCTCGAGGAACGGGCTGCCCGTGTCGAGTAGTTCGTCGACGCGGTCGCGGGGAAGCAGCTTGCCGCGCGCGACGTGCCGCTCCCGGGATTTCTCGCTGCCGCCCAGCGCTGCGGCAGCGAGCTTGTCTCGGAGCTCTCGGACCAGCTGTTCGTGCTGGTCGCGGCTGGTTGTCGAGGCCGTCTCAGCGGTCGTCACGAACACCATCCTCGGTAGATTGACCTAATCGCCATTAACTGAAATCTAGGTTAGTTATGATTAACCGAGTTGTCCAGACCACACGGAGCGGAGATTTTCATGACCGAGTCCGCGATCGACGTCTCGACCGCATCGGGACGCCCGACGCGGCGCAGCCTCGCCAAGGCGGAACGCCGACGAGACCTCTTGCGGGCCGCGGCGCACCTGATCGCCGAACGCGGATTCCCCGGAGTCCGCCTCGAGGATCTCGGTGCCGCTGTGGGCATCAGCGGACCCGCCGTGTACCGGCACTTCTCCAACAAGGACGCCCTGCTCGTCGAGATCCTCGTCGAAATCAGCCGTCGCCTGCTCGCGGGTGGCACGCAGGTCGCCGAGACGAATCCCGACCCTCGCGACGCCCTCGAGGGCCTGGTCGACTTCCATCTCGACTTCGCTTTGGGCGAGCCCGATCTCATCCGTGTGCAGGACCGAGAGTTCGCGTCCCTCCCCGACGAGGCACAGCGGGAGGTGCGGGTGACACAGCGTCGCTACGTCGAGATCTGGGTCGGTGTGCTGCGCCGCATCGACCCGGCACTGCCCGAATCCGATGCACGCACGATGGCGCACGCGACCTTCGGCCTCATCAACTCGACGCCGCACAGCGCCGACCCCCGCTCTCCCGAGGGCACCCGCGCGGTGCTGCGACGCATGGCCTTGTCGGCCCTCACCCCGATCCCCTCGACATCCCTGGCAGACACAGCATCCCCGGCCGACACGGCCCGAACGGAAACCGCATGAGCTACTTCGAACGACTCGGTCCGACATCCTTCCGCGCCACCGAGCACGTCGGCGGAGCATGGAACGAGGCCGAACAGCACATCGCCCCTGCTCTCGGCCTGATCGCCCACGTCATCGAGACCGATCGGGACGCGCGGCGCGACGAAAAACTCGTGATCGGGCGCCTGTCGTACGACATCCTCGGCACCGTGCCGGTGGGTCCTGTCGTCACGACGGTCGAGGTCCTCCGGCCGGGACGCACCATAGAACTCGTCGAAGCCACACTGGCCTACGACGGACGCGCGATCGTGCGCGCCCGCGCGTGGCTGATGCAGACCCGACCCACCGCCGAACTCGCCGGCAGCACGCTGCAGTCGATCCCGTCGCCCGAGGACAGCGAGCCGTGGGATCCGACCACCGTGTGGCCCGGCGGATTCATCGAGTCGGTACAAGTGCGCCGCACGTCGCTCGAACCCGGGCGGGCCTCCTTCTGGGTCCGCACACCCGTGCCGCTCGTCGACGACGACAAGGTGAGCGGTCTCGCCGCCACGGCCGGCCTGTTCGACATCGCCAACGGCATGGCGGTGCGCGCCGATCCGAGAAAGGTCGCCTTCCCCAATCTGGACCTCACCGCGCACCTGTTCGCCGAACCTCGCGGCGAATGGGTCGGTTTCGACACGTCGGTCTCGTTCGGTGCCGACGGCATCGGTCTGACGAGCACGGTGCTGCACGACACCACCGGCCCGATCGGCACGATGTCCCAGATCCTCACGGTGCGACCGATCTGATCGGTCGCACCGAGATCGGAGCCCGAGGTCTCAGCCGAGGAGCGCGGATGCGAGCTGCCGGTACCCGTCGCCCGGGAAGGTGCGCGGATCGGCGGTGAGCACCTGGATGGCGACCTCGTCGGCACCGGCGGCGTAATGCTTCTCGATGCCGGCGACGACGCTGTCGAGGTCGCCCCACGGGATGAGCACGTCCATCAGGCGGTCGCTGCCACCGTCGGCGAGATCCTCGTCGGTGTATCCGAGACGACGCAGATTGTTCGAGTAGTTCGGCAGCGCGAGGTACCCGCGCATGTACTCACGGGCGATGCCACGGGCGACCGTCTCGTCGGTCTCGAGCACGACGGCCACCTCGGGTGCGAGCAACGGCTCCGAGCCGAGCGTTTCGCGGGCGAGTGCCGTGTGCTCGGCCGGGACGAAGTACGGATGTGCGCCTGCCGCACGTTCGGCGGACAACTTCAGCATGCGCGGACCGAGCGCTGCGAGGACCCTGCGGTCGGCGGGCACCGGTGTCGACGCCGCATCCAGCCCGTCGATGTACTCGACCATTCGGCTGTAGGGCTTGGTGTAGCTGGTGCTCTCCCGCGCGTCGACGACAGGAGCGTGGCTCGTTCCGATGCCGAACAGGAAACGGCCGGGGTACTGCGACTCCAGGTCGGCGACCGCCGCGGACGCGGTGTCGGGATCGGCGTGCCAGATGCTGATGATGCCGCTCGCCAACTCGAGTCTCGTCGTCGCCGCGAGCAATTCTCCGTAGACGGGGGGGAAGCCGTCCTGGAAACCTCCGGACGTCCACAACCGGGAGTATCCCAGTTCCTCCAGTTCGCGAGCGGCGTCGAGCGCCTGCTCGCGAAGTGTGCGGCTGAGCCAGAACGCGCCACCCCATACACTCACACGTCGTGTCATGCGACCGACCCTAGACCCGTTCCGGCACCCGGTGCAGTCGTCCGGCCCGGTAGCTGGGTCCGGGAGCGCCGAACCGGTGGGTTACAGTTCGCTCCTGGGTTCAGCAGACAGCCCGTCCAAACGTGTGTTCGCAGACCGAAAGGTCCGGTCCGCACCGCCGTCGGGATTCGTCGCCCTCGGCGTGAATCGGGCACGGGCCGGGAAGCTGGGGTGGATGTGATCGGTTTCGTGCGTTCCGCCGAGGTCGGAGCGACGGTGCAGCGATGAGGGATCCTTCGGTTCCCGAACCGCGTATCGAGCGGTTCTCGTCTCGGCTGGTCGTGCAGAGCTGGTTCCAGGTCGCGTTCGCGGTTCTGGCGGTGTTCGCCGTCCTCGGTTCGATCGTGGGCGGGATCTTCATCCAGCGCACCGTGCAGATCACCGACGAGCTGACCGGGCGGATCCAGCCCGCGATGACGCAGGCCTACCGGTTGCAGACCTCGCTGCTCGATCAACAGACCGCAGTCCGCGGGTACGCGCTCACGACCGACCCGGCCTTCCTCGGGCCGTATCGCGCCGGCCGGGCCGATCAGCAGGTCGCGCTCGACCGTCTCCGCGAACTCCTCGCCGACCATCCGGAGCTCCTCGCCGACATCGACTCCATCGACGCCACCGCTCGGCAGTGGCAGCTGCAGTATGCAGAGCCGATCATCGCCACCGTCGTGCCCGGAGAGCCGCGGCCCGTCGATCCGGCCCTGGCAGAGGAGGACCGGCTGACCTTCGGTGAGATCCGGTCGATGTTCGTCCAGGAGAACAGCGCGCTCTCCCGTGTCCTGGAAGAGAACCTCGACGATCTCGTGCAGTCCCGGACGATCCGCAACTCGGTCCTGATCGCCATGGTGATCACCTTCATCCTCACCGGCCTCGCGATGGTGGCGCTCGTCCACAATCTCGTCGCCGTGCCGCTCAGCAAGCTCCGCAAGGCCAGTCGCCGGGTCGCGCTGGAGGAGAACTTCTACCAGCACATCTATCCGCAGGGACCGAAGGACATCCGGGCACTGGCCCTCGACGTCGAGACGATGCGCGGTCGTATCGCGGACGCGCTGTCGGATTCCCGCAACCAGCAGGCCCTGCTGGCCAGACAGGCGGAGGATCTCGACGCCCAGGCCGAGGAACTACGACGTTCCAACGCCGAACTCGAGCAGTTCGCCTATGTCGCATCGCACGACCTGCAGGAACCGCTCCGGAAAGTCGCGTCCTTCTGCCAGCTGCTCGAGAAGCGCTACGGGGACGTCCTCGACGATCGTGGGCGGCAGTACGTCGAATATGCCGTGGACGGCGCGAAGCGCATGCAGGTCCTGATCAGCGATCTGCTCGCCTTCTCCCGGGTCGGACGCGTGCACGATGCCTACGTCCGGGTGGACCTCGGGCGGCCACTCGACAAGGCATTGTTCAATCTCTCGGCGTCGATCGAGGAGTCGCAGGCGCGGATCGAACGACCCGACTCACTGCCCGAACTGACGGGCGACCCGACACTGCTGACGATGCTGTGGCAGAACCTGGTCGGCAACGCCATCAAGTTCCGGCATCCCGATCGCACCCCGGTCGTCCGGATCGAGTGCGCGAAGGTCGAGGACGAGTCGACCGGTCCGGAGTGGCATTTCTGTGTCACCGACAACGGCATCGGGATCGACAGCGACTACGCCGAGAAGGTGTTCGTGATCTTCCAGCGCCTCCACCCCCGCGACGACTACCAGGGCACGGGTATCGGACTGGCGCTGTGCAAGAAAATCGTCGAGTATCACGCGGGAAGAATCTGGATCGACACCGAGTACGGCGAGACTCACCCCGAGGGCACTCGAATCTGCTTCACCCTCGGAATCGCACCACCACCGCCCGGCGAGCAGAAGCACGGGATCACCGCTTGAGGAGCACTACGTGACCTATCCCGCTGCCCGACCGGTGGACGTCCTGCTGGTCGAGGACGATCCGGGCGACGAGCTCATGACCCGCGAAGCATTCGAGGACAACAAGATCGGCAATGCTCTCCACGTCGTCCACGACGGGGAGGAGGCCCTCGACTTCCTGTACCGACGGGGCGCCCACGAGAATGCTCCGCGCCCGGACCTGATCCTGCTCGACCTCAACCTGCCGAAATACGACGGCCGGCAGGTCCTGACGAAGATCAAGTCCGATCCCGAACTGTCCGACATCCCCATCGTGGTACTCACGACCTCCTCGGCCGAGGAGGACATCCTGCGCAGTTACAAGCTGCACGCCAACGCGTACGTCACCAAGCCGGTCGATCTCGACCAGTTCATCGGTGCCGTGAAGCAGATCGACGAGTTCTTCGTGCAGGTCGTGCGGCTGCCGCGCCGCGGACGCCACTGAGGCTGCCGCGAGCGCTCGCCGAGCGAACCGTCAGGCCAGGATGCCGAAGATCGCGACCACGAAGATGATCACGATCACCGCGACGGCGAGCAGCGTGAGCCACCCGCTGATCGGGAATCGCTTCCTCGTGTCCGGTTCGGGAGCGGACAGCCCGGACGTCGTCCCCGAGTCCGGGGACGTCGATCCGGGCGCCACGCCACCACCGGGCTCCAGATCCGGGGTGCGTGAAGGTTCGGGATCCTGGTTTCCATGGTGTTCGGGGTCCGACGTGGTCACCTGACCTCCTTCTGTGCGGCTGCGCTCCCGCAGAACGGCCGTGGACATGTGTCGCGGTGATTCGGTTCTGTGGCGACATACCTCTCCCCCGACACGCGCAAACATGGGCGGGACGGCAGGGACCGCTCGGGTGCAGCGTTTGCCCGCTCCGAGCGGGGGTAGGCAGCGGGAGACATATGCCGGGCACGACCCGGCATTCCCGCACCCGAGGAGCCGAGGAGCGACATGAAGGCAGTGACATGGCAGGGGCGCCGCAACGTCAGCGTCGACACGGTGCCCGATCCGACGATCCAGGAGGCCGGTGACGCCGTCATCCGCGTCACCACTACCAACATCTGTGGCTCCGACCTGCACCTCTACGAGGTACTGGGGGCCTTCATGACTCCTGGCGACATCCTCGGTCACGAACCGATGGGCATCGTCGAGGAGGTGGGTTCCGGGGTCACGAAGCTGAAGCCCGGCGACCGGGTGGTGATCCCCTTCCAGGTGTGTTGCGGTCAGTGCTTCATGTGTTCCCACGGACTGCATTCACAGTGCGAGACCACGCAGGTCCGGGAGGAAGGCACAGGCGCCGCCCTGTTCGGCTACTCGAAGCTCTACGGCAGCGTGCCGGGTGGGCAGGCCGAGTACCTGCGGGTACCTCACGCCGATGCGACCCACATCAAGGTGCCCGAGGGACCGGCGGACGATCGCTTCGTCTATCTCTCCGATGTGCTGCCCACCGCATGGCAGGCCGTCGAGTATGCGGAAATTCCCGACGGGGGCAGTGTGACGGTGCTCGGCCTCGGCCCCATCGGGGAGATGGCCGCACGCATCGCCGCACACAAGGGCGCCCGGGTGATCGGTGTGGATCTCGTTCCCGAACGACTCGCCCGGGCGGCCTCCCGCGGCATCGAGGTCGTCGATCTCCGCGAGGTCGACGACAATCCGGGCGACATGATCCGCGACATGACGAACGGGCGCGGTACCGATTCGGTGATCGACGCGGTGGGCATGGAAGCGCACGGCTCCCCCGTCGCGAAGCTCGCCCAGAGCGCGGCGGGCTTCCTGCCGTCGGCGATCGCCGAGCCGTTCATGGAGAAGGCCGGCCTCGACCGGCTCCACGCGCTGTACACCGCGATCGACGTCGTGCGGCGTGGTGGCGCGATCTCGCTGAGCGGCGTGTACGGCGGGGCGGCGGACCCGATGCCGATGCTCACCCTGTTCGACAAGCAGATCCGCCTTCACATGGGCCAGGCCAACGTGTTGAACTGGGTCCCGGAGATTCTGCCGCTGCTGACCGACGAGGATCCGCTGGGGGTCGACGACTTCGCCACCCACCGCCTTCCGCTCGACGACGCACCGCGCGCGTACGAGATCTTCCAGAAGAAGCAGGACGGCGCCATCAAGATCGGTCTCAAACCGTAAGCGGAGTAACGGGAATCGGGCTCGGGAATCATCCCGGGCCCGGTTCGCCGCAGCGACTCACTTCTCGATCGCGGTCTGTCCGTTGCCTTCTGCGTCGATCACGGAGATCTTGCGCGGCTTGGCCTTCTCCGCGACCGGAATCGTCACGCGCAGAACACCACCCCGATACTGCGCTTCGATCCGATCGGTGTCGAGGGTGTCGCCGAGGAACAACCGACGGGTGAAGACACCTCGTGGTCTCTCGGTCGAGATGAATTCCTTGTCCCGGTCGACTTCCGGACGTTCGGCGCGAACGGTGAGCACGTTGCGTTCGACATCGAGTTCGATCGAGTCGGCGTCGACCCCGGGGAGATCGAACTCCGCGACGAAATGGTCGCCCTCCCGCCACGCGTCGAGCGGCATCACCGCGGGACGGGCCATGGTGCCGAGCACCTGCTGCGCGAAACGATCGACGTCGCGGAACGGGTCGGTGCGCATCAACATCGGTCTGTCACCTCCGACTGTCCGGCCGTTCGTGACGGCCACACTCCGTTCAATTATCTGTGCCTGTTGACACAGATTTATTATGGCTCTGCTGATAAACTTCAGTCAAGACCTTGGCGACTGCGGCCGGACAGCGAACGGCCGACCGGAGGGGACGATGACGCACGATCCAGTACTGCGCGCCCAGCGCGGGGTCTACGGAATCTCCGTGGCCGCCGAACTCTCGGGGCTCGACCCCCAGACCCTGCGCCTGTACGAACGTCGAGGCCTACTCAATCCTGCCCGCACGGCCGGCGGAACGCGTCGCTACAGCGAGAACGATCTCGAGACCGTGCACCGGATCGTCGAGCTCGTGGCATCGGGTGTCAACATCGCGGGTGTCGCCCGGATCCTCGAACTCGAAGCGAGCAATGCGGCGCTGCAGGAGGACAACACCCGCCTGCGTTCCGCACTCGACGGCGGGCCACCTCCCCTCCCCGGAGGGACGTAGGTCTTCGTGCAACGACCAGCGGAGATACCGAAAAACGGGCCCCGGGTACGTGAACCGGGCTAGCATCGAAGAACGCCTCACAGGTGCGTAGGAGTGCGTCCGACGAACGGACGCGCCGATAGCAATAAGGGGTGACCCCAGTGCGCAATGCACATTCCGATTCACCGAGCGCCGACAACGGACGTGAAGATATCGCGTCTCGGCCGAATTCCATCGCAGACGATACGATTCGCTGGCCCGATCCCAGCCCCCTCGACGCATGGTGGGCCCGCGTCATGGGAAAGTCCGTTCCCTGACCGGACCGATACCCCGCAGGCCGTTCCGACCGATTCGACGACACCGAGGTGGACACATGATGCCGCACCGCGACCCGCTTGCCGGTGACCGGTGGGTCTTCCGTTGCGACCACTGCGATCACTGCTACCGCACTGCCGCACGCAGCCGGCTCCAGGCCGAGCTCTACGCCCAGGTCAACGGCTGGGCCACCGGGCCGACCACTCTGTGCCCCGGATGCGCAAGCCTGTTCGTGGACGGGGCAACACAGCTCGCGCACACCGACGGCTGAACCGGCCGTCCGATCATCCCGACGGCTGGGCCGTCCGATCATCCCGACGGCTGGGCCGTCCGATCATCGCAGTCGCCGGTCCGGAGGCGGGCGAGCATCTAGGCTCGCCTCATGACCGGCGACGCGACACGCATCGATTCACCCGAGAAGCTCTCGGCTGCGCTCGACACCACTGGTTATCTCGCCGACGACGGACTGGCGACCGTCGTCTTCCTCGCGATGCGCATGGGTCGCCCGCTGTTCTGCGAAGGCGAACCCGGCACCGGGAAGACCTCGCTCGCAGTGGCTCTCGCCCAGGCCCTGGACCTTCCGATGGTCCGTCTGCAGTGCCATGAGGGCATCGACGCCTCACAGGCCCTCTACGACTGGGATTTTCCTCGCCAGCTGCTCCACCTACGGTCGCTCGAGGCGGCGAGCGACGGTGCGCTCGACGCGGATACCGCCGAACGTTCCCTGTACACCGAGCGCTACCTCCTCGTCCGTCCGTTGTTGCGAGCACTCACCGAATCACCGTGTGTGCTGCTCGTCGACGAGATCGACCGCGCCGACGACGAGTTCGAGGCATTTCTGCTCCAGTTGCTCGACGAGAACGCCGTGACGATCCCCGAACTCGGCGAGATCCGCGCCGAGGTCCCGCCGCTGGTGGTGCTCACCTCCAACCGGACCCGCGAGGTGCACGATGCACTCAAACGCCGCTGCCTGTACCACTGGGTGGAGCATCCCGATCTCGAACGCGAGGTCGCGATCCTGCAGCGGCGACTACCGGGGCTGGGGCGCCCACTCGCCGAACAGATCGCCCGTGCGGTGCATTCGCTCCGCGAACAGGAACTTCTCAAACCGCCCGGGATCGCCGAATCCCTCGACTGGGCACGCGCACTGCTCGCCCTCGATCGCGATGTCCTCGACGCGGCGACCGCCGCGGCGACACTCGGCGCGGTCCTGAAGTACCGCGAGGACATCGACCGTGTCACCCGAAACGGTCTCGACCTGCCGAGGGCGGGGTGACGAGCGCCGGCCCGGTCGTCGGGCTGGCCGGTTTCGCCCGCGCCCTCGCCGCGGCCGGTCTGCCCGTCTCCCTCGATGCCACCGCCACCTATCTCGACGCCCTGAGGCACGTCGACGTCGGGGATCCCGTCCAGGTCTACTGGGCGGGTCGCGCCACGCTGTGCCACACGCCGGACGACAGGGCCCGCTACGACGCGGCCTTCGTCCACTGGTTCGGCGACACCGTCCCGACCGGTTCGCGGACCCACGGGCAGCGCACCCGCACCGCACGGATCGCCGCACTGTCCCGAGGTGAGGGCGCCGACGGCGATTCCGCCGACGACGCACCTCGACTGCAGGTCGCGGCGGACGACACCGACGTCCTCCGGCACCGGGACGTGGCCGAACTGACGACCGCCGAACGCGCTCATCTCGCCGAACTGCTCGCGCGGTTGCAGCCTCGTCCCCCGACACGTCGGGCACTGCGTTCGAAGCCCTCCAGGCGCGGACCGGTGGACCCGCGGCACACCCTGCGCGACATGCTGGCAAGCGGAGGCGAACCCGTCCGGCCACGGCACCGCGCGCGGGCGACCCGAGCACGCCGGGTGGTGTTGCTGATCGACGTGTCCGGGTCGATGAGTCCCTACGCCGACGCGCTCCTGCGGTTCGCGCACGTCGTCACGCGTGCCGCGCCGTCGTCCACCGAGGTGTTCTCCCTCGGCACCCGGCTGACCCGCGTGTCGCGGGCCCTGCGAGCCCGCGACCCGGACGTCGCGCTCGCCGGGGCCTCACGCGCGGTACCCGACTGGGCCGGCGGAACACGCCTCGGCGACACTCTCCGCGCATTCTTGGACCGTTGGGGGCGCCGGGGTTTCGCGCGCGGCGCGGTGGTCGTGATCTTCTCCGACGGCTGGGAACGCGGCGACGCCTCGCTGCTCGGAGAGCAGATGGCACAACTGCATCGCCTCGCGCACCGCGTGCTGTGGGTGAACCCGCACGCCGGCGGCGCGGATTACGAACCGATCCAGTCGGGTATCTCCGCGGCTCTGCCGCACATCGATCGGCTGCTCGCGGGACACAGCCTCGCGACACTGGAAGAACTTCTCGAGGAGGTTCGGCGTGCGTGAAATTCTGGACGAACTCGACCGGCGGTACCGGGCCGGGGAGACCGTCGCGGTGGGCACCGTGGTCTCCACCTTCCGGTCGGCACCGCGAGGTCCGGGTGCATCGATGCTGGTCGCACAGGACGGCACCGTCACCGGCAGTGTCTCGGGCGGATGCGTCGAGGGCGACGTCTACGAACTCGGCCGATCGATCATCGCGAGCGGGCAGCCGGTCCTGCAACGCTACGGAGTGTCGGACGACGACGCGTTCTCCGTCGGCCTCACGTGCGGCGGCATCATCGACGTCTTCGTCGAACGGATCGATGCGGACTCCTTCCCCACCTTCACCGACCTGCTCGACTCCGTCCGTGCGGGCGAGCCCGTCGCACTCGCGACCGTCACCGCCCATCCCGACCCGGCGGTGCGGGGACGGCGGATGGTCGTGTGGCGCGACCGCGCCGACGGGCAACTCGCCTCGCCACGCATGCACGACGCCGTCGTCGACGATGCGCGCGGTCTGCTCGAGGTGGGACGCTCCGGCACCCTGCACTACGGCACCGACGGTGAACGTCGTGGTGAGGGGATGTCGGTGTTCGTCAACGTCTTCCAGCCCCCGCCGCGGCTGATCGTGTTCGGGGCGATCGACTTCGCGTCTGCGATGGCCCGGCTCGGTTCGTTCCTGGGCTACACGGTGACCGTGTGCGACGCGCGCGGGGTGTTCGCCACCGAAGCCCGCTTCCCCGGCGCCCACGAGGTGATCGTGGACTGGCCGCACCGTTATCTCGCAGCCGAGGCCGAAGCGGGTCGCGTGGATGCCCGCACCGTCATCACGGTTCTCACCCACGATCCGAAGTTCGACGTGCCGCTCCTGGAGGTCGCCCTGCGACTCGACGTGGCGTACGTCGGCGCGATGGGTTCGCGCCGCACCCACGACGACCGCATGGAGCGCCTACGGGAGACAGACCTGACCGAGGAGGAACTGGGACGCCTGTCGTCGCCGATCGGTCTGGACCTCGGTGCCCGCACCCCCGAGGAGACCGCCGTGTCGATCGCCGCCGAGATCATCGCGTTGCGATGGGGCGGGGGCGGCGGCCGGCTCGCGGAGACCCGCGGACCGATCCATGCCCACGAGGAGCACATCGGCGTTCAGAAGTACTGAGCGCCACCGTCGATCGCGAAACTCTGGGCGGTGACGAAGGCGGACTCGTCCGAGGCGAGGAAGGCGACCATGTTCGCGATCTCGTCCGCCTCGGCCATGTACTTGTTCAAGAAGGGCGTGGTCATGCCCCCGAGCCGGGGGTTGCTCTCGGCGGTCCGGGCGATGCGGTCGCGCATCGAACCGGATCCCATGGGGGTGTTCACCGCGCCCGGATGGATGCTGTTGACCCGGATGTCGTGCTGCCCGAGTTCGGCGGCGAAGGCCCGCGCCATCCCGACGAGGGCGTGCTTGCTGGTCGTGTAGTGCACCATGAACGGTTGCAGTTTCACGCCGGCGAGCGAGCTGGTGACGATGACCGAACCTCCACCGCGGGCGATGAGGTGTGGAGCAGCCGCGGTGATCGTGTTCCACACGCCGGTGACGTTGATGTCGAGGGTGTCGCGGAAGCTGTCGGGAGTGATCTCGTCCCACGTCTGCGGGATGCAGATACCTGCGTTGGCGACCACCACGTCGAGGCCGCCGAACTGCTCGACGCCCTCCTCGAGCACCGCCTTCGTGCCGTCGAGATCGCGGACGTCGCACTGCACCAGATGCGCCTTCGCGCCCTCCGCTTCGACCAGCCGGCGTGTCTCGTCGAGGTCTTCGATCGTGGCGGAATCGTAGGGAACGCCGGGCAGCGGACCGGCGAGGTCGATACCGACGATCTGCGCGCCTTCCGCCGCGAGCCGGACCGCGTGGGCGCGCCCCTGTCCGCGCGCGACTCCGGTGATGAAGGCGACCTTGTCCTCGAGGCGGCGGGTCATGCAGTTCCTCTCGCGGCGGGTTCCGCCTCCGATCGACGCGAGGCGAAGGCGATTTCGGTGATTCGGGTCCTTTCTACGCGCGATATGCAGCAGAGTGTCAGTGATCTGTATCACTGCGCTACGCGAGGTACTTGGAGGACCGATGCGCATCACTGTCACCGTAGACGGAACGCAGTACACGGACGACGTGGAACCGCGACTGCTTCTCGTCCACTACCTCAGAGATCGGCTCGGGAAGGTGGGCACGGTGGTCGGCTGCGACACGAGCAACTGCGGTGCCTGCACCGTGTTGCTCGACGACCGCAGCGTCAAGTCGTGCTCGGTGCTCGCGGTGCAGGCCGACGGGCACTCCGTCACCACCGTCGAAGGGCTCGCCGAGAACGGCAACCTGCATCCGGTCCAGGAGGCGTTCCGTGAGAAGCACGCACTGCAGTGCGGCTTCTGTACGCCCGGAATGATCATGGCGACCATCGACCTGCTCTCCGAGAACTCCGATCCGAGCGACGAGGACGTGCGGCACGGTCTCGAAGGAAATCTGTGCCGCTGCACCGGATACCAGAACATCGTGGCCGCTGCGCGAGACGCCGCACAGCGACTGCGCGAGAACCCGGCAGCTACCGAGGAGGCCGCACGATGACGAGCACCGTGGATCCGACCACCGACGAAGGCGTCGGCGAATCCGAACTGGGCCGGGCGCGCCGCCGCAAGGAGGACGAGCACCTCATCACCGGCCGCACCCGCTGGACCGACAACATCGTGCTGCCCGGGATGCTGCACGCGGCGATCCTGCGCAGCCCGGTCGCGCACGCCCGCATCACCGGTCTCGACGTCTCCGAGGCGAGGGGCAAGCCCGGCGTCGTCGCCGTCTACACGGGCGCCGACCTCGCCGAGGAGCAGGGCAGCCTGCCGTGCGCGTGGCCGATCACCGAGGACATGAAGACCCCGAACGCGCCGGCCCTCGCGGTCGACACCGTGCGCTTCGCGGGCGAGGCCGTCGCAGTCGTGGTGGCCCGCAGCCCGTACGAGGCCCACGACGCGCTCGATTCTATCGACGTCGACTACGAGGACCTGCCCGTGGTCCTCGACCTCGAGACCGCGGCGCGGGACGGCGACCTCGTCCATCCCGATCTCGGCACCAACGTCAGCGCGACGTGGGTGTTCGACTCCGCCGAGGCCGGGAGCGGCGGCGACGTGGAGGACGCGATCCGCGACGCGGAAGTCATCGTCGAACGGACCTTCCGGCAGCAGCGACTCATCCCCGCCTTCATGGAACCGCGTTCGGTCGTCGTCGATCCCACCGCCTCGCAGATCACCATGTGGTCGGCGACCCAGGTCCCACACGTGCTGAAGCTGATGCTCGCGATGACCCTCGGTCTCCCCGAGCACAAACTGCGCGTGATCGCCCCCGACGTCGGCGGAGGTTTCGGCGGCAAGCTGCAGGTCACGCCGGAGGAGGTGCTCACCCTCCTCATTGCGCGTCGCCTGCACAAGCCCGTCAAGTACACCGAGACGCGCAGCGAGTCGATGCTCGCCGCGCACCACGGACGCGACCAGGTCCAGAAGCTCACCCTCGCCGCCCGCCGCGACGGCACCGTCACCGGCCTGAAGGTCGAACTGCTCGCCGACATGGGCGCCTATCTTCGTCTCGTGACACCGGGTGTGCCGATCCTCGGCGCGTTCATGTTCAACGGCATCTACAAGTTCGGTTCCTACCGATTCGCGTGCACCAACGTGTTCACCAACAAGGTGCCCACCGACGCCTACCGCGGCGCCGGTCGTCCCGAGGCCACCTTCGCGATCGAACGCATCATGGACGAGCTCGCCGTCGAACTGTCGATGGACCCACTCGAGCTCCGCGAGAAGAACTGGATCGAGCACGAGGAGTTCCCGTTCGACACGGTCGCGGGTCTGACCTACGACTCGGGCAACTACGAGGCCGCGACCGCCAAGGCTCGAGAGTTGTTCGACTACGACGAGTTACGGCGTGAGCAGGCCGAACGACGCGAACGCAACGATCCGGTCCAGCTCGGCCTCGGTGTCTCCACGTTCACCGAGATGTGCGGCCTGGCTCCGTCGCGGGTGCTCGGTTCGCTCTCCTACGGTGCGGGCGGATGGGAGCACGCCGCGATCCGCATGCTCCCGACCGGCAAGGTCGAAGTGGTCACCGGTTCGTCCGCCCACGGTCAAGGACACGAGACGGCGTGGAGTCAGATCGTCGCCGACCGGCTCGGAATCCCGTTCGACGACATCGAAATCCTGCACGGCGACACGCAGAGCTCACCGCGCGGCCTCGACACCTACGGCTCCCGGTCGCTTGCGGTCGGCGGCATCGCGGTCGTGAAAGCCGCCGAGAAGGTGGTCGCCAAGGCCCGGCCCATCGCCGCGCACCTGCTCGAATGCTCCGAGGACGACCTCGATTTCGAAGCCGGGCAGTTCCGCGTCAAAGGCACCGCGAAGTCCGTCGGGCTCACCGACGTCGCGCTCGCGGTGTTCGCCGCGCACGACCTGCCCGACGGCGTCGAACCGAACCTCGACTCCGAGGCGACCTACGACCCCGACAACTTCTCGTTCCCGCACGGAACCCACCTGTGCGCGATCGAGGTCGACACCGAGACGGGACACGCGCGCATCCGCAAGTACGTGTGCGTCGACGACGTCGGCCACGTCGTGAACCCGCTCATCGTCGAAGGTCAGGTGCACGGCGGACTCGCCCAGGGCATCGCCCAGGCCCTGTACGAGGAGGCGGTGCACGACGAATCCGGCACGTTGCTGAGCTCGTCGTTCGCCGAATATCTGCTGCCCACGGCGGTGGATCTGCCGCCCTTCGTCACCGACCGCACCGACACTCCGGCACCGGGTAATCCGTTGGGTGTCAAGGGGGTCGGTGAGGCGGGCACCATCGCCTCCACGCCGGCCGTCGTCAATGCCGTACTCGACGCGGTACGGCCGTTCGGCGTCACCGACGTCGAGATGCCCTGTACACCGATGCGGATCTGGCATGCGCTCCGCGACGCCCGAGGAGGCACGAAATGATTCCGGCCCCGTTCGACTACGTCGCCCCGTCCAGCGTCGACGAAGCAGTCGCCGCACTGACCGAGGCCGGTGAGGACGCGAAGGTCATCGCCGGTGGGCAGAGCCTCATGCCGGTCCTGCGCCTACGGATGGCGGCACCGACGGTGCTCGTCGACCTCGGCAGAATCCCCGAGCTGCGCGGCATCCGCGACGACGGCGACGCGCTGGTGATCGGCGCGACCACCACCCACCACGACGTGTTGCACGACCCGCTCGTCGCGGAGCACGCACGGCTGCTGGCCGAGGCGACGGCGACCGTCGCCGACCCCCAGATCCGGCATCGCGGCACGTTCGGCGGGTCGCTCGTGCACGCCGACCCGGCCGGAGACCTCGCCGCACCCGCCGTGGCGCTCGAGGCGACCTTCACCGTGGCCGGGCCGTCCGGTCGTCGCATCATCGCGACGGACGACTTCTTCCAGGACTACTTCACGACCGCCGTCGAACCCGGGGAGATCCTCGTCGAGGTCCGGGTTCCCAAGCACACGGGCTGGTCGGCTCGCTACGAGAAGTTCCATCGCGCAGCTCAGCAGTGGTCCATCGTCGGCGTCGCGGCGACCCTCGAGGCGTCGGGCGGCACCATCGAGCGGGCGAGGATCGCCCTCACGAACATGGCCGCCGTCCCGGTCCGGGCGCGCAGCGTCGAGGAATCGCTGGTCGGCAAGCCCGCGACGGCCGAGACGATCCATGCCGCGGCCGAGCTCGCCACCGAGGGCACGGCTCCCATGACCGACGGAAATGCCGACGCCGAGTATCGGAGCCACCTCGCCCGGGTACTCACCCGACGAGCGGTCACCACTGCCTCCGGGGTCTAGGCGCTCCGCAGGAACCACGCGTTCTGCGGAAAACGTCCTGCTCCCGGAACCACTTGTTCGGAAAGGACCTCATGCAACTCGAACACACACTGTCCGTTCCCGCACCGGTCGACGAGGTGTGGACCGCCCTGCTGAATCCGGAGAAGGTCGCGCCGTGCATGCCCGGCGCGACGCTCACCGGCGTCGACGGCGACACGTTCACCGGGACCGTCAAGGTGAAGCTCGGACCGGTAGCGCTCACGTTCAAGGGCACCGGCGTGTACGTCGAGAAGGACGAGAACGCCCGCCGGGCGGTCATCGAGGCCAACGCGAAGGACACCCGGGGCAACGGAACGGTTGCCGCGACGATCACCGTCGTCCTCACCGGCGACGGCGACCGCACCGACGGCACCGTGAAGACCGACATGAAGATCACCGGCAAGCCGGCCCAGTTCGGACGGGGGATGATCTCGGATGTCGGCGGCAAGATCCTCGAACAGTTCGCGGACTGCCTGTCGAAGAAGCTCGGACCCGAAGCAGGAGCCCCCGAGCCGGCCGCGGAGGCAGCCGAATCGCGGCCCAACGAGTCTGTGCCGGCGAGCCCGCCGCTCACCGCTGCGGGTTCGGGTGACGAACAACCCGCCGGAGCCTTCGTCGGGCCGGGCGCCGGAACCGCGGTCGGGGAGGGCGACGCCGCTGGGTCGCGGCCCAACGAATCCGTGCCTCCGAGCCCGGCGAGCGCGTCTCCCGCTCCCGCGATGACACCCGCGTCGGCGACGTCGCCCACACCGTCGTCGACTCCCGCCCCGGCCGCACCCCCGCAGCCCGAGGCCGAACCTCTCGACCTCATGCAGTACGCCCGCGGCTCGGTCGCGGCGCGGGTCGTGCCGGTGGGAGTGATCGCGATACTCGTCGTGGTCATCGCCGTGATCCTTCAGCGTCGATCGGGGCGCTGACCTCTCCACCGTCATCCGGACGCTGCGGATCGGTCTCGTCGAACGGGCCGATTCGCAGCGTCCGTCCGGTTCAGACGGCTTGTGCCGCGATGCGCCGGCGCCCGACCGGGTCGAGTTGCGCCCGCAGCCAGGCGTGTGCGGGATCCGCATCGCGTTCGGCGTGCCACACGGCGAATTCGCGCAGGGGCGGCAACGGGAAGGTGGGTTCGAGAAGGCGCAGGGACGCCGCCTCGGCGAGGTGCCGGGCCATGCGCTCGGGCAGGAACGTGATCATGCGCGTGTTCTCCAGCGCATAGGGAAGAACCGCGAGGTTGCCGGTGGTCGCGCCGATGCGGGCCACCACCCCGGCACGCAGCAGCGCGCGACCGAGGTTGGTGTCGTCGGAGTACTGGGCGTAGGACAACAGCGGATAACGTCCCAGCACTTCGCGGGTGAGCTGGGTACCCGTATACGGGTGCCCCGACCAGACCGCTCCGACGAATCTGTCGGACAGCACCGCCTTCTTCCGGCAGGTCTCGAACTCCGGGGATTCGAGCACGTATTCCGGCAGCACGGCCAGGTCGATCTCGTATCGCCGGAAGGCATCGAGCCCGGAACCGTTGAGCGGCAGCAGATCGAATCGGATGTTCGCGGGCGTGCTCCCCCGCACCAGCATGCGCAGGAGGGTGATCTCCGCGTAGTCGCCGGTCATGATCGTGAAGGTCCGCGTATCGGTCGCCGGATCGAAACCCGGCGCGGCGAGCACCGAGCGCTCGAGGGTCCGCAGCACGTCACGGAGCGGCTCCACGATCGCCTGGGCCCGCGCGGTGGGACGCAGTGTGCGTCCGCTCTTCACCAGCAGCGGGTCGTCGAATTGCTTGCGCAACCGGGCAAGAGCCGTGCTCGTCGCCGGCTGCGACATGTTCAGTCGTCGGGCCGCGCGGGTGACGTTGCGTTCCGAGAGCAGGACATCGAGGACGACGAGCAGGTTGAGATCGACCCGCCGCAGATCCATTCGCCCCCCTGACATCGAAACCCGACGGAACGGGAATTTCCGGCGGCATCGTAGCGCACGACCGTGACGTATACGCAAGGTCGAATACCAGCTATCGGACTTGGACACCGATCTTGTGAGCACAACGAAGTACTACCTACTCTGACCCACGTCCTGACGGCAGCGAACCGTGATTCGCCCTGGCCCGAATTTCGAAGACGAAATTCTCCTTGCCGAAGTCCAGTTTCGGCCGGCCGCCGACTCAGGCATGCAGAGAGGTTCGGGGGCGAAACATCGTGAGTCTCATGAGGCAATTCCGGCAGCACACACCGGAGAACTGGCGTCTGTGGCGCAGGATGACCGTGGTCGTCGCCCTCCCCATCGTGGCCGCGACCCTGTACGGATCGCTGCGCGTCTACGACCTGTACCAGGAGAACGACGCGTACAGCGCCGCCGCCGAGAACGTCTCCATCCTGCCGACCCTCGCCGACTACGCCACCAGCGTCACCGGTGCCGCCGCGGCGACGATCCTGTCGCTCCCCGTCGACAACGGCGCCCAGGTCGCCCGCGAATCCGCCGCGACCCTGCGCGATCACATCGACGGCAAGGATCTCGATCCGCAGATCGCCGCGATGATCAACCGTATGCTCGCCGAGGGCGAGAGCCTCCTCGACAGCGCGTCGTCGGGAACGCTGGCCCCGACCGTGGCCAGCGAGCGCGCCGAAGGATTCGTCAGCCGTGCTCAGGCCGCCTACCGCGCGATCACGACCACCACCGACGACCCCACCGTCCAGCGCGAGAGCGCCACACTTCTCGACCTGTGGGCCACCCAGTGGTCCCTGCTCGACCAGGTCCTCGCGTACTCCGCGATGAGCGCCGGGACCGACGGCGCACTGTTGATGTGGAACAACGCTCTGGGCGTCGAGAACGCGCGACTGGCCGTTCTCCGCGACACTTTCACCGAGAACGACGCGGCGGATGCTTCCGAGGTCGACGGCCTGATCGCTCAACTCGAGAACCGCCGCAGCATCACGGCCAATCTCGACAACGATGCAGGCAATGTCGGTGCGCTGCGCGGGTCGATCTTCGAGAGCCTCATGGTCTACCAGGAGGAGGTCGCCGGTTCCGCGACCCGCGCCGTGGCCGTCCTCGACGATCTCGCTGCCGAAGTACGCAGCGAAGCGTTCAAGAACGCCATCGGCGTCGCGATCATCCTCCTGCTCGCCCTCGGGCTGGCAATCGTGATCGCGACGTCCCTCGTCAGGCCGCTGCGCCGACTGCGCGACGACACCCTTCGTACGGCCGAACAGGATCTTCCTGCCGCGCTCGCCGCGATCAAGGACGGTGCCGAAATCGAGTCCGTCACACTCGATCCGGTCCGTGTCCACACCCGCGAGGAGATCGGCGAGGTCGCGCGCGCCGTCGACAGCATGAACGAGGGCGCCCTGCGTCTGGCCGGCGAGCAGGCGCAGCTGCGACGGCAGGTCAACGAGATGCTCGAAACGCTTGCGCGCCGCAACAAGACACTCGTGGAACAGCAACTTGCCCTTATCGATTCGCTCGAACACGAGGAGCGCGACCCGACCCGTCTGCAGAACCTGTTCGCGCTCGACCATCTCGCCGCCCGCATGCGGCGCACGGGTGACTCGCTGCTCGTCCTCGCGGGTACCCGCCAGCGTCTGGGCCGGGTTCCCGACACACCGCTCGTCGATGTCCTGCGCGCTGCCGTCTCGCAGGTCGAGAACTACCAGCGCGTGAACATCGGCAATGCGCCGGACCGCAATCTGGTCGGCAGCGCTGTCACCGATGTCGTCCACATGATCGCCGAGCTCCTCGACAACGCACTGCGTGCCTCACCACCCGAGAGCAGCGTGGCGTTCGCGTTCTCGCGCGCCGTCGACGGCGGTCTCCTCCTCGAGATCGCCGACCGTGGAATCGGTATTCCCGCAGACGAACTCGCCGAGATCAACATGCGTCTCGGTTCCGACAGCGAAGCCGGATCCGGTGCCGCACGACGAATGGGTCTGTTCGTGGTCGCGCGTCTCGCCGATCGGCACGGCATCACGGTGCGGCTGCGTCCGACCTTCGATTCGACCACCAACGCCGGCATCACCGCGAGCATCTACCTGCCGACCAGCCTGCTCAAGGGAACCGGCAGGAACAGCGACGATCCGTACCGGATCGATCGGCCGCGTCGCCTGCCCGACCCGCCTTCGGAGCACACCGAGCAGTATCATTCCGACCCTGCGTCCGGATCGCAGCCGACGGCCGGGAACCGGCAGCCGGCGCCCGCACACGCTCTCGCGACACCCGGGACGAGCCCGGGCATCCGACGCGGTCAGCTGCACGAGCGATGGGTTCCCCGCGGCGCAGGACAGTGACACGGGCGGTCTGACATCCTGGGCGGCATGACCTTTCCCCGCGTCGACGTCCACCAGCACGTGTGGCCGGCACCCCTCGTCGCGGCGCTACGGGCACGCACCCGTGCGCCGCGCCTCGTCGGGTGGACGCTGCACCTCGACGGCGAACCACCCTACGAGGTACGGCCCGAGGATCATTCGATCGCCCGCCGGGCCGAGCTCGCGGTGCAGGACGGCATCGACCTGGCGCTGGTGTCACTGTCGAGCCCACTGGGGATCGAATCGCTGCCCGCAGCCGACGCGGCCGGTCTGCTCGACGCCTACCACGAGGGAGTGCTGGCGCTGCCGCAGCCGTTCGGGGGATGGGCGTCGGCCTCGGTCGACGCTCCTGATCCCGCGGCTCTGCGCGAAGTCCTTGCGGCGGGCTGCGTCGGGTTGCAACTTCCCGCCACCGCGTTGGCGGACGCCGACGGTTACGCGCGGTGTGCCCCACTCCTCGACGAACTCGACCGCCGCGGCGCACCCCTGTTCGTGCATCCCGGGCCCGCCACGGCCGATCCCTCGGCTCCTCCATGGTGGCCGGCGATGGTGTCCTACGTGTCGCAGATGCACACCGCGTGGTTCGCCTGGCACGAATACGGAGCACCTCGTCTCCCCCGGTTGCGCGTGGGTTTCGCCATGCTCGCCGGCCTCGCGCCGCTGCACGCCGACCGGATGGCGGCACGCGGCGGACCTGCGACGATCCCGTCCGCCGGAGTGTTCGTCGACACCTCCTCGTACGGTCCCGAGATCGTCGAGGCCGTAGCCTCAGGACTCGGCTGGGAGCGCATCGTGCTCGGTTCGGACCGTCCGTACGCTCCCCCTTTGCTGTTCGACGACGAACGGGACGGGCTCGTACGCCGACGTAACCCGTCCCGACTGTTCGCCACGTCACACGAACGTAAACCTTGACATGACCGTGTCCGGCCGATGAAGTGGTCGTCATGCATCTTCCGGCGACCCTGCGGCATCGCAGGCTTCACGTGGACTACGTCCGCATCGCCGGTGGTTTCTGTGGTTGTCGCGCCTGTCGTTGACCCCGGCCCGACCTGTTTTCTTCTGCCCGGATCACCGTTCGGTCCCGTTCGGTCCCGTTCGGCTTCTGCTCGAGGAACCACGATGCCTGCTCTTCTCTCCACCTCCGTGCGCGTCGATCTCGCCGAGATCGTCCTCGACATCGCCTCGGACGACGCGCGCTGGCGTCCGCTCGTCCGATTCGGCGAGACCGAGCGCTGGTACACCCGACTCGACGTCACCGACGACTACGAGGTGTGGTTGCTGAGCTGGCTTCCCGGGCAGCGCACCGGAATCCACGATCACGGGGGAAGCGCCGGTGCGTTCGCCGTCGCCCAGGGAGGTGTCCGGGAGGACACCGTCGATCAGCCGTGGTCGGAAGGCCTTCCCGGGCAACGCGTGACACTCTCCAGCACCCACCTGGCCGCCGGCGCCACACGGCGCTTCGACAGCCGGCACGTGCACGAGGTCGTCAACGACGGTCCCGTTCCTGCGGTGACCGTGCACGCCTATGCCCCCGCACTCGACTCGATGAGCCGGTACCGGCTCGTGAACGGCATCCTCACCCTCGCCACCTCGGAGCGTGCGGGCGACGACTGGTGAGCCACTCGTGCGACAAATCCGGCACGGTGGGTATCCGGCGGGATAGAGTCGACACTCGACCGTGCCGTATCCGAGGGAGCAACCCGTGAAACGCTTCGCACGCACCACAGCACTTCTCGCCGTGTCCGCATTCGCCCTGGCGGCCTGTTCCGGCGGCGGGGACGACGATCCTCTCGCCGGGGATTCGGCGGACGGTGGCGCGATCATCGTCGGTTCGGCGAACTTCCCCGAGAACGTCCTGCTCGCGGAGATCTACTCGCAGGCGCTCGAGAGCGCAGGGTCCGAGGTCACCCGGCAGTTCAACATCGGCAGCCGTGAGATCTACTACGACCAGGTCGCATCGGGTGCCATCACGCTCGTCCCGGAGTACAACGGCGCACTCCTCGCGAGGGTCGATCCCGACAGCACCGCCGCCACGACCGAGGATGTCAATGCGGCACTGTCCGAAGCTCTTCCGGACGGGCTCGAGATCCTGACCTCCGCTCCCGGTGAGAACAAGGATGCCCTGGTCGTCACCGAGGAGACGGCGCAGCGGTACAACCTGACGAGCATCGCCGATCTCGCACCGGTTGCGGGCGAGCTCGCCCTCGGCGGTCCCCCGGAGTTCGAGACCCGGCAGCAGGGCGTCGTGGGCCTGCGCGAAGTGTACGGAGTCGAGTTCCGCGAGTTCGTGCCCACCGATACGGGCGGTCCCATCACCATCCGGGCACTCTCGGACGGCACGGTGCAGGCCGCGAACATCTTCACCACCGACCCGTCTCTGAGCACCGAACCGTTTGTGGCGCTGGAGGACCCGGAATCAGTGTTCGGAGCCCAGAACGTCACTCCGCTGGTGCATCGCACCGATCTCGACGACGACGACGTCGCGAAGATCGATGCCGTGTCCGAGAAGCTCACCACCGACACCCTCGTCGTACTGGTCGGACAGGTGGTCACCGACGGCCGCGACATCGACGCCGTCGCCGAGGAGTGGCTGCAGCAGAACGACCTGAACTGACGGAAATCGGTGCCGCGTGATCACATTCGACAATGTCGAGAAGCGTTATCCCGACGGGACCGTCGCGGTCGACGGACTCTCGCTCGAGGTCCCGACGGGCACCCTGACGGTGTTCGTCGGGCCGTCGGGGTGCGGAAAGACCACCTCGCTGCGCATGATCAACCGGATGGTCGAGCCCACGGGCGGGCGTGTGCTCGTCGAGGGTCGCGACGTCCTCGACGAAGATCCCCGGATCCTGCGCCGCGGCATCGGATACGTCATCCAGCACGCCGGGCTCTTTCCCCATCGGACAGTGGTCGACAACGTCGCCACCGTGCCCCGATTGCTCGGCGCGAACCGCAAGGAGGCCCGCGCGACCGCGATGGACGTGCTGACGCGGGTCGGGCTCGGAAAGGAACTGGCGCAACGCTATCCGGCGCAGCTCTCCGGCGGGCAGCAGCAGCGTGTCGGCGTGGCCCGCGCACTGGCGGCCGATCCCCCGATCCTGTTGATGGACGAGCCCTTCTCCGCGGTCGATCCCGTGGTCCGCAAGGACCTGCAGGACGAACTCCTGCGCCTGCAGTCGGTGCTGGCCAAGACGATCGTGCTCGTCACCCACGACATCGACGAGGCGATCAAGCTCGGCGACCGCGTGGCCGTCCTGCGGCCCGGCGGGATGCTCGCCCAGTACGCGACGCCGGAGGAACTTCTCACCGCTCCCGCCGACGACTTCGTCGCCGGCTTCCTCGGCGTCGACCGCGGTGTGCGGCTCATGTCGTTCTTCTCGTCCGCCGAACTGCCCTTGCGCACGGCTCCGATCGTCACCCGGGACGACGCCGAACTCGTCGCCGGTGACGGCCGCTGGGTTCTCGTCGTCGACGACGAGAGGCGCCCAGCGGGGTGGCGCGACGGCAGCCCCCGTGACGGCAACCCGGATACGAAATTCGTCCCGGTGGGAAGACCTTTCGTTCCGGGACGTGATCCGCTGCGCGTCGTGCTCGACGCGGCGGTGCTCTCACCGTCGGGTCATGCCGTGGCCGTGGACGACGACGGCCGCGTGCTCGGGGTGATCAGCGGTGAGGAGGTGGCGGCGGCAGCCCGCGCAGCCCACGACGGCCGGCAGACCGGTACCCCGCCTCGGCTCGAGATGCGGAAGTCGCAGTGAGCCTGCGTATTCCCGGTTATCTCGGGACGTTCTGGGAACTGCTCGGCGATCATCTCCTCATGGCGCTCGGTGCCTCGTTGCTCGGCCTGGTCATCGCGTTACCCCTGGGCTTGGCGTGTGTGCGGTGGCCGCGGGTGTATGCACCGGTGCTCGCGGTCTGCAGCGTTCTGTATTCCATTCCGTCGCTTGCCTTCTTCGTGTTGCTCATCGCCTTCACCGGGATCAGCCGGACCACGGTGATCCTTCCGCTGGCCGTCTACGCGCTGGCGGGACTCGTCCCCAACGTCGTCGACGGGCTGCGCGCCGTACCGGACAGTGTGCGCCAGTCTGCGGTGGCGATGGGGTTCTCGACACCGCGCCGGCTGCTCACCGTCGACCTGCCGCTGGCGATCCCGGCGGTCATCGCCGGGCTCCGTGTGGCCACGGTGGCGAACATCAGCATGGTGAGCGTCGGGGCGCTGATCGGCATGGGAGCGTTCGGGGCGCTGTTCACCGCGTCGGTCCAGCTCGATCGGCTCGATCTGGCGATCATCGGCATCGTCGCGACCGTCGTGATGGCGCTGGTCGTCGACGCGGTGCTCGTACTCGTCCAGCGTCTCACCACGCCGTGGATGCGTAGTACCTCGAGAGCGCGCCGATGACGACACTGCTGCACTACCTCGCCGAGTACTTCGGTGATGCCGCGAACTGGTCGGGTGCTTCCGGGATCCCGACGCGACTCGCCCAGCACTTCGGGTACACGCTGGTCGCGTTCGCGATCTCCGTTCTCCTCGCGTTGCCTCTCGGTCTGTGGACCGGGCACACGGGGCGCGGCGGTGTGCTCGTGTCCCTCACGGCGAACGCCGCACGCGCCCTCCCCACCTACGGCCTGCTCGTGCTGCTGGTGGTGCTGTACGGGATCGGACTGGTACCGGTGCTCGTGCCGCTCGTGGCACTCGCGATTCCGCCCATCCTGCTGAACTCCTACGAAGGGATCCGCGGGGTCGATCCGGCGCTGACCGACTCCGCCCGAGGAATGGGGATGACCTCGTCCCAGATCCTCCTGCGGGCCCAACTGCCGGTCGCACTGCCGCTGGTACTCGTCGGCATGCGTACCGCCGCGGTCCAGATCGTCGCGACCGCGACCATCGCTGCGGCGGTGAGTTTCGGCGGAGTGGGAAGACCGATCGTGGACGGTCTTGCCCGCAGCGACTACGCGTTGGTCGTGGGCGGTGCCGCTCTCGCCGGGATCTGCTCGCTGCTGGTGCTCGCGATCTTCGCCGTCCTCGGTCGGCTGCTGGTCTCGCCCGGCGTCCGCGCCTCACAGGACTAGCCTCGTGCACCCTCGTGGAAGCCTCCTGTGCGGCGCGGAAACCTGTCGGTGGCCTGGAGCACACTACGAGTAGAGACGAAGTCCTATCGAGGAGGCGCAGGTGCGATGTACGCGCAACGCGAAACCTACTTCGGCTGGACGTCTCGGCGCGTACCCCTGTACGCAGCCGCGCAGCTCCCGGCTACCCCGGCCGCACCCGGTCCGAGCGTCCCTTCCGACGACGAGCGCGTTCCCTCGGGTGTGACGCTCGACCGGCTCCTGCCCGAGTCCCTGCTGCACGGCCGTCTGGTCGCGTATCACGACGCAGACGAGGACAGGGACTATGTGGCCGTGACGGTCGGTGCGGTGGCGGGTGAGACCGACGTGCCGGTACGGGTGGCCGCGGAGGAGATGCTCGTCCTGTCCGCGGCCCGCAGCGTGGTGCACGGGATCCTCGTCGGCACGGAGGACGACGATCTCGACGAGCTGGAGGTCGACCGTCAGCTCCGTTTCGGCGGACCGGTTCGCGACCTGCTGGAATATATCGGCGCGAGGTCGGTCGTGGTCGATTGGAGCCCCGCTGTCGCGTGACGCGGCCGAGTCCGTGCGATCGCAGATGTGTGACGCGCCGACACATGCATCTGCACCGATTCCGCGTTCAGGTGGTACCGTCGTAGGCGTCACCGTGACCAAACCGTAATATTTGGGGACTATCGCAGCCCTGGCATGGGTACCCGGCTGCTCGGGTCCCACTGGGAGGTGACCGGAAGTGGCGATGCCGGACTGATAACTACGCCCGTCGGGGGCAGCCCGGCGTCGCCACTTTCGTCTCAGTCCGCCGATGCGGCAGCGGTCATCGCGGCCAGAGCCGCCGGCGCCTCGACCGCGAGGAGATGACCCGCCTCGGGGATCGCCACGAACTGCGCTCCCATGTCGTCGGCCAGCTTGTTCAGCGCGTCGACCTGCACGAGGGGATCCTTGACTCCCACGACCACCTCGACAGCATGCCCGCGCCAGCGGCGCAGTACGGATCGATCGATACGGGGCACGTTCGTCAGCGACGTGCAGTACGCACCCACGCGGCAGGACCACCGCAGCGTCTGCTCGTCGGGGCGGTAATCGCAGCCCGCGAGTGCCCGGAGGTACCGCTCGGTGTTCTCGAGGTTGGGCTCGTTGCGCCACTGCAGGCCGGGAATGAGGGCGCGGTTCCATCGGACGCGCGGGACGAGTCCCAGCGGCGCGGCGATCACCAGCTTCTCGACCCGGTCGAGATCCTCCACCGCGGCCGCCACCGACGCGGACCAGCCGAGACCGAGCACGGGAACCCGCTCGACCCCGAGTGCGTCGAGTACCTCGACGAGCCAGTGGCCGTAGACGGTGTGGATGCGGTTGTCGGGCCGGCTGCCCGCACTCGCCCCGGGCAGGCCCGGGACGTCCACGAGCACGACTCGGTGCCGCTCACCGAACTGCTCGGCCAGCAGACGCAGTCCCGCCGCCGGAAGGTCGCCACCTGCGAGCACCACGATCGGCGGTGCCGTCGCGGGACCCGTGGTGAGCACGTACGTCTCACCCAGCGAGGTACGGGCGACGTGCTCCTCGACGGGACGCTCCCAGTAGGTCAGCAGTCCTGCGCAGGCGTGATGGATCACGCTGCCGTCTCCGGGACAGCGGTAGGGCGAGCGTGTGAGCAACGCCATCATCCTCCTACCCGGACGTTTCCGGGGACGACGAGGGATTCACGGGTGAACGGCATGAGTGGATCTTCTTTCCTGGGGTACGACCGTCTTTCGCCGACCAGCCTCCGGCACACCGCAGGACACCGTAGCCCAGTCCTCCGCAGGAACGCCACCCGTGGTTCCTGGAAATTCCACAGGAGCCACTCGGGTCACTTTCGTGCCGAATGCCCTTTCATCCCTATGTCTCCAGGTCCTCCCACGAGGCGTGGACCTGTGGACGGAAGCCGTAACCGGTGTCGGGCTCGGGCAGATGCCCCTCGGGGTCCACGACGACGACCTCCACTCCGTCGCGATGGAGCCGACCGATCATCTCCAGCAACAGACGTCGGCCCACGGGCAGCACCGTACGGACGAGCGACAGGTCGAAGACCACGCGTTTCGTTTCCACCGGCTCGTCGACGACCGCCGTCACGAGCCCCTCGGCGCTGGTGAACTGGAGGTCGCCCTGCAACTCCAGGAGGGTGAGAGCCTCCTTACCCTCGCCGATCACATGCCGCCTGCGTAACACCGAGTGCGCAACCATCGGCGCGTCCATCAGATGCAGATTCATGTCGCGGGAGAAACGCCCGAAGGCCGCGACGCCCTGCACGCTGGTCCCGTGGTCGTCGAGCCGTGGCGAGTAGGCCGCAATACCCAACTGTCCCGGTAGGATTCCTATGATTCCTCCGGACACGCCGCTCTTGGCCGGGATGCCGACGGTGGAGAGCCAGTCCCCCGCCGCGTCGTACATCCCGCAGGTCGCCATCACCGACAGCACCTGACGCACGACATCGCGGGAGAAGACCTCCTCGCACGTCACGGGCTGCACGCCGCCCGCCGCAAGTGTCGCGGCCATCATCGCGAGATCCTTGGTGGTGACCGTCACGGAGCACTGCCGGATGTATCCCTCGACGATCTCGTCGGGATCGTCCTCGAATACCTCGTATCCTCGAAGCAGGTTGGCGATAGCCACATTTCGATAGGAGTTGCCGAGTTCCGACGCAGCGACCTTCTCGTCGATCACGAGTTCACGACCGGCCAGGGACGACAGCAGGGAGCGGATGTCCTCCACCGAGTCCTCGGGCCGCCGACCGTCGAGCACCAGAGCATGTGCGGCGAGCGCGCCCGCGTTGATCATCGGATTCAGCGGTCGTCCCGTGTTGCGTTCGAGCGAGACCTCGTTGAACGCCTCACCGGACGGCTCGACGTCGATCACGTCGAGCACGTCGTCGAATCCCCTTTCCTGCAGCGCGAGACCGTAGACGAAGGGCTTCGAGACGGACTGGATCGTGAACTCGGTGTCGTCGTCACCCACGGAGTACATCGCGCCTTCGGCAGTCACCAGGGTGAGGGCGAACCGGTCCGGGTCGGCCCTCGCCAGCTCCGGGATGTAATCGGCGAGTGCGCCCGAACTGTCGGCACATCCTCGGAGCACTTCGGTCAGGTAGTCCGGCAACGGTGAACGCATGTCCTCCATCGTGACCGAATCGGGTCCTGCCCGAGCGCGGAGTGACGAACGCGATTGAACCGACCGGCAGACGGGTATGCGACCGTCATGACTGCCCTGTCGTCGGCGCTGTCCGTGCCGTTCCGAGTGGGATCCGCGCTGCGCGGAGCACGTGTGTTCCACCCACGCGGCGCGACCTTCGAAGGGGTCGCCGAGTTCGAGTCGTCCTGGTGGCCCCGGCAGATCCCCCGCCCCGCCCTGGTGATCGCGCGGGTGTCGCGGGGCATCGGCACGCCCGACGGAATGCCGGACGTGCTCGGCCTGGCGCTGCGTTTTCCCCTGAAGACCGGCCCGTGGGACGTCCTGCTCGCCTCGGCCTACCTGCCCGCCCGGGTGGCTCTGCTGCCGGCCCGCTCGTGGTCGAGCGCCCGCTACAGCACGCTCATGGCCTACCGGACCGATGCCGACCCCACACCGCGGTGGATCACTGCCGTTCCGCGAGGACGACATTCGTCCTCGACCACCTCCGTCGAAGCA
Organism: Rhodococcus sp. B50; assembly: GCF_013602415.1. Classification (NCBI taxonomy): domain Bacteria; kingdom Bacillati; phylum Actinomycetota; class Actinomycetes; order Mycobacteriales; family Nocardiaceae; genus Rhodococcus; species Rhodococcus sp. B50. The sequence continues at coordinate 3,896,549 of NZ_WPAG02000002.1, read as the reverse complement.
CTCGGAGTTCCGCTCGAGTTCTCACTCCTGGTGGGTTCGGCCCGCGGCTCCCTGGAACCGGCAGGCCGTCTGACTCTGAACCGTCGCCTGCCCGAGAAGGATTCCGAGCAACCGTCTTTCGATCCAACCATCCACTGCCCCGGGTTCGTCGATCCGTGGCCGGGATGGCTCGTCGAGACGCGGCGCGACGCCTACCGGGCGAGCCGGGCCGGACGAGGCGCCTCCCTCGCCCGGCCGCAGCACACCCTCAGCTGATCACCGCATCGATCGTCTTCTTCAACGCGGACGGCTGCGCCGGCGACCGCGGGGCGTCATCCTTCATCTCGAGCATGCGGGCACCGATGTCCTGCAACTGCTTACGTCCCAGCGCCTCACGCACCTTGGGGAACCACTCGTCCTCCTCCTCGTCGATGTGATGCTCGACGTTCTCGATCAGGACCGTCGTCTTCGCATCGAAACGTTCTGCGTCGGGCTTCATCCCGGCCAGTTCGACGACGAGCACATCGGCGACATGGTGCTCCTCGTAGGACTCCAGGATGTCGTCTTCGAGATCGGGGAGCAGGGAGCGCACTTCGGGGTACATGCACTCGTTCTCGAGATAGGTGTGCACGGTGAGAGCTTCGATGATCTTGCCGACGATCTCGCCCTTCTCCTTCTCCCCCTCGGCTTTCCGGAAGTCGCGGAAGAGCTTCTTGATTTCCTTGTGATCTTCCTTCAGCAACACGATCGCGTCTGTGGACACGGTTCCTCCTGCGGCGTGAGAACTGCCGCCCCCAGCGGGCGTGGCACAGGAATACCCATCCGGGACACCGTCACACGCGCACGCGATCCGCATTCGCCAGGATCGCCGACCGCAGGGCCGCCTCCGGACCGGTGAGGACGGACCGGCGTGCGATGAGCACGAATTCGATGTCGCCGGCGTCGGGGAGCAGCCGCTGGGGATCGCGCACCGGGACGAGGCCGGGCGGAGGGAGCCGCTCGGCGTGCAGCACCACACCCAGTCCGGCGAGCGCGGCGGCGCGCAGACCGTTGAGACTGTCGGTCGTGCACGCGACGCGGACGCCACGTCCACTACGCTGAAGGGCCTCGAGGGCGATGTCGCGGGTCAGCGCCGGGGGCGGATAGGACACCAGCGGTGTCGGCTCGTCGGGATCGAGGACGTAGTCCGGGGCGGAGAGGAAGACGAGACGCTCACGGAAGATCATCTCCCCGTGTCGGCTACCGCGCCGACGCTTGCCGAACACCAGATCGAGTTCGTTGTCGTCGAGTCGACGTTGCAGGTCCTCGCTCAGGTCGACGGTGAGCTCGAGATCGATGCGGGGATGACTGCGCCGGAATTCGGCGAGGATCGACGGCAGTTCGTAGAGCACCAGATCCTCGGAGACCCCGAAACGCAGCCGGCCGCTGAGCGGCGACTCCGAGAAGTGCCTGCGAGCGGCATCGTGCCGGTCGAGGATCTCCCGGGCGAACGCGACCATGTCGGCACCGTCCGCCGTCAGTTCGACGTTGTGCGTATCCCGCACGAACAGCCGACGTCCGATCTCCTTCTCGAGTCGGGCGACGTGCTGACTGACCGTCGATTGCCGCAGACCGAGCCGCTGAGCGGCCGCGGTGAAACCACGCTCCCGCTCGACAGCGAGGAAGCTCCGAAGGTGCACCGGATCGAACACCGCTTCACTTAATCATGAATCGCGATTGCAGAAAACGTGGTGACCGTCTTCTGTAATCATCCGTCGCTGCCGTACCGTCGATTCGTGCTCTCCAAGATCCCCGTGCTCGGACGACTCGACCCGTTCCTGCTCGCCATCCTCGCCACCGTCACCGTCGCTGCCCTGCTGCCTGCCGACGGCGTGGTACTCGACGGCGCGAACTGGGCCGCGAAGATCGCCATCGGGTTGCTGTTCTTCCTGTACGGCGCGCGTCTGTCCACACAGGAGGCAATCGAAGGTCTCAAGCACTGGCGTCTGCACGTGACCATCCTTGCGACGACCTTCGTAGTCTTCCCGCTGCTCGGTCTGGCCGCGAAGGTGCTCGTGCCGTCGATTCTGACCGACCCGCTCTATCTCGGGGTGCTGTACCTGTGCCTTCTGCCGTCCACCGTGCAGTCGGCCATCGCGCTGGTCTCGGTGGCGCGCGGAAACATCCCCGGCGCGATCGTGTCCGCCAGCGCCTCGAGCCTCATCGGCATCTTCGCGACGCCGCTGCTGGTCGCGCTGACGATGTCCACGCAGGGCGTCACGTTCAGCGGATCAGCCGTTCTCGACATCGTGCTGATGCTGCTCGTGCCGTTCGTCGCCGGTCAGCTCCTGCGGCGCTGGATCGGCTCCTGGGTGAAGGCCCATGGCAAGCCTCTCAAGCTCGTCGACCGCGGATCCATCATGCTGGTCGTGTACGTGGCGTTCAGCCGCGGCATGAACGAGGGCATCTGGTCGATGATCTCGATCGGCCGACTGCTCGCCCTCGTCGGTGTGTGCGCCGTGTTGCTCGCGATCGTGCTCGCACTCACCTGGTACTCGTCCCGCGGACTCGGTTTCGACTACCGGGACCGCGTCGCAATCCTCTTCTGCGGCTCCACGAAGTCCCTCGCCACCGGACTGCCCATGGCGATCGTGCTCTTCCCCGGTCAGCCCATCGGCCTGATCGTGCTGCCGCTCATGCTGTTCCATCAGATGCAGCTTCTGGTGTGCGCAGCGCTCGCCGGGCGGCTGGCGAAGAAGGCGCCGGAAGGGCTCGTGGCCGCGTAGCAGGAGCAATGCCGGAGCTCCGGTTCGGCGAAGTCGAGGGTGAAATCCACCGATTCGGGGCGCGGTTCCTTCGTGTTGCAGTCACCGTGCAAGGAAGCGTGCACAGACGAACCACAACTCGAGGGAGTACCGGCATGGGTCTGCTGTTCCACGACCATCTGCACGACGAGTTCGGAACCTGGCCGCTGGCCTACATCCCGTACGGCGGTGCCGACTTCGGCGAGATTGCCGCAGTGGCCCGGCGAGTGGGGGACGGTGACGACGGAGACTTCTACACGGCGTGGATCGAGGCCGGGGACCGTCTCGTCACCGAGGCGGAGTCCTGTGCGTCCGCCGGGCACGACGACTCGGCTCGCGAACTCTTCCTGCGCGCCAGCGCCTACTACGCGACCGCATATCACCCTCTGTACGGCTCTCCGGTCGACCCGCGTCTGATCTCGGCATTCGACAAGCAGACGGCTGCCTTCGATGCCGGGCTGGCGATCGGGGACGCGCCCGTGACGCCCGGCAGGATTCCGTTCGAGAACACCACGCTTCCGGGTTACCTGATTCCCGCACCCGGCCATGAGAACAGTGTGCGGCCACTCATCGTCTTCACCAACGGATACGACGCCACGATCACCGACATGTTCTTCGCGTCTGCCGTCGCAGCGCTTCGACGCGGCTACCACTGTCTCCTGTTCGACGGACCGGGTCAGGGCGAGATGCTCTACAAGCAGAACATGCCGATGCGCCCGGACTGGGAAGTGGTCGTGCGCGCGGTGGTCGATCATGCGGTGACCTCTCCGATAGTCGACCCCGAGCGCATCGTCCTGAGCGGGTGGAGTCTCGGTGGGTATCTCGCGCCGCGTGCGGCCTCCGGTGAGCATCGCCTGGCCGCGGTGGTTGCCGATCCCGGTCAGTGGAGCGTCGCCGCCGGCACCCGAGCTCTCGGCGCAGCCTTCGGTGTGTCCCCCGAGGTCCTCGACGATCCCCTCTCGATGAGCGCGCAGGACGCCGACGCGATCATGTCTGCGGTGCAGTCGGATCCGTCACTGCGCTGGAAACTCGTCTCCCGCGGATTCTGGGTCAACGGTGCGTCGGACATCCGGGAACTGTTCGCGGCGTTGAACGAGTACACGCTCGACGAGGTCGGCGAACGCATCTCGTGCCCGGTCGTGGTGACAGCCGCCGAGAACGATGCCCTTGCACGCGGTGCGGGAATCTTCGGTGATCGACTGGGCGACATGGTGACCCTCCTCAGGTTCACCACCGCCGAGGGTGCGGGTGAGCATTGCGAGATGACCAACCGCAGTCTGCTCAACCGTCGGGTGCTCGATCGGCTGGACGAAGTCCTGTCGCACGAGCGATGACGATCAGCGATCGGGCCAGCCCGTGTAGGCTTCCGCGAGGTATTGCTGCCCGTACCGGGAACCGACGACCGCAGCGAGTTCGCCCAGCGCGCGCCTGTTCTCGAACGACGTCGCGTCCTGACGAGTGTGGAGCATGGAGGTCATCCAGTACGAGAAGTTCTGCGCCTTCCACACCCGTTGCAGAGCCGTATCGCTGTAGGCGTCGAGGAGATCGGACGAGCCGGCGGAGAAGAACGAGTCGAGCGCGCGGAAGAGCACCCGGACGTCCGCCAGTGCGAGATTGAGTCCCTTGGCCCCTGTGGGCGGTACGGTATGTCCGGCATCGCCGGCCAGGAAGAGATTTCCGTACCGCATCGGCTCGCACACGTAGGAGCGGAACGGCAGGACCATCTGCTCGAAGATGCGACCGCGCTTCAACACGAAACCGTCGGGACCGTCGACACGCCTCTGCAATTCCTCCCAGATCTGCTCCTCGCTCCAGGCCGACGCGTCCTCCGTGGGGTCGCACTGGAAGTACATCCGCTGTACCGACTCGTTGCGCTGACTGATGAGAGCGAATCCGTGATCGGAACGTGCGTAGATCAATTCGGGCGCGCTCGGGGGCGCCTCTGTGAGGATCCCGAACCACGCGAAGGGGTACTCGATGAAGTGGTCTGTTCGTACATCCGCCGGGATCGCCTTGCGGCAGATGCTCTGCGACCCGTCGGCACCGACGAGGATGCGGCACCGGATCTCGACCGGCGTGCCGCCGGACTCGGTGAACCGGATCTTCGGCGTTTCTGTGGTGATGTCGAGAACCTCTGTGTCGCAGACGCTGTAGCGCACGTCCCCGCCGTCGCGTTCGCGAGACGCGGCCAGATCGACGAAGACCTCGTTCTGCGGGTACAACCACACCGATTCGTCGACGAGGTCCTTGAAATCGAGACGATGACTCTCGCCCCCGAACCGCAGGTCGATGCCGTCGTGGCGGTGGCCTTCGGTGAGGACACGGGTGTCTACTCCGCTCTCGGTGAGCAGGGACACCGAGCCGTGTTCGAGGATGCCCGCCCGATGGGTGGTCCGGATGGTCTCGTGGTCGCGCTTCTCTACGACGATGTTGTCGATCCCTGCCTTCGCGAGGAGGTGGGAGAGCATGAGACCTGCCGGGCCACCGCCGACGATGCCGACCTGGGTGGTGACGACCGTGCGGGTTGTGTTCATGAGTTCTTCCCTAAGTTTGCGTGTCCGATCCGCGTGTCGTCGAGTGTGGTTCGCGCCTCCTGCTGTTCGATCTCGCTTCTTGTTCAATGAGAAAACGATCCGGTCAGTCCGGCGGCCGCTCCCCCACCCCACGGGCGATGCCGCGCGCAGCGGCCATGAGGACCGGCACCACTGCCTGCTGCCGGGACGCACCCGTGGGCACCACCACACCGAGCGCCGCCAATGCGCGCCCCGCCCGCGTGAGGACCGGCACCGAGATACCCGTGGTGCCCTCGTCGAGCACACCGTCGAAACGCGCATAGCCCCGCCGGCGGATCTCGGCGAGTGCGCGACGGAAATCTCGCGTCGTCGCGGCGAATCGCGTCTCCACCTCGGGATGTCGTCGCAGATAGGACTCCTGCACTCCCGGTGGGGAGAACGCGAGCATCGACATGCCCATCGACGTGTCGTGCACCGGCAGCCGACGGGCGACCGATGCCTGGTTGACCACCGATTCCGACGCCGACAGGCGCTCGAGGACGAGGACCTCGTCGTCCTGCAGGACCGCGAGCTGGGTGTGCTGCCGCACCACCGACTGCACGTCCTGCAGGAAGGGCAGCGCCGCCTCCCGAAGATCGCGCGCGGGCGCGCTGCGAGCGACGAGTTCCCACAGGCGTAGCCCGATCCGCACCCGGCCGTCGTCGTCCCGGGTGAGCAGACCGTGCTGCACGAGTTCCCCGACCAGCCGATACGCGGTGGCTTGCGGGATGCCGGCTCGACGGGCGAGCGCACCGACCGTCAGGCGGGGTTGGGTGTCGTCGAACGACTCGAGGATGCGCACGACGCGATCGAGCATCGAGTCACCGGACGGCGAGTTGGCCATGGGGCCATTGTTCCGCGAGTCGGATCGGGGTGGGCTCGGCCCACGCGGAGCGGGGAGGGGCGACACTCGAATCGACAGTTGATTCGATATCTGTCAATATAGACGAGTGTCGAATCAAGAACCCTCCGACGACTGCTGCTCTCCGCTCGTACGCGAGCCCTTGACGGGTGAGCGAGCCGTCGATCTGGCCCGGATGTTCAAGGCTCTCGGCGACCCCGTCCGCCTGCGGTTGCTGTCGCTCGTCGCGAGCCACGCCGGAGGCGAAGCATGCGTGTGCGACATCTCGGGGTCGTTCGACCTGTCGCAACCGACGATCTCACACCATCTCGAGGTGCTGCGCGATGCCGGCCTGCTCGACTGCGAGCGTCGGGGAACCTGGGTGTACTACTAGGTGGTTCCGACTGCACTGCAGCAACTCTCGACTGTGCTCGTGACCGCACCGGCAGAGGTGTCGGCATGAGCGGGAACACCGCTGTGGACACGGCCGTCATGAGGAAGATGTCGACCCTCGACCGCTTCCTTCCGGTGTGGATCGGCGCTGCCATCGTTGCCGGACTGCTGCTGGGCCGGATGATTCCCGGCCTCGGCGAGGCCCTGAGTTTCATCGAGATCGACGGCATCTCGCTGCCGATCGCCGTGGGTCTGCTGATCATGATGTATCCGGTGCTGGCGAAGGTGCGCTACGACCGCCTGGACACCGTCACCGGCGACCGCACATTGCTGATCTCGTCGCTGATCCTCAACTGGGTCCTCGGCCCCGCCCTGATGTTCGCGCTCGCGTGGCTGATGCTTCCGGATCTGCCCGAATACCGCACGGGCCTGATCATCGTCGGTCTCGCCCGCTGCATCGCGATGGTGATCATCTGGAACGACCTCGCGTGCGGCGACCGCGAAGCCGCCGCCGTGCTGGTCGCGATCAATTCCGTTTTTCAGGTCATCATGTTCGCCGTTCTCGGCTGGTTCTATCTGTCGGTACTTCCCGGCCGGCTCGGGCTCGAACAGACGTCCCTCGACGTCTCCCCCTGGCAGATCGCGAAATCCGTGATGATCTTCCTCGGCATCCCCCTCGTGGCCGGTTTCCTCACCCGCCGTTTCGGTGAAAAGGCCAAGGGCCGTGCCTGGTACGAGGACACCTTCCTGCCGAGGATCGGACCGTGGGCACTGTACGGCCTGCTGTTCACCATCGTGATCCTGTTCGCCCTGCAAGGTGAGCAGATCACCTCCCGGCCGCTCGATGTCGTGCGTATCGCCGTGCCGCTGCTGGCGTACTTCGCGATCATGTGGGGCGGAGGGTACCTGCTCGGCGCCGCAGCCGGACTCGGATACGAGCGCACCACCACCTTGGCGTTCACCGCTGCGGGCAACAACTTCGAACTCGCCATCGCGGTGGCCATCGCAACCTTCGGGGTGACGTCCGGTCAGGCTCTGGCCGGAGTCGTCGGGCCCCTCATCGAGGTGCCGGTCCTCGTAGCCCTCGTCTACGTCTCCCTCGCCTTGCGCACGCGTTTCACGCGATCGGCTCCCTCGGCCACGTCGTAACGCTCGACCTCCGGCACCGACCGCTCACGAAAGGGTCCCCCATGCCAACCGTTATGGAAGCGGTGCAGGCTTCGGATGTGGTCATCACGATGGGATGCGGCGACACCTGCCCCGTCTTCCGCGGAAAGTCCTACCGTGACTGGGTACTGGAAGATCCCGCCGGGCAGGGCCTCGAGGCAGTACGCCCGATTCGAGACGAGATCCGGGTCAAGGTCGAGGCTTTGATCGCGGAACTGTCCTCGCGTGCCGCACCTCGGTAGCAGAAATAGTCCGCACGGTGGCCTTCGTGGGACACACCACGAAGGCCACCGTGAGCAACCTCGACTTCGGTCCGTTATGCGGTCGGTATTCAGCAGCAAGAGCTTTCGGACGCCGCGTTCGGCGTGGTGTCCTCACGGGAAGTTCCGCAACACACCTGCTCCCGCCCTTCGGGCGCGACGTCGATGCTCTGCGGGCTCGTTCCGAATGTCTCGGAATCCGCAAGCACCGTGTAGACCTCCCATTTTTCGCCGGCGGGTCCCGTGACCCATACCTTGTCCTGAGTGGCGAAACAGCATGTCGTGCCGATCTCCTCGTCGGTGAACAGCCCTTCACCGGTCAGGCGAGCGATCTCGGAACGAACCTTCTCACTCGTCGCCACCTCGACCCCGAGATGGTTGATCGTTCCACCCTTCCCCGGATTCTCGATGAGCACCAGCTTCAAGGGTGGGTCGGCGATCGCGAAGTTCGCGTAACCGGGCTTCAGCTTCGCAGGTTCGGCAGCGAAGAGCTTCGAATAGAACATGACGGACTCCTGCAGGTCGTCCACGTTGAGAGCGAGCTGAGTGCGTGCCATGACGGGCTCCAACCTCTGTGACATATATCGAATTACTGATGCTGCCAGGATCCCACCTTTTCGACATATGTCAAGAGAGTGCGTAGAGTCGGGACATGCCGAAAGCACTCCCGGTCGTCGACGTCACCGAGCCGATCTGCTGCGCACCGGTCTCCGCCGCACCGATGAGCGACGACGCCGCGCTACAGGTCGCCCTCCGGTTGAAGGCTCTCGCCGATCCCGTCCGCATCAAACTCGTGTCGATCCTGCTCACCGCGGACGACGGCGAACTGTGCACGTGCGATCTCGCCGAAGGAGTCGGGCTCGCGGAATCGACCACCAGCCACCACCTCGGGCAACTCAGGAAGGCCGGCATGGTGGAACCCCGGCGCCGAGGAATGAACGTCTTCTACCGGGTGCGCACCGAGGCACTCGAAGCACTACGTGCCGTGCTCGACCCCACCTGCTGCTGACCGCCCCGTTCCGGCACGGTCCCGACGGGGCCGGCACGCGCGACGTCCACCGAACCAGGACGGGAGGAATCCGAAAACCTCACGGATGCGCCGGGTTTGCCCGATCGGTCTTGCTCGCGTCGGATCCTTCCGAAGCACTCCCGCGCTCGGGGCGACTGTCTACGATCGAATTGTCCCTTCCACAGCGGCCGGAGTTTTCCGGCAGTTCGTAGAGAGAAGCGGGAACCCTATGAGTACGTACACGGTCGGATATTTCGTCGGCAGTCTCTCCTCGACGTCCATCAATCGGGTCCTCGCGAAGGCCCTCCTCCGAGTCGCTCCCGACAATCTCGATTTCGTCGAGATCCCGATCCGCAACCTGCCGTTGTACAGCCCCGACTACGACGCTCAGTATCCGCCCGAAGGTACGGCACTCAAGGAAGCGATCGCCGGCGTCGACGCCGTACTGTTCGTTTCGCCCGAATACAACCGGTCCATCCCCGGCGCGCTGAAGAACGCGATCGATTGGGCGTCGCGGCCATGGGGACAGAACTCGTTCGACCACATCCCCGCGGCCGTGATCGGCGCGTCGATCGGATCGATCGGCACCGCGGTAGGGCAACAGAGCCTCCGGGCAGTACTGAGCTTCTGCAATGCCCGGCAGATGACTGCACCCGAGGCCTACATCCACTTCACGCCGGAGGTCTTCGGTGAGGACGGCACAGTGCACAACGAGTCCACCGAAGAATTTCTCCGCAATTACATGACCGAGTTCGGGAACCACATCCACCGGGTACTCACAGTTCTGCCGCGCTGAGCGTCGAACCGTTCACTCGGCGCGGACGAAGGAGAGGAAGTCGCCTCGCCGACACGGACCGATCACCGCGTTGCGCGTCATCGCAGGCCCGGTAACGTTCGAGGCTGCTCGCACACGCGCGTCGGTCGATCGGCTCGGCGCAGCCGAACTATGGGAGGTTCCCGTGGCTGGTGGTCTTGTCGCCCTGTTGGACGATGTTGCAGTGCTGGCGAAGGCAGCTGCGGCATCGATAGACGACATCGGCGCAGCGGCCGGCAAGGCCAGCGTCAAGGCAGCGGGTGTGGTCGTCGACGACACCGCCGTCACGCCGCGCTACGTGCACGGTTTCTCCCCCGATCGCGAACTGCCGATCATCCGGAGGATCGCGATCGGGTCGATCCGGAACAAGCTCCTGATCATCCTGCCCGTGGCGATGCTCCTGAGTCAGTTCCTCCCCCAGGCCCTGCCCTATCTGCTCATCGCCGGTGGTCTCTTCCTCTGCTACGAGGGCGCCGAGAAGGTCTACGAAGCGCTCAGCGGAGGCCACCACGAGGAAGAGGCCACCGCGGCGCAGAAGGGCCCCGAGTTCGAGAAGGCGATGGTCAGCGGCGCGATCCGTACCGACTTGATCCTGTCGGCCGAGATCATGGTGATCTCGTTGTCATCGGTGGAGAGCGAGCCGTTCGTCACCCGCCTCCTCGTTCTCATCGTCGTCGCCGTCCTCATCACCGTCCTGGTGTACGGCGTGGTCGCCCTGATCGTGAAGATGGACGACGTCGGTCTGGCTCTCGCGCAACGGCAGTCGACGTTCGCTCAGCGTGTCGGCCGTGGTCTCGTAGCAGCGATGCCCAAGTTGATGACGGTTCTCACCGTGGTCGGGATCGCCGCCATGCTGTGGGTGGGTGGCCACATCCTGCTCGTCAACGTCGGCGAGGCCGGATTCCACTGGCCCGCCGACCGCCTCCACGACCTCGAACATTGGGCCGGCGAACTGGTGCACGGAGGGTTCGGCGGCGTTCTGTCGTGGACCGCGGGGACAGTGGCCTCGGCTCTGGTGGGACTTGCCGTCGGTGCGATCGTCGTCCTGATCATGCACCTGGTCCCGCGACGGAAGAAGGCCCACGCAGCGCACTGACGGCGCCGGATCACCCCGGAGAGGTCACTGCCGGGCGTTCTTACGAACCGCTTGCGCGAACGCCCTCATGAGACCGTGATCCTTGACGCCGCGCTCGACCTCGATACCGCTGGACACGTCGACACCCCACGCACCGGACGTGGTGATCGCCGTCTCCACATTGTCCGGATTCAACCCGCCCGCAAGAATCCACCGGCCGGACGGCAGAGCACTGCGATCCTGCCAGTCCCACGTCTTCCCGGCACCCGCGACCGCCCCGTCGACGAGCAGCAGGTCGGCCCCGAAATCCTCGGACAGAGCTTCGGCTCCCCCGGTGTTCACGGCGCGGATCACCGTCAACCCGGCGTCGTGCAGCACGCGCACGTCGTCGGTCGACCGCAGGTCGTGCACCTGAACGTGATCGAGACCAGCTGCTTCCGCGGTGGCGACGATCTCGTCGAGCGACATCTTCACGTAGACGCCGACGGCGAGTGTGCCGGCCGGCACGCGGGCGCGGAGCATCGTGGCCCGGTCGGGGGAGACACGGCGAGGACTCTCGGCGAGGACGAAACCGACCGCGTCGACGCCCAGTTCGACGGCGAGATCGACCGTGGCCTCGTCCTGCAGTCCGCACATCTTGATGAACGTCATCGTCTACCCTTCCTCGCCGTTCCGAACGTACGAGTCGAAGCTTTCAGCCTCGCGCCATGTCGACGAATCGCGACAGGTGCAGCTGGTGGGCGACCGTAATCGTCGCGGTCGGACCGTTACGGTGCTTGCCCACGATGAGGTCGGCCTCGCCACCACGCGGGTCGTCGCGCTCGAAGGCGTCGGGACGGTGCAGCAGGATGACCATGTCGGCGTCCTGCTCGAGGCTGTTGTGCACCGCGATGCCGTCGGCGACGAAATTGTGTGTGCCGGGCACCGTTCCGTCGTAGACGTCCTGTTCACCGAGGCTCGTGACCGAGACGATCTCGTCCCAGAACACATTGTTGGTGGCGACCATGTCGATGTCGGCCGTGTCGAGAACGTCGGCGACCCGAGCGAGCCGCGAGCGTGCACCCGAGGTGGTCCGCGGGGTTGCGGACGCGACGGGTCCGATCGGGGCGAGCTGCTCGACCGCGAGAAGCTCACCGAGCTCGGCTTCGATCTCGGGCGTGACGGTATCGGGGCTGTGCTTGACGAGCTTCGGCCCGAGCTGCGCGAGCACCCACTGTGCCGCGGTTCCGTGCTTGCCCACATCGTGGAGGAAGACCGCTTGGTTCTCCGCTCCGGTCACCGCCACGTCCCAACCGTCGCCCGCGTCGGTGATCCGAGCGAACACGCCGATGCGCAGGAGCAGGCGCGCGAGGTCGTCGGCGAGGCGACGATCCGCCGACCGGAAGCGGACGACGGCGCGAGCAGCACCTGCGTCCCATGCGACCTCGCCGCTGTCCTCCCAGATGTGGCAGACAAGCGCGGCGACCTGCTCCTTGGGGAGCGAGAACGCCCGGGTCGGGATCAGACGGCCGGCGACGGCAGTGTCTGCGAGAGCGGCGATCTCGTCGTCGGACGCGGGCATCACGTCGAGAGGTGCGGGCACCGCACGCGGTACCGCGACACGCTCCCCGGAGATCAGCTCGCCGAGCGGCATCCATCCGTCGATGGTGAGGAAGGGGTGGTTCGCCGTGGCTTCGACACGACGTCCCGAGGCCAGCTCCAACCGGAGAACTTCCTTACGGCCGCTGGGGAAGACCTTCACCATCGGCCGGACGACCATCCGCATGCGCTCGTCGAGCGACCACACGAGGGGCTGTTCTCCTGACTCGAGCAGTTCGCCGAGAGTGACCTCGGCACCGGTGTCGGCGCGCATGATGCGCGTGGACGCCGGGAGGCAACCCGACTCTCGAAGGTCGGAGACCTGCGGACGCTTGTCGGTGCGCTGCTCCGGGCCACGGTTGAGCTGGCACACCGCGACGACCGGAACCTCGAGTTCCTTCGCGAGAAGCTTGAGGCTACGCGAGAATTCGGAGACCTCCTGCTGACGTGACTCGACCTTCTTGCCGGACGACATGAGCTGCAGGTAGTCGATGACGATGAGACGGATGTCGTGTTTCTGCTTGAGCCGCCGCGCTTTTGCGCGGATCTCCATCATCGTGAGGTTCGGGGAGTCGTCGATGAACAACGGCGCTTCGCTGATCTCGCTCATGCGGCGGGCGAGACGCGTCCAGTCGTCGTCGGTCATGCGTCCGGATCGCATGTCGCCGAGCTTGATCTTGGCCTCCGCGGACAGCAGACGCATGACGATCTCGGTCTTGCCCATCTCGAGGGAGAAGATGACCGAGGCCATGCCGTGCTTGATGGAGCACGAACGCATGAAGTCCATGCTGAGCGTGGAGTTGTGCGTGGGCACCATCGCGCGACCCGCGAGGTACATGTGGTCACCGTCGACCTCGACGCACCGTACCGGGACCGACGGAACCGCACGGACGGCGACGATGCGGCGTTCGCGCGGCGCCTCGGCACGGTATTCCTTGTGCCGCACGGCCTTACTGGGCAGGACGAAGACGTCGTCGTCGGCACTGAAGGAGATCTCGGTGCCGTCGAGAGCGGGCGCGTAACCGAGGCCCGACAGGAGTTCGGCGACGCTCTGCGCCAACTGCTCGGACGAACCGGCGAACCGGATGGTGCCGTCGTCGTCGATCTCACCACCGGCGTCGAGCAGACCCGCGAGGAGCTCGCGACGTTGCTGTTCGGACGCCCGCTGGTACTCGGCCGGGATGTGGGCACCGAGGGAGACGAGGGCGCTGGTGAAGCCACCTTCGCCGTCGACCCGCATGTGCAGTTCGGGATCGGACGACGGTCCGCCCAGCCACGCACCGAGAGTGAAGGGGGAGACGGGCAACTCGGCTACCGGGAGCGCCAGTGCATCGGTGTTTGCGACGGTGTGCCCCGCCTCGATGGTGGCGGCGAGCTCGCCGGTGGTGCGGATCGTGCCGTCGCCGGTGCGCCACTGGTGCTGCTCGTCGGCGACGATCACGGTGCCGTCGGCGAACACGACATCGAAGCACGGACGGCCGTGCATCACCTCGGTTGCGGCGAGGACGCGCGTGGGCCGGCCGTCGGCGCCGAGGAGTTCGTCGCCCACCTCGACCTCACCCATGGTGATCCAGCCGGTAGGGGTGGCCAGGGGAGTGTCGAGGGCGAGGGCCTTACCTACACCGGGTCGGGCGGCGACGATGATCATCTGGCCCGCGTGCAACCCGTTGGTGAGCTCGTCGAGTTCGGCGAAGCCGGTGGGCACACCGAGGGAGATGCCGCCGCGACTGGCGATGGAGTCGATCTCGTCCATCGTGGGCTGCAGAAGTTCTTCGAGCGGCACGAAGTCTTCGGTGGTGCGTCGTTCGGCGACCTCGAAGACCTCGGCCTGTGCGCGGTCGACGACCTCGGCGACATCCTGACCTTCGGCACCGGCGTAGCCGTACTGGACGATGCGGGTGCCGGCCTCGACGAGCCGCCGCAGGACGGCCTTCTCGGCGACGATCTCGGCGTAGTAGCCGGCGTTGGCCGCGGTGGGCACGGTCTGGGTGAGCGTGACGAGGTAGGCGGCTCCGCCGAGACGCTTGAGTTCGCCGCGCCGGTCGAGTTCGGCCGACACAGTGACCGGGTCGGCGGGTTCACCACGGCTGTAGAGATCGAGGATCGCGTCGTACACGGCCTGGTGAGCGGGCCGATAGAAGTCGCCGGGCCTCAGGACCTCGAGAACATCGGCGATGGCGTCCTTGCTCAGCAGCATGCCGCCGAGCACGGATTGTTCGGCCACGAGATCCTGAGGGGGCTGCCGACCGAAGTCTCCACTCGGTTCCTCGGGAGGTCCCGAATATTCGGGATTACCACGATCGTCAACGACGGCCACTGCAGTGCCTGCCTTCCTCCACATGTCCCCATTCGGTGCGCTGCGCACCGGCGGATACCTGCACGCACTCCCGGTGTCGGTACCCGGGCCTCGCGTCCGGTTCTACTCGCCCCTACCGACATCCTGTGTGTGGAGTCGTGCGCCCGACGTTAGGGATCTGGATGATCGTCCACAACTCGGGTTGTGCACACAGTTGGGGATGAATTGTGGAAAGAGGAGGACGGGCTTGTGCACCGGATGTGTACAACCTGGGGACAACACATCTCACATCTCACATCTCCGCAGGTAGGAGAAGAAAAATGGCTGCTCACACCTGTGGAGGAAAAGAATTTCGGCGTGTCGCAGGGCCGGGCGTGTTCATCCATTCGTTCCCCGAACGACATTCCGAGGACTCACAACGGTGTGGTTTCCCCTCCGGTTTATCCCCAGGCTGTGCACAGACGACGAGGAGCCCCACGCCAAGCAGGCGCGGGGCTCCTCGGGGGCCGGAATCAGGCAGCCACGACGTTCAGAGTGAACTTCGCGGTGACGTCCGGGTGCAGCTTCACGACGATCTGGTGCTTACCGGTCGCCTTGATGTGAGCCTTGGGCAGCTCGACGATGCGCTTGTCGACAACCGGGCCACCGGCAGCCTTGAGAGCACCGGCGACATCGGCAGCGGTGACCGAGCCGAACAGCTTGCCCGAATCGCTCGAGGTCTTGACGCTCAGCGAGACGTTCTCGAGACCCTCGATCGCGGTCTTGAGCTCCTGGGCGTGCTCGAGGCCACGCACGGCGCGAGCCTCCTGAGCACGGCGGATGCCCTCGACCTGCTTCTGGGCACCGCGGGTGGCAACGATCGCCAGGCCGCGGGGCAGCAGGTAGTTGCGGCCGTAGCCGTCCTTGACCTCAACGGTGTCGCCAGGCGCACCGAGGTTGTCCACATCAGCAGTAAGGATGAGCTTCATCGTGTCCCTCCCTTTCCTCAGCGAGTCGTCGAGACGTAAGGGAGCAGAGCCACCTCACGAGAGTTCTTCACAGCAACAGCGACGTCGCGCTGGTGCTGCACGCAGTTGCCGGTGACGCGGCGAGCGCGGATCTTGCCGCGATCGCTGACGTACTTGCGCAGCAGCGTCGTGTCCTTGTAGTCGATCTGCACGTTCTTTTCCTTGCAGAAGGTGCAGACCTTCTTCTTCAAAACCTTCTCGCGCGCGGGCGACTTAGGCATGGTCGTTCTCCGTAATTTTGGATGTTCCGATCGAGGTCGGATCAGAACGGAGGCTCGTCGTCCCCGGAACCGCCGAAGGAACCCGACTGCGGGGCATCGCCCCACGGGTCGTCTCCGCCGACGTTCGCGTTCTGAGCGGGACGGCCACCGCCCGATCCACCGGAGGAACCACCGAAGCCTCCGCCGCCGCCACCGCGACCGGCCTTGGTGACCTTGGCCGTGGCGTAACGGAGCGAGGGGCCGATCTCATCGACCTCGAGCTCCACGACAGTGCGCTTCTCGCCTTCACGCGTCTCGTAGCTGCGCTGCTTGAGCCGGCCCTGCACGATCACACGCGAGCCGCGGGTCAAGCTCTCGGCCACGTTCTCCGCTGCCTCACGCCAGATGTTGCAGCGCAGGAACAGAGCCTCGCCGTCCTTCCATTCATTGGACTGACGGTCGAACACGCGGGGCGTGGATGCGACGGTGAAGTTCGCAACCGCAGCACCCGCGGGGGTGAAACGCAGTTCGGGATCGGCGGTCAGATTGCCGACCACGGTGATGACGGTGTCGCCTGCCATGTGGTTCCTCCTGCAGTGTGGGGAGTCCTGATGCGCCAGAGCCTACGGCCCGGCGCCGACAGGCTCACTTGCCGTGGCGCAGAACCTTGGTGCGGAGCACCGACTCGTTCAGGCCGAGCTGGCGATCCAGCTCTGCAACGGCAGCAGGCGTCGCGCTGATGTCGACCACCGCGTAGATGCCTTCGCTGTTCTTGGCGATCTCGTAGGCGAGACGGCGCTTACCCCACACGTCGACCTTGTCGACCTTGCCGCCTTCCTGGCGAATGACGTTGAGGAACGTCTCCAGCGAGGGAGCGACGGTGCGCTCGTCCAGGCTGGGGTCCAGGATGATCATCAATTCGTAATGACGCATAAGACCTCATCACCTCCTATGGACTGTGAACGGTCACGGACGTTCCGTGACAGGAGGGTCGTTGCGTCAGCAACCCATGAAGGGTACACGACGGCCCGGCGACCAGCGAAATCGCCGGCATTCGCAGGCAGGGGATTTGCCCTAGGGTGAGGGCATGCGCACGAGTTCCGGGACCGTCTCGCTCGTCGCCGTCCTGACGTGCGCGGTGATGATGTGGTTCGGCTACCTGAACAAGACCCGGTGCGCCGGCCCCACCTTCGACGCCGAGGGCCGCACGCTGCGGTTCGAGGACATCAAGGACGCGAACGTCTGCTATTCCGATATCCAGCAGTTGTGGATCGGCCGCGGCATCAACCTCCATCTGTTCCCCTTCGTCGACGGAGGAATCACCTCCTCCGGAGCGCTGACCGGGGGCACCGTCGAATACCCCGTGCTCAGCGGGGTGCTCATGTGGATCGGGGCGATCGGCGCCCACACCGACGCGGAGTTCCTCCTCCAGTCGGCTCTCCTGCTCGCTCCGTTCGGCCTGATCACCGCGTGGTTGCTCGCCCGGATGGCGGGATGGGCGGCGCTCGCGTGGTCGCTCACGCCGCCGCTCGTGCTCTACGCCTTCCTCAACTGGGACCTGCCGGTCGTGGCGGTCACCGTCGCCGCCGTCGCGGTGCTGACGGTCGAACGCTGGTCGCTGCAGACGCGCGGCGTGGTCGCGGCGGTGCTGCTGGCCGTGGGTTTCTGCCTCAAGCTCTATCCGGGCATCTTCGTACTGCCACTCGTCGCCTACGTCCTCACCGGCGGCCGGGATCCCGACCGGAAGCGGGACGTCCCCGGTGCCCTCGCCGTCGCGGGCACCGCGGCGGCCACGGTCGCCGCGATCAACCTGCCCTTCGCCCTCCTCGGCTACGAGGGCTGGCGCGCGTCGTTCGCCTTCCAGCAGAACCGGGAAGCGGACGGGACCAGCAACTCCATCTGGTACTGGGGGCTGCGGCCGCTGATGGGGGGCTACCAGGGATACGAGAACACCCCCCGATACAACGACCTGGTGGCCCAACTGTCGCCGACGCTGATCGCACTGTCGTTCGCGCTCGCGCTGTGGCTCGGATGGCGCCGGTACCTCCGCGACGGCGTCTATCCCTGGCTCGGCACCGGTGCCGCGATGCTGTGCGGGTTCATGCTCTTCCACAAGGTGCACTCACCGCAGTACACCCTGTGGCTGTTGCCGCTGCTGGTCCTGCTGCGTGTGCCGTGGGGTCTCGTCGCCGCGTATCTCCTCGCCGACCTCGCCATCGGCATCGGCATCTTCCGGTGGTTCGCCGCGACCGCCGGCGAAGCGGACATGACCCTGCCGCTCGTGCTCGTCCACATCGGGGTGTGGGGACGCGCCGTTCTGCTGGTCGTGCTGTTCTTCGTCTTCCTGCGCGTCCCACGCAGAACACCGTGGCAGCCGACGGAACGAACCGGCTACGCTCGCCGTCCGACGACGACCGGGAGAGCGCGATGAACGACAGTTGGACAGAGCATCGCGTCCTCGAGGGCGCACGCATCCGGCTCGAGCCGCTCGGCGACTCGCACGCCGACGGATTGCTGAAGGCCGCCGACGATCCGGACTCGATCTTCCGGTGGTCGTCCACCGAGATCCGCGACCTCGAGAGCGCACATGCCTTCGTCCGCGACGCCGTGGACGATCCCGGACGCCTCCCCTATGCGATCGTCGACAGGGCGACGGGCACGGTCGTCGGCTCGACGTCCTGCTACCTGCTCGAGCCGGCCTACCGCACGCTGGTGATCGGCTACACCTGGTTGTCGACGCGTGTTCAACGGACCCACGTCAACAGCGAGTCGAAACTGCTTCTGCTGCAACGCGCGTTCGACGATCTGGGATCCGTGCGCGTGACCTGGCACGCCGACGAGCACAACACCCCTTCGCGCGACGCCCTGCGCCGACTCGGCGCCACCGAGGAGGGCCTGCTCCGCAAGCACCGCAGACGCCGCGACGGAAGTTGGCGGACCACCGCGTTGTTCTCCCTCACCGACGACGAGTGGCCGGCAGTGCGCGTCCGGCTCGAGGAGCGTCTGAGGCGATGAGGACGAGGCGCGCCGTCGCAGCCCCCATGGCGGTCGCCATGGGGGCGATCGCGGTGTGCGCAGCAGTGGCGTGGGCCGATCCGACCACGCCGGGTGGGGTCATTCCACCCTGCCCCACCTATTCGCTGTTCGGAATCCTGTGTCCCGGTTGCGGTTCGTCGCGGATGGTCTACTCTCTCGTCCATCTCGACGTGCCGGCCGCGCTGCACTACAACGCCATGGGCCTGGTCGCGCTGGGGGTGCTGGGCGTGGTCTTCGGAGCGTGGACGTGGAGCAGGATGCGGGGCACACCGATGCCGCGGTGGACGCGATACCGGTGGGCCCCGCACATCGTGCTGGTCCTGACGGCGGTGTGGTTCGTCGTGCGCAACATCCCGGTCGCGCCGTTCACCGCCCTACGGATCTGAGCGTCAGAGGACCGGGCAGTTGACCAGATAGTCCCAGGCCGTCCCGGGCTCACCGGTCACTCGGACGAGAACCGAGTTTGCACTCCCCGCCGGCACGTTCACCACAGCCGATCCGGTGCCTTCGTTGATGAGGTCACCGATACGACCGGTGTCGTAGATCTGGGAACCACCGTAGAACACCTGGATTCGGTCGGGGACGTCGTAGGTCTCCCATTCCAGCAGGAAGGACGTGGGACCGCTGCGACCCAGCTGGTGGTAGGTACTGGTGATCCCTTCCCCTCCGGACTGCCGGGACTGGTTGCAGTTCTGTGTCGTCGGCAGCGACGACCCGTTGCCCAGGATCGCGCTGCCCAGATCGATTGCGCGTCCGCCCAGATCCACCACGCTGCCGGGCAGTTCGGCCACGCTGCCGGGCAAGTCGTTGCTGCCGGCACTGCCGGTGGGAGCGGCCGAGGCGGCAACGGGCGCAACGAATGCGACCGTCGCCACCGTGGCGGCCGTCAGAACCGCGCGCAGACCCGACCTACGAATACGAGACATGGTTTCCTCCGATGATCGACGCCATTACATCCTCCGGACTGGACGCTCTCACACGGTGGGGCCTGCGCGTATCGTGCAATCGGATGAATCCGGTTCGGTCGAAACATCTTCCGGCGCCCTCTCGACTCAGGCCGTATCACCGCACGGTGGCCGGTAGGGCACACCGGGCAGATGCCGTTCCCATTCGTCCTCGGTCACCGGGGTACCGACGGTGGAACACAGTGTCGCCGCCACGGCTTCCGGATCCAGTTGCCACAACCGCACCGAACGGTCCGGGCCGCCTCCGACGAGCACCGCACCGTCGTGCGCGAAGGTGGCGTCGTAGAGCCGGCTCCCGTAGGCGGTGAGCACAGCATGGGCGATGGGGGAGTCCGGTCGGGTGACCTCCCAGATCCACGCCGACCCGTCGCCGACCCCGGCCGCGAGGCGATCTCCGTCGGGGGAGAAGTGCAGCGAGTACACCGCGTCCGCCGGTCCGGTGATCCGCGCCAGCACGCGTGGAGCGGCGGGATCCGCGACATCCCACAGGCGCACACTGCGATCGGCGCTCGCCGCTGCCAGGATCGCGCCGTCTCCAGCGAAAGCCACCGTCTGAGCTTGACTTTCGAATCCGGACAGTTCGGAGATCCGCGTCGGATCGGCGGGATCCGACAGGTCCCACAGTTCGACGAGACCGCCGGCGCTCGCCACTGCCAGGATGTCGGCCGTCGGATGCCAGGACAACATGGACGGATAGTCGTCGGCCTCGAAGGTGCCGACGATGCGAGGAGCCCTCGGATCGGATGCGTCGACCACGGCGACCTTCGTGTCCTCCGTCGCGGACACCGCTGCGACGGGGCGGTCGACAGCGAAGTCGACCACTCCGACGACCCCGGTGACGACGCTCTCGGCGGTTCCGGTGAACTGCGGCGCCGCAGGATCCGCGAGATCCCATAGGTGTACGGATCCACCGGATGTTCCGGCGGCAGCGAGGGATCCGGTTTTCGACAGTGCTGCGGCACCGCTGAGCCGGTCCTCGACCGGCGGACTCAGGGACGGTAGTTCCACCGCCGCACCGGGTTCACCGATGTCCCACAACGGCAGGGCATTCGATCGTCCCTGACCGAAGAGGACGAGGGTGCCCTCCGCGTCGACGGGGGTGACGTAGACGGCTTCGTTCGCGGGCAGGACCGGACCGGGTAGCGGCCACCACCGCACCGTTCCGTCCAGCGCCGCGGTGAGCAGTACACGACCGTCGTCGGTGAAGACGACCGATGTCACGGGGTTCGAACCGGGCAGGGTCGTGATCGATTCTGCGGCATCGGGGGTGGTTCCGTCCGACCAGATACGGACCGTGTTGTCGGAACTGCCCGCGGCCAGGCGACGACCGTCCGACGCGAACGCCACAGTGTTGACGTAGCTGGTGAAGCCCTCGAAAGCGGCCAGAGAAGCGGGCGACGCGGGATCGGTGAGGTTCCACCGCAATACACGTCGTCCGGTGGTTCCGGCCGCGACCGTGCGACCGTCGGGGGAGAACGCCACGGACAGCAGATGTTCGGTGCCGTCGTCCGGCATCGCCTCGAACAGGGGAGGTGTGTCGGGATCCTGTGCCTGCGCATCCCACACGCGCATCGACATCTGCCTGCCTACCACGAGAAGCAGACGGTTGTCGGGGGAGAAGACCGGGTACACCGCACCTTCGGCCGGATGATCGAGTGGGAGCAGTTCTTTCACCTCGCCGCCGCCCATTCCCCATCGCAACACCGCGCCGGACCCCGTTCCTGCTGCGAGTTGCTCTCCGTCCGAGGAGAATTCGAGCGAGTAGGCCGTGTGCTCGGAGTTCGCGAGCACCGCCCGCCGGCGTGGAGCGCTGCGATCGCGGATGTCCCAGAGCCAGATTCCACCCTGCCCACCGACCGCGACGGAGTTGCCGTCCGGTGACACCGCGAGCGCATAGAGTTCTGCGGCGCCGTCTCCCGCACCGAATTCTGCGGTCGGTGAGATCGACGGTCCGGTCTCACCCACTTCCCACAACCGCACCGTACCGTCGGAGGCGGCACTCACCACCGCACTTGCGTCCGGCGTGCTGCGTGCCATGAGGGGGCCGGCCGGACCTGTCGAGCGCACGGGGGCACGCACGCCGGAGGCATCGAGCAGCGCCGAGCGAGCTTCCACGGTGTCGGCGATGCGGTAACCGGCCAAGGCGAACTGCGCGGCGACTGCGGGTTCGGTGGACGAAAGTTGCGACGAGACGGTCGCGATCTGGCGCGACATGGCGTCGTCGCGTGCCCGCTGGGCGTCGGCGCGTTCGGTGCGCGCACTGATTCCGGCTGCGGTGGCGACGATCACGAGCACGAGCGCCACGGCCACCGTCGCGGTGAGGGTGCCCACCAGCCGTCTGAGCACCCTCGTGCGGTGACGCTCCGCCTCGATCGCCGCGTCCCTGTGCGCGACGCTTCGAGCAAGGAATTCCCGTTCGGTGTCGTTGAGCGCGTCCGCGTTGTCATCGGCACGGCTCCATTCGTCGTGGAGGACGAGTCGGCCGCCGCCGAGCAGGGAGGTCTCGTCGCGACCGCTGTCCTCCCACATCTGCGCGGCACGGGTGAGTTCGCGGTGAACCGCGAGTCCGGCCCGGTCGGCGTCGATCCATCCGCGCAGCCGGTCCCAGGCGGTGAGGAGAACCTCGTGACTCAGTTGGACCGAATCCTCGTCGACCGTCAGAAGCCGGGCGTCGGCGAAACGCTCGACTATCTCGTCCACCGCGTCGATATCCCCGAATGCCAGTTCGCCGCGGGGAGTGCGCCGCCTGGTCTGGGTCTCGTCGTCGACGTCGACGTCGACGAGACGCAGGAACACACGGCGCGTGAGTCGCTGCTGTTCGGGGGTCAGTTCCGAGTACGACTCCTCGGCTGTCTGCTGGACCGCGCCGGGGATACCGCCGACGGCGGTGTAATCGGCGACGGTAAGCGTCCGGCGTTCGGCCCGCTGCCACAACCGCAGCAGGGTGTGGGAGAGCAAAGGGAGCGTGCCGGGTTCGTCCTTCGTCCGCGACGCGCGGGGAGCGAGGTCGGTCAGCAGCACCTTGACCAGTTCCGGTGGGACGGTCGCCCCCGCCTTGGCCGCGGGTTGCACGATGACGGCTTCGAGTTCGGCGGCCGACATGGGTCCGACGACGACCGGCCCGGACTCCAGGACGGGCACGAGCCGCGGTTCCCGCGCCGCGAGCCCGTAGAAGTCGGCTCGGAGTCCGAGGACCACGACGATGTCGTCGGACAACGAAGCGAGACGTTCGATGAACTCGTGGCGGTCGTCCTCGTACCCGGTGGTCCACAGTTCCTCGAACTGGTCGACGACGAGAACGGTCGGTCGATCGACCTCGAGGGCACCGCCGAGCTTGTCCGCTCCCGCCGAGGCCGGGGTCAGCACGACGGGCGTCCACTCGCGGAGATCGGTCTCGTCGGAACCGACAGCCGCAGCGACCCCGGCTCGTAGGAGGGACGACTTGCCCGCGCCGGACGGACCGACGACGAGCAGCACCCGCGGGCCCCGCCCGGCCACGGCGTCACGAATCCGGCGGAGAACGTCCTCGGTGATGTCGTGGCGACCGAAGAACCACTCGGCGTCCTCCTCCTCGAAGTAGGACAGACCTCGATAGGGGATCGGGCCGGTGTCCCGTCGCCTGGTCCGTGCCTGCCGGGCACGACGCGCGGCCGCGACCCACGCCTCCGCCTCGGTCTCGTCGGTCACCCCGCAGGCCGCCAGCACGGCCCGGAAGGCCGGTTCGCTGGCGCGCGTCGGCAGATGCTGTCCGGAGAACCATCCGGCGACGGTGCCGTGCAGCGCGCCGGACGCCTCGACGACGTCGCGGATGGACAGGCCTGCTCGGGTTCGCAGGGCCGTCAAGGCCCGGCCGAACTCGGCTCGGGACGTGATGGAGGTCGGATCGCCCGCCTCCACGGTTGTTTCCGTCATCTACGGTCCCCTCAGGGAATGTCTGCGTTTCCGCAGGTCAGCGATGTATGTCTGTACGGAGTTCGTATGGGATCGCGTGCAGGCGTAGAACTTCGCATCGACGGTGACGAGGATTCGGGGTGGCGCATTCGCGCCGGCTCCCACACTCTGTCGTCAGCCGAGAGGCGGTTCGTCGTGAACGCTCAGCACCGTTCGTCCTCGTTTCAGGAGACGCGTGTCGGAGGCCTCGTACGGCCCCTGCTCAGCGCCCGCGAGAAGGAAGTTCTGCTCACCTGGCTGGCAGCGGATTCCAAGACCGACGCGGCCGGGCAGTTGTTCATCTCGGTGGGCACGCTGAACACGCACCTGCAGCGGATCCGCCTCAAGTACGCGGCAGCCGGGCGGGATGCCTCGACGAAGGCGAGCCTGCTGGCACGCGCGCTTCAGGACGGATTGACGGCGCTGGACGAATGGTGACGCGGCGGCACCCGGGAACTCAGGGATCGTCGGGAGTGCAGGGCACGGCGAACCTCCAAGGCGCGGTCGACAGGTCCCCGACAGTCCCGTGGAAAAAGTTGCGAATCGGATATTAGCGACAAATCACCAGGATGTGTGCAGTTCGTCCACCGGGTTCAGGCTGCGCGCAGGGAGCTCAGAGCCGCGTGCTGCTCGATACCGACCCGCCCCGGCGCGACGGCGAGCGCCACCGCGGTCTGCCGCGAGTCGAGACCGACGATGGTGCGCAGAATGAGGATCTCCTGCTGAAGACGCGTCAGGGGAACCGATTCGGGACTCACGAACTCGGCATCGGCCGCGCCGGAGACCACCGTGTAGGCCAGCCGCAGGAAGGGTCGGTCGGCCCCGGTGGGCGCGGCGAGGTCGGCGAGGATCGCGCGGCAGGCGGCCGGAGCGAGCCGGTCGGCCTCCGCGAAGGTGCCTCCGGCGGCTTTCGCGCGGGCCCGGAAGTAGCCGGTCACGAGCGGATGCAGGTCGCGCAGAAGTCGCGGGATCGCGGTGGCGTCGCCGGCCGCGACCGTCCACGCCAGCTCGCACGTCGTGAACTGCGATGCGGTGACATCCGTCCCCGCGCCGAATCTCCGTCCGCCGCTCGTCATTCGCCCCCCTCGTGGCTCGATTCCGAGCCTAGGGTGAGGACGTCGCCTCCGGCATCCATCGTTCGGATGATTCTTCTCTTGTGACCCGATGGTGAGCGGGCCGCAATCTGTGGGGCAGCCACCGGGGCGGACGGTCGGGCGCCTGATCGAGTACCCCGCCGACGGGATCATCGACGAAGCCGTATCGCACGGGATCCCTCACCGGACGCCGGATCTGCCACAGCACCACCGCACACAACGCCACCACGGCGACATCACGCAGGAAGACCGTGCCGGTGAACCACTGCTCCGGGAGCCCCTTCCGATCAGGACCCAGGTAGTAGTACATGCGCGGAACCCATACCAGCGCATCGATCGTCATCCAGGCGAACAGCGCGCGGCGGTGCGGTACGGCCAGCACGGCGAGCGGCACGAGCCACAACGAATACTGCGGACTCCACACCTTGTTGGTGAGCAGGAAGGCCGCGACGAGCAGGAAACACAACTGCGCCAGGCGGGGACGCCGCGGCGCGGTGAGCCCGATCCAGCCGATCGCAACGCAGGCCGCGGCGAACAACGCGAGCGAGACCCCGTTGAAGGTCGAGGCCGACCAGGCCGGCCAGCCCAGGAACGAATGCAGCACGTTGTAGATCGAATCCGGATCCGCTCCGCGATCGGAGTTGAGGCGGAAGAACTCCGCCCATCCGCGCGGGTACAGCACCATGATCGGCAGATTCACGACCAGCCACGCAGCGGCGGCAGCTCCTGCGGTGCGGGCGAACGACCGCAGGTGGCCGGTACGCAGACACAGCACCAGCAGCGGACCGAGCAACAGCAACGGATACAACTTCGTCGCCGCCCCGAGACCGAGCAGGACACCGGCGAGAACCGGTCGACGTCGGGCCCACGCCAGCAGGCCTCCGGCAGCGAACGCCGTGGCCAAGGCGTCGAAATTCGTGAACGCGTGCACCACGACCAGCGGGGACGCCGCGACGAGGGCGGCGTCCCAGACCCTTCGGCCCGCCGACATCGCAGTGGCCCACACCGTGGCGAGCCAGGCGAGCGCGAGACCGACCGCGACGACCGAGAAGTAGATCGCGACCTGCAGGGCGTCAGGAAGCCACGGTGTGGCATCCCACGCCTTCGCGATGCGCATCGACCCGTACTGATAGAGACCCGCAAGCACCGGATACTCCATGTACCGGGTCTGCATCTGCCCGTCGGGACCGGGTTCCTCCCACGACGTCCGGTACGGGAAGGCGCCCTCGGCGAGCCGTTCGGCGCCGTAGAGCGGAACGATGTCGGAATAACACATCGCCACGTACTGTCGGTTGCCGCTCCAGTCCAGGCCGAGCGCGCCGTCGGGTCCGACGGGTCCCTGCTGGACACAGGCCGCCTTCGTGAACCAGCCGAAGGCGAGGAAAACGACCGCGAGCAACAGCATCGCCCGTAGTGGAGTGAAGAAGCGGGTGCGCCCGAGCACGGCATGCCGGCCCACCGGACCGCCGATGACCGCGGTCAGGCGCGACACCGTCGGATCGGTGCGCCCGGGGGTGTCGCGCCAGTCCAGGGAACGACGATCCTCGGCCGGTGGTGCAGCGGACACCACCGGCCGGGCGTCGGATTCCCGGTCGTCGCTCACGCGGCGAGGCTACCCGGCCGGAGCGTATTCGAACGCGCCCTGGGGGCTGCCGTCCTGCGCACCCTGGAGCCCGGCTCCCTGTGCGCCCGGAATCGCGGGGCTCTCGAGTCCCGGGATGCGGTTCTGCGGAGGCGATCCGCCATCGCCCGAGTCGTCGCCCGTACCACCACCGGTTCCGCCGCCGGTGTCCTCCCCGTCCTCCTGCTGACCGCCGGTACCGGGGCGGGTGGGCACGCTCTGGGTGGTCGTCTGCGGGGCGACACCCGGAACCGGGATCGTGACACCGGGGAAGATCTCCACGTTCTGGGTGGTGATCTCGGGAACCTCCGGCAGGCTCGGCACGACGCGCGAGGTGGTGGTCTCCTCCCGGGTGGCCGGGGCCGTCGTCGTCGCGGTCCACGCAGGCACGCCGGAGACGCCGGCGATCGCTGCCGGCTTCGGGAACGATTCGACGTCGGTGCCCTCGAGGGCTCCGTCCATCGTGTCCTTCCAGATGTCCGACGGGATGCCCGATCCGTAGATCATGCCGCCCCAGCTGTTCTCGAGGGGCAGGCCCTCCTCGGTGCCGACCCATACCGCGGTCGACAGCGACGGGGTGTAACCGACCATCCACGCGTCCTTGTTGGAGCCGGTGTCGCCGAGCTGGGCGGTACCGGTCTTCGACGCGGACGGACGGCCTCCGGCCAAGGCGTGGCCGTTCGAATACGCGGCGATCGGGGTCATCGCGGAGGTGGTGTTGTCGGCCACCGCCGCATCGACGACCTGCTCGCCCGCGGGAGTGCCGCGGTCGAGGAGGACCTCACCGTCGGACGTCACGACCTTCTGCACGAAGTACGGATCGTGGTGCCGGCCGGACGCCGCGAGCGTGGCATAGGCCGACGCCATGTCGAGCACCCGCGACTGGTACTGGCCCAGCACGATGCCGTAGTTGGGGCCGATGCCACCCGGCTCGGTGAGCGTCTCGCCGACACCCGGCAGTTCCTTCGCAATACCCAGCTTGTGGGCCATGTCGGCGATGGCCTGCGGGCCGTTGTCCATCTCGAGCATCATCCGGTAGAAACTCGTGTTCAGCGACCGTTTGAGGGCCTCGGCGATGGTGCACTGCCCACACGACTCACCCTCGACGTTGCCGATCTTGATGCCGTTGACCGTCAGCGGACCGCTGTCGTAGGTCTTCGACAGCGGCACACCCTGATCGAGGTTGGCGGCGAGGCCGAACACCTTGAACGACGAACCGGTCTGCAGACCGGACTGGGCGAAGTCGTAACCGACACCGCTCTCACCGCCGTAGTAGGCGCGGATCGCCCCGGATCGGGGATCCACCGACACCACCGCGGTGCGCAATTCCTCGGGTTCGCCCTCGAGATTGGTCTGCGCTGCCTCGACCGCCGACTGCTGGGCCTGCGCATCGATCGTCGTGGTGATCTGCAGACCGGCCGTGTTGAGGAGGTTCTCGTCGATACCCTCGCGCGACAACTCGGCGAGCACCTGGTTCTTGATCAGCCCTTCGGGACCGGACGACTGGTCGCCGTTGTCGAGTTCGGCGATCGGCACATATGCCGGGTACTGCATTCCCGACCGCTCGGCCGCATCGAGCGTGCCGGCGGAGACCATGCCGTCGAGCACGTAGTTCCACCGTGCTTCCGCACCCTCGGGGTTCTGCTCGGGATCGAGCAGCGACGGCAGCTGGATCGACGAGGCGAGCACGGCACCTTCCTCGACGGTGAGCTCACCGACAGGCTTGCCGAAGTACGCGTTCGACGCCGCTGCGATGCCGTAGGCACCGCGGCCGAAGTAGATGGTGTTGAGGTAGGCCGCGAGGATGTCGTCCTTGGCCCACTGGTTCGCCATCTTCGTCGACAGCACCAGCTCCTTGAGCTTTCGCGTCAACGTCCGCTCGGAGCCGACGACCGCGACCTTCACGTACTGCTGGGTGATGGTCGAACCACCACCGGCGCTGTCGCGACCGAGCACGTTGTCGCGGGCGGCACGCGCGAAACCGGTGACCGAGAAGCCGGGATTGCTGTAGAAATCACGGTCCTCGGCGGCGAGCACGGCGTTGCGGACGTGCACGGGAATCGCGTCGAGTTCGACCTCGGTGCGGTTGCCCTCCGGCGGGATCACCTTCGTGATGACGCCCTCACCGTCGGAATTGAAGATGGTCGCGGCCTGGTTCGTCTGCAGCTCACCCGGACGCGGCACGTCCTGGACGACGTACGCCAGCATGAACATGAGGATCGGGACGAGGATGCCCGCGGCGACGACGCCGTAACCGACCCGGCGGATCGTGCGCCAGCGGTTGCTCTTGCCGTCGCCCTTTCCGCCACCGGCTCCACCGCCGGAACCACCACCGGGCGGAACGGTGGGAGGTCCGCCCGCAGGAGGGCCCCCGGCGACGCGCGTCGTGGGTGCATCCCCCGCACGATTCGCACCGCCGATGGGGGTCGACGCAGCGACCCGCTGTGTCGGGGCGTCCGCTCCGGGACGCTGTGTCGGGGCGTCCGCTCCGGGACGCTGTGTCGGGGCATCCGCTCCGGGACGCATCGCGACGGTCGGATCGGCCTGCGGCGAGCGTTGGACGGGGGGCACCGCACCGGGCGGCAACGTGCCGGGACGCGGCGGCATCGGCTGGTTGGGGTTACGCGGCTGGTTCGCGCCCGGAGCGGGCATCGGTCCGCGCGGCGGGTACGGCTGTCCCGGCCGGCCCTGCTGGGGACCCGGTCCCTGCCCGGGACCTTGGGGACGCGGACCCTGACCTGGGGCTCGAGGCGGGTACGGAGGCCGGCCGACGGGTCCGCCCGGCTGCCCTTGACCCCCCGGCCGACCCGGCTGACCCTGCGCTCCCGGCTGACCCTGCGCTCCCGGCTGACCCTGCGCTCCCGGCTGACCCTGCGGTCGCGGCTGAGGAGGCAACGGACGACCCTGCACCGGACCCGGAGCAGGGCGCTGCTGTCCCGGACCCGGCTGTCCCTGACCGGCAGGAGGACCGGAACGTTGCTGCCCGGGCTGCGGTCCGGCGGGACCACCGCGCTGGGGCGGAACGGCCTTGTTGTCCTCGGGTTCGTTGTCGGGGGAACTCACGTACTCATCTCCAACTGTTCTCGCGACGCATCACGCCGCGGCCTCGACACTGCTCCACGGATAGCCGATCGACGACGCCGGTGGACGGCAACCGTTCGACGATGTGCGCAGCGGACGACGCGACGATCAGGTCGTGCGGGTCGGACCCAGGAGCGAACTCCACAGGAAAGCGTACGGGCACGTCGCCGGTGCCCCTTCACTCGCTGGCGGTACGACGGCTCGATCCCGTCGACCGGCGACGCGGGCTCTTGGGGGCAGGTTGCGAGCCCAGGACGTACGACTGCACCAGATGGTTCCAGCTACAGGTACGGCACACCTCGACCACGTGGACCGAGAATTCCTCCTGGCTGGCGGCCAGACGCACCAGCTCCTCGGGAGTGCGCGCCGACCCGGACACCGGACCGAGCTTGTCGCCGAAGACCCACGAGACGAGGGTCAACTGCTCCTTACGGCAGATGGGGCACACCACATCGCTGCCCCGTCCGTGGAATTTCGCCGCCCGCAGCAGATAGGGGCTCGCGTCGCAGACCTCGCTGACTCCGCGCCGCCCCGAGTAGACCTCCGCGAGCAGCGAGCGTCGCTGCAACGCGTAGTCCACCACCTGCCGCTGAATTCGCACGGCTTCCAGAGTACGTGCGGGTGCCACGGCGGTGGGCGCGGAGTGGCCCACCGGGTGCAGACGATGTGCCCGTTCGATCCGACACATACCCGGTTCTCCGGCACCGCGCGTGACATATATCGCCCGCGGCGTATCGTCGTATATATCGGCGCGATATAGTTCTGCGTCGTATCAATCGGTTGGTTCGGACGGAAACAGGAGGTGACCCGTGCTGGAACTGGCGATACTCGGGCTCCTCCTCGAGTCGCCCATGCACGGCTACGAGCTGCGCAAGCGTCTGACCGGGCTCCTCGGTGCCTTCCGTGCCTTCTCCTACGGGTCGCTCTATCCGACCCTGCGGAGGATGCAGGCGGACGGCCTCATCGAAGAGGATTCGGGAACTCCCGGTCCCGTGAAGCGACGTGCACGTCGCGTCTACCAGCTCACCCCCAAGGGGCGAGAACGCTTCACAGAGCTGGTCGCCGACACGGGACCGCAGAACTACACCGATGACGGATTCGGCGTGCACCTCGCCTTCTTCGGTCGCACTCCCGCCGAAGCGCGGATGCGAATTCTCGAAGGCAGGCGCCGCCAGGTCGAGGAGCGCAGAGAAGCGCTCCGCGATGCGATCGGACGGGCCAGCGGCACTCTCGATCGTTACACCCGTCAGCTCCATCAGCTCGGCCTCGAGTCGAGTGAGCGCGAAGTGCGCTGGCTCAACGAACTCATCGCCGCCGAGCAGTCGTCAGCAGCACGCAACAAAGAAGGAGAACCCGACCATGGGTGAGAACAGCACCGCGGTGCGCGTGGCCATTGTGGGCGTGGGGAACTGTGCCTCCTCCCTGGTCCAGGGCGTCGAGTACTACAAGGATGCGGACGCCGAGACCACCGTCCCCGGCCTGATGCACGTCGAATTCGGTCGCTACCACGTGCGCGACGTCAAGTTCGTCGCCGCGTTCGATGTGGATGCCAAGAAGGTCGGCTTCGACCTCTCCGAGGCGATCCTTGCGAGCGAGAACAACACCATCAAGATCGCCGACGTGCCGCCGCTCGGCGTGCCCGTCCAGCGCGGTCACACGCTCGACGGCATCGGCAAGTACTACTCCGAGACCATCGAGGTCTCCGACGCCGAGCCCGTCGACGTCGTCCAGGCTCTCAAGGACGCGCAGGTCGACGTTCTCGTCTCCTACCTGCCCGTCGGATCCGAAGAGGCCGACAAGTTCTACGCGCAGTGCTGCATCGACGCCGGTGTCGCCTTCGTCAATGCTCTCCCCGTCTTCATCGCCTCCGACCCCGAGTGGGCACAGAAGTTCACCGACGCCGGTGTCCCGATCGTCGGCGACGACATCAAGTCGCAGGTCGGTGCCACCATCACCCACCGCGTGATGGCCAAGCTGTTCGAGGATCGCGGCGTCGTGCTCGACCGCACGTACCAGCTCAACGTCGGCGGCAACATGGACTTCAAGAACATGCTCGAACGCGAGCGTCTCGAGTCCAAGAAGGTTTCCAAGACCCAGGCCGTCACCTCGAACCTCAACGGTCCGCTGGCCGGCAAGGTCCACGACCGCGACGTGCACATCGGTCCCTCCGACTACGTGCAGTGGCTCGACGACCGCAAGTGGGCGTACGTCCGCCTCGAGGGTCGCGCCTTCGGTGACGCCCCGCTCAATCTCGAGTACAAGCTCGAGGTGTGGGACTCCCCGAACTCCGCCGGCATCATCATCGACGCCATCCGCGCAGCGAAGATCGCCAAGGACCGCGGCATCGGTGGCCCGATCCTCCCGGCTTCGGCCTACCTGATGAAGTCCCCGCCGGTCCAGATGGCCGACGACACGGCGCGCGCCGAACTCGAGGCGTTCATCATCGGAGCCGACGCGTAAAGCCGTTCTCCGGCACGATTTCCGACGAAGGCCGCACCCCCGGGGGTGCGGCCTTCGTCGTTGTCGCCGGGCGGGTTCCGACCCGTCTAGGCCATCTTCCGGATCACCGACAGCGGCAGCACCTTCATGGCGTAGCCGAGCGGAATCCACGGCCAGCCCGGCACATATGCCTTGGCGGGCTCCTTCTCGATCGCAGCAGTCAGTGCACGGCAACCGGTTTCGGTGTCGACGATGAACGGGACCTTCTTCACCTTCTCGTTGATCTCCGACCTGATGTATCCCGGGAAGATCGTGCTCACCGAGATGTCGGTATCCGCGAGATCGGCCCGCATTCCCTCACCGAGCGAGGCGACTGCGGCCTTCGACGCGGCATAGGTCGTCAGGTTGCGCGGCATGCCCCGCACCGCGCTCATGGACGAGATGAGGACGACGTGCCCACGCCCACGGGGTCGCATGAGCTCGAGGGCCGCTTCGCTTTGCGCCAATGCACCGAGGAAGTTGGTGTTCGCGGTCTGCGCATTGGCACGGAAGTAACCGGTACCGAGGGGCTGCCCCTTGCCGAGACCGGCATTGACGATCACCCGGTCGAGACCGCCGAGCTCGTCGTCGAACTCGCGGAAGACGGTGAACACGTCGTCGTGCCGGTCGACGTCGAGGGCACGCACACTCACGGTGATACCCGGATACGCGGCGAGCAGTTCCGAGCGTAGTTCCGCGAGTCGCTCGACGCGCCGGGCGGCGAGCGCCAGATTGCGTCCCCGTGCGGCGAATTCACGCGCCATACCGGCACCGAGTCCGGAACTCGCACCGGTGATGAGGATGTTCCGTCGCTGCGGGCGACTCATCGGCTCTCCTTTTCGTGACGATCGATCAATGCACTGCAACGGGATTCGAGATAGCCGACCACGATCCAGAAGTCCTTGAAGGCGGGATTGGTGGTATGGCCGTGATGATAGCGGTAGTAGATCTGCTGGGCGATGACGGCGAGCCGAAACAGACCGAACACCTCGTAGAAGCCCCAGCCGTCCACCGGCAATCCGGTTCGCTCGGAATAATATTCGACGATCTCCTGCCGGGTGAGCATGCCCGGCAGGTCGGACGGCTGCCGCTTCGTCAGCAGCAGCATGTCGTCGTCGTCGGCCTGCACCCAGTAGGCGAGCGACGATCCGAGATCCATCAGGGGGTCGCCGATGGTGGCCAGTTCCCAGTCGAGCACCGCGACCGGCTTCAGCGGGTCGTTCTCGTCGAGAACGATGTTGTCGAGCCGGAAGTCGCCGTGGATCACGGTCTGCGCGACGTCCTCGGGCTGCCGCGCCGCCAACCATTCGGTGACACGGGCGAAGTCGGGGACGTTGTCGGTGCGGGCCTTGGCGTAACGGCCGGTCCAGCCTGCGACCTGCCGTGCGACGTAACCGGAACCGCGACCCAGTTCGGACAGTCCCGCGGACTCCGGATCGATGCCGTGCAGTTCGACGAGCAGGTCGACGATGCGCAGGCACAGTGTGCGGGTGTCCGCTTCGGTGAGGTCGAGGTTCGTGGGCGGATTCGTCCGCAGGATGGTGCCGGGAACCCGGTCCATGACGTAGAAGTCGCTGCCGAGCACACCGTGATCGGTGCACAGGCCCACCATGGTGGGCACGTACGGGTAGACCGGTGCGAGCATCGCCTGGATGCGGTACTCGCGTGCCATGTCGTGCCCCGACGACGGCTTCGCCCCCGCCGGCGGGCGACGCAGCACGAGATCGCGGTCCGGATAACGCAGCAGATAGGTGAGATTGGATGCGCCGCCGGAGAACTGGCGAACTTCCGGTACTCCTCGGATGACGGCCTTCGCATCGAGCCAGGCAGCGACCGCGTCGACGTCGAAGGCGTCCTCGTCGCGCACGGCGCGGGCGTTGTCGGGAAGTGCGGTCATCGTCGGAATCTCCCGTCTCACGCGTACTTGCCGAGCTCGAACCGGGCGACGAGCCCCTGGTGCACCTCGTCGGGCCCGTCGGCGAGACGCAACGCTCGCGCCGCCGTCCACGCACCGGCCAGGGGGAAGTCGTCGGAGAGCCCGCCGCCGCCGTGGATCTGGATGGCGAAATCGACGATCTGCTGGGTGACGCGCGGTGCGGCCACCTTGATCTCCGAGACCGCCGAGCGCGCCCCGGCCAGACCCTTCGTGTCGAGCAGCCATGCCGCGTGCAGGACCAGCAGTCGCAGCTGGTTGATCGCGATACGGGCGTCGGCGATGCGTTCACGGTTGCCACCGAGGTTGATGATCGGCTTGCCGAAGGCGGTGCGTTCGAGACCGCGGCGGCACGCGAGTTCGAGAGTGTGTTCGGCGAGTCCGACCAGGCGCATACAGTGATGGATGCGTCCGGGTCCGAGCCGTCCCTGAGCGATCTCGAATCCCCTTCCGGGACCGGCGATGACGGCATCGACAGGCAACCGCACGCCGGTGAAGGACACCTCGCCGTGGCCGCTGGGCTCGTCGAAGAAGCCCATTGTCGGGAGCATGCGCTCGACCTTGACACCCGGCGTGTCGATGGGCACCAGAACCATCGAATGTCGTTGGTACTTGTGAGCTTCCGGATCGGTCAGACCCATGAAGATGAGGACCTTGCAGTCGGGGTGGCCGACGCCGGTGCTCCACCACTTGCGTCCGTCGAGCACGATCTCGTCACCCTCGACCACGGCGGTCGCGGCCATGTTCGTCGCGTCCGACGAGGCGACCTCCGGTTCGGTCATGCAGAAGGCCGAGCGGATCTCGCCGTCGAGCAGGGGCCGGAGCCACTGCTCCTTCTGCGCGGCGCTGCCGTAGTGGTAGAGCACCTCCATGTTGCCGGTGTCGGGCGCGTCGCAGTTGAACACCGCGGAGGCGAACTGCGAGCGGCCCATTTCCTCGGCGAGCGGGGCGTATTCGACGTTCGACAATCCGGCGCCGAGTTCGGCGTCGGGCAGGAAAAGGTTCCACAGGCCTTCGGCGCGGGCCTTGCGCTGCAGCTCACGGAATTCGGGTGAGACGGCCCACCTCTCGGCGGCGTCGATATCACGTCGTCCTTCACCCGCCGCGCGTCGCGCTGCCCGCAGTCGCTCCTCGACAGGAGCGACCTCGGTGGCGATGAACGCCCGCAGGCGGTCGAGATAGTCGCGACTGCGTTCGGACTGTGCGAAATCCATCGGGTGCCTTCCGTCGAGTCGACCGGGAACTGCCCGGTCGGGCGGTCGTAACTGAGCGATGCTCAGTTAGGCTATCGGTGTGAGTACTCCGCGACAAGAGGCACCCAAAGGTCGGCGTCGTCTGCCGCCGGAGGAACGTCGCCGGCAACTCGTGGCGATCGGACTGCAGGAACTGTCGACCCGGCCCATCCACGCCCTGTCCATCGACCGCGTCGCCGAGATCGCCGGCATCTCCCGCGGCCTGCTGTTCCGTTACTTCCCTACCAAGCAGGACTTCTACGTCGCCGTCGTCGGCGCCGCGTCACGCCGGCTGCTCCGCGCAGCGGATCCCGACCCGGACGAGCAGGATCCGCTCCGGGCCGTGCTGCACCCGTTCGTCTCGTTCATCGACCGCCACGGCGACAACTATCAAGCCTTCTTCCACAGCGGTGTCGGATCCGACCCCCAGATCCGCGATATCCACGACTCCATGCGCGACACCATGGTCGAGCGGGTCGTCACGGCGCTGGCCTGCGACGACACCCCCGTGACCCGCATGCGACTGCGGGCGTGGTGGGCGCTCGTGGAGTCGCTGGCGATCGACCGGTTCCGCGACGGGACCCCGAGCGTCGACGAGATCGTGGACTATTCGGCCGCGCTGTTACCGACGGTGCTGGCCGGGCCGTAGTCCCGGAGTAGCTCGTCGAGAACGAAGGGGAGGTTGTGTGCGTCCCCGGCCGGGAAAGCGCACACATCCTCCCCCTCGGTGAACGGGTGAAGTACTTGTCTACAAACCGGGGATCTGGATCGTGACGCCGGGGAACACCTCGATCTGCGACGGCACCGGGACGGGGAGATCGACCGGCGGCGCAGGAATCGTGATCGGCGGCAGGTTCGACAGGTCGGGGAGCTGGAAGGTCGGCGGCGGTGGCGGAGTGGTGATCTCGACACCGGTGTCCTTCGGGACGCCCGCCTGACCACCGATCGGCGCCGGCCACGGGAAACTCTCGACCGGCGTGCCCTCGAGGGCGCCGTCCATCGTTCCCTTCCAGATGTCCGAGGGCAGACCGGAGCCGTAGATCGACCCACCCCAGCTGTTGGTGATCGGCCCGGCATCGGGGGTGCCCATCCACACGGCCGTCGACAGCGACGGCGTGTACCCGACCATCCAGGCGTCCTTGTTCAGACCGGTGTCGCCGAGCTGCGTGGTGCCGGTCTTCGCGGCCGACGGCCGGCCACCGGCGAGCGCATGCCCGCGCGAATACGCGGCGATCGGCATCATGGCCTGGGTCGCGTTGTCCGCGACCGCGGCGTCGAAACGCTGCTCACCGGGTGAGGGCGGGCGTTCGAGGAGCACGACCCCGTCGGCCGTCACGACCTTCTGCACGAAGTACGGCTCGTGGAAGACACCGGACGCGGCGATCGTCGCGTACGCCGACGCCATGTCGATCACCCGGGACTGGTACTGACCGAGGACGATGCCTCCTTCGGGAGACCCACCGTTCTCGCTCAAGGTCTGCCCCTCGACGCCGGGAATCGTCTTCGGAATACCCGCCGCGTGCGCGGCGTCGGCGATCTTCTGCGGGCCGTTCGACATCGACATCATGAGCCGGTAGAAGCTCGTGTTCAGCGACCGCTTGAGCGCCTCGGCGATCGTGCATCGCCCGCACGACTCGCCTTCGACATTGCCGATGCGGACGTTGCCCACCGTCAGCGGCGAACTGTCGAAGCGCGCGTTCAGGCCGATCCCGTCGTCGAGCGCGGCGAGCAGGCCGAACACCTTGAACGCCGAACCGGTCTGGACGGGTGCCTGCGCGAAGTCGAAGCCGGCGCCGTCCTCACCGCCGTAATAGGCGCGCACGGCCCCCGAGCGGGGGTCGACCGAGACCACCGCGGTGCGCAATTCCCCGGGTTCCCCGGACAGTGTGGACCGGGCTGCGTCGATCGCCGCCTGCTGTGCCCTCGGGTCGATGGTGGTGGTGATGCGCAGGCCCTCGGTGTTGAGAGTCTGTTCGCTGATCCCCGCCGCCGACAGCTCGCGCAGCACCTGAGTGCGGATGTGGCCTTCCGGTCCCGTCGCCTCGGTGGCCAGCACGAGAGTGTTCGCCGGCACCGTCGGGGGGAACACCTGGGCCGACCGCTCGGACGGGTCGAGGACGTCCATGTCGACCATGCCGTCGAGCACGTAGTTCCAGCGCTCTTCGATCGCCGGGAGGTTGTACTCGGGGTCGAGCGAGGACGGCGTCCGGATGACCCCGGCCAGGACGGCACCCTCGGAGACCGTCAGTTCCTCGACCGGTTTGCCGAAGTAGGCCTGGGACGCCGCGCCGATGCCGTAGGCGCCGCGTCCGAAGTAGATGGTGTTGAGATACGCCTCGAGGATTTCGTCCTTCGACCACTGCCGCGCCATCTTGGTGGAGATGACAAGTTCGCGCATCTTGCGTTCGAGCGTGCGATCAGCGCCGACGAGCACGTTCTTGACGTACTGCTGGGTGATCGTGGAACCACCACCGGCGGTGTCCTTGCCCATGACGTTGTCGCGGGCCGCACGAGCGAAACCGGTGATCGAGAAGCCCGGGTTGCTGTAGAAGTTGCGGTCCTCCGCCGACAGCACGGCGTTGCGGACATGTTCGGGGATCTGCGCGATCCCGACCTCGAGACGGTTGCCCTCCGGCGGGACCACCCGGGTGATCTCGGTGGCGTCGTCGGCCGCGTAGACCCGAGCGAGCTGGTTCGTCTTCATGTCCGATGGAGTCGGCACGTCCGCCGAGTAGTACGCGCCGGCGAAGACGCCGAGCGGTACGAGCACGGCGAGAACGAACGCGACGAGTACGGCGTAGCGGACGATGCGTCCCCTGCTCTTCTTCGCTGCGGCCGCAGCGGCACGCGAGGAGGTCGACCTTTTGGGGCTCGTCACTCGTTCCACTTTCTCCGTACCGGACATCCGAGCGGGAAGGTCTCCCGCCCACCGTATGGTACGGAAACGACCGCAGGACGCCTCCGGAACACCGGTTCGGTGCTCCTTCTCACGTCACCCGAGTGATCATCCCGATCGGCGCCACGCGCGGAACACGAACCCCCACATCACGACGAATGCGAGCAGCACGAGAGACGGCACGACGCCGGGTTGCGGCGACGTCAGCTCGGCGACTGCTGCGATCACGGCCATCACCGTGAACACCGTGAGGAGGCCGAGCAGCATCTCGAGTCGGTTCCGGCGCGGAACCTTCCTCACGACTTGACGCCACCCGCGGTCAGACCCGAGATGATGCGCCGCTGGAAGATCAGCACCATCACCACGAGCGGCACCATGACGAGGGTGCCGCCGGCCATGATCGACGCGTACGGGGTGACGTACGGATCGGTGCCGGTGAATCGTGCCATCGCGACCGTCACCGGAGCCGTGCTCTCGCTCGACAGCTGCGACATCAGCAGATACTCGTTGACGGTCGCGATGAAGGCGAGGATCGCTGTGGTGAACAGGGCGGGGGCGGCGAGCGGCAGCATGACCAGACGGAAGGCCTGCCCCCGCGTCGCACCGTCCATCCGGGCGGCCTCCTCGAGTTCCCACGGCAGTTCCGAGAAGAACGAGGTGAGCGTGTAGATGGTCAGCGGCAGCACGAACGAGATGTTCGGGATGATCAGCGCCTGGTACTTGCCGATCCAGCCGATGTCGGTGAACAACTGGAACAGCGGCGTCACGAGCGCGACGACGGGGAACATCGACGCACCGAGGATGATGCCGGTGACGAAGTACTTGCCCCGGAAGTCGAACCGCGACAGTGCGTAGGCGGTGAACACGCCCAGCAGCAGCGCGACCGCCGTGGTGGCGCCGGCGATGATCACGCTGTTGAGCAGCGCCCGGGAGAAGTTGACCTTCGCGTCGGGGTCGAGCGCGTCGGCGAAGTTCTGCAGGGTCGGGTTCGACGGCCACAGGGTCGTGCTGAACGTCTCCGACGGGTCGCGCAGTGCCGTGACGACCATCCAGTAGCAGGGAGCCAGGCCCCACACGACGATCAGCGCGACACCCACATAGGTGCCGACCGTGCTCAGCCTGCGCTTGAGCGGCACCGTGCGGGTCTGTACCGGCGCCGGCTCCGGTTCGGGTCGGCTGCGGGGTATCTCGGTGGTGACGGTCATACGACTTCCCCCTTGCGCTGCTTCTCCTGCGTACTCACCGCATTGGCACCGAGGAACCGCACCAGCACGAAGGCGACGGCGAAGATGAGCAGGAAGGTGATCGTGGACAGGGCGGAAGCGGAGTTCGCGCCCTGACGCATCTGGTCGACGACGAGCACCGAGATCGTCGACGTCGCGGGATTCGAACCCATCATGATCGCGGGCAGGTCGTACATGCGCAGCGCGTCCATGGTGCGGAACAGGATCGCCACCATGAGGGCGGGCTTCACCAGCGGAAGGGTGATCATCTTGAACCGCTGCCAGGCGTTGGCGCCGTCGACCTTCGCCGCCTCGTAGACGTCCTGCGGGATCATCTGCAGTCCGGCGAGGATGAGCAGCGCCATGAAGGGCGCCGTCTTCCAGACGTCGGCGACGATGATCGCGAACCGGGCGGGCCACGGATCGGCGGTCCACAGGTAGTCGGTGCCGAGCAGCTTGTTGGCGGCACCGTCGTTGGCGAAGATGAAGAACCACAGCTTGGCGGTGACGGCGGTGGGGATCGCCCACGGTACGAGCACCGAGGCGCGCAGCAGACCGCGACCCCGGAACGACTTGGCCATCACGACCGCCATCGCGAAACCGATCACCGTCTCGAGCGAGACCGTCACGACGGTGAAGAAGAAGGTGTTGAAGATCGACTGCCAGAACTGCGAGCCGAGGGTGCCCGGAGGGCAGGGAATCGAACCGGTGGCGGTACCGCAGGTCTGGGTGATCCAGCGCGTGTAGTTCTCGATCCCGACGAAGCCGCCGGTGACGAACCGCCCGGTTTCGGGATCGAGCCGCTTCGCGTCACCGTGCAGCGACATCCACACCGCTCGGCCGAGCGGGTACAGGATGATCACGGCGAGGACGAGCATCGACGGTGCGACGAACATCCAGACCGGGATCTTGCGACGCGTCTTCACCTCCGCGGCGGGAGGTGCGGGCACGCGGTGACGTCCGCCGACACGTCCGCGGTCGGGACCGGACACGGTCCCGACCGCGGAGGCGTGTGGCGGATCCGCGGGATTGTCGACCTGCGGGTCAGCCATGTACTGCTCCTAGAGCATCAGTTGCCGGCGGTCTCGATGCCGGCCTCGGTGTCGTCCAGCGCCTGCTGGACGGTCTTCTCGCCACGGATCGCAGCGTAGGCGTTGTCGGCGATCGCCTTCGACACGGCCGAGTAGTACGGCGACGCCGGACGCGGCTCGGCCGCCTCGAGGGCTTCCTTCAGCGTCGAGAAGTAGGGGTACTGCTCGAGGATCGACGCGTCGTCGTAGACCTCGGCGAGAACCGGGGCGCCACCCGCCTCCGCGTAGTACATCTGCGACTGGCGGGTCTGCATGAATTCGAGGAAGTCGCGCGCGGTGGCGGGAGCATCCGAGAACGCGCTGATGCCGACGTTGTACCCCCCGAGCGTCGAGACGCCGGGGCCGTCGACGCCGGGCAGGACGGCGATGCCGTAGTTACCGGCGACCGACGACGTCTCACCGTCGGTGTAGAAGCCGGGCCACGTGCGCAGGAACAGCGCCTCACCGTTACCGAAGGCGGTCTGCGACTCACCCTCGGTGTAGGTCTGGGCGGCGGCCGGAATGATGCCGTCCTCGAAGTTGTCGACGATGAACTGCAGGCCCTCGGCCGTCTTGTCGTCGACGGCCGGGGTCAGGCCGTCCTCGGAGACGAAGGAGCCGCCGAAGGCATTGACGATCTCGGTGACGTTGACCGTCAGGCCCTCGTAGTTCTTGAACTGACCGATGTAGCAGGCGATGCCCGCCTCCTCGGCCTTCGGGCACTCGGCCTTCAGGTCGTCCCAGGTCGCGGGTGCCTGGTCGACAAGATCGGTGCGGTAGTAGAGGAACGCGCCGTTGGTGTTCTTCGGCGCGGCGTACAGGGTGCCGTTGTAGGTGCCCGACTCGACGGTGGCGGGCAGCACGCCCTCGGTGTCGATCGCCAGGTCGTCCTCGAGGGGGAGCAGCCAGCCGTTCGCAGCGAACTCCGCCGTGTTGGTGACGTCGACGGCGATGAGGTCGTACTCGTCGCTCTTGGCCTGCATCCGCTGGGCGATGTCGGCGTACTGGTCGTTGGCCTCCTTGGCGAGCGGCTTGAACGTCACCTGCTCGTCGGGATGCTCGGCGTTCCAGTCGGCGATGATGCTCTCGAGCGCCGTGTTCAGGGGATCCTGCCCCTCGACGATCGTGATCGGGCCGCGGCCCTCACCGGAAGCAGCGGTGCCCTCGCCGCCGGTCGAGGTGTCGTCGCCACCGTTGTCCGACGAGCAACCGGCGAGAACGAGCGCGGTCGCGGCCGTTGCGGCGATCGCAGCCCTCCGCATCGCCTTCGTATTCAGAACCATCAACAACTCCCCATTTCGAGGTCGAAAAACACACGTCGGTGACCCAGGTGCACCGACACCGGCCACTACTGTGGCACGCACCACCGGTAAAAGTCGGCATTCCGCCCATCCTGAATCGGTCGAGTGTCGACTCCATCGACCGATTCCGGAGCGGTGATCAGCCGATCCGCTTCCCGTCCGACGTTCCGAAGACGTGTACCTGCTCGGGGTCGAAGCGCAGGTACAGCCGGTCGCCCTTCTGTGGGGGATTACGCCAGTCGCTGCGCGCGACGATCTGCTGCACGATTCCGCCGACGTCGGCCCGGCCGTAGACATAGGCCTCCGAGCCGAGTTCCTCGACGACGTCGACGTCCATGGCCAGACCCTCGTTCGAGATCTCGAGGTGTTCGGGGCGGATGCCGAGCACGACCTCCTTCTCGGTGACCTGTCCGACCACGTCGCGCGGGATCGGGACGTGCGTGTCGCCGAGCAGCGCGCCACGGTCGAACACGGGGAGGCGGAAGAGGTTCATGGCGGGCGAGCCCATGAAACCGGCGACGAAGACGTTCGCGGGCTTGTTGTAGAGCACGCGCGGTGACGCGCACTGCTGCAGGATGCCCTTCTCGAGCACCGCGACGCGATCGCCCATCGTCTTGGCCTCGACCTGGTCGTGGGTGACGTAGACGGTGGTGGTGCCGAGCCGGCGCTGCAGCTGCGCGATCTGCGTGCGGGTCTGGACGCGGAGCTTGGCGTCGAGGTTCGACAGCGGTTCGTCCATGAGGAAGACCTGCGGCTGGCGGACGATGGCACGACCCATCGCCACGCGCTGACGCTGACCACCGGACAGCGCCTTGGGCTTGCGGTCGAGGAACTGCTCGAGGTCGAGCATCTTCGCGACCTCGACGACCCGCTCGCGGATCTCGTTCTTGGGCGTCTTGGCGAGCTTGAGCGCGAAGCCCATGTTCTCGGCGACCGACATGTGCGGGTACAGCGCGTAGTTCTGGAACACCATCGCGATGTCGCGTTCCTTCGGATCCTGCCCGGTGACGTCGTTGTCGCCGATGAGGATGCGCCCGCTGTGCAC
Source organism: Rhodococcus sp. B50 (assembly GCF_013602415.1). Lineage (NCBI taxonomy): Bacteria > Bacillati > Actinomycetota > Actinomycetes > Mycobacteriales > Nocardiaceae > Rhodococcus > Rhodococcus sp. B50. The sequence goes on along the minus strand of NZ_WPAG02000002.1, from coordinate 3,853,690 downwards.
CTCCTCGAGGCCGGCGAGCATGCGCAGCGAGGTCGACTTGCCGCAGCCCGACGGCCCGACCAGGACGAGGAACTCACCGTCCTCGATCTCGAGGTCGAGCGCGTCGACCGCGGGCGTACTCGAGCCGGGGAACAGGCATGTGGCCTTGTCGAAGGTCACCGACGCCATCTCGCAGATCCTTTCCGAAGCGGAACACGCTCGTGCGGTAGGGGAATCTACCGTGTTCTGCCCGCATCACGGTCGACCGGCGCGAGGTCCTCGTCCGTCCACACCTGGATTCCGCGCACCCCGGGTACGTCGCCCGCGTGGAAGACCGGGTCGCGTCCCTGCTTGCGCTGCGCGGAGTAGTGGTGGAACAGCGCGTACGCGATACCCGACAGCGGGATCAGCGCGATGAGGTTCACGGTGGCCATGATCCCCATGGCGAGGTCGGCCAGTGCCCACACGAGGGGGAGCGATCCGATGGCCCCGAGGAAGACGCACACCACGACCGCCGACCGGAGATAGGGGAGGATGCGGCGCGATCCGGTGAGGAACTCCATGTTGGATTCGCTGTAGTAGTAGTTGCCGATCACCGAGGTGAACGCGAGGAAGAAGATCAGCACCGCGAGGAAGTGGACCGTCCAGTCGCCGAGTTGCAGGGCGAGCGCGTTCTGCGTCAGGGCCGCGCCCTCGAGACCGCTGCCGAACTCGGGATCGGACAGCAGGATGATGAACGCGGTGATCGAACACACGAGCAGGGTGTCGAAGTAGACACCGAGGCTCTGGACCAGACCCTGCTTCACCGGGTGCGAAACAGCTGCGGTGGCACCGGCATTCGGCGCCGAACCCATGCCCGCCTCGTTGGAGAACAACCCGCGGCGGATGCCGTTCATGAAGGCTGCGGCGAAGCCTCCACCGACGATCTCCTCGAGACCGAACGCGTTCTCGACGATCAACCGGAACATCGCGGGAACCTCTCCGATGTTGAGGATCACGACGATGACGCCGATCACGAGATAGGCGATCGCCAGGATCGGCACCAGCACCTGCGACACCCCGGAGATGCGGCGGATTCCGCCGAAGATCACCACGGCCACGAGGACCGCGACGACGAGACCGACACCCACCTGCAACCCCATGGACTTCTCTCCCACGGAACTCGACACCGCATCGACGATGGAATTGGTCTGCACCGCGTTGAACACGAAGCCGTAGGTGATCGTGATGATCACCGCGAAGATCATGCCCATCCATCGCTTCCCGAGCCCGTACTGCATGTAGTAGGCGGGCCCGCCGCGGAAGGAATCCTTGTCGCGCACCTTGTACAACTGGGCGAGGGTGGACTCGAGGAATGCGGTGGCCGCGCCGATCAACGCCATCGCCCACATCCAGAACACCGCGCCCGGTCCGCCGAGGCTGATGGCGATCGCGACACCCGCCACGTTGCCGGTGCCCACACGCGAGGCCGCAGACACCGAGAACGCCCGGAAGGGCGAGATTCCCTTCTCACCGTCGGGCATCGTCGTCGGTTTCTCGGCCACGGAGCGCACCATGTCCGGCACGAGGCGAATCTGGATGAACCGTGAGCGCACCGTGTAGTACAGGCCGGAGCCGACGAGCAGTGCGATCACCGCGTACCAGAAGGTGTCGTTGACATCGGTGACGAAATCGACCGCAGAGTCCATCTGCACGATCTTGGTCGGTCATGGGTGGTTTCGCAGGAATTTCGCCCGTGTTCCCGGTCTCGTGGGCGGAGTCGGTGCCAGGCTCTACGCTCGCTGGGTGAGTTCGGACAAGATGTTGAGCCGTATCGGCGGGTTGCTCCGCCAGGCGGAGTCCACCGACAACCCTCACGAGGCCGACGCCTTCCTCGCCGCAGCACAGCGACTCGCGACGTCCGCCTCGATCGATCTGGCGGTCGCGCGCAGCCACACCGCGGCGAAGGAACGCCGTGCAACCCCCGTCCAGCGACTGATCACCATCGGTGAGACGGGTAAGAAGGGACTGCGTACCTACGCACAGTTGTTCATCGCGATCGCCGCGGCCAACGATGTGCAGTGCGACATCACCGCGAACTCCACTGTCATCTACGCCTACGGCTTCGCCGACGACATCGACGTCTGCGAGGCCCTGTACTCCTCCCTCCTGGTGCAGATGGTCCGGGCGTCCGACGCGTATCTGCGTGAGGGCACCTACCGGGCGGAGAGCACGGTGCGCACCGTCGTCGAGGAGCGCGGCGGCCGACGTGTGCGCACACGCGTGCGCAAACCCGTTGCCGCGGTGACCGCCCGGCTGAACTTCCAGTCGGCGTTCGCTGCCCGGATCGGCGCCAGGCTGACCGAGGCGAAGCAGGAGATCGAACGCGAGGCGGAAACATCCGCGCCGGGCACGGCGTTGGTGTTGCGTGGGAAGAGTCTGGAACTCCACGACTTCTACAGCAGCACGTCGCAGGCGCGGGGCAGTTGGCGGGGCAACCGGGCACCGTCGGCGCGCTCGGCCGACGCTCAGCGCGCGGGCGACCGCGCCGGACGGGCGGCACGACTGGGAACGGCACCCGAACTGCCGTCGGCTTCGAGGAAACTGGAACGGTGACCAAGGTGCGCGATACCCGCAGAACCGCTGTGTACGAATCGGAGTCGATCGTACGAAAGATGCTCGATCGCGCCGACGAACGAGGCCTGAGGACCGTCGAGATCGCCGGCTCCCACGTCACACTTCCGGTCGAGAGACGATTCGCCTCCATCGCCTCGGTCCAGGACTACATCGATGCCGTGCTCGGCCTCGACTGGGTGCGCATGCGGTGGGAGCGCGCCGCCGTGCCCGTGCGCGTGCGGGCCCGGGCCGGCAACGCGGCGGCGCACTACGAACGCGATTGCGCGACGATCGCCCTTCCCGAGCACCGCGTGAACACCGCGTGGGCGTTCCGCGAGATGGTCGTGCTGCACGAACTCGCGCACCATCTCGATCCACAGGATCCGGACGACGCCACCGAGGGCGCCCACGGTCCGGCCTTCGTCGACCGCTTCCTCACCCTCGTCGGCGAAATCATCGGCCCGGAAGCGGCATTCGCGTTACAGGCCACGGGAATCACCGCTCCGGCCGGGCCGGGCCGATAGATCCCGTTTCCGAATTCATTGCCGGTACGAGAACTGTTCTTTTGGAACAGCACACTGCGCGAGCCGAATATGTAGCAACAGTCGTATCCTGCTGCAGAACATACTGATTGGTACTTTACCGGCCCTCGTCACCTGCCCGGATCCACATGGCGGTGAAGCGTGCGAATCACGGTCCCGAGTGACGTACTGTGGTTTGCATCACATAAATACACGCGTCGGCTGCGTACCGTACCGAGACCTTCCGGCCACCTTCCGAGCACGCCTACACGACGCGCGGCAGATGAAGGAGAACGGTGATGAAACCCGGAGCACGAGTCGCCCTCGGTGTGGGCATCGGATATTTCCTGGGCCGAACCAAGAAGATGCGGTTGGCCATGATGCTCGCTGGTGCCGGAGTCACCGGCAAACTACCCAGCAACCCGCAGGAACTCCTGCAGCGAAGCGCCTCGATGCTCGGTTCGTCTCCCGAGATCAACAAGATCACCGAATCCGTTCGCGGAGAACTCATGCACGCCGCGCGTGCCGCAGCCGTGACCGCGGCCAGCCACCGCATCGATGCCCTCAACGAGCGTCTGCAGGCGCGCTCCAGCGGCGCCGGGGGCGGAGCGGACGAGGAACCCGAGGACGCGGAATACGAAGACGAATACGACGAATCACGCGATGGGGAAGAAAGTCGCGGCGGCAGGAGTCGCCGCAGCAGAACTCGCGACGAGGAACCGGATTACGACGAGACGGACGAAGAGGGTGCCGACGAGGAGGACTCGGGCGCGGAGGATGCGGAGGATTCGGGCGACGAGGAGGAATCGGAACCCGAGCGCCCCGCTCCGCGGCGCCGCGCCACATCCCGTCCGCGGGCCTCTCGCAGTAAGAAGACATCCGACAGCGAAGAGTCGGACGATTCGGAAGAGGCCACCCCCAAGCCGCGCAAACGCGCAGCGCGTAGCAGTGCGTCGTCCTCCGGTCGTGCGCCCGTACGTCGAACGAAGCGGTGAGAGCGATGGCCAGGTTGAGTGATGTGTCCGGCGGAATCACCGACGCGGTAGGCAAGGCCGGGAAGACCGCGACCGATACCGCCGGTAAGGCCGGCCGCACCGCCACGGACACGGCGGGGAAGGCCACGGGCGGACTGACCGGTGGTCTGCAGCAATCGTTGCAGGGCCTCGCGGGAACCGTCGCGCAGAATGCGTTGTCGAGTCTGTCGGACAGGGTCACCGGCACGGCGGGACGATTACAGGATTACTCCGAGGGCAAGGGCGGAAATCTGGCCAGTGCGCTGACGGGTGTCGACAAGCTTGCTCAGGGCGATTCGCCGCTGAAGGCGGCGGCGAGTTCGGGGTTCGAGAACCTGAAGAACACCGCGAAGGACAAGTTCCAGGACGTGAAGGAGGCCGTCACCGGCGGGGGCGGAGGCAAGGGCGGGGGCGGCAAGAAGCTCAAGCTCACCAACATCGTCGAGAGCATCGACGTGGGAGTGCCGATCGACCTCGCCTACGATCTGTGGACCCAGTTCGCCGACTGGCCGAAGTTCATGAAGAAGGTCGAACAGGTCGAACAGGTCCAGGACGAGAAACTCCAATGGACCGGCAAGGTCTTCTGGTCGCGTCGCAACTGGGAATCCACAATCCTCGAGCAGGTGCCGTTCGAACGGATCGTGTGGCGTTCCAAGGGCGGCAAGGGTTACATCGACGGCGCGGTGACCTTCCACGAACTCACACCGGATCTCACCCGGATCCTCCTGGTGCTCGAGTATCACCCAAGGGGCCTGTTCGAGCGCACCGCGAACCTGTGGCGGGCGGTGGGTCGCCGGTCCCGCCTGGAACTGAAGCACTTCCGGCGCCACGTCATGACCGAAGCCGTGCTGCATCCCGACGACATCATGGGCTGGCACGGAGAGATTCGCGACAGCGAAGTCGTCAAGGACGACGAGACGGCACGCAGAGAGGAAGAGGAACGGGAACAGGAGGAGACCGGCGAGGACACCGAGGAGGACTTCGGCGAGGACACCGAGGAGGACACCGCCGGAACCGGTGAAGAAGAGGACGCCGACACCTCCGGCGACGAGGACGGAATGCGCGACGAGGACGAAGATTTCGAGGAGGGTGAAGGCGAGGAAGAGGACGAGGAGTCACCGGACGACGAGGACCTCCGGGACGAGGAGGAGGACGAGGAGGACCTCGAGGACGAATATCCCGATGAGGAGGACGAGGCGACCGACGAAGAGCCCGACGAAGAAGAGGACGAACCCGAGCCGCCTCGGAAACGTGCTCCCGCCAAACGTGCCCGGGCGACGAAGTCCACCGGTACGCGTTCGGCACGCTCGAGAGGATCCCGCTCATGACCATCCAACCTGCAGGAGGCGGCGGCGGGGGTGGCATGGCCCGCCCCAACTCGTCCGGCCTCGCCGACGTCATCGACACGATCCTGGACAAGGGACTCGTCATCGACGCATTCGTGCGAGTCTCACTCGTCGGTATCGAACTGCTCACCATCGACGCCCGCGTCGTCGTCGCCAGTGTCGACACATATCTGCGGTTCGCGGAAGCGGTCAACCGGCTGGAGATCTCCGACAACGAGCCGAAAGGTCTGCCGGATCTCGTCGGCGACATCACGTCGGGCGGATCGAAACACAAGACGAAGGGAGCACTCGAGGCTGCGGGGGAGAAGGTCAGCGAGTTTCTCGGGGACGTGCAGGAACAACGGCAGCCTGCTCGGCGATCACGCAGGGGTGATGATTGATGTCCACCGAACAGACCGAACGATCCGATCAGGATGGCAACGACGAAACCGTCACGACCACTGCGATATACGTGTACGGAATCGTGCCGTCGGATGTGGAACCGGAAGATCACGCGGAGGGCGTGGGCAATCCACCCGCGCAGATCTCGGTCGTCCGCTCCGGAGGTATCGCCGCTCTGGTGAGCGAGATTCCGACCGACCGGGCACTGGGCACACCGGATGACCTCAAGGCACATGCCGCACTGCTCGACGGGACCGTGGCCGTCGCACCGGTCCTGCCGCTCAGATTCGGTGCTGTCCTCACCGACCGAGATGCGGTGGCCGAGGAGTTGCTCGAGGGGCACGAGGACGAACTCGCCTCGGCGTTGGAGCAACTCGAGGGTCTCGCCCAGTTCGTCGTGAAGGGGCGGTACGACGAGAGGTCGATCCTCCAGGAGATTCTCGAAGAGAACTCCGACGCCGCACAGTTGCGGGAACAGATCCGGGGACAGTCCGAGGATGCAACCCGCGAGGCCCGGATGGCACTCGGGGAGATCATCAACGCGACGATCGAAGCCAAGCGGAACGAGGACACGCGTCGCACGGTCGAGGCTTTGTCCTCTCTCGACCCGATGGTCAACGAACGGCAACCCACGCACGAGCAGGACGCAGTCCACATCGCCATCCTCGTCGAGCTCGAGCGGCAGGACGAACTCGAGCGGATTCTCCGAGAGCTGGGACAGGAATGGGAAGGCCGAGTGGACATCTCGTTGATCGGACCGATGGCGGCCTACGACTTCGTGGCGAAATCGGAGCCGGGAGAGGAGGGGTGACGCATGGGACTGTTGTCATCCCTGTTCACGTTGCCTCTCGCTCCGGTGAAGGGCGTGATGTGGCTCGGAGAGATCATCCAGGAGCAGGTCGAACAGCAGCTGCACGATCCGGCCAACGTACGACGCGAACTCGAGCAGATCGAGGAGGCGGCGGAAGCCGGCGAACTGACGCCCGAGGAGAAGGACGAGGCGCAGCAGGCCGTGCTCAACCGGATGATCTCCCGCGGTGGATCCGCTCCCGGCGAGGGAAAGGGGTGATTCCGTGGCGAGAGATACCGGTCCGCCCGCGATCTCGGCGGCCGAGGCCGCATCGGCGGCCCTCACCCACCTGAAGGAGCTGACCTCGAAGGAAGCTCAGGGTGTCACCTCCATAGAACCCACCGAGGACGGATGGGTCGTCGAGGTGGAAGTCGTGGAGGACAGGCGGATACCCTCGTCGGCCGACATGCTCGCGCTCTACGAGGTGGAGATCGATCTGGACGGTGAGCTGCTCGCGTATCGGCGAACCCGGCGCTACGGACGCGGGAGCAGCGATATCGGCGCGAGGGCCGGGACATGACGGTCGTGGGTGGAGGCGGCACGTCGTCGCCGCAACCCTACGGGGGCGGCGGACGATCGACCAATCTCGGCGACATCCTCGAAAGAGTCCTCGACAAGGGATTGGTGATCGCCGGCGACATCCAGGTGAACCTGCTCGACATCGAGCTACTCACCATCAAACTCCGCCTCGTCATCGCCTCGCTCGAGACGGCCAAGGCCGTCGGAATCGACTGGTGGGAGAGCGATCCGTGGTTGACGAGCAAACCACGCACACCCGAGGTCGATTCGAGCCGGGCGGAACTCGAGTTGGAGAACCGGCAACTGCGCGAGCGGCTGGCCGCGCTCGAGGCGGCCACGGAAGCGGAACCGGCGGAGATCGTGGACGAGGAGGACCGTGACTGATACGACCGGCGTGTGGATGTACGCCGTGACCGACGGAACGCTCGCCGGTGACGAGACCGAGGCCGCCTCCGGTGTGGCCGGCGAACAGGTCCGCACGGTGCACGAAGGGGGATTGACCGCCGTGGTCGGGACGGTACCTCTGGACGACTTCGGCGAGGCCGCGCTGGCCCGCAATCTGGAGGACCTGGACTGGCTGGAAAAGGTGGCGCGTGCCCATGATTCGGTTGTCGCCGATCTGGCGCGGCACGTATCGGTCGTACCGCTCCGACTCGCGACCGTATGTCTCGACGACGCACGAGTGCGCGCCCTCCTGGCCGAGCACAGGGAGCAGTTCTCGTCGGCGCTCACCCTCGTCACGGGACGCACCGAGTGGGGTGTCAAGGCGTTCGCGGACCGAAAGACGCTGACCGCGGCCGTTGCCGAATCCGACGCGGGCAAAGCAGGTTCCGGAAGCGGCACGGCCTATCTGCTCCGACGCCGCGCCCAACTGGCCGCGCAGGAGAGCGTGGAACGCGACGCTGCCGCGCGTGCGGACGAGATCCACGATCGGCTGCTGCGGACATCCGCGGCGGGCCGCCGTGGCGCACCGACCGATCCGGCGCTGAGCGGAAGCCACGAATGGATGCTGCTCAACGGGACGTATCTCGTCGACGACGATCGGGCCGACGAATTCCGCTCCGTAGTAGAGGAACTCGGGTCGCGGTTTCCGGGAATACGTCTCGAGATGAGTGGCCCGTGGCCCCCCTATTCGTTCGCCGGAGCAGAACGGATATCACCGTGAGGTATGCCGACGGGTCGGTGGACGAGGAGCGGCGGATCGCACTGATCGATCTGCTGGATCGAGTGCTGTCCGGGGGAGTGGTCATCACCGGCGACATCACATTGTCGATCGCTGACATCGATCTCGTGCGGATCTCGTTGCGCGCACTGATCTCGTCGATCAGCACCCTGTCCGTTCCGGGAATCGACGCCCCGGTGCCCCGAGGGGCGAGGGAGGGCACGTGAGCGAATCCGCGAGCTTCCCGTCACGTATCGACGCCGATCCCGAATCCGTGGAACGGGGCCTGGTGACCCTGGTGCTCACACTGGTCGAACTGCTCCGGCAACTCATGGAGCGCCAGGCACTGCACCGCGTGGACGCAGGGGATCTCACCGATGAGCAGATCGAGCGCCTCGGAACGACGCTGATGCTGCTCGAGCAGCGCATGGCGGAGCTGCGCGACCATTTCGGGCTCACCCCCGAGGATCTCAATATCGATCTCGGTCCGCTGGGGACACTGCTGCCCCGGGAGTGAGCCCGAGCGGTCACATTCCGGCGATCTCCACGAGTTCGTAGTCCTTCACACCGCCGGCGAGCACCCGAAGGTGATCGTCCATGGTGCCGAGGGTGTGCTCGATCGCGGTCAGGCGACTCAGGTAGTGGCCGATGGAGTGCTCGGCGGTGACGCCGATACCGCCGTGCATCTGCACCGACTCCTGGCCGATCTTGCGTGCGGACCGACCGACCTGCAGCTTGGCACGCGACGCGATGGTCGGGTCGACGATGCCGTCGGCGAGCGCCATCGTCGCATACAGGCTCATGCTCGACGCCAGCTCGTACAGCACGTACATGTCGGCTGCACGGTGGGTGAGTGCCTGGAACATCGACAGCGGCACACCGAACTGCTTGCGCTGCTTGAGGTAGCTCGTCGTCAGCTGCACCGAGGAGTCGAGTGCACCGACCGTCTCGGCACACAGCGCCGCCTGCGCGTGCACCTGCGCTGTGATGATCGCCGTCGACGCGTCGGCCCCCTCGCCGAGCGAGGTGGCCGCGACGTTCTCGAGCACCACCTGCGCACCGCGACGCTCGTCGTGGGTGCGGTACGGCGTGCGGGTGAGACCGTCGGCTCCTGCGTCGACGACGAACAGGCCGATGCCGCCCTCCGGGAGCTTCGCGGAGACGATCAGTGTGTCGGCGCAATCACCGTGCAGCACAGGGTTCTTGCGTCCGGACAACGTCCAGGAGTCGCCGTCGCGCGCTGCGGTGGTGGCCACCTCGGTGTGCGGCCAGCGGCTGCCCGGCTCGTCGTGTGCGAACGCGAGGAGCGCGGTGCCCTCGGACAGTCGCGGGATGATGTCGGAGCGCTGCGCGTCGGTGCCGACCTCGGCGACGAGCCGGCCTGGGAGGTAGACGCAGTCGAGGACGGGCTCGGGTGCGAGGGCACGACCGATCTCGGTCATGACGGCCATGACCTCCACCGGTCCGGCTCCCATACCGCCGTGCTCCTCCGCGAAGGGCAGGCCGAGCACGCCGAGTTCGGCGAGCTGCTTCCACACGTCGCGGTTCCATCCCAGGTCGCTCTCGGCTACCCGGTTGCGCGACTCGACGTCGTACGCGCCCGAGAGCAGGTCGCGGACGGTCGCGCGGAGCATGTCCTGTTCGGTGTCGAGTTCGAAATTCATGTCCGGGGCCTCACAGTCCGAGAATCGAAGAAGCGATGATCGAACGCTGGACCTCGTTCGATCCACCGTAGATGGTGACCTTGCGGTTGTTGAGGTAGGTCGGCGTCGTGAGCCGCGCCCAGTCGGGCGAGTCGATATCGGCCTCACCGGCGGGCAGCGAATCAGGACCGGCGATGTCGACGAGCAGCTCGGTCGCAGCCTGCTGCAGCTCGGAACCGCGCATCTTGAGCAGCGACGACGCCGGGTTGGGCTTGCCGTCGGCGGAGCCGGCGACGACGCGCAACTGGGTGAGCTCGAGAGCGAGCAGTTCGTTCTCGAGTTCGGCCAGGCGTGCCGCGAAGATCGGGTCGTCGAGCAGCGATCCGCTGCCGAGGCGGGTCTCGGCCGCGAAGGACTTCGCCCGCGCGAGCTTGACCTTGGTGGCACCGACCCGGGCGATGCCGGTGCGCTCGTTGCCGAGCAGGAACTTCGCCTGCGTCCAGCCGGTGTTCTCCTCGCCGACGAGGTTCTCGGCGGGAACCCGCACGTCCTCGAAGAAGACCTCGTTGACCTCGTAACCTCCGTCGATCAGCTTGATCGGACGACGGGTGACACCAGGGGTGTCCATCGGGAAGAGCAGCATCGAGATGCCGGCCTGCTTCTTCGCGTTCGGATCGGTACGCACGAGGCAGAAGATCCAGTCGGCGTGCTGCGCGAGCGTCGTCCACGTCTTCTGCCCGTTGACGATGTAGTCGTCACCGTCGCGGACGGCGCGGGTCTTGAGGGAGGCGAGGTCGGAACCGGCCTCGGGCTCGGAGAAGCCCTGGCACCACCAGATGTCGAGGTTCGCGGTGGCGGGAAGGAAGCGTTCCTTCATCTCCTGCGAACCGAACTGGGCGATGACCGGGCCGATCATCGACGCGTTGAAGGGCAACGGGTCGGGTACCGACGCGAGCTGCAGCTCGCTGAGCCAGATGTTGCGTTGCATCGGCGTCCAGTCCTGGCCGCCCCACTCGACGGGCCAGTTGGGGACGGCGAGTCCCCGTGAATGCAGGATGCGCTGGACAGCGACGTAGTCGTCCTTGCCCAGCGGGGTGCCGGACGCGGTCTTCGCGCGCACGTCGGCGGGGATCTCGGTGGTGAAGAAGGTGCGCAGCTCGTCGCGGAACGCGCGCTCCTCCTCGGTGAGCTTCAGGTTCATGGAGAGACCTTCCAGGGATGCCGGCGCCGTAGCGCTTCTCGCGATTCCAAACTAACCTTACATTGTTAGCTCGTCCAGGCCGGCCCGGAAGGAGGACCACGGATGGCGCGCCCACGCACGCCTCTGCTCAGCCGTGAACTCATCCGCGACGTCACGCTGCGACTCGTGGACGAACACGGCCTCGATGCCGTATCGATGCGCCGGATCGCCGCCGAACTCGGTGTGCGCGCCCCGTCGCTCTACAGCCACTACGCCACCAAGGAACAACTGCTCGACGACATCGCCGACGCCATCGGCGAATCGGTCGACGTCAGCGCGTTCGCCGGCGACGACTGGCAGGAAGCACTACGCCGCTGGGCCCGCACCTACCGGGACGCGCTCGCCGCGCACCCGAACATGGTTCCCTTTCTCGCCGCGAGCCCCGGCACCCGGCCCGTCTCCCTCCAGGCGTCCGACGCCATCCACGGCGGTCTCACGCGCGCCGGCTGGCCACCACGGTTCGCGACGATGATCGGCGCCTCGATCAAGTACATCGTCATCGGCTCCGCGATCACGTCGTTCGCGGGGGGATTCGACGATCACATCGACACCTACAACGAGCGCTATCCGCATCTGTCGCAGGCGCATCGGCTCCGCGAGTACGCTGCCGAGATCGACTCGGACAGTTTCGATCTCATTCTGGAATCGTTCCTGCACGAGCTCACCCGCCGATTCGAGACGCTGACGCCGGACCGCCTGACCACCTCCGGATCCCCTGGTGCGGCGAAAGTCTCCGAAGGGGACGACGAGACATGACGACCGACCCCCGCCGGGCTCCGGCGAGGCCGGTCGTGTGGGAGCACGAGGTCTCAGGTATTTCGGCCGCCGTTCACGCCGAGAATCTGGCCGGTGATGTAACCGGCCTCGTCCGAGGTGAGAAATGAGCATGCCGCCGCGATGTCCTCGGGGCGGCCCGCTCTGCGGACCGGTGTTCTCTGGATATGTTCGTCGATGGTGCCGCCGAGCAGGCCCTTACCTTCTGCCCGGCGCAACATCGGGGTATCGACGAAGCCCGGAGGCACCGCGTTGACGGTGACGCCGGACGGTCCGTACTCGAGTGCGAGCGATTTCGCGAGTCCGTTGACCCCCGTCTTGGCGGCGACGTAGGCGGACATGAACGGTTGCCCCGAATGGGTACTGGACGAAGAGATGTTGACGATGCGCCCCCAGCCCGCATCGAGCATGTCCGGCAGTATCGCCTGGGTGCAGTGGAAGACACCGTGCAGATTGACGTCGATCGCGCGATTCCAGTCCTCGAAGGACAAGTTGAGGAACCGCCTGTAGACCTCGACCCCGGCCCCGTTGACAAGGATGGTCACCGGGCCGAGCCGGTCGTGTACCTGCGCGACCGCGTCGTCGATCTGCGCGCGGTCGGTGACGTCGACGGCGAACTCGAGCTCGCCTCCGGAGGGCCGGATATCGAACACGGCGACCTGATGACCGTCCTTACGCAGTCGCTCGGCGACCGCCTGCCCTATCCCGGATCCCCCTCCGGTGACGACAGCAGTCCTCACGACCAGGCCTCGTCGCCGACGATCGTGGTGCGTTGCATCAGTCTCGGAGAGTCGGAGTCGTATCTCTGTGCGCGGTGCAGCATGCCGGTGTTGTCCCACATGACGAAGTCACCGACCTCCCATTCGTGAAGGTAGGAGAACTGCTTCTGCGTGGTCCAGGTCAACAGGTCGTCGAGCAACGTACGACTTTCGTCGGGATCCATGCCGACGATATGGTCGGCGGTAGCGCCGACCACGAGCGAGCGCCGGCCGTCACGCCGCTTCCACACCAGTGACGACTCGCGCTTCGGCAGGGTGCGCCAGAACGCAACCTGCTCGTCGGTGGGGTCCGGATAGACCGTCCTCTGCGCGGCCTCGAAAGAATGGACCACACGGAGCCCCTCGTAGCGCTTCTTCTCGTGCTCCGGCAGATTTTCGTAGGCCGCGTAGGTACTCGCGAACTCTGTACCGCCACCCTCCTCCGCCACCTGCCGTGCGGTGAGGGTGGTGGCCTTGGCCGGGATGTCGTTGGTCGTGTCGTCGATGTGCCAGCTGAACGTTCCCTCGAGGTACTCGGCGGCAACCGTTTTCGTCGGATCGAGCGAGACCGTCATGATCTCCTCGTTCGGCAGCGGTTTGACGAGTTCGCCGAAACGACGGCTGAACGCGATCTGCGTCTCGTTGTCGAGGTTCGCCCCGCGGATGAGAACGACTCCGCGCCATCGCAGCGCCTCGGCGATCCGGGCGACGACGATCTCGTCGTCGAGGTTGTCGATTCCTCTGAACTCCGTACCGAAGAGCGGAGTGATTGCTACGGACTCCATGTCGGAGATGTCCTTTCGTACGACGAGGTAGGTGACCTTCGCATCCTGGCGAAGTCAGACGGTGACCCCGGCTCGCTCGAGACATGCGGTGAGTGCGTCGAGGTACTCGGCGTTGCCGTGGAACGGTCCACTCCTGCCGATCGCGACATCGAGAAACGGACCGTACTCGTCGTTGACATGTGTTTCCCAGCGGGTGATCTCACCGAGATCGTTCGTCTCGATGAAACTGTAGGAATAGAAACCCATGGTGGTTCCATCGGTGGCGGTGCCTTGCCATCGTGTCTTCATCACCAGACCGTTTGCGGCCGGCCAGTATTTGAAGTCGGCCGGCTTCCAGTCGGGAAAGGTGAGGGAATACGCCTTGGCTTCCATTGTGGCCGCGCGGCCGGTGTCGGCGAGAGCCTCCCGCATCAGAATGACCTCGTCACCCGTGAAGTAAGGGGAGGTGTAGATTGCGTCGTCGGCGAATCGCCACGCATCCTGGCCACTTTCGTCGACATACTCTTCACCGTCCTGCACACCTTGACGCAGATACGCGTTGCCGTAGGCCTTCGCCATGCGAGTGTGGTGTGCGATGCGCTCGTCGATGTTCATCGATGTTCTCCTGGATGGGGGGAGGGACGGGATCGGCCCCGGAAAGAGGCCGGATCGCCGAGAGGTCATTCCGAAATACGTACGTCTTCGTAACTACCCAGCATGGCGTTGTCGGGCAGAGCCATCTGCAGGTAGACGTCGATGCGGCGGATCTTGTCCGTCTCGTCGAACTCGTAGACCGACACAGAGTTCACGACGTTGCTGAAATCGCCTATGGTGCTTCGCTCCTCGAGCTCGAGAAACACCAGGTCAGCGGTTTCCGTAACGCGCTTGAAGAGGCCTTCCCACTGCGAAGCCGCGGCCCAACTGGTCAGGAAGTCCACGTACTCGGTCCAGTTCATCACTTCCTTGAAGTTGCCGACCCGAACGAATTCGTCGGTGGCGACGAGTTCGGCGAGCGGTGCCCAGCTCTCGGTGGTGAAGCCGGGCTCCTTGGCACGATCGACCAGCGACTTCGTGATCAGACCGTACTCGAGTACCGTGCGTGCACGGCCTGTGTGACCGTCGATCACCTCGGCGATTTCGCGCAGTTCCATTCGTATCTCCATGAGCTGGGGTGGGTGTTGCGGACGGCGCCGGGTCACGAGCGGGAGGATGTGGCGAGGTATCTGTCGAGGACCGAATGGAAATGGGCCACAACCACCTCCTCGGATACCAGCATCATGTGGTCGAGTCGCTTGTTGCGCAGACCGCGCTGCTGCCGGGGCATCTGTTCGTAGTCCTGTTGCAGCGCGAGGAAATACTTGAACTCCCCGGGTTCCTTCACTTCGAGGGGTTGGGCGCGAAGCGCGTCCTTCATCTCCTCGGGAAGCCACATCAGGCTGATGATCTGCCAGACACAGCGGTTGGGGTCACCTCCCGGGTCGGGTTGCGCGAGGATGACGGTCGCTTCGCCGGCACGAACAGTCATGAAGAAGTTGGGGAACAGGACCCAGCCGTGGTTGTCGCTCATCTGAGCGTCGGTGAGTCCGCTGACGTCCAGCCCCGATTCGGTCAGGACCTCGCGCGTTGCCTTCTGCAGGATCGTCCGCGCGGTGATTTTCTCGGGAAACTCGAGAGGTTCTCCCTCGACCCGGTATTCGTCGACGAGCTCGTCGAATCTGGGAAGTACGCGCATGAGGGAGGGGAAGGTCTCGGGAAGTTCGTGGATTCCGTCGACCTGTTCCTGCGGTCCGTACTTGTCGACGTTGGCGACCTCGAACGGTGAACAGGCCACCGAATGCCGATCCAGAAGCCGGTAGCGACTGGCTTCCGATTCGATAGTGATCGCACGCAACAACTCCGGGTGGATTCCGGAGATGTGGTAACCCTCCGAGAAGGCGTCGACTACCACCTTCCAGTTACAGTCGAGCGCTTCACGCACGTCCATCACGGTGATCATCTCGTCGAGCCGATACGGTGCGAGCATCTCGAGCACCTCCGCCCCGAGGTAGTCGGCGAGGGGTTCGGCGTCGGGATCCGGGTTGAGGAAGATGAAGCCGGCGCAGACGTCGACCGATACCTGGAGCAGGGAGTTCTCGGACTTGTCGACGGGGTCGAGGGCCTTTTCGTGCAGGATTCCGCGAAGGGTTCCGTCCAGGTCGTAGGACCAGAGGTGGTACTGGCACAGGAAGCGCTTGGAATTTCCGCTCCCGGCACACAGCGGATTCCCTCGGTGCCTACATGCGTTGACGAAACCTCGTATGCGGTCGTCCTTTCCGCGGACGATGATGTACGACTGGTCGAACAGTGTGAAGACCTTCCAGTCACCGGCCGCGGGCAGGTCCGATTCCCGACCGACGACCTGCCACACCTTCTCCCAGACGGCCTCGCGTTCGCGTTCGTGGATCTCCGGCGACACGTAGCGGTCGGTCGGGATCTTCATGTTGTAGCGGCCCGGTTCGATATCGGCGAGTCCTTCGGCGGTCTCGACCCAGCTTCCGGGCAATCCGGAAGGGTCCCGCTCGGTGCGGGGTTGTGTGGACGTCATGATGTTCGTACTCCGTTCACGTGGGCAACGCAGTGCTGGATTCAGAAGTGCTGTGACTCGGAAGTGCTGTGACTCGGAAGTGCTGTGACTCGGATGTGAAGCAGCCGGCAGGGTACGGGCGCGAGTTGGCGGAGACACCGTCGCAAAGACACCGATCGGGATCCGCTCGGCACGCGCTGCGGTCGATCTGGAGCAAAATCAATCACGTGATTGGTTCCATATGATGCAGCTCACATTCAGGACTGTCAATGGCCCATCTCGGGTATTTCGAATTGCGATATGTCGAATAGAGAACCTTGTTTCCGACATGGGTCGCCTACTTGCGTCCGACGTCCGCGGTCGATGCATGCCATGCTCGACAGCGACTACCAGATACTCGGAGGTATCGTGCCGTCCACGTCGACGCAGCTGGGCAGGCCCGTAGGGGCCAGAAGCGACGAGACGCGCCGCCGCATCCTCACCGCCACCATGCGCTGCGTTGCGGAGGTGGGTTACTCCGGTGCCACCATCCGTGAGATCGCGCGCACAGCCGATATCACCAGCGGCACGCTCTACCACTACTTCCCCAACAAGGGAGAACTCGTCCGGGCAGCATTCGCTGACATCGCCGAAGTGTCGCTCCCACGACTCGCTGCTGCCGCGGACGGGGTCGACGGTGTCCTGGACAAACTGATGGCGGTCCTCGACGAGGGCGCGACGCTGGTGCGAGAGAACCCGTACGCGGTGGCCTTCGACCGCGCCCTCCGAAGCGAAGGTGCGGCCCATCTCCGACTGGACGAGGACAGCGACCTGATCTTCGTGTCACTCCGGCACGTGGTCGCCGGAATTGTCGAGCAGGCTCGCAACGAAGGCGTACTCCACGCCGGCGCCGACGCGAACGGGACCACCGATGCGATCTTCTCGATGCTTCGCGGCCTGTACGACCATGCGGCCACAGCTACCCCGGAGCAATACGCAGCAACGCACCACGCAATCGGCCTGTTGATCCGCGGTTCGTTGTTCGACGGCGCCCGACCGGCGTGACACAGATCGGGATGAGGCCGGACCCCGACCTCCGAACCGATCCACCTGCGTCACCGCGATCATCCGCATAACGTGGGATCCATGACGCGACCTATTCGTATCGGCCTTCAGCTCCAGCCCCAGCAGCAACCCGACTACGGGGTCATCCGCGACACCGTGCTCCGCGCCGAGGACGCCGGCGCGGACATCGTGTTCAACTGGGACCATTTCTACCCGCTCTACGGCGATCCCGACGGCGCCCACTTCGAATGCTGGACGATGCTCGGCGCATGGGCCGAGCAGACCGAACGGGTGGAGATCGGCGCACTCGTCACCGGTGGCGGGTACCGCAACCCCGATCTGCTCGCCGACATGGCCCGCACTGTCGACCACATCAGCGGCGGCCGTCTCATCCTGGGTATCGGCTCGGGCTGGTTCGAGAAGGACTACGACGAGTACGGCTACGAATTCGGCACCAAGGGCTCCCGGCTCGACCTGCTCGCCGAGTACATGCCCCGTATCGTGAACCGCCTCGGCAAGCTGAACCCGCAGCCCACTCGGCACATTCCCATCCTCATCGGTGGCGGCGGCCCGAAGAAGACGCTGCCGATGGTCGCGAAGTACGCCGACATCTGGCACAGCTTCGGCGAGATGGAGACGCACGCCGAGAAGTCCGGGATCCTCGCGCAGCGCTGCGCCGAGACCGGTCGTCGTCCCGAGGACATCGAGCGGTCCACTTCGTGGCCCGGCGCCGAGGCCGCACCGTCCTACGTCGATCTCGGAATCACGCAGTTCACCGTGGGTGTCGGTGGCCCCGACTACGACCTCACCGAACTGCGGGAAGCGATCGCGTGGCGCGACGAGAACTCCGCACCGCCGCTGACAGGGCTCAGCTGATCTTCGTCGTCAGTACCATCGGTGGTGCATGTCGAACGCATCATCGCTTCCGCCCTGCACCGCCGACGACTGGGACGACAGTCGCCGGCGGCGGCGTCTCCGTGACACCCGCACCGGCCATCACTGGGTCCGGTTCGGCCGGCTCCGGCGAGTCCTCGCACGCACGGCCGTCGCGGCGCTCCCGCTCGTCGCCCTGTTCACCCAGTACTGGGCATGGGACGTCGCGCCGGTCCGTGAGCGGCTCGCCCTCACCCAACCTCAGCTGCATCCGATCTACGACGCGGCGGCACGGGAGGATCGCGACACGGCCGTGGTCGACCTCGTGGGTCTCGGCAACCTCGACGCGACCGACACTGCCACGGCGCTGCCCGCACTACGCGAACTGGGACAGGTGTGGGCGGTCGAATACGACAACAGCGGTCTCGACACCGCCGTCGTCAGCCGTCTGATCCAGGAGCGGGCGGCGTGGACCGGCATAGAGAACATCGTGCTCACCGGCCACAGCATGGGCGGGATCATCGCGCTCGAGGTCGCCCAGCATCTGTACCAGGACACCTCGCTGGAAGTGACCGGCGTGATCCTGGACTGCACTCCGCTGGACCTGCACGCCGTACGGGCCGACGCACGTGATGCCGGTGAGGATCTGTTGCGCTGGATCGGTTGGCTACCCGGTGCGCGGGAGAGCCGCGGCATGCGGATGCTCGTCGAGATCGCCGCTCGGAAGAACCGTTTCGTCGTGCCCTCCGACACATGGTATCGCCGCATCGACACCGAGGAGTTGCGGAAGGCCGCGGTCGAAGTGCTCCACGACAAGATCTTCTCGACGGACGCCGCCAGCAACGGGTTGATCGAGTCGCAGTTCCGGGCGATCGTCGCATCCGGTGCGATCGACAACCTGAAGGCACTGGCCGACGAACGTGACGACAAGATCCGGCCGGCCGTGGTGTTCCTTCGACCACGGAATGCGTTGGCCGACAATGTCGTAGATGTCGAGTACAGTCACCGGATTCTCGTCGACCAATCCGGTGGCATCGATGGCACACTTCTGGTGTCGAAGCTCGACCGCACCGGGCACGCCAATCCCATCCAGGCGCCCGAATCGTACAACGACGCAATCACCGACCGCGTGGTGCCGTTCGTCGACGCCAGGCCCGGTGAGGTGGAGGACGAGGGCGCGCAACCGCCGGACGACGAGTTCTTCGACGACGAACGTTCCGGCGTCCGGCCGATCGTGGACCTCGACCGCATCGCCCCGGGCTGATGTTCGCACTTTTTCTGTGACCGCCCTCTCACGGTAGTCGAATGCTCATCGGGTGTTCACCTTCTCGTTCCGTCCGACTCGTCTGACGCTCCTACGGTTCCCGCGTCGAACCGATTCCGAGGAGATAGCCGTGGCCCGTAAGATCCTGCCCCTGTTCGTCACGCATGACGGCATATCGTCGCGCTCGAACATCACGTGCAAGTACAAGTGCGGGGACGCCTGTGCGCACGCCGTTCCCAACACCTCGCGCAGTGAATACTTCGGCGACATCGTTCGAGCCGCCGTCTCGCGGCGCGGGGTTCTGCGGGGCGGTGCCATGGCAGTGCTCGCCGTGGGTGCAGGGGGCGTTCTGACCGCCTGTGCAAACGATTCGGCCGCAGCTCCGGTGGGCGACGGTGCCGCAGCCGGATCCGGTGATCTCGGGCCGGTGCCCGACGGCACGAACTTCTCCCCGGTCGCGCCGAACACCGACGACGCGGTCACCGTGCCGGAGGGCTACGAGCAGGCGGTCGTGATCCGGTGGGGCGATCCGGTACTACCCGATGCACCCACCTTCGACATCGGCAACCAGTCCGCGGCAGCACAGGAGAAGCAGTTCGGATTCAACAACGATTTCGCCGGCCTCCTCCCGGTGGACGGATCGCCCGACACCCATCTGCTCGTCGTCAGCCACGAGTACACGACCGAGCCGTTCATGTTCGCCGGTTACGATGCGGACGATCCCACCGAGGAACAGGTACGTATCGGCATCGCGAACCACGGCCTGTCCGTGGTCCAGGTGAAGGGCGAATCCGGGACAGGACGCCTCACACCGGAATTCGGACCGTACAACCGACGGATCACCGGCACCACGGAGTTCCTCGTCACCGGTCCGGCCGCGGGCAGTGATCTGCTGAAGACCACCGCCGACCCGACGGGCACGCGGGTCGCGGGCACGCTGAACAATTGCGCCGGCGGCGTCACCCCCTGGGGCACCGTGCTCTCCGGCGAGGAGAACTTCGACCAGTATTTCGCCAACGCGGACACCGTGACCGACCCGGTCACCGCAGAGCGTCTGGCCCGGTACGGAGTCGAGGGCACGGAAACCGAACGCAAGTGGGAACGCTTCGACCCACGCTTCGACATCGCGGCAGAACCCAACGAGGTCAACCGATTCGGGTGGATCGTCGAGATCGACCCCTGGGACGCGACGTCGGTGCCGGTCAAGCACACGGCACTCGGGCGCTTCAAGCACGAAGCGGCCACCATCCACGTCACTGCGGACGGCACCGTCGTGGCCTACAGCGGCGACGACGAGCGTTTCGACTACATGTACAAGTTCGTTTCGTCGAGGAAGATGCAGAACGGGAACTCCCGGGCTGCCGTGCGGCACAACATGACCCTGCTCGATGCCGGGACGCTCTACGTGGCGAAGCTGACCGGTGATCATCCGGACGCGATCGACGGGACCGGAAAGCTCCCCGAGGGCGGGGAGTTCTCCGGCATGGGCGAGTGGATCCCGTTGCTGCGCGCGAACGAAGACGGCAGTTCCGAGTCACTGGTCGACGGCATGAACGCGGAGGAAGTCGCGGTGTTCACGCGCCTCGCAGGCGACAAGGTCGGCGCGACCAAGATGGACCGACCCGAAGACTTCGAACCCAATCCCGTCACCGGCAAGGTCTACGTCGCCCTCACCAACAACTCCAAGCGCGGCGTCGACGGCGCTGCGCCGGCCGACGAGGCAAATCCTCGCGTGAACAACAAGAACGGCCAGGTCCTCGAGATCGACGACGACCACGCCGGTACGTCGTTCATCTGGACACTGCTGCTCGTGTGCGGAGATCCGGACGAGGCCGACACCTACTTCGGCGGCTTCGACAAGTCGCAGGTCAGTCCGATCTCGTGCCCCGACAACCTCGCGTTCGACACACATGGCAATCTGTGGATCTCCACCGACGGCAACGCACTCGGCTCCAACGACGGCCTGTTCAGCGTCGTCCTCGACGGACCGCGCCGCGGCGAGACGAAGCAGTTCCTCACCGTGCCGATCGGCGCGGAGACGTGTGGCCCGATCGTGCAGGACGGCCGTGTCGTGGTGTGCGTGCAGCATCCCGGCGA
This sequence comes from Rhodococcus sp. B50, assembly GCF_013602415.1. Taxonomy (NCBI): domain Bacteria; kingdom Bacillati; phylum Actinomycetota; class Actinomycetes; order Mycobacteriales; family Nocardiaceae; genus Rhodococcus; species Rhodococcus sp. B50. The sequence continues at coordinate 3,832,304 of NZ_WPAG02000002.1, read as the reverse complement.
GACGGACGACGCGTCGTGGGCGTCGCCGGCCTCGCACTGGCCCGACGGAGGCGACACCCAGCCGCGTCCTGCCGTGGTCGCGGCGTGGAAGTCGGACGGCGGACGAATCGGGGTCTGATGCCCTCGTGCGTGGTTTCGGTAGTCGTGGCTACCGAAACCACGCACGGGCCGCGGAGCGGCCTAACCCAGCCAGTCCAATACCGCTGCGGCGGTCCACGACTGCTGCATGCTGCCGAGGGGATCGCCGGTGAACGGTTCGTAGTACTCGGCGAAGGTACCGTCGCTCGCCTGTCGGAGACCTTCCGCGCGAAGCACGTTCGCGCGTTCGGCCCACCCTCGACGGGCAAAGGCCCACGAGAACAACCAGGTCATCACGGGCCACACCGGCCCGCGCCAGTACTCGCGGGAACGGAAGTCGCCCGAGACCGGGGAGGTGGACGGCGGCACCGCATAACGCAGGTCCGGATGCCCACAGAACTTCGGCCCTTCGAAGGTGCGCAGCAGTGCCCGCTCGGCCTGCCGGTCGAGACCACCGCACAACAGCGGTGCGAACATCGCGAGAGTGTCGGTGGCCACCCACTTCCCGCTGCGCAGATCGAAGTCCTTCGCAGCGCCCGTACGGGAGTCGGTCGTGGCGATCACGCCCTTCCGGAACCGCTCGGACCATGAATACAGTTCGCGCACATCGGCGTTGGGTCGGGAATGCTCTTCGCCGATGGTCGCGAGCACCTCGCACGACAACGAGAACACCGCACTGACGAAGACGTCCTCGACTGCGAAACTCATGGCCTTCGCGAGCACGCCGTCCTCGTATCGTGCAGTCTTCATCTCCTCGAGCAACCACAGATAGCGTGCGTACTCGCGATCGCTGGGTCGCTGAGTGGCGTCGGCGACGTGCTCGAGATCCTCGCGGTGGAAGGGTGGCACCGGTCCGGCGACGACGTTGGCGTATGCCGCATCCCAGCGCGGGGAGTTGTCCATGCCCGACTCCCACCCGTGGTACAGCGCGATCCGGCCGTTGCCGTCGAGATCGCGCGCGTGGGCGAGCCAGCGGTGCCAACGCACCAGATCCGCCCACCGGCGGTCCAGGAACTCCTCGGCGACAGCACGCGTCGAGCGACCGTGCCGCCTCGAATGTTCGAGGATGCGCTGCACGGCGATGGCGTGCACGGGAGGCTGGGTGATGCCCGAGGTCTGCACCTGACCCGGTGCGTGCGTCGCCAGCTCGGAGACCGCCCAGCGCGCCGGGCCGGGGAAGTAGCCATCGACGCCGTTGGCGAAGACGATGTGCGGGATCATCCCGTTCTTCCACTGCGCCGACAGCAAGGTGTCGAGTTCGACCACCGCTCGTTCGACGCTCAGCGGCGCGAGGCCCACGGCGACGAACGCCGCATCCCAGCTCCACATGTGTGGATAGAGCTTGGGAGCGGCACTCGTCATGGTGCCCAGGTCGTTGCCACGCAACAGGTACGCCGCGCGCGCGGCGAGCTGTGTGGAAGTGAATCCTCGGTCCGGCATGGCCCCATTCTCTGTCCTGCGGACGGATCCGCACGACGAGGGCCGCAGCTGTAACAGCGCCGACACATTCGGCGCGACCTGCGGTCAGTGAGCGGCGGGCAGGAAGGCCGTCGAACCCGACAGGTCGCCCGAATGATGGGAGGCCGGAGCAATGAGCCCGCGGCGCTCGAGGATCGGACGCACGCCGTCACCGAAGCGATAGGCCTCCTCGAGATGCGGGTAGCCCGACAGCACGAAGTGGTCGAGACCGATCTCGGCGTACTCGGCGATGCGGTCGGCGACCTCCTCGTGAGAACCGACCAGCGCGGTGCCCGCGCCGCCGCGGACGAGTCCGACACCCGCCCACAGGTTGGGCGAGACCTCGAGGGTGCGGGCGTCCTTGCTCGCGGCGTAGGCACTGCCGCCACCGTGCAGTTCGACCATCCGGCGCTGACCCTCGGAACCGGAACGGGCCAGGCTCTGCTGGGCCTTCTCGATGGTCGCGGGGTCGAGCGCGGAGAGCAGACGATCGGCCTCGGCCCACGCCTCCTCGGAGGTGTCGCGGGTGATGACGTGCAGGCGGATGCCGTAGTCGAGGGTGCGTCCCTGGATGTCGGCGAGGCCGCGGATCCACGCGATCTTGTCGGCGACGGCGACCGGCGGCTCACCCCAGGTGAGGTAGGTGTCGCAGAACTGTGACGCGACGGTGCCGGCCGCAGGGGAGGAGCCACCGAAGAAGAGCGGCGGCACCGGATCGGGAATGCGCTGGAGCTGCGCGTTCTCGACCCGGATGTACTCGCCCTCGAAGTCGACCGGGCCGTTGCCCGCCCACAGACGCTTCAGCACATCGAGATACTCGCCGCAGCGCGCGTACCGCTGGTTCTTGTCGAGGAAGTCACCGAAAGTGCGCTGTTCGTGGTCCTCCCCGCCGGTGACGACGTTGAGGAGCAGGCGTCCCTGCGACTGCCACTGGAAGGTCGCAGCCATCTGCGCGGCCAGCGTGGGGCTGATCAGCCCAGGACGCAACGCCACGAGGAACTTGAGCGACTCCGTGGTGTCGATCAGCATCGCCGTCGTCAACCAGGCGTCCTCACACCACGCACCGGTGGGAGTGAGGACCGATTCGAAGCCGCTCGACTCCGCGGCCGAGGCGATCTGGTTCAGATACCGCAGCGTCGCCGGACGATCGCCCGACATCGAACTGCCGTGGCCCCCTGCCATCAGATTTCGCGAATCGCCGTAGGTGGGCAGGAACCAGTGCATATGCAGAGACAAGACGAAGTCCTCGAGTCGACGGCAGAGCGTGACGTCCAGGAAAACAGTCCGCAACCGGGCGCGGCAACATTTGCAATCAACATGATCGGAACCCGTGTGTGAATGCGTCCTACGTGGTTAGCGTCGCCGGGTTGCACGCTGTCCACCACCGGGAATCGAGTCCATGACCACGCTGTCGCAGCCCAGTTCCGCACCCGAGTCCGATCTCGATCGCCGCAAGCGATTACGCACTGTAGTCGCGGCGAGCCTGCTCGGCACCACGGTGGAGTGGTACGACTTCTTCCTCTACGCCACGGCCGCGAGCCTGGTCTTCAACCAGCTGTTCTTCCCCGACCAGAGTTCGTTCGTCGGGACGATGCTGGCCTTCGCCACCTTCGCCGTCGGCTTCGTGGTCCGCCCCATCGGTGGTGTCGTCTTCGGCCACATCGGCGACCGGATCGGCCGCAAGAAGACCCTCGCGCTGACGATGTTCATCATGGGCATCGCCACGGCGCTGATGGGTGTCCTGCCCACCCACGCGCAGGTGGGTGTGGTCGCACCGATCCTGCTGCTCCTGCTGCGCATCCTGCAGGGCTTCGCCCTCGGTGGCGAGTGGGCCGGGGCCGTGCTACTCGCCGTCGAGCACAGCCCGGAGAAGAAGCGTGGTCTGTTCGGCAGCATCCCGCAGGTGGGCCTCGCCCTCGGTCTCGCGTTGGGTACTGCGGTCTTCGCGGCGCTCCAGGTGATCTTCGACGAGCAGCAGTTCCTGTCGTACGGCTGGCGGATCGCGTTCCTGCTCAGCCTCGTGCTCGTCGCCGTCGGCTTCGTCGTGCGCCTGAAGGTCGACGAGACCCCTGCCTTCCGCGAGGTGCAGGAGCTCGCGAAGAAGTCGTCGGCGCCGCTCGTGGACGTATTCAGGCCCGGCGTGCGACGCAGCACCGTCCTGGGTCTGCTGTCGCGGTGGGGCGAAGGCGCGGCGTTCAACACGTGGGGCGTGTTCGCCATCACCTACGCCACCAAGGACCTGGACTTGGAGAAGGTGCCGGTGCTCCTCGTCGTCACTCTCGCGGCCCTGGTCATGGCGGTACTGCTCCCGGTCTCGGGTCTGTTGGTGGACCGGTTCGGCGCGAAGCAGGTCTACACCGTCGGCATCGCCGCCTACGGCGTCGCGGTGTTCCCGACCTTCGCCCTGTTCGGCACGAACGACCTGTTCTGGTTCGCCGTGGCGATGATCCTCGTCTTCGGCGTGGTCCACGCCCTGTTCTACGGCGCGCAGGGAACGCTGTACGCGAGCCTGTACCCGGCGGAGATCCGCTACACGGGCCTGTCGGTCGTCTACCAGTTCTCGGGCATCTACGCGTCGGGTGTCACACCGATGATCCTCACCGCGCTCATCGCCGTGGCCGGCGGTCCGTGGCTCGCCTGCGGCTACCTCGTCCTCACGTCCGTGATCAGCGTCATTGCAACCGCGATGATGCGCAAGGAGGACCTCCACCTCTGATCCGATGCCGATCGGGCGGTACTAGGCTCGTCGTATGAGCAGGCAACGAGGTGGCCGCGCCGCATCGTCGCCGCGCAAGGAGAAGACGGGTGCACCGGGTGGCCCGGTCGAGGGGTTGTACGACATCGACACGGGCACGTGCGAGCTCGTCAAGGATCGCTACCTTGCCGACGGCTGGGTACTCGAGATCAACGGGGTGCCCAGCTCGCACATCGACCTGAGCGATCCGGCTCTGCTCGAGTTCGAGTACATGCGGTGGATGGCAATGCTCGTCGAGAGCAGATTCGAACGTGACTCGAGACTGCGTGTGCTGCATCTGGGCGGGGGTGCGTGCACGATGGCGCGCTACTTCGCCGCCGTCTATCCCGACGCGCGGCAGGTGGTCGTCGAGATCGACGGTCGCCTCGCCGAACTCGTCCGTCACTGGTTCGACCTGCCCCGCGCACCGCTGCTGCGCATCCGGGTGGGGGAGGCCCGCCAGGTCCTCGCCTCGCTCTCCGACGCGAGCCGCGACGTGATCGTGCGGGATGTCTTCGCCTACAACCGCACTCCCGTCGCGCTCACGACTCTCCAGTTCACGCAGCACGCCCGGCGCGTGCTCGCTCCCGGCGGTGTCTACGTCGTCAACTGCGGCGACTTCCGGGACCTGGCCGTCGCGAAACGCGAGGCCGCGACGATCGGTGAGGTCTTCGAGCACACCGTGATCATCGCCGACCCCGCGATGCTCAAGGGACGTCGCTACGGCAACGTCGTCATCGCCGGCAGCGACCTGCCGCTCGGCGACTCCCCGGCCCTGGCCCGCGACCTGCTCGGCGGTGCCGTGCCCGCACAGATACGGCTGGGTGACCAGGTGGTGAAGTTCGCCGCCGGGTCGCGGGTACTCGACGACAGTGAGGCCACCACACCACCCGGAACAAAGAGCACGGGCACAGAGTTGCACCGGTCATGACCTCAGCAGCCTCCACTCCGGTACTCCAGGTATTCCGGCTGGGTTCGCCCTGGCAGACGCTCGATCCGTTCCTGTTCGCCGTGCACCACCTCGACGCCTATCCGGCGGGCAACGACGATCTCGGACCCGACGCGTCGCTCGACGGCCGCCCGCTCGGCCAGGACTTCGGCAACCCGGCGGGGTGGAGCATGTACCACGGCACCACAGTCCCCGGCTTCCCCGGACATCCGCACCGCGGCTTCGAGACGGTGACCTTCGTGCGGTCCGGATTCGTCGACCACTCCGATTCCGTGGGTGCGGCGGCGCGTTTCGGTGAGGGCGACACGCAGTGGCTCACGGCCGGCAACGGGATCGTGCACAGCGAGATGTTCCCTCTGCTGAACAAGGATTCGGGCAACCCGCTCGAGTTGTTCCAGATCTGGCTGAACCTGCCGGCCGAATCGAAGACCGCCGACCCGTACTTCTCGATGCTGTGGAACGAGGACACTCCCACGGTGACGGTCGCGGACGAGGAGGGTCGCGCGGTCTCCGTCCGGGTCCTCGCAGGTGAGCTCGACGGCCTCACTCCGCCGCCGCCCCCGCCGAACTCGTGGGCGTCCCGACCCGGCACGGACGTGGCGATCTGGAACATCGACCTGTCGTGCGGTGCGCGCTGGGAGCTGCCGGCCGCACGCGGCGACCGGACGCAGCGAGTCCTGTACGTGTACAGCGGCTCTCCGGTGCGGATCGGCGACCGGGTGATCGAGTCCGGGCACGGGGCCGTCGTCGACGCGTCGGTGCCGGTGCACCTCACCGGTGGCGACGAGGGCACGCAGATCCTGATGCTGCAGGGCCGACCGATCGGCGAACCTGTCGTCTCGTACGGCCCGTTCGTGCTCAACGACGAGGCCGGCGTCCGCCAGGCGTTCGAGGACTACCGTCGCACCGGCTTCGGCGGATGGCCGTGGAACAGCGACGGTCCCGTGCACGACCGGGACGCCGGGCGGTTCGCGCGGTATCCCGACGAGAAGCTCGAGGAGCGCTGACCGAGTGCGCAGATCCTGTCGATCTCCGGCGGGATCTGCGACGAGAACTACTCGTTCGACGGTTGCATATCCGGGATGAGGTACTCGGACACCGCCATCGACCGGATCCATCGGGCCTGATCGTCGTCGGGTCCGCTGCCACGGAAGTCGTCGAGGTGTGCCTGTGACTCCCACCGTTCGTAGACACAGATGCGATCGGATTCGATGAGGTCTGCGGTGACGGCGAAGTCGAGGCAGCCCGGTGCTCTGCGGGCCGCCTCGACGACGGCCTTGCAGGTTTCCAGATAGGACTCGCGCCGCTCGGCGTCGATGGTGAGATGTCCTGCGACGATGATCATGGTTTCCCCTGCCGTGGTAACTGTCCGTCGGTAGTAGGACCTGCAAGCGGAGTCGAACTCATCGCGGGCCGGACCACGGATACTCCGGGCGAGGTGGTCGAGCTCGACCACACGACGGCGCCGACGGTCAGGGAACGAACACCATCGACTCGTCGATACGCCCGAACCGCATGGTGGGCAGGTCGAGGAGATAGTTCTGCCGCATGAGCCACGGACTGCGCGAACCCTGCTTGGGGAGAGCACCTTCCGCCCGGTGGATGTAGCCCGAGTCGAGACCGAGGAGCGGACGGGTGCGTCCGTCGCCCGAATATCTCGGAACCGCCGAGCGGTAGCCGTTGCGGCGCATGTGCCGGAGCACCCGGCACACGTAGAGAGACGCGAGATCGGCGCGCAGTGTCCACGACGCATTGGTGTAGCCGAGGCACATCGCGGCATTGGGAACGCCGTCGAGCATCATGCCCCGGTAGATGAACCGGGTGGAGAGGTCGATCGTCTCGCCGTCCACGACGAACTCGATTCCCCCCGCCGGCACCAACTGCAGACCGGTTGCGGGAATCAGGATCTCGGCCTCGAGTTCTCGCCCGGACTTCAGCCGCACACTCTTCTCGGTGACGGTGTCGATCCGGTCGGTGACGATCTCGGCCCTCCCGGCGCGCAGGGTGCGGAACAGGTCGGAATCGGGGACCACGCACAGCCGCTGATCCCACGGGTCGTAGCGCGGTGAGAAGTGCGGATCGACCGGGACGCGGCCGCGCAGACGACGCTCGGTGAGCATGCGCAGCACGCCTTTCGCCGCCGATGGGAATCGCCGGCAGAACTGGTAGAAGCCGAGATTGAGCACCACATTCTTCGCCCGCACCGCGCGGTGGGCCACGGAATCCGGCAGTGCACGCCGTATCCGCGCGGCGATCGGGTCGCGGGCCGGCAGCGACATCATGTAGGTGGGGGAGCGTTGCAGCATCGTCACGTGCTCGGCCTTCTCCGCGAGCGCGGGCACGAGCGTGACGGCCGTGGCGCCGCTGCCGATCACCACGACCTTCCTGCCCTCGTAGTCGAGATCGTCGGGCCAGAACTGCGGATGCACGATCGTTCCGGCAAAATCCTGCAGGCCGGGGATGTCGGGGAGATAGCCGGACTCGTAGCTGTAGTAGCCGCTGCAGATGTAGAGGAAGGAGCAGGAGATCTCGACGGTGCCGTCCCCGGTCGTGGCGCGAACCGTCCAACGGGCGTTCTCCGAGGACCAGGATGCGTCGATCACCTTGTGGCCGAATCGGATCCGTTTGTCGATGGCGAACTCGGCGGCGGTGTCACGGATGTACTGCAGGATGTCGGGGCCGTCGGCGATGGACTTCTCGCCCCGCCACGGGCGGAACGGGAAGCCGAGCGTGTACATGTCGCTGTCCGACCGGATTCCGGGGTACCGGAACAGATCCCACGTACCACCGATCGCCTCGCGACTCTCGAGGATCGTGTACTCGAGATCCGGGCACTGTGTCTGCAGCCGGTAACCGGCACCGATGCCGGACAGTCCGGCTCCGACGATCAGTACGTCGACGTGGTCCATGCGCATCCCCTAGCTGTCGGTCCACGCCAGCAGGTCGTCGACCTCCCAGGTGTTGATCACCTGTTCGGGTTCGACACCCCGCTCGGCGGCACGTTCGCAACCGTACCCGAGCCAGTCGAGCTGCCCGGGTGCGTGCGCGTCGGTGTCGATGGAGAACAGGCACCCGGTCTCGAGTGCGAGATCGATGAGGCGCGAGGGCGGGTCGCGTCGTTCGGGCCGGCAGTTGATCTCGACGGCGGTGTCGTGGTCACGACACGCAGCGAAGACCTTCTCGGCGTCGAACTTCGATTCGGGCCGGCTTCCACGGCCACCGGCGACGAGCCGCCCCGTGCAGTGCCCGAGGACGTCGACGTGAGGATTCGCCGCCGCACGCAGCATGCGTTTCGTCATCACCGACCGGTCGGCCCGCAGGTTCGAGTGCACGCTCGCGACGACGACGTCGAGTTCGGCGAGCAGGCCCTCGTCCTGATCGAGCGAACCGTCGTCGAGGATGTCGACCTCGATTCCGGTGAGAATCCGTGCACCGTCGGTGTTCTCGTTGATCTGCGCGACGATGCCGAGCTGTGAACGCAGTCGCTCCGCGGTCAGGCCGTTCGCGACCTTCAGCCGAGGGGAGTGGTCGGTGAGAGCGAAGTACTCGTGCCCGATCATCGTCGACGCGACACGGTGCATCTCGTCGATCGGACTGCCGCCGTCCGACCAGTTCGAGTGGGTGTGCAGATCTCCGCGCAGCGACTCGAGCAGGTCGCGGGCGCCGCGCCCGATCGGTTCGGCCTCCTCACGCAACTGCGCGAGATAGGCGGGCACGCCGTCGAAGGATTCGCGGACGACCGTCGCGGTCTTCTTCCCGACACCCGGCAGGTCCGTCCACGAGTCGGTCTTCCGCAGCACCTCGCGCTTGTGTTCGTTCACCTCGGCGAGCACCTCGGCCGCGCGACGGTAGGCCTGCACGCGATAGGTGTCGGCATGTTCGCGTTCGAGCCAGAAAGCGACTTCGCGTAGTGCGTCGACGGGGTCCACCCCTCCATTGTGGCCGCGGGGCGTCCGTAATCTGGGACGCATGCTCGAATCCGTCCGGTCGTCGTCTCCTCTCGGTGCGGTCTCCGCACTGGCCGTCGGCGCAGTGTCCGCGCTGACACTCGTCTCCGCGCGTGTCGCGGCCGAGGCGAAGGATCTCGTATACGAGGTCGACGACGCGCCGGCCGCGCCGGTGGTGATCGTGCCGGGCGCGCGGGTGCACCGGGGACGTCCCATGCGGGTGCTCCGCAGCCGCCTCGACGTCGCGGTCGCGCTGATGGAGCGGGGACGGGTGCAGGCCGTGCTCGTCTCGGGCGATGCGGCGGGCACCTCGGGCGACGAGATCGAGGCGATGATCTCGTATCTTGTCGAGCAGGGCGTGAACCGCGAGCGGATCGTCGCCGATCCGTACGGTCTCGACACCTACGACACCGCCCGGCGTGCCGTCGCCACCTACGGAGTGCGACAGGCACTGATCGCGACCCAGGCGTTCCACCTGCCGCGTGCGGTGGCGTTGTGCAGGCGCGCGGGAATCGACATCGCCGGGGTTCGCGCCGCGAACGACGTGCGGCCACGCACACGGATCAGGAATCTGGCGCGCGAGTACGTGCTGTCGCGGCCCAAGGCGTTCCTCGAGCTCCGTTTCCCCCGCGACCCGGCGGTGTCGACCCCGCCGGACGACCGGCTGGCCGAGATCCTGTCCGGTTTCGAGCACGGTGCGGTGGCCGCCCCGCCGTCGGATTCCTAGGCTCGTCTCCATGCGTCCCACAGCTCTCGTCACCGGAGGGGGTCGCGGTCTCGGTGCCGCGATCGCTCATGAATTCGCACCCACCCACGATCTGCTCCTCGGCGGCCGACGTCGCCAGTCGCTCGACGCGATCCTCGAGGAACTGCCGGACGCCACGCCGTGGCCGGTGGATCTGCTCGATCACGACGCCGTCGCCGCGGCCGTCGCGGACATCGACCGGCTCGACGTGCTCGTCCACAACGCCGGGGTCGCCGAACTGGGCACCGTCGCCGACAGCGAGCCGCAGCAGTGGCGCGAGACGTTCGAGGCGAACGTGGTCGCCGTCGTCGCACTGACCCAGCTGCTGCTGCCGGCCCTGCGGGCGGCGAAGGGGCACGTGGTGCTCATCAATTCGGGGGCCGGTCTGCGCGCTCGTCCCGGCTGGGGCGCCTATGCCGCGAGCAAGTTCGCGCTGCGAGCGTTCGGCGACGCGCTCCGTGAGGAGGAACCCGCTCTGCGGGTCACCTCGATCCACCCCGGCCGGATCGATACCGACATGCAGCGCGCGATCGTCGCGTCGGAGGGTCGCGAGTACGACCCGTCGCAGTTCCTCACCCCCGGGTCGGTGGCCCGCGCGGTGCGGCAGGTGGTCGAAGCGCCCGTGGACGCACATCCCACCGAGATCGTTCTGCGCCCCCGCTGAACCGGTCAGAACGGTAGCGGGATCACCACCGGAGGACCGCCCGGAATCTGGATCTGGATCTGCGGTGGGGGTGGCGGCGCAGGTGCCGGTGGCGCAGGGGCAGGCGCCGGAGGCGGTGCCGGGGCCGGGGCCGGCGGAGGAGGCGGAGGTGGCGGTTCCGGTGCGGGTGGCGGTGGCGGTGGCGGTGGCGGTTCCGGAGCCGGGGGCGGCGGTGGTGGAGCGACTTCCGGCACCGGGGCGCGCCGCGGCTCGGGAACGGGCGCCTGCAGCGCCTCGGTCTGCGGCAGCGCTTCCTCCGAGGTTTCCGGGGCGACCGGAGGCGTGGTCTTCGGCAGAGCGTCGCCGACCGGAACCGGGACCATCGCACCCGTCGTGATGTCGACGACCCTCAACTCGCGCACGGGTGCCGCAGCGGGTTGGACGACGAACAACCGCTCGGTGTTCAGTCCGGGCCATTTCGGACCTTCGAGTTCGTCGTTCCCCGTGAGCACCGGCGCGGACAGCGGGTTGCCACGCACACATCGCACGCGGGGGACACCGAGTTCGTCGACGAGCACGATCGTGCCGCGCTCGAGCAGCGACTGCACGGGACGCGCGGCACCGTCGCGGTATTCGTACATGGTGACCCGGGTGTCGGCACGTAACAGGACCGCGGTGAGGGTGTCGGTGTAGCCGCGGACGTCGGCGACGTCCAGGACACCGCGCCATGCCTCGGCCTTGGCCGGATCCTCCTCGAGGTGAACGATGAGAGCTTCGCGGTCGCACAGGGGCCGGTCGAGACTTCCCCCGTAGAGCGCGGTGCGATCACCCGGGACCGCCGGCGTTCCGGAGACGGCGGTGACCGGGTCGCCGGCGTCCTCGACCACCTCCGGGGGAGGTGGCGGTACCGCGACCGGCACCTGCGGCGGTACGAGCCGCGGCGTCCACGGGTCGTCCTGCGCGGTGGCGATCTGCAGTTGTACCGGCGTCGACGTATCGACCGAACCGCCCGACGAGCAGGCACCCGCCACCAGTGCCGTCAGTGCGAGTGCCAGCCCGAGTCCACGAACCGTGTCGCTGGTCACGCCGCCATGCTAGGTCGATGATCGGCGGCGAAAGGGCTGTTCGGCGGTTCTCGTCGGTAGCGCGACGTCGGAGACGAAGCGTACGAGCAGCTCGTTCACCTCGTCGCGGCGCTCCATCTGCACGAAATGCCCCGCCCCTTCGAGCAGGTGCACACCCCGCAGATCAGGGACGGCGGCGCGCATCCGGTCGAGCGCCGACGGCCCCGACATCGTGATGACCGGATCGCGGTCGCCGGCCACGAACAGTGTCGGTACGTGCACACTCGCGCCTTCGTAGGGACGCGACACCTCCCAGTTCGCGTCGTAGGCGCGGTACCAGGACAGACCGCCACCGAATCCGGTGCGCGCGAACTCGGCCGCGTAGTGCGCGAGTTCGTCCTCGTCGAGCCAGTCCCACGGCAGGTCGGGGGTAACGGGCAACACGTCGAGATAACCGCGCCCCTCGGACGGATGGGTCCACACGTCCAGATATCGGTAACCACCGGAGAGGGCGAAGAACAGCCGCTGCAGGAATTCGCGAGACCGTGGATCCAGCTCGGCTTCCGCCACTCCCGGTTCCTGGAAGTAGTGCAGATGAAGGAAGTGCTTGTCGGCGAGCGCGCGGAAGATCTCGCTGGGCCGCGCCGGCATGTGGTCGGGTGCGTAGGGCACGGCGAGCAGGACGAGACCCGTCACGCGCTCCGGATGCCGCAGAGCCACGGTCCACGCGACGGGCGCACCGAAGTCGTGCCCGACGAAGACCGCGCGGTCGATCCCGAGCACATCGAGCAGACGGACGAGGCGCTCGGCGACCGCGACATTCGTGTACTCCTGGATCTCCCGGGGGCGATCGGTGCGGCCGTAGCCGGGCATGTCGGGGGCGACGGCACGGTATCCGGCGTCCGCGAGCGGGGTGATCTGGTGCCGGTAGCTGTACCCGAGTCCGGGGAATCCGTGGCACAGGACGACCGCGGGTCCGTCGCCGTGATCGTCGATGTTCCACGTGAAACCATCGACTTCGACGATGCGGCTTCCCATCAGGAGGCGGGAACGGTCTGCATGTCCTCCTGGCTCCAGAACGCCCTCATGCTCGTGATCTTCGCGTCGTCGTCGAAGGTCATCACGTCGATCACCTCCATGACGAGATCCTGCTCACCCAGGTGCGTGACCAGGCGGAACACGAAGGCCGCGTTGTTCTCCGCGATCTTGAGGGTGATCACTCCACCGGTCTGAGTGAGCGGTTCGACCACTCCGTAGAACTCGCGGATCTCGGCCTCGGTGGTGCGAACGGGCGTGCCGACCGGATCCTCGACCGTGGCGTCCGCCGCATACAGGGCGAGAACGTCGTCCACGGTGCCCGTGGCCACAGCCTTGACGTAATTCTCGACGGTGGCGCGGATCGCGTCCCTGCTCGGTGCCATGTGGTCCCCTTCGCTCGTTCGAATCTGGAACACGTTTCAATTCGACGGTAGTGGAGGGGATCTGCGGATGCACTCGCGATTCCCACTCGGAAGACCCCGCGCCGGAGGACGATGACATCGCCATCACCCGGAACGATCGGAGAACCGATGATCGACGCTGTCGCCTTCACCCTCGACGGACACGCCGGCGCTCTCGCAGCGCGCACATGGGTCGGCGAGGCCCCGCGCTACGTGGCGCTGGTGTGCCACGGCTACGGCGAGCACTGCGGACGTTACGAATACGTAGCTACGCGCCTCGTCGCCGACGGAGCCGCCGTCTACGCGGTGGACCACGTCGGTCACGGTCTCAGCGACGGCGAACGTGTACTGATCGACGACTTCGAGAAGGTGGTCGACGACTTCCGGCTGCTCGATCTCACGGCGCGACGCGAGCATCCCGACCTGCCGGTCGTGCTCATCGGGCACTCGATGGGCGGCATGATCGCCGCCCGGTACGCGCAGCGATACGGTTCGGAGCTGGCCGCCGTCGTCCTGTCCGGTCCGGTACTCGGCAGGTGGGCGGCGGCCGATGCCCTGCTCGCGGCCGAGGAGATCCCGGATACCCCCATCGACCCGTCGACCCTCTCCCGCGACCCCGAGGTGGGTCGCGCCTACGTGGCCGACCCGCTCGTCTGGCACGGGCCGTTCAAGCGCACCACCGTGCAGGCGCTGAAGTCCTGCATCGACACCATCACCGCCGCCGGCACCGTCGACGACGTGCCCGTGCTGTGGCTGCACGGCGAGGACGATCGGCTCGTTCCCTTGGACGGCAGCGCGACCGGATGGTCGTCGTTCGCAGGTCGCGGGTCCTCGTCGAAGACCTATCCCCACGCGCGGCACGAGATCTTCAACGAGACGAATCGCGACGAGGTCCTGGGTGATGTCGTCGACTTCGTCGGCGCACACATCCAGCCTCTCGAGTCTCTCGAGGATTGAAGGCCGTCGCGCCTGGCTACCCCACCCCATGGGGCCCGTCCCCTTCGTGTCCCGTACGGAAGGAGATGACCGTGGCCGAAGACAGCGCATCCGACAAGGCACGTCTCGGGTTGAAGCAGACCGTGGTCGGCAAGGCGAAGGAGGTCGCCGGGGCCCTGACCGGCAACGATTCCCTCACCACCGAAGGCCGTCTCGAGCAGGAGCAGGCCCGGCAGACCCGGAAGGCCGACACCCTCTCCCATATGGCGGAGGCCGAGAGCGCCGAGGCTGTGGAACGACTCGACGCCGTGCGCGAAGCCGGACAGCAGGAACGCGAGGCCGTGCAGCACCGGACCGAGGTCGCGGAGTCGCAGGCCGAGCGGGAGGCACGGATCCGCAAACAGGCCGCCGAACTCGAACATCAGGAGAAAGTGGTCCGGGAGCAGTCCGACGCCGCCCGCGAGGCCACGGCTGCGGAAGCGCAGGCACGTCGCGAGGAGAATGCCCAGGTCACGGATGCCGCTGCGGAGGTCTCGGCGGCACAGGAAGACCACCGCGCAGCCTCCCATGACGCCGAACGTGCCCGTCTCGAGGCCGAGCAGGAACGGCGCAAGGCCGAAGCCCTCGATCACGCCCTGACCGAGCAGGACACCGACGAGCGGGATCGCTGACGAACCCACCACCGCTATTCCCTACCGGAGCTGTACCCCCATCGAAGTTGGAGATGCGCCCATGAACCTCACCACCCTGCCCAAGAGCGTCCTGCGGCTGCAGTACAAGATCGCCCGTTTCCCGTTGGGATTGATCGAACAGCAGTTGCGGTTCCTGCCCACCGACGCCCCGCCGCGCCTGATGTACGAGCGGGGACTGGGCATGCTGGACGGCATCGTCGGCAGCGTGCTCGACGATCGGGAGATCGCCACGCGCGGGGCCCTCGCCACCGAACGCGCCGACGCGGTGAAGCGCGCCGAGAAGCTCGACGCCCAGGCCGCGGCCGAGAAGCGCGCGGCGGACGCCGAACTCCGTCGGACCCGTGAACGTGCCGCTGCCGAGCAGGAAGCCGCGCGGCGCGACCGCGAGAAGGAAGTCCAGCAGGCCCGGGAGCGTGCGCAGGCACGCGCGAAGCAGGCGGAGAAGGAGGCGGAGCAGAAGAAGGCCGCCGAGACCGCGAAGGCCGATCAGGAGGCCGCCGCGAAGCGTAGCGCCGCCGAGACCGCGAAGAAGAAGGACGAGGAGCGGATTCGCAGGGCCGAGGAGGAGGCCGCCGAGCCTGCCAAGGTCTCCCTCAAGGACGCCGTCGCCAAGCAGCTCGAGGCGAAGGAAGCGGAGGAGCGCGCACACGATGCGGGCGAGGTCGCCGAGTTCGAGAAGATCGAGCACAAGCATCCCTGATCCCCGGCCGCAGATCGACGAGACCCCCGGCGCATCGTGCGCGCCGGGGGTCTCGTCCCTCGGAAGCAGTTGCTACTTCACGACATTGACCATCTTGCCGGGAACCACGATCACCTTGCGCGGTGCGGCACCGCCGAGCAGGTCGACGATCTTCTCGTCCGCGAGCGCGGCTGCCTCGATCGCGTCGGGGGTGGCGTCGGCCGGGACGGTGATGCGGCTGCGCACCTTGCCGTTGACCTGGATCGGATACTCGACGGTGTCCTCGACGAGCCACTTCTCATCGGCGACCGGGAACGGGCCGTGCGCAAGCGATTCGGTGTGGCCGAGCCGCGACCACAGCTCCTCGGCGAGGTGCGGGGCGACCGGCGCGAGCATCAGCACGAGCGGTTCGACGGCGCTACGCGGAGCACCCGACGGGTACTGCTTCGTCAGGTGGTTCGTGTACTCGATGAGCTTGGCGATCGCCGTGTTGTCGCGCAGGTGGGCGTAGTCGTCGGACACACCCTCCACCGCCTTGTTGAGCGCCCGCAAAGTGTCGTCGCCCGGGGACTCGTCGGTGACGCGCAGGTCGCCGCTCTCCTCGTCGACGACGAGACGCCACGCACGCTGCAGGAACCGCTGCGCACCGACGACATCCTTGGTCGCCCACGGACGCGACTGGTCGAGCGGACCCATCGACATCTCGTAGACGCGCAGGGTGTCGGCACCGTAGTCGTCGCAGATCTGGTCGGGGCCGACAGAGTTCTTGAGCGACTTGCCCATCTTCCCGTACTCACGGGCGACTTCCTGCTCACCGTCCGGGCCCGTCCAGTAGAACGTGCCGTCGCGTTCGACGACCTCGTCGGCCGGCACGTACACACCACGCGAGTCGGTGTAGGCGTAGGCCTGGATGTAGCCCTGGTTGAACAGGCGACGGTAGGGCTCCGAGGAGGTGACGTAACCGAGGTCGAAGAGCACCTTGTGCCAGAACCGCGCGTACAGCAGGTGCAGCACCGCGTGCTCGACACCGCCGACGTACAGGTCGACACCGCCCGGATCGTCAGGGCCGTGCGCCTCCGGCCGGGGACCGGTCCAGTAGGCCTCGTTCTCCTTGTTGCAGAAGGCATCCGAGTTTGTGGGGTCGATGTAACGCAGCTGGTACCACGAGCTGCCGGCCCACTGCGGCATGACGTTCGTGTCGCGCGTATAGCGCTGCAGGCCGTCGCCGAGGTCGAGTTCGACGTTCACCCAGTCGGTGGCCTTCGCGAGCGGAGGCGACGGCTCGGAGTCGGCGTCGTCCGGATCGAAGGAGACCGGCGCGTAGTCCTCCACCTCCGGAAGCTCCACCGGCAGAGCCGATTCGGGGAGCGCGTGCGCACGTCCCTGCTCGTCGTAGACGATCGGGAACGGCTCGCCCCAGTACCGCTGCCGCGCGAACAGCCAGTCGCGGAGCTTGTACTGGATGGTGCCGCGACCGGCACCGTCCGCTTCGAGCTTCGCGACGATCGTCTTCTTCGCCTCGGCGACGTCGAGACCGTCGAGCAGCCCGGAGTTCACCAGTGCACCGTCGCCGGTGTAGGCCTCGACGGTGACGTCGCCACCGGCGATGACCTCACGGATCGGCAGACCGAAAGCGGTCGCGAACTCCCAGTCGCGCTGATCGTGGCCGGGCACGGCCATGATCGCGCCGGTGCCGTAGCCGGTGAGGACGTAGTCGGCGATGAAGATCGGCAGCTTCTCGCCGTTGACCGGGTTCACGGCATAGGCGCCGAGGAAGACACCGGTCTTCTCCTTCGACTCCTGCCGCTCGAGATCGGACTTCGCGGCGATCGAGGCGCGGTAGGCCGCGACCGCGGAAGCCGGATCGGCGGCACCGCCGGTCCACCGCTCGTCCACGCCCTCGGGCCACGACGCACCGGCGATCCGGTCGACGAGCTCGTGTTCGGGAGCGAGGGTCACGTAGCTGGCCCCGAACAGGGTGTCGGGGCGGGTGGTGAACACCTCGATCGCCGAATCATGTTCGGCAACAGCGAACTTCACCTGCGCACCGTGCGAACGGCCGATCCAGTTGCGCTGCATCGACTTGACCTTCTCGGGCCAGTCCAGATACTCGAGATCGTCGATGAGGCGGTCGGAGTACGCCGTGATGCGCATCATCCACTGCCGCAGGTTCTTCCGGAAGACGGGGAAGTTGCCGCGCTCGGAACGTCCGTCGGCCGTGACCTCCTCGTTCGCGAGCACCGTTCCCAGGCCGGGGCACCAGTTGACGAGCGAATCCGACCGGTACACCAGACGATACGAGTCGATGACGTCGGCGCGCTCGGCCTCCGACAGCGACGCCCAGCCGCGGCCGTCCTCGAGGCTGCGGGTGCCACCCTCGAACTCGGCCACGAGTTCGGAGATGCGGCGGGCACGGCCGGCCTCGCGGTCGTACCAGGCGTTGTAGATCGTCAGGAAGATCCACTGCGTCCAGTGGTAGAAGTCGACGTCGGTGGTCGCGACCGAGCGACGGTCGTCGTGCCCGAGCCCGAGGCGACCGAGCTGGCGCTTCATGTTCGTGATGTTCGCCTCGGTGGTCGTGCGCGGGTGCGTGCCCGTCTGCACGGCGTATTGCTCGGCCGGCAGACCGAAGGCGTCGTAGCCGAGGGCATGCAGCACGTTGCGGCCCTGCATGCGATGGAACCGCGCGTACACGTCGGTGGCGATGTAGCCGAGCGGATGGCCCACGTGCAGACCCGAGCCCGACGGATACGGAAACATGTCCTGCACGAACAGCTTGTCGGCCGGAACGTCGCCGGCGAGATCGCCGACCGGATTGGGGGCATGGAAGGTGCCGCGCTCGCGCCACAGCTCCTGCCAGCGCTGCTCGATCCGCCCCGCGAGCTCGGCGGTGTACCGATGCTGTGGGGTGCTGCCGGGTTCCTGCTGGGAAGTCTGTACGGGACGGGTCACGATGATCACTATCTACTCGGCCGGGCGTGTGAGGGCTCCCACCAGGGTAGAACGTGCCCCCACCCGCACGGACCGGTGGCACCGCCCGACGCGTATCCTGGTCGGGTGCTCATCGTCGCTGTCCTGCTCTTCGTGCTCGCTCTCGTCGTCGGCGCGGTGGGTGTCGCGGCACTGACCGGCAAGCTCCCGCGCAACCGCTGGGCCGGTGTGCGCACCCCGGAGTCGCTGCGTGACGACGACGCGTTCGCGCTGGCCAACAAGGTCGCCGCACCCAGCATGCTGGGTTCTGCGGTACTGCTCGCCGTCGGCGCGGTCGCGTCGCTGACCCTGCCCACCGTCGCCGGGATCATCGCGGTGATCGTCACCGTGGTGGCCGCCCTGCTCACCGCCGGGGCCGGTGGATCCGTCGCAGCGCGGGTCGCCGCGGCGACCAAGCCCGAGGAGACGGCCGGCTGCGGTACCTCGTGCGGTGCATGCAGCCTGCGCGGGGCGTGCGAGCCGACCGCCTGAGGTCGTCCTTCACTCCCAACGGCGCGCCCGTGCGTAGCGCGGGGTCCACCAGAACCGGTTGAGCACCCGTACCGGTACCGGGAGACTCTTCAGCACGATGGCCACGCGGTCCTTCGGTGCTCCCTCGAAGAGGTAGGGCAGCATCTCGGAGACCTCGCGTTTGTCCAGTTGCCCGAACGCCCGCATCGAGATGTCGTGCCATTCCTCCTGGGTGATGGACTGCTCCATCAGGGGGAAGGCGTCACGCTCCTCGTGTGCGAGATGAGCACCCAGCGACGTCACGAGACCGTCGAGCAGACCGCCGAGCCGCTCGGTCCCCGTGTCGCGGTCGTCGAGCGCGTTCTCGATCTCCGCCAGCGCCGGATCGATCACGGAATGTTCGGCCTCCATCGCATCGAGCACCTCCATCGCCCCCGCATCGTGGGCGAGCCGCGGCCGCATGAACGGCCAGACGTAGACGTCCTCGATGGAATGGTGCGTGTGCAGTTCGGTGCTGAAGCCGTGCCACCCGAGGAGCAACGCGTCGTGCTTTCCGGGGTCGGCGGTCCGCCATGTCTCTGCGAAGTCGGCCAGACGTTCTGTGTCGCGGCGCAGGGCGGCATGGATCAATCGCACGACCTCGAGGTCTTCCTCGGACATCGGTGCAGCGTGGGTGGTAGTCATGACGGGCACCTCGACTTTCGGATGAATCTCCCCGTGTTACGAGCGTCGTCACCTCGCGAGATGTTCTCAATCCCACATTCGAGGGGGATACTTCGGGATATGCGCTCCGCGCAGCGATTGAGGGCAGGTATCCACGACGCAGCGTCCGCAGCGGCGGACGGGGCACAGTTCCGCGAGTTCGTGATGGACGTGCTCGGTGCCTTCGTTCCGTACGACGGTGGCTGTCTGGCACCCGTCGACCCGGCCGTCGTGGTCCCCACCGGCTTCACCACCCGTGGTCTCGACGACCCTGTGGGGGTTCTCCGGCTGTCGATCGAGATCGAGTACGGCCCGGATCTCGATCCGGACAGCCTTTACGTGCTCATTCATCGCCCGGCCGGGGTGCGCCGCATCGAGGAGCCCTCCGGACCCGGAGCGGGACACGGCACCCGCCGCTATCTCGAACTCGTGTCGCAACTGGGCATGGGGCACGAGCTGCAGTTGGTCTTCCGTGACAGCGGCCGTCGGTGCTGGGGTGTCGGAGAGCTCCTGCGCGGACCGGGCCGAGGCTTCACCGATGCCGAACTCGCAATGCTCGACGACGTCCTCCACGACATCGCGAACGGCTTCCGTTCCACGCTGATCCGGGACGCGTCCGAGCGGACACGAGGCGCGGAGGTCGCCGGCACCACGTGTGGGTGCCCGGGTCCGGCCGTGGTCGTGATCGGGGCCGACGACGAGTTCGATTCCGTCACCACATCGGCGGCGGTCTGGTTCGAACGACTCGGCTGGGGCAGTCCCGCCCAGGGTCGCCCCGGACCGGCGCACGTGATCGCCCGCCAGGTCCGCAGGACACGACCCACTCCCGCGACCGTGCGCCTACGCACCCTCGACGGTGAGTGGGCAGTATTGCGGGCCGCGATCTTCGACGAGACCGGCCGCGTCGTCATGACCTTCGAACGGGCACGTCTGCCCGAGATCGTCACCCTGGTCACCGCCGCCTACGGTCTGACGCCACGCGAATCGGAAGTACTCGTCGAAGTTCTCGCCGGACGGTCGCGCAACGAGATCGCGAGCCGGTTGTTCATCAGCCCGTACACGGTGCAGGACCATCTGAAGAGCATCTTCACCAAGACCGGCGTGAACAGTCGTCGCAGCCTCGTCTCGCGACTCGCATGTACCGAGTACATGCCCCGGTTCGGTGCGGACCTGCGACCCGACGGATGGTTCGACGAGAACGGAACGAAGACGGCAGCGGTGGAGGTACGCCCCTAGGCTGACCCCATGACGACGACGCGTCAGGTCGACCTTGTGGGGGCGCTGCTCGGACTGGCCGTTCCGGTGCTGTGCGCCGTGTCCGTACTCGTGCTCACCCGCTCGTGGCTCCCACGATTGCCCGGTGAGATCGCGACGCACTGGTCGGGCACGACCCCCGACTCGTTCGGGTCGCCCATGACCTCGGCGTGGACCGCCGCCCTGCTGATCGTGCTCGTCGGGGGTGGCTGTTGCGCGATCGCCGCGCTCGCGCAGGCGCAGCTGCTCATGCGCCGCTACATGCTCGCGATCGGTCTCGGAGTGACCGGCACGATCACCGCGCTGTTCCTCGCCGGTCTCGCAGGACAGCTCGACACGACCGACGCCACGCAGGCACCGCTGGAGGGGTGGCCCGCAGTACTCGGGATGTGGACGGGTATCGCGACGGGCTGGTTCGGTGGTCGACTCCTGCGCGACGGCCGGGAACGGAAGGTGGCGACCGCCGCTCCGGATCCGGCACTCCCGCGCGGCCGGGCCGAACTGCCGATCGTCGAGCAGGTGGGTACCGGTGCGGGCACGACGGCGGCACTGTCGCTGCTCGTCCTGATCCCGGCGTTCCTCGTGTGTGCCGCTGTGCAGAGCTGGTGGCCCCTGGGCCTGATCGCCCCGGTCGGTCTCCTCGTCCTGGGTCTGCTGCGCTACACCGTGGTGGTCGACTCGGACGGGATCCGGGTGTCGAACCTGGCGACCGACGCCCTCGGCTACGACCTCGACGAGATCGTCGGCGCGAAGGTTACCGAGACCCGGCCTTTCCAGGACTGGGGTGGCTGGGGGCTGCGTGCCAAGGGTGGCAAACGGTACGGCCTGGTCACCCGCACCGGACCCGCCGTCGTGGTGACCACGGCCTCGGGACACGAGTTCACCGTGACCGCAACGAGGGCCGAGGAGATGGCCGGCGCGCTCAACACTCTCGCCGACGACCGCTGAGGCCGCTCAGTTGCGCTCGACCTCGATGGGGTGGGTCGCGAGCAGAGCCATCGGCAGCGGCTGGCGTCGCAGCACCCTCGCCCACAGGTCGAGATGCGCGGGGGCGAGCACGTCTCCGGGTAGTGCCGAAACCACCATCCAGTCGTCGTTGCGCAGTTCGCCGTCGAGCTGACCGGCACTCCATCCCGCATAGCCCGCGAAGATCCGCACACCCTCGACGTAGTGGGTGATGTGCCCGGGATCGGCGTCGAGGTCGATCATCGCGACACGGCCGTCGACGTGGCGGATGCCCGGCACGTCCGTGATGTCGGCCCCCACCCGCAGTGTGCCGAGGCACAGTGCGGAACTGCGGTGGACGGGACCACCCACGAACAGGGACTTCGGTTCGGTGGCGAGCCACGACCACTGCGGCAGCATGGCGTCGACCGAGGTGTCGCTGATGCGGTTCAGGACGACGCCGAAGCTGCCCGCATCGGTGTGCTCGATGATGTAGACGACGGTGCGGCGGAAGGTCGGCTCGGTGAGGTCGGTGGCGGAGACGAGTAGGCTGCCGGCCCGCACCCTGGGTGTCGAGGGTGCGGTGCGATCCTCGGGTTCGTCCTGATGCTGCGCCACGTCAGCCATTCTGTCACCGCCGTCACCGGCGCGTGGGCCGGAACCCGACGGTATGTGCCAACAGGTCGAGATGGTGCTCGAACAGGACCCCGCGGTCCGGAAAAGTGTCGGGGCCGTACTGCCCGAAAACCTCGAAACTCACGACTCCGAACAGCGACGGCCACGCCCAGATGCCTCGTGCCAGTACGGAATCCGGGACAGTGAGGGAAAACTCGTTCCTGATCTTCCCGAAGGGTTCGCCCAGGCTTTCCGGAGGTCGAGTATCGGTCGTGACGTCCAGGTCACCCGCGGCGTGCGCCTCGTCCAGGATCCGTGCCAGTCGCAGGACGACACGGATACCGGGTGCGGTGGTGCGCTCGGCGGGGGCTGCATAACCGGGCACGGGACTGCCGAACAGCAGCCCGTAGCGGGCCGGTTCGGCCAGGGCCCACGCGCGTACGGCTCGCCCGAGA
Source organism: Rhodococcus sp. B50 (assembly GCF_013602415.1). Taxonomy (NCBI): domain Bacteria; kingdom Bacillati; phylum Actinomycetota; class Actinomycetes; order Mycobacteriales; family Nocardiaceae; genus Rhodococcus; species Rhodococcus sp. B50. The sequence goes on along the minus strand of NZ_WPAG02000002.1, from coordinate 3,809,528 downwards.
GCGAGGAAACGCTCGCGGTGGTCGGACGGGTCGACCGCCTCGACGGCACGGTCGACGGTGTCGCCGAGTTCCTCGTAGGCGTCGACGACGAGCAGGGTCAGCAGTTCGTCGCGGCTCGAAACGTAGCGATAGACGGCGGAGGAGACGACGCCGAGGTCGCGGGCGACAGCCCGCAGGGACAGCGCAGCAGCGCCGTGCGTTGCGAGATGCTCGCGGCCGATCCGGAGGATGTCGGTCATCGTCTGCGCGCGTGCACGGGCTCGTGGTGTCGTCACCGGGCCATTCTGCCGTCGATCAGTGAGCACCGTCAACAAAAGAGAGCGCTGCTCTTGACAATCCCGAGTGCGAGGAGGATCGTCGCATCCATCAGAGAGCAGTGCTCACACTTTTCCGAATCGAGGGATCATGTCGCATCTCCGGGTGGTCGCAGGAGCCGGACCCGTCGGCTGGACCGTGGCCGAACAACTTGCCGCACAAGGACATCGCGTGCGGGTTCTCACCCGATCGGGCAGCGGCCCGGAAGGTGACGGCATCGAACGCCTGCGCGTCGACGTCACGGACCCCGAGGCCGTGGCCGCAGCCTTCGCCGACGAGGACGGGCTTCCCGCCGACACCGTGTACATGTGCGTCCACGGGTCCGCCTACCGCGCCGACGTGTGGGCCCGCGAGCTCCCCGTCGCCGAACGGGTCGTCCTCGACGCCGCCGCGCAACTGTCGGACAAGACGGTCGTCGTCTTCCCCGAAAGTCTCTACTCGTACAGCGAACCCGACCGGCTCATGACCGAGGACTCACCCCGCTCGGCCGACACCGGCAAGCGCGGTGTCCGGCGGCAACTTCTCGCTGCCCGCGCCGCCCATCGTGCACCGACGGTGAGCGTCGTGGCATCGGACTTCTTCGGTCCCCGGGCACTGAACGCGATGGCCGGAGAACGCATGGTGCCCACAGTGCTCGCCGGCAGGAAGGTGCGGGTGCTCGGTTCCGCCGATCTCCCGCACTCGTTCACCTACGTGCCCGACCTGGCCGCGGCGATGATCGCGGCGGCGGGGGAGCCGGCGGTGTGGAACTCCGTGCTCCACGCACCCACCGGACCGGCCGTCACGCAGCGCGAGATCGCCGGCGCCTTCGCCGGGGCAGCCGGCCTGCCCGCGCCCGCGGTGGGGACGATCCCGTCCTGGCTGGTGCGGGCAGGCGCCGCCGTGAACAAGGACATGAAGGAACTCGCCGAGATGCTCTACCAGTTCACCGCCCCGTTCGTCATGGACTCCACGCGCACGGAACAGGTGCTGGGTTTGGCCCCGACCCCGCTCGACGAGGCGGCCGCCCGCACGGTCGAATGGTGGCGGAGCCGATAGTGTCGTGCTTGTGCGAGACACCGGGCAGCAGTCCAGGCAGCGGGCGTGGCGATCGACCGCGACCGCCCTGCGGCACTCGCCGGGTCTCGTCCGACTGACCGGGGTGCGTTTCGCGAGCCAGTTCGGCGACGGACTGTTCCAGGCCGCACTCGGCGGGGCGATCCTGTTCAACCCGGAACGTCACACCGATCCCGTGATGATCGCGGCCGGTTTCGCGGTGCTGCTGTTGCCGTACTCGGTGATCGGCCCGTTCGCCGGCGCCCTGCTCGACCGATGGGACCGGCGTCTCGTCCTCGTGTGGGCCAACCTGCTGCGCGGAGTGTTCATCGCGGCAGCCGCAGCCGTCCTGCTCCTCGGAGGACCGCAGACCCCGCTCATGCTGCTCGCGCTCGCCGCCGTCGGAGTGAGCCGATTCGTCCTGGCCGGCATATCGGCATCGCTTCCGCACGTGGTGTCCCAATCATGGCTCGTCCCCGTCAATTCCGTTCTGGCCACAGTCGGTTCGGGTGTCTCGGCGGCCGGGGCCGCCGTGGCGGTCGCGACCATCGGATTCGTGGGCGCGGGCGACACCGGTTCGGGCACGGCCGTGCTTCTCGGTGTGAGTGGTTCGATCGTCGGAGCGGTCGCCGCATCGGGATTCGCCGCGAATGCGCTCGGACCCGAGGGAATACGCCCGCGGGCCGTGATCCGCACCGTCCTGTCGGGTCTGCGGACCGGTGCGCGTGCCGTGCTCGACGCGCCGGGTGTCACGATCGCGATGCTCGGAATCGGCGCGCATCGCATCGTGTTCGGCATCGACACACTCATCATGGTGCTCGTACTGCGTGCCGGGGGTGACAACTCCGGCGCTCCGGCCGGGGACAGCAACTCCGATCTGCTTGCAGGCTTCTCCGGATTCGGTGTCGCGGTCGCCTGCACCGCCGCCGGCATGCTCCTCGCAGCGGTGCTCGCACCGATCCTGATCCCGCGACTGGGCCGTCCACGCACCGTCACGGTCGGCTTGATCGCCGCCGCGATCGTCCAGTTCACGCTCGTCACCACCGTGGCGGCCGGACCACTGCTCGCCGCGGCATTCCTGCTCGGCCTCGCCGGTCAGACCATCAAGCTCACCGGCGACGCGGCGATGCAGATCGACATCGACGACGCCCGCAGAGGACGCGTCTTCGCACTGCAGGACACCGTCTTCAACATCGCCTTCCTCGGTGCGATCGTCGTGGCGGCCTTCATGATCGATCCCGATGGGCGCACGCCCGCACTGGCCGTCGCAGGTGGGGTCGTGTACCTGGTCGGCCTCGTCGCCGTGTTCGCCGTGCGCCGCGTGCGGTGCTGATCACGCGTCCAGCGTGGTATCGCTCATGAGCGCAACGTGGCGGGATGGATCCCCACTTCGGTGGCCTTGACGACGAACCACACCGAGTCGCCCGGATGGACGTCCAGATCGGCGAGTGCCGCCGTCGTGATCTCCGCGGCGATGCCGGTGTCGGAGCGCACGAGCACCGTCGAACCCTGCGCCTCGAGTTCCGCGATCGTCACATGCAAGGCAGTGCGCGGACTTCCGTGCGGGGGTTCGGTGTAGACGGCGACCGCCGACGGCGCAAAGACCGCGACAGCAGGCGCGCCCGGGACGCAGTCGGCGTGGACGCGTCCGTGGACGAGACCACCGGCGGATTCCAGCGCCTCCTCGCGCACGGTCCCGGTGACGAGGTTGGCCCCTGCGATGCGGGCGGCGAACGCGCTGCGCGGCCGCGTCAGCACCTGGCGCACCGGCCCGTCCTCGACGATGCGGCCGGCCTCGATCACGATCACCCGATCGGCGAGTGCAAGCACGTCCAGCGGGTCGTGGGTGACGAGCAGCGCCGTGCGTCCGCTGTCGCGCAGGACGCGTCGCAGCAACGACCGCAGCACCGGCGTCCCGGTGACGTCGAGCGCGGCCATCGGCTCGTCGAGCAGCAGCAGGTGCGGTTCGGCCGCCAGGGCACGCGCGAGCGCGGCCCGCTGCGCCTGCCCGCCCGACAGTTCGTGCGGACGGCGATCGGCGAAGTCTGCGGCATCGACCTCCCGCAGCCATGTCTCGGCGCGGGCCCGGGCTTCACTCCGACCCACCCCCGCACTGCGCGGCGCGAACTCGACGTTGCCCGCGACCGTCAGGTGCGGAAACAGCAGGGCCTGCTGAGCGAGCAGCACCACCGACCGGTCATGCGGAGCCACGGCGACGCCGGTCGCGGTGTCGGTGAGGACGCGTCCGTCGAGTTCGACGCGACCGGTATCGGGTCGCAGCAGTCCGGACACCACACCCAGCAGCGTCGACTTTCCGGCTCCGTTGGGGCCGAGCACCGCGACGATCTCGCCCTGCGCGACCTCCAGTTCGACGTCCACGTCGCGGGCGGCGACCCGGGCCTGCACCGTCAGGCTCACAGCGCCCGGTCCTTCCGTCGCGAGTACACGGCCACGACGATCACGACGGCCACCAGGATCAGTACCAGTGACAGTGCGACGGCGGCGTCCGGATCGGTTTCCCGCTGCAGGTAGATCTCGAGCGGCAGCGTGCGGGTCACGCCCTGCAGGCTGCCGGCGAAGGTGAGGGTCGCGCCGAATTCGCCCAGGGCACGGGCGAATGCGAGCACCGAGCCCGAGACGAGACCGGGTAGCACGAGGGGCAGGGTGATACGCCGGAATACCGTGGTGGGGCGCGCCCCGAGCGTGGCCGCGACATCCTCGTAGCGTGAACCTGCACTGCGCAGTGCCCCTTCGAGACTCGTGACGAGGAAGGGCAGCGCGACGAAGGTCTGCGCGAGCACGACCGCCGTGGTCGTGAAAGCGATCTGCACGCCGAGCGCGTCGAGATGCTCACCGATCAGCCCCCGACGTCCGAAGGTGTAGAGCAGGGCGATACCGCCCACGACCGGTGGCAGCACGAGCGGCAGCAGGACGAACCCGCGGATGACGGATATCCACCGGAAGGTGCTGCGCGCCAGCACTACAGCGAGAGGAACACCGAGCACGAGGCACAGTGCCGTGGCGGCCGCGGAGGTGCGCAGACTCAACGCGAGCGCGTCGAGGGACGCCGGGGACGTCACGAGCGACGGGAACGTCGTCCAGTCGACGGTGAGCAGCATCGCCATCAGGGGCACGACGACGAACAGCAACCCGAGCGCGGCGGGGACGAACAACCACCGGGGCAGTCCCGTCGCGCTCACGGTGTACCGAAGCCTGCATCGGCGAGGACGGCCCGGCCGTCCGCGTCGGTGACGAAGCGCACGAACTCGTCTGCGCGAGTAGAGTTGCGGGAATCGGACAGACTCGCAATGGGATAGACGTTGATGATCTCCGCGGCCTCCGGAACGGAGACGACGGTGACTGTGTCACCGGCACTCATCGCGTCCGTGAGGTAGACCAGACCGGCATCGGCTTGACCCGAGGTGACCTTGCCGAGCACGTCGCTCACCGACGACTCCTCGGACACCGGCTCGAGGTCGGCACCGGCGGCCTCCTCGAGTCGCGTGGTGGCCGCACCGCACGGCACCTGGGGCGCGCACACGACCACCGAGACATCCTCGCCGGCGAGATCGGCGAACGACGTGATGTTCTCGGGGTTTCCGGGTTCGGTGACGATCGTGAGCGTGTTGGTCGCGAACGGGATCGGCTCTCCGGTAACGAGCCCGGCCTCGACGGCGGCGTCCATCGTGCGGGTATCGGCGGAGGCGAAGACATCGGCCGGCGCACCCTGCTCGAGTTGGGTCTCGAGATCGGACGAGCCGGCGAACGAGAACTCCACCGTCACTCCGGGCTTCGTCTCCTCGAACCGTTCGGCGATCTCGGTGAACGGAGCCCGGAGCGAGGCCGCGGCATAGACCGTGAGGACGTCCGAGCCCCCTCCGCCGGTGCCGCACGACGTCAGTGCTGCAGCGCCGGCGAGTGCGGCGAGCGCCCGGCGCTTCATTCGGCTCCTCCGGGCGTCTCGACGAGGACGGTGGTCGCCTTGACGACGGCCACACCGATGCTGCCCGGCTCGAGACCGAGTTCGGTCACGGCCTCGGTGCTCATGAGCGAGACGATGCGGTGCGGACCACACTGCATCTCCACCTGCGACATGACGGTGTCGGAGACGACGCGCGTGACGAGTCCGACGAAGCGGTTGCGGGCAGAGCTGCCCACCCCGAGCAGGTCGGGACCGGAGTCCGCCTGGGTGCGCGCGAACTCGGCCAGTTCGCGACCGTCGACGGTCTTGCGGCCGGCGGAGTCCTTGCCGGCGCGCAGCAACCCCTGGTCGATCCAGCGACGTACCGTGTCGTCGCTGACCCCCAGCAACGACGCGGCGTCGCGGATCCGGATCGAGGTCACGGGTGTCTCCGCAAATGCGTCATGAACGACACGTTATATCCGCATCCGCGGACGAACAAGGGAATCAGTAGACGTCGCGGACGTACCGTTTGTCGGCGGCCATCTGCTCGACGTACGCCGCGGCGGCGTCCCGGTCGAGCCGTCCGTGCGCCTGCACCACCTCGCGCAGAGCCGCGTCGACGTCCTTCGCCATACGGCCGGCGTCGCCGCACACGTAGAAGTGGGCACCGTCCTGCAGCCACTTCCACACCTGCGCGCCGTGCTCGCGCATCCGGTCCTGCACGTAGATCTTCTGCCGCTGGTCGCGGGAGAAGGCCAGTCCCAGTTCGGTGAGGAAGCCGTCGTCGTGCATCGACTCGATCTCGTCGCGGTAGAGATAGTCGGTCTCGGCCCGCTGGTCGCCGAAGAACAGCCAGTTGCGACCCGTGTGCCCGGCCTCGCGACGGTCGTGGAGGAAGCCGCGGAACGGCGCGATGCCCGTGCCCGGACCGACCATGATCATGTCGGTCTCCGGGGCCGGTGGCCGGAAGTGTTCGTTGCGCTGCACGAAGATCGGAATGTCCACGCCCTTGCTGTGATCGGCGAGGAAGGACGAGCACACGCCCGCCCGGGAGCGACCCTCGAACTCGTAGCGCACCACCGACACCGTCAGCTGCACCTCGCGGGGATTCGTCCTGGGGCTCGACGAGATCGAGTACAGGCGCGGACGCAGGCGACCGAGGAGTTCCTTCCATTCGCCCCAGGGCGCCTTGAACGGGTACTCGGCGATGACGTCCATCGCCTGCCGTCCCCACAGCCACCGCTGCAGCTCGATCTTGTTGCCCGGTCGCAGAAGTTTCGCGAGTTCGGCGCTGCCGCTCTGCTTCTGTACGAACCGCAGCAGTTCCGGTGTGACCCGGGTGATGTCGAGGTGACGGGTCGCGGCTTCGATCAGCGGAACGGTGGGACGGTCGCCGAGTTCGACAGCGGTCTCCGGGTCGAGTGCGGTGACCTGAAGCCATTCGTCGACGGCCTCCGGGCCGTTGGTCGGCATCACCCCGAGCGCGTCCCCGGCCTCGTATTCGAAAGCGGGATCGAAGATCTCGAATCCGAACTGGCGCACGTCCTTCGCCGAACCGGCACCGCTGAGCGCGACGTTGCGGGTGATCCGGGTGACGAGCGGTGAAGTGCGGGTGTACGCCGGAGCCGGGGGAGCGGACGCGGCCGACACGGCCGGGGTCGCCGAACCACCCAGTAGCGGAACGAGGGTGTCGAGCCAGTTCTGTGCGAGTGCGTCCTCTCCCGGTTCGCAATCGACCCGCGCGGTCAGGCGGGTCGCACCGAGGCCACCGAGACGTTCGTCGAGACGTCGCCCGAAACCACAGAAGTCGTCGTAGCTCGAGTCACCGAAAGCGAGCACTGCGTAGCGGGTTCCGGACAGAGCGGGTGCGGTGTCGGCGTCGAGTGCCCGCCAGAACGATCCACCGTTGTCGGGCGGGTCGCCGTCGCCGAATGTACTCGTGACGACCACGAGTTCCTCGATGTCCGCCAGCGTCGCGATATCGAGTTCGTTCAATCCCGTCAGGCGCACCGTTCGACCGGCGTCGCGGAGACGTTGTGCACAACTCGCCGCGAAGGATTCGGCATTGCCGGTCTGCGACGACCAGGCCACCACGACGGCCGGTCCGTCCGGCACCGTCTCACCGGACGCCGTGTCCGGCACCGGAATCGAGTGCGCGTACATTCCGGCGAGCAGGCCGTCGACCCAGGCGCGCTTGTCGGCCGGGAACGGTGCTGTTTCCGGAAGTATGGGTGTCGCAGTGATATCCGCTGTCCTGAGCCCGGCGAGAAGTCCGGCGAGATAACCGCGTTCGGTGTCGTCGAAGGTCGGCGCAGGAACACTCTCGAGTCCCAGCGCGGCCTCGAGGCGGTCGATCACCGAACCGTCCTCGAGTACCGGTCCGTTCCCGCCTGCGACCTTCCGCACCGACACGGCGCAGACCTTGAACTCGGGTTGCAGCGAGGCCGGGTCGACGGCGTCGTTCGTCACGGCGTTGACGGCGAGGTCGTCGCCGAACAGGTCGTTCCAGTGGAAGGGTGCAAAGCAGTTTCCGGAGAGCACCCGATCGGTGACGACGGCGGGTAGCACGGCTCGCCCCCGACGCGACGCGATCTCGACGCGATCACCCTCGACGATCGAAAGGTGTTGTGCGTCCTCGGGGTTGATCTCGACGAACGGCCCGGGATTCAACTTGGTGAGTTTCTCGACCTTCCCCGTCTTGGTGAGGGTGTGCCACTGGTGCTGGACCCGTCCGGTGTTCAGCACGAACGGGTGTTCATCGTCGGGCATCTCCGCGGCGGGCATGTGTGGTCGCGGGAAGAAACGGGCACGGCCGTCGGGGGTTGCGAACGCCAGGCGCGGTCTGGATCCGTCCTCGCGCACCACCGGCGTCCGGCTCGTGCCGTCGTTGAGATAGCGGAGGGGATGACGTGTGTCGGTCGACTGCGGTGGGCACGGCCACTGCACGGGTCCTTCCCGCAGTCGGTCGTAGGTCATGCCGCGCAGGTCGTAACCGGTCTGCGGATTGGCGAACCCGGTGATCTCCTCGAAGACCTCCTCGGCACTCGAGTAGTCGAAGGCGTCGCCGAAGCCCAACTCCTGCGCGACCCGCGCGATGATCTCCCAGTCGGGCAACGACTCGCCGACAGGTTCGACGGCCTGCTGCAGGAGGTTGACGGTGCGGTCGGATCCCACGGTGACGTACTCGGATTCGGCCCACAACGCAGCAGGCAGGAGAACGTCTGCGTACGTGGCGGTTTCGGTCTCGAGATAGACGTCCTGCACGATCACGAGTTCGGCCTTCCCGAGTGCCTCGAGAACGGTGCCCCTGTTCGCGATCGACGCCACGGGATTGGTGCAGATGATCCAGCACGCCTTGATCTCTCCGGCGGCCATCCGCTCGAACATGTCGACGGTGCCGCCGCCGCCCTCGGTGCGTAGCGTGCCGCGTGGCAGCGACCAGCGATCCTCGACGAACGCACGGTCGTCGTCGGAGAGCACGCTGCGCTGCCCCGGCAGACCCGGCCCCATGTATCCCATCTCGCGGCCACCCATCGCGTTGGGCTGGCCGGTGAGGGAGAACGGACCGCTGCCGGTGCGGGAGATCGCCCCGGTCGCGAGGTGCAGATTGCAGATGGCGTTGGTGTTCCACGTGCCGTGGGTGCTCTGGTTCAGGCCCATCGTCCAGCAGCTCATCCAGTCGCCGGCCTCGCCGATCCACTGCGCCGCCGTGCGGATGTCGGCTTCGGCCAGGCCGGTGATCTCGGCGACGAGATGTGGCGGATAGCCGGCGAGGAAGGACTCCATCGCGTCCCAGCCGTCGGTGTACTCCTCGACGAAGGCGCGGTCGACGTGTCCGTTCTCGACGATCAGATGCAGCAGTCCGTTGAGCAACGCGAGGTCGGTGCCCGGCGCGATCTGCAGGAACAGGTCGGCCTTGTCGGCCGTGGCGGTGCGCCGCGGATCGACGACGATCAGCCGCGCTCCCGCCTTGACCCGATCCATCATCCGGAGGAACAGGATCGGATGGCAGTCGGCCATGTTGGAACCCGAGACGAAGAAGACGTCGGCGTGGTCGAAGTCCTCGTACGAACCGGGTGGGCCGTCGGATCCGAGCGACTGCTTGTAACCCGTGGCGGCGCCGGCCATGCACAGTCTCGAGTTCGACTCCATGTGCGACGTGCGCAGATAACCCTTCGCGAGCTTGGTCGCGAGGTACTGGGCCTCGAGGGACATCTGTCCCGAGACGTAGAGGGACACCGCGTCGGGGCCGTGGGCCGCGACGATATCGCTCAGGCGTCGCGCGGTCTCGGCGATCGCATCGTCGAGGGGGAGCGGTGCAAGGTCGGCTGCATCCTCGGGACGCGGGGCACCGGGCCGCTTGCTACGCAGCCACGCCGTCTCGAGCCGGCCCCCGGCCGCGAGCATCTCGGCACTCGTCGCGCCCTTCGTACACAACCGGCCCCTGTTGGTCGGATGATCCTTGTCTCCGTATGCCCTCACCACTCGTCGATCACCCGTTGCCCGGTCGACGGCGACGTCGAGGAGCATCCCGCATCCCACACCGCAGTAGGAGCAGGTGGATTTCACCGTGGTGATCTCGTCCTGCATCCCGCAACTCCTAGGCACCGTCTCGACTACGCCGGTGTCCATGCTGGAGAAGAGGTGTTGCGGTGGCATCAACCGCGGTGAGCACGCGGTGACATCTGGCTCACCTCGGCTTCACGGCGGTGTGAGGTGACGCCGTCACGGCGGTGTGAGGTGACGCCGTCACGGCGGTGTGAGGTCAGGCTTTCTGCTGTTGCGCCCACCACTCGAGCAGCGCGGCCTCGGCCTCGTCGCGCTCGAGCGGACCACGATCGAGCCGGAGTTCCTTGAGGAAGGTCCACGCCTTGCCGACCGCCGGACCTGCGGGGATCCCGAGAAGTTCCATGATCGCATTGCCGTCGAGGTCGGGCCGCACCTTGGCGAGATCCTCCTCGGCGGCGATCCGCTCGATCCGTTCCTCGAGACCGTCGTAGGTGGCTCGCAGCGCAGCGGCACGACGCTTGTTGCGGGTCGTGCAGTCGGCGCGCACGAGCTTGTGGAGCTTCGGCAGCAGCGGCCCGGCATCGTGCACATAGCGCCGCACCGCCGAATCCGTCCACTGGCCCTTGCCGTACCCGTGGAAGCGCAAATGCAGGAACACCAGGCGGCTCACGTCCTCGATCATCTGCTTCGAGTACTTGAGCGCGCGCATGCGCTTGCGCACGAGTTTCGCGCCGACCACCTCGTGGTGGTGGAAGCTGACGCCGCCGTGCGGCTCGTTGCGCTTGGTATCGGGCTTGCCGATGTCGTGCAGCAGGGCGGCCCACCGCAGGACGAGATCGGGGTCGCCGTCCTCGAGGTCGATGGCCTGCTTCAGGACGGTCAGCGAATGCCAGTAGACGTCCTTGTGCTGGTGGTGCTCGTCGATCTCGAGCTTCATCGCGGGGATCTCGGGGATCACCCGCTGCGCGAGCCCCGTCTCGACCATCGTGTCGATACCTTCGATCGGGTATTCGCCGAGGATCAGCTTGTCGAGCTCGGCCTGCACCCGCTCCGCGCTGATCCGCAGGATCTCGTCGGCCATGGCGACGATCGCGGTGTGCACGCGCTCGGTGAGGGCGAATCCGAGCTGGGAGACGAAGCGCGCCGCACGGAGCATGCGCAACGGGTCGTCGTGGAAGGAGTCCTCGGGCTTCGCGGGGGTGTCGAGCACGCCGGCGAGCAGGGCGTCCATGCCGCCGAGGGGGTCGACGAACTCGCCCGCGCCGTCCGCGCCGATGCGCACGGCCATCGCGTTGACGGTGAAGTCGCGGCGCACGAGATCGTCCTCGAGACTCGTGCCGTACTTCACGATGGGGTGGCGCGTGACACGGTCGTAGGCGTCGCTGCGGAAGGTGGTGATCTCGAGTTGCTCGAGTCCCTTCACCGCACTGATCGTGCCGAAGTCGATGCCCGTGTCCCACTGATGGTCGACGAATCCGCGCAGCAGCTCCTGCACGACCTCCGGACGCGCGTCGGTGGTGAAGTCGAGATCGGTGCCGAGGCGACCGAGCAGCGCGTCGCGCACGCTGCCACCGACGAGATACAGCTCGTGGCCGGCGTCGGCGAACCGCGCACCCAGCGGGGCGAGGATGTCGGACAGATCACGCAGAGTGGCCTCGGCTCCGGCGAGCAGCCGGGTGCGACGGTCGGTGTCCGCGGTGGGGGAGTTCACGTCTTTGCACCTTACCGAGCAGCACGTTCGTGTGGTTGAGCCGGGACCGACGTCGGTCCATCTACTATCTATGAGGTGTCGCCCGCCGAACGTGCCAACCGTAACCGCCGCAGCTCGCGGCGGCGTGGCGCGGGCACCAAGAAGACCGCTCACGGCGCTTCGCCCGGTTCGTCCGCTTCACCCGGACCCCGCATGCGGACCGTCCGCGAAACCTCCGCAGGAGGTCTGGTGGTCGACGGACTCGGAGGTCCACCCGAGAAACTCTGCGCTGCGCTGATCGGCCGCACCGACCGGCGGGGCCGCCTGCTGTGGTCGTTGCCGAAGGGCCACATCGAGCAGGGCGAGACCGCCGAGGAAACCGCGATGCGCGAGGTCCACGAGGAGACCGGGGTGCGCAGTACGGTCCTCGCCGAGTTGGGCAGCATCGACTACTGGTTCGTCACCGAAGGTCGCCGGGTCCACAAGACCGTGCACCACTATCTGCTGCGCTATCTGGGCGGAGAACTCTCCGACGCGGACGTCGAGGTCACCGAGGTGGCGTGGGTGCCGCTGCGGGAACTGCGGACCCGCCTGGCATACGCCGACGAGCGCAAGCTCGCGGACATCGCCGATCGGCTCATCGCCGAGATGGATCAGAAGCGACTGCCCGATGTCGACGAACCGGGGGCCCCACGCGGATGACGGTGGTGGTGTCCCGGGCGGGCGCCGCGGTGCTCGCCGTGCTCGTACTCGTCCTCACAACGGCAGGTGTGACGCCTTTCCTGCCGACGACTCTTCTCCCGACGGCGGCGGCGAATCCGGCCGCGGCGCAGACCGACCCCGATCAGCCGCGCTTCCTCGAGCTGAGCATCGACGAGGTGACGCCGCAGACCGTCACACTCACGAGCGGGTCCGTCGTCACGGTCCGCGGCACGGTGACGAATATCGGCGACCGGGACGTCGAGGACGTCTGGGTGCGACTGCAGCGCGCACCCGTGATCTCGGATTCCACGGCCCTGCGCACCTCGCTGTCCCTCGACCAGGCCGGATTCGACACCGTCGGCGAGTTCGAGGAGGTCGCCGACAGGCTGGAACAAGGTGAGCGCGCCGACTTCGAACTCGAACTGCCACTGCGCTCCGACCTGATTCCCTCGCTCGACATCGATGCTCCCGGTGTCTACCCGCTGCTGGTGAACGTCAACGGGGTCCCCGAATACGGCGGGGCGGCCCGGCTCGACGACGCACGCTTCCTGCTGCCCGTGCTCGCGGTTCCCGCGAGCGACGAGGTCACCGAGGAGACCGAAACCGGGAACGGCGGGTCGCGGGGCACGACCCGCTCGTCCGACGACGGCCTGCTCGACAGCGACCAGAAGCCGTTCCCCGCCGTGCCTCCCGATGTGTCCCGCCCCGCCGCCGTCACGATGCTGTGGCCGTTGGCCGACCGGCCCCGGCTCGCCGCCGGCGTGGCCGGTTCCGGCGCCGAACCCGTACGCCTGATCGACGACGCCCTCGCCGTCTCGCTCGCCGAGGGCGGACGGCTGGACGGCCTGCTGCGCGCCGTCGAGGACACCGCCCGCACCGAGCCCCGCGTCCTCGAGGGACTGTGCCTGGCCGTGGACCCGGATCTCCTCGTGACCGTGGCGAACATGACACGCGACTATCTGGTGGTCGAGGACCCGGACGAACCGACCGGCGACGCGCGGCCGGGAACAGGCACGGACGCTGCGGTCGCCTGGCTCGAGCGGTTGCGCGCCCTCGCCGCGACGACCTGCACGATGGCGGTGCCGTTCGCCCAGGTCGATCTCACCGCCCTCGCCGACCTCGCCGACTCGTCACTCACCGAATCGGCGCTCGGGTCGCCGGCAGCGATCGTCGATTCGATCCTCGGCATCACCTCGACCCCGCGCGTGGTGTGGCCCGACTCCGGAGTCCTCACCGAGAAGACCGGAGCGATGCTCACCGCCGACGGCCCGGTGACCGCTCTGCTGTCCGACAACGCCGTCGAAGGCGGTCGCGCCCTGCTCGCGGGTACGACACCGGCGTCCACCGCGCCCGGTGGCAACGGCTTCCGGATCTCCGGTGTCTCCGGCCTCACCGCCGCCCTGTTCGACTCGTCCGGTTCCGCGGCACTGGCGGGAATGGGTACCGACCCGCAGACACCGTCCTTCGTCCCCACCGCGGCGCGCTACGACCTCTCCCGCGACTCCTCCACGGCCCGCCTGCAGGACTCCCTCGGGGCGCTGGCCTGGCCCGCCCTGGTGCCGACGGTCAGCGAGGCCACCGGGACGGCACCGCCGGCCACGGGTCGATCGGTGCTGTTCGCGCCACCGCAGAACTGGTCGGCGTCACCGGACGACGCCGCCGCCGTGCTGTCCATGCTGTCCACACTCGTCCGGTCGGGTCTGACCACGCCCCGCCCCCTCGCCGCACTCGTCGACGCGGCCGCGAGCACCGCGAACGACCCGACCGCCTCGCTGCTCGTCTATCCCGAACAGGCGATCACCGACGGTGCCTCGGCCGCCGTCGTCTCCGAGGCCGACGAACAGATCCGCCGTCTCGACGCGATCCAGACCGCGCTGGTCGAGGACCCGCAGGCCCAGCTGACCCCGCAGCAGTTCACCGCCCCGCTGCGCGAGGACCTGCTGCGCGCGATGACCCTGGCCGGTCGTCGCGGCGACGACGCCGATGGCGCCTACGCGACCGGCGAGCACCGCGCCACCGAGGTGCGGGAGGCCGTCGACGACATCTACGACGCCGTGACGGTGATCTCGACCGGCGGTGTCTACACCCTGACGTCCGAACAGAGTCCGCTGTTGCTGACGGCGCGCAACGACCTGCCCGTGGGCATCACCGTGCGACTGCAGGTGGACGTGCCCGACACAGTGGACATCACCGATATCGGGCCGACCCCGCTCCCGCCGCGCGGCAGCCGCACCCTCACGGTGCCGGCACAGATCAGCGACTCACGGAACCTCCGGTTGGAGTTCGCGCTCACCACCGACTCCGGCCTGCCTCTCGGCAGCCCGACGACGGTGACGGTACGTTCCAATGCGTACGGCCAGATCCTCGCCGTCGTCACGGGGTGTGCAGGAGCACTCCTGCTGTTCCTGGCGGGCAGGCGACTTCTGCACCGGTTCCGGGGAGAGCCGGACCCAGCCGACGAAGGGTATGAGAAATGACCGGGAACTCCACACGGGACGACGTGGAGACACACCCGAACCCGGGCCCGCCCGACTCTCCCACCACCACCTCACCGGACGTCACGGGTGCCGGTGCGGGTCGCCGCAGGCCGCAGAGCCTACTGGCGGCGACCGGCTCCATCGCCGTCGCGACCCTGGTCAGCCGCATCACCGGATTCCTCAAACAGCTGCTCATCCTCACCCTGCTCGGTGCGAGCGTCGCGTCGTCCTTCACCGTGGCGCACCAGATCCCCAACATGATCTCCGAGCTGGTGCTCGGTGCCGTCCTGACCTCGATCGTCGTTCCGGTGCTGGTACGGGCCGAAAGGGAAGATCCCGACGGCGGTGAGGCCTTCGTCCGCCGGTTGTTCACCGCGGCGCTCGTGCTGCTCGGTACCGCCACAGTTCTCGCCGTCGCCGCGGCCCCGGTCCTCACCACCCACGTCTTCCTCGACGAGTCCGGCAAGGTGTCGACGTCGCTGACCACGGCGCTGTCGTACCTGCTCCTGCCCGCGATCATGTTCTACGGGTTGTCGGGCCTGTTCACAGGCATCCTCAACACCCGGCAGGTGTTCAAGCCGGGCGCGTGGGCGCCGGTGTGCAACAACCTCGTGGTGCTCACCGTGCTGGTGATCTACTACCTGATGCCGGGTGAGATCACCCTCGATCCGGTACGGATGAGCGATCCGAAACTGCTCGTCCTCGGTGTCGGTGTGCTTCTCGGCGTGATCACGCAGGCAATGTGCCTGGTACCTGCGCTCCGCCGCGAGGGCATCAATCTCAGGCCGCTGTGGGGCCTCGACGACCGGCTCCGGCAGTTCGGGGGCATGGCCGCCGCGATCGTGCTGTACGTGCTGATCAGCCAGGCCGGCATGGTCTTCGCGACTCGCGTGTCGTCGGGCGCCGACGAGGCAGGTCCCGCGATCTACAACAACGCGTGGCTGCTGCTGCAGCTGCCCTACGGCGTCCTCGGTGTCACCGTGCTCACCGCGATCATGCCGCGGCTGAGCCGCAACGCCGCCGCGGACGACACCCCGGCCGTCGTCGACGACCTGTCCGTCGCGACCCGCCTCACCATGATCTCGCTCATCCCGATCGTCACCTTCCTGACGATCGCGGGCTCGCAGGTCGGTGCCGCGCTGTACGGCTACGGCAACTTCGGCGGCAGCAACGCCGAACGTCTCGGCCAGGCGGTGAGCTGGTCGGCGTTCACACTCATCCCGTACGCCCTGGTACTCATCCACCTGCGCGTGTTCTACGCACGTGAACAGGCCTGGACACCCACCTGGATCATCCTCGGCATCACCGCCGTCAAGATCGGCCTGTCCGCACTGGCACCCGTCGTGGCGGCGAACGACGAGCAGGTGGTGCTGCTCCTCGGCGCCGCCACCGGTGTGGCGTTCACCGTCGGAGCGTTCATCGGCGGCTATCTGTTGCACCGCACGCTCGGCAACCTGCAGATGGCGAACGTCGGCCGCACGGTCTGGCATGTCGTGCTCGCGTCGCTGGCCGCGGCGGTCGTGGTCCTGGTGACCGACCGTCTCCTGCAACTCGATGCGCTCGCCGACCGCTTCGGGGGCATCGGCTCGCTGGTGCGGGTCGGGCTCAACGGTGTGCTGATGGTGCTCGTCGCCCTCGTCGGGATGTACCTGCTCAAGGTGCCGGAGATCCTCGCGATCGAGGCCGCCGTGCGACGGAAGGTCGCGGCGCTGCGCGGTACCGCCCCGGTCGAGGAGGCACCGGCCGAACCCGACACAGGAACCACCGCCGCCGAGGCACCCGCACGCATCCCGCGTCCGCGCTACGCCGAATCGGATGCCGAGAAGACCGTCATCCTGCCGCGTATCGACTACGGCGAGTACGGCGTCGGACCTTATGACGCCATCACAGAGGTCATGCCCGTCATCAGGGACGTGCCCGGTCGCAGCAATGCGCACGGACAACTCCCGTACCCTGATCAGCAGCAGCTACGGTCCGGGAGCCGGCGACCACGGTTCTTCGCGGCCCCCAGCGGCGACCCGCGTCTGCACACCGGAAGTGGACGAGTCGACAACGAAGGAGTGAGGGTGAGCGACGACCACGCTGCCGGCAAGTCCACCATCGATGCCGCCGCGCGGCAGACACCCGCAGGCAAGGACGGCGGCCGTCCGCCGCGCGATCCGAACCTCGACACGGGTGTCATCCCGGTCGGATCCCCGCAGCTCCCGCCGATGCGCGTCGCGGGTCCGGCCTCCCAGCCGCGCCGCCCGATGCGCGGTCCCGATCTCATCGCCGGCGCCTCGGTCGCCGGCGGTCGCTACCGCCTTCTCGCGCCGCACGGCGGAGCGCGCGGTCTGCGCTTCTGGCAGGCACTCGACGTCAAGCTCGACCGTGAGGTCGCCTTGACGTTCGTCGACGCCGAACAGCGCGCGGCCGACGGCACCGGGCCCGACTCCCCGCAGGCCGTGCTGTCGCGCACCCTGCGCCTCGGTCGCATCAACTCGCCCGGCCTCGCTCGCGTCCTCGATGTGGTGCGTGGCAGCTCCGGCGGCATCGTCGTCTCGGAGTGGACCCCCGGCCGGTCGCTGAAGGAGATGTCCACCACCGAGCCGTCGCCGATCGGTGCGGCCCGCGCGATCCGCGCCCTGGCGGCCGCGGCCGAGGCGACGCACCGTGCGGGCAGCGCCCTGTCGATCGACCACCCGGACCGCATCCGGATCAGTGTCGCCGGCGACGCCGTGTTGGCCTTCCCCACGACGTTCTCCGATGCCGACGCAATGGCCGACGTCCGCGGTCTCGGCGCGAGCCTCTACGGACTCATGACCGGGCGGTGGCCGCTGGGCGAGCCGACGGCTCCGGGCGGCGCCCCCGTTCCGCACCACAGCGGTGCCACCATCGGCGGGATGCCGGAGGCCGACCGCAACGCGGACGGTGTCCCGGTGGAACCGCGCGTCCTGCGACCCGATGTCCCGTTCGAGATCTCGGCGGTCGCGGTGCGTGCCCTGTCCGAAGACGGTGGCATCCGTACCGCAGCCACCGTGCAGCACATCCTCGATCAGGCCTCGGTCGTCGACCAGAAGACCGAGATGATTCCGGCGCTGCGGATCGGGCAGCGCGCTGCCGCCGCCGAGTCGCATGCGCTCGCGGATCCCGAAGCGCTGGAACGGAAGAAGAAGCACTCGCAGCGGATGCTCGCCGCGCTCGCCGCGCTCGGTGTCACGACGGTGCTGCTGCTCGCGCTCATCGGATGGTGGATCGCGAACCTGCTCGCCGGCGACGCCGACGATGCTCCGCTGACGAGCCAGGAGTTCGGCCTGACCCCCACGGCCGAGGCACCCGCAGAGGACGGGCCGGGCGACGAGCAGGCCGACGCTGCGCCGCCGCGACCCGCCGCGACCGCTCCGGTCTCGGCGACCTCCGTGTCGGTGTTCTCCCCGCAAGGCACACCCGACTCGCCCGCCACCGCGTCGCAGGCGATCGACGGCGATCCGTCCACCTCGTGGAGCACCGACGCCTACTTCGATCCGTTCCCGTCGCTGAAGAACGGTGTCGGACTTCTGTTCACGCTCGCCGACGCATCGGAGCTCTCCTCGGTGACCGTGACAACCGACACGCCGGGCACCGTTCTCGAGGTCCGCAGCGCTCCCTCCGAGTCGACGTCGCTCGATCAAACGCAGGTGATCGGTTCGGGCACACTGGCTTCCGGCGAGACCACCATCCCGGTCGAGGCGGACGGGCAGACCTCGCACGTGCTGCTGTGGATCACCGACCTGAGCTCGAGCGGCGGAAGCAACAAGAGTTCCATCTCCGAAGTGGAATTCACCACCGCACGCTGACCGCGGACAGCCGGGCGGAATCGTCCGGATCGGCTACCATCCGCGCGTGCGAATTTTCGGGGGGATCGCAAAAGTCGCCATGCCCGACGGGGGTGTGAACGACGACAGTGAGGTGTCGGACGGGGTGGCGTCCGATCGTGTGGTGTCGGATGTCGAACTGCTCGCAGCACACGTCGCGGGCGACCGGCACGCCTTCTCCACCTTGCTGGCACGGCATCACGATCATCTGTGGCAGGTCGCGCGGCGGACCAGTTATTCGAACGAGGACGCGGCCGACGCCCTGCAGGAGGCACTGCTGGCGGCGCATCGGCGGGCGTCGAGCTTCCGGGAGGACGCCGCGGTACGCAGCTGGCTGCATTCGATCGTCGTCAACGCGTGCCTCGATCGCATCCGTCGCAATCGCGTACGCGTGACCGTCCCGCTGTTCGAGGACGATTCGCACGACCTGCGTACGGCGCGCGATCCCATCCGCGACGCCGAGATCGCACTCGACATCGAATCCGCCCTGTTCACACTGCCACCCGAGCAGCGGGCGGCCGTCGTCGCGGTCGACGTCGAAGGTTTTTCCGTCCGGGAGGCAGCGCGACGCCTCGGCATCCCCGAGGGCACGGTGAAGAGCCGGTGTGCCCGCGCGCGGAGCCGGCTCGCGGTTCTCCTCGACGACCTTCGTGCCGACGGGAACCGATTGTGATCCGCCTCCGTCTTACTCTGGTGAGGGATGCCGAGCCGCGGAGGGGAGTCGCGCATGAACGAGGACGAGATGCGTCCGTCGTACTCGGCCGAGGTGCCTCCGTCGTACTCTGCCGGGATGCGTCCGCCGTACTCTGCCGAGTTGCTCGCCGATCTGCATGCGGGTGTCCTCGACGAGGCGCTCGCGGACCGGTTGTGGCCGCTCGTACGTCGCGACCCCGAGGCCGTCGCGTATCTGGCGCGGCTCGACGCGACGCAGGCACGGTTGTCGGCCTTGCGCGATGCTTCGTCGAAGGAATCGATTCCGCCCGAGATCGCCGCGCGGATCGAGTCGGCGCTCGCGGAAGACCGGCCCACCCCGTCCCGGACGCTCGCGCAGCGTCGATGGTGGGCGATGGCCGGTGTGGGGGTGGCGGCCGCGGTGGCGGTGATGCTCGTGATGGTCGTGCGCGGAACCGCTTTCGGCAGCGATGATCCGGCCCGGATTCCCGTCGCGGCCGCCGAGGACGAGGCCCTGCTCGAGCCCTCCACCCTGCGGGCGATGATCGGTGAGACCGATCCCGGTCTCCTCGGCGGCGCCGATCGCCTCCGGGAATGTCTGGACGCGAACGGTTTTTCCGGACAAGCACCCCTCGGTTCGCGCACGGTGCGGTTCGGGGACGACGATGCCGTCCTCGTCCTGATGAGTGGCTCCGACGCTCCCGCATTGACAGCGCTGGTGGTCGGAATCGACTGCGACGCAGACAATCCCGCAACGTTGGCCCGGAGGACGATCGGCTGAGGCGGCGCAGTGCCCGGTCAGCGTTCCGCGACCGTGGAGAGCAGCTCCAGGATTCGGGTGCGCAGGGCCGGCGTGTCGTCCTCCGCGGCGATGAGTCCCGCGAACAGCGCCGACCCCGCCGCCATCACGAGCACCGCTTTGGCATCGATCTCGGCGTCCGAACCGTCACCGTCGGCGAACAGGGCGGTGCTGGGCCCGCTGAACGTGCGCCAGAGCGTGTTGCGGAGGTCGTCGTGGTCGCGCAGCGCCGCGAGGAGCCCTGGTAGCGCAGCGCGGACCTCGGGCCGCGAGAACAGCTCGATACTCTCGGCGACCACCCATTCGATCCAGCCCTTCCGGTCGATGCCGCCGTAGGGCGTCAGGTCGGGTGCCGATCCGAGCAGCGCGTCGAGCACCAGGTGGGCCTTGGTCGGCCATCGACGGGTGAGAGCGGCGCGTCCGACACCGGCGCGGGCGGCGATGGCACGCAGGCTCAGCCCGTCCCAGCCGTGGGAGCGGAGCATCTCGCGGGTGGCGGTGAGGACGTCGTTGTCTATTCGGGGGTCGCGGGGGCGCCCCGGAGCGGTGCTGGGCATGGGATCCGTGATGTCGGGACCGAGTGGGAATCGATCTGGCGCGGAGTGTGACGAGCGTTATAGTCGAAGCGCAATTACGGTACCACTGGCATCGAAAGTAGGGGCATGTCTTCGCCGCGACCCACCGTGTTCGAACCGGCCCGACTCGGGCCGCTCACCCTCCGCAACCGCATCGTCAAGGCGGCGACCTTCGAAGGCGTCATGCCCCGGGGCGCAGTCAGCGACGAACTCGTCGAATTCCACGCCGAGGTCGCCCGCGGCGGCACCGCCCTCACGACCGTCGCGTACTGTTCGGTCTCCCACGACGGCCGCGTCCACCGCGACACCCTCGTACTCGACGCCGACTCCGTCCCCGGCCTGACCCGGCTCACCGACGCCGTGCACGCCGCCGGTGGTCTGGCGTCCGCGCAGATCGGCCACGCCGGACTCGTCGCGAACCAGATCTCCAACAAGATGAAGACGCTCGCGCCGTCCACGCGCATCAGCGCCCCCGCCATGGGGCTCGTCCGCGGCGCGACACTCGAGCAGCTCGATCGGGTGGTCGAGGACTACGCACGTGCCGCGCGCTTCGCCGTCGAGGCCGGATTCGACGCCGTCGAGGTCCACCTCGGCCACAACTACCTGCTCAGCTCCTTCATGAGTCCGAATCTCAACAAGCGCTCCGACAAGTACGGCGGCAGCATCGAGGGCCGCACCGCCTTCCCTCGTCGCGTGCTCGAGGCCGTCCGCACGGCAGTGGGGGAGGGAGTGGCCGTCATCGCGAAGTTCAACATGACCGACGGCGTGCCCCAGGGTTTGTGGCTCGACGAGTCGCTGCCCATGGCCAAGCTCATCGAGTCCGACGGCACCATCGACGCCATGCAGCTCACCGGCGGAAGCTCACTGCTGAACGGGATGTACTTCTTCCGCGGCGATGTGCCGATGAAGGAATTCCAGGAGTCGCAGCCGAAGGTCGTCGGCTGGGGTCTGAAGCTGTACGGGCCGAAGATCTTCCCGAAGCTCCCGTTCGAGGAGGCCTTCTTCCTGCCCATGGCCCGGCAGTTCCGGGAGGAACTGAAGATCCCGCTGATCCTGCTCGGCGGCATCAACCGGCTCGACACCATCGAGACGGCGCTCGACGAAGGCTTCGAGTTCGTCGCCATGGGTCGCGCTCTGCTGCGTGATCCGTATCTCGTCCGCAAGTTCGAGGAGAAGACCGCACACGAAGGTCTGTGCATCCACTGCAACAAGTGCATGCCGACCATCTACACAGGCACGCGTTGTGTGATCCGCGAGACGCTGCGGGACGTGCCCGGCGCGGTCTGAGACCGTCCCGGTTCGCATCGGGAGCGGACCGGTCGGGCGACCGACCGGTCCGTACAGGGCGTCTGTGGCGGGACGCACGGTCGGAGGGGAACAACACCGTTTACCCTGGTGTTGACAGTATCTGTAGGCTGCCGTCCGGTTTCGGCCGGACCGCCGGCAGTTCTTGCGCCCCCGATCACCCAACCGGAAGGCTCCGCCGCATGACGACCTCGCCCACGATTCACGACCTCATCATCGTCGGTTCGGGACCGGCCGGATACACCGCCGCGATCTACGCGGCCCGCGCCGAACTCTCCCCGCTCGTCTTCGAGGGAACCCAGTTCGGTGGCGAGCTCATGACCACCACCGAGGTCGAGAACTTCCCGGGCTTCAAGGACGGGATCATGGGCCCGGAGCTCATGGATCAGATGCGCGAGCAGGCACTGCGTTTCGGCGCCGATCTGCGCACCGAGGACGTCGACGAGATGGACCTGACGGGTTCGGTCAAGACGGTCGTCGCCAATGGCGAGACCTACCGCAGCCACGCCGTCATTCTTGCGATGGGTGCCGAGCCGCGCTATCTCGGCGTGCCCGGTGAGTCGCAGTTGCTCGGCCGCGGCGTCTCCGCCTGTGCCACCTGCGACGGCTTCTTCTTCCGCGACCAGGACATCGCCGTCGTCGGCGGTGGCGACTCCGCGATGGAGGAAGCGACCTTCCTGACACGCTTCGCCCGCAGCGTCACCCTCATCCACCGCCGCGAGGAGTTCCGCGCCTCGAAGATCATGCTCGAGCGCGCCCGCGCCAACGAGAAGATCCGCTTCGTCACCAACGCGAAGGTCGCCGAGGTGCAGGGCGAGAACAGCGTCACGAATCTCGTCCTCGAGGACACGGTCACCGGTGAGCGCAGCGACCTCCCGGTCACCGGCCTGTTCGTGGCGGTCGGCCACGACCCGCGTAGTTCGCTCGTCAAGGGCCAGGTCGACCTCGACGACGAGGGCTACGTGAAGGTCTCGGCGCCGTCCACTGCGACGTCCGTGCCGGGTGTCTTCGCCGCGGGCGACCTCGTCGACCACACCTACCGTCAAGCGATCACCGCCGCCGGCACCGGATGCTCGGCGTCCATCGACGCAGAGCGCTGGCTGGTCGCGAACCGCGAGGTCGCGGCTCCCACGCTCGCCGAAGCCTGATCCACCCCCTTCCACATTCCATCCCGAGATTCAGGAGACCTACGTGGCCGACAACAACGCCAACACCGTCACCATCACCGACTCGTCGTTCGTCGAGGACGTACTGCAGTCCGAGAAGCCCGTCCTCGTCGACTTCTGGGCCACCTGGTGCGGTCCGTGCAAAATGGTCGCTCCGGTTCTCGAGGAGATCGCGGCCGAGCACGGCGACAAGCTGACCGTCGCCAAGCTCGACATCGACGCCAATCCGTCGGCCGCCCGCGACTACCAGGTCATGTCGATCCCCACGATGATCCTCTTCTCCGGCGGCAAACCCACGAAGACGATCGTGGGGGCCAAGGGCAAGGCGGCGTTGCTTCGGGACCTCGCAGACGTCCTGTAGTACCGTCCCAGGATCAACGCTCGGATGTGCCCGTGAGCCCGTTTGCACGGGCACATCCTTCATCCACCCCCCGTTCGATGCTGCCCAGCCCCTCATGCCGGGCACCGATCCGGTCAGCACGGAAAGGCCCGATACATGCGCCCTCTTCGTCACGGCGACCACGGTCCGGCTGTCGCCGAGATCCGGAGCACCTTGGCCGGCCTGGGCTTCCTCCACAACGTGCCCGAGGAATCGGGTGACTGGATGGGATCGGACGTCCCATTCGATCGTGAACTCGACGGAGCTGTGCGTGCGTTCCAGCAGCAACGCGGTCTGCTCGTCGACGGGATCGTCGGCCCCGCGACCTATCGCTCCTTGAAGGAAGCGTCGTACAAGCTCGGTGCGCGCACCCTGATGTATCAGCTCTCCGCTCCGCTCTACGGAGACGATGTCGCGGCCCTGCAGACCCGTCTGCAGGATCTCGGTTTCTACGTCGACCGGGTGGACGGTTACTTCGGTCCGAAGACGCACGAAGGGCTGTGCTCCTTCCAGCGCGAGATCGGCCTCGCCTCCGACGGCATCTGCGGTGCCGAGACCCTGCGCGCGCTCGAACTGCTCGGCACCCGCGTATCGGGCGGTTCGCCCCACGCGATCAGCGAGGAAGAGATCGTCCGCCGCTCCGGGCCGCAGCTCAGCGGCAAGCGCATCGTCATCGATCCCGGTCTCGGGGGCAACACCCACGGCATCATCGTGCCGAGCCCTCACGGTCCCATCTCTGAGGCCGACATCCTGTGGGATCTCGCACGCCGGCTCGAGGGCCGGATGGCGGCGACAGGCATGGAGACCTTCCTGTCGCGGCCGTACCACATGAATCCGACCGACATCGAACGCGCGGGCACGTCCAATGCCTTCGGCGCCGACCTCATGATCTCGCTGCGCTGCGATGCGAGCCGTAGCCCTGCGGCGAACGGAATCGCGAGCTTCCACTACGGCAACTCGCACGGTTCCGAGTCGATGATCGGCCAGGTGCTCTCCGGCTACATACAGCGCGAGATCGTCGCCCGCACGACCCTGCAGGACTGCCGTAGCCACGGCCGCACCTGGGACCTGCTGCGCCTGACCAACATGCCCACGGTGCAGATCGATCTCGGTTACCTCACCAACGAGCACGACGCCTCGCTGCTCGCCGATCCGCGCAGCCGCGACATCATCGCCGAGGCGATCCTCATCGCCGTGAAGCGGCTGTACCTGCTCGGCCAGGACGACCAGCCGACCGGCACCTACACCTTCGCCGAATTGCTCGCCGAAGAGCTCTCCATCTCGGACAGCCGCTGACCGGCCCCCGCACAGACGAGAAAAGGACCGCCCGCAGAGTTTGCGGGGTGGTCCTTTTCTCGTCTGTGTCCGAAAGGACGGTCGATGCTCGGGAGGACGTCAGTGGGCGCCCACCGGCGAACCTGCGGTCAGGTCCGCGACGGTGAGGGAGGACTCCTCGAGGAGCCTGTCGAGCGCGGCCTCCACGGCGACCTTCCATTCGTGGTCACGGTCGAGTTCGAGACGCAGACGCGGATACCGGTGATGCGGTGCGACGACCTCGAAGCCCATGTCTTCGAGGAAATCGGCGTCGATCATGCATTCCGTGTCGGAACATCCGAGTGCGGCCGTCGCGTGCGGCACATCGCTCGCCTCCGCCTCCGCGCCGCGCCGGATTCCGAAGGCTTCGATGGCACGAACATTGCGTCGGACGAGATCGGCGACGACACCCCGGATGAGGTCGGCTCCGACGTCCAGGTCGGCGGCGTGCGGCTCGGTCCGCATGGACGTCAGCAGGATCGCGTCGGCGCTGACGGGTGCGGTGGGGAAGGCCTGAGAGCGAGGAACCATTCCCGGGGGAGCATAGAGCGCGCACCCCGCAGCCTTGTCGCCGATCGTCGCGATCTGGCCGCACGAACCCCACTCGAGAAGGACCATGGACAGCCATGCTTCCTTCTCGAATTCGGGGTCGGCGAAGTGTTGCAGGTCGGGTGACGCGGCGGGATCGATCTCCCAGAACACGCACCGTCGCGCATGAGCAGGTAACTGCTCGATCCCACTCAGCGTGAGCGGTGACACTCGAGTCGACACGGGATAGTTCGCCTCCACGTCTTTCGTCTACAGACTGTTGTCCTGCTCCGACGAGGAGTCAAGGAAGGTCGGTCTGCGACTCCATCATCTTCACGATGCGTTCGAGGTCGTCGACCGAACCGAACTCCACCACGATCTTGCCCTTGCGCTTGCCGAGACTCACGGTGACTCGCGTGTCGAAGGAATTCGACAGGCGCTCCGCGACGTCCTGCAAGCCGGGCATCTGGATGGGCTTCCGGCGCTTCTGCTGCGGAGCGTCAGGGGTGTCGTTGCGGTTGGCGAGCACGACAGCTTCTTCCGTCGCGCGCACGGACAGGCCCTCGGCGACGATGCGTGCGGCGAGTGCTTCCTGGGCGTCGGCACCGGCCTCGAGCGCCAGCAGAGCGCGCGCGTGCCCGGCCGACAGCACCCCGGCCGCCACCCGTCGCTGCACCGCGACCGGCAGCTTGAGCAAGCGGATCATGTTCGTGATGACCGGGCGCGATCGCCCGAGTCGGCCCGCAAGTTCCTCGTGGGTGACCTCGAACTCCTCGAGCAACTGCTGATACGCCGCTGCCTCTTCGAGTGGGTTGAGCTGTACCCGGTGGATGTTCTCGAGCAGCGCGTCGCGCAACAACGACTCGTCTTCGGTGTCGCGCACGATCGCGGGGATCGTGTCGAGCCCTGCTTCCTGGACGGCACGCCAGCGACGTTCGCCCATCACGAGCTGGAAGCGGTCGCCGTCGAGACGGCGAACCACGACCGGCTGCATGAGCCCGAACTCACGGACGGAGTGGACGAGCTCCGCGAGTGCTTCCTCGTCGAAGACCTGACGCGGCTGCTTCGGATTGGGTTCGATCCGGCCGATCGGGATCTCGAGATAGACCGCTCCGGTGGGGGAGGGGAGGAGTTCGCTCTCGGACGCCGCTCCGGACGCTCGTGCCGCTTCGTCCTCGACCGGCTCTGCCGGGGAGGCGGGCGCCGGCGGCTTGCCGTCGCCGATGATGACGTCGGCAGCGGCCGTGCCCAGACCGGACGACGGCAGGTTCAGGACCGACGAAGCCGCGCGACGCGCAGCGGCCGACTTGGGCTGCCCGCCCGCAGCAGGCTTCGCCGGTACGGACGCTGCGGGCTCGGTCGGCGCAGGGGCAACCGAGTCCGTCTTGACCGGAGCGGTGGCCGTAGCGGTCGTAGCAGCGGGGGTCGGCTTCTGCTCGGCGTCCACCGGCGGCCCGGTAGGGATGAGAGCTGCCAGACCTCGACCGAGCCCGCCTTTACGTGTCGCGCTCATCCGTTCCCCTGATTCTCGTGTGCCCCGCGTGCCGCCAACTCGCGCCCGGCGTCGAGGTAGCTCATCGCGCCGCGCGATCCAGGATCGTAGTCGAGAACTGTCATGCCGTAACCGGGAGCTTCGGAAACCTTCACGCTCCGGGGGATGACGGCACGCAGTACTGCGCTGCCGAAGTGGGCACGCACCTCCGCGGCGACCTGATCGGCCAGCTTGGTTCGCCCGTCGTACATCGTCAGGAGAACGGTCGAGACGTGCAGTTCGGGGTTGAGGTGCGACTGGACGAGTTCGATGTTGCGCAGGAGCTGCCCGACACCCTCGAGTGCGTAGTACTCGCACTGGATGGGGATGAGGACCTCCTTCGCGGCGACGAGCGCGTTGACCGTGAGCAAACCGAGGGAGGGCGGACAGTCGATGATCACGTAGTCGAAGTCGCGATCGCCGAGAGCTTTCTTCGTGAGGGCGTTCCGGAGACGGTTCTCTCGCGCCACCATCGAGACCAGTTCGATCTCCGCACCCGCGAGGTCGATGGTCGCGGGGATGCAGAAGAGACGCTCGTTGTGGGGACTCTGCTGCACGGCCTCGGCAGCGCTGATCTCCCCGAGGAGGATCTCGTAACTCGAGGGAATACCGGAGTGGTGCGGCACACCCAACGCGGTGCTCGCATTGCCCTGCGGATCGAGGTCGACGACGAGCACGGACAGACCCTGAACGGCGAGAGCGGAGGCGATATTCACCGCCGTAGTGGTCTTACCCACCCCGCCCTTCTGGTTGGCGATCGTGAAGACTCGACGCTCGCGAGGCTTGGGCAGAGAGTTTGCCTCGCTCGGATGCAGGACCTGGGTGGCGCGATGAGCAGCCGCCCCGATAGGTGTGTCGATAGCGGAGAAACCGTCGAAGGGCACGGGGGAGAAATCGTCCTCGACGCCTCCGGTTTCACGTGAAACAGCGGATTCAGATCCACCCGTCATAGAACACTCCTTACACGTAGATCCGCTCGGTTCGCACGCTACATCCTCGTCGCTTCCCGGTCGCGACTTCGAAGGCCGGGTCGAGGCGCCGAAGAGAGAATGCGAGTGCCGGACCCGGAGCTGCCCCCGCCTCCCGACCACGCGCACGCATTCTCGGTTTGGTTCAGTATTCCATCCGCATTCCAGGATCCGTCGGCGACATGGCCGGGGGAGGTTTCACGTGAAACGACGCGGCGATTGTTTCACGTGAAACACATCGAGGGGAGGCGTCATGTTTCACGTGAAACGACAGGAGCACTCAGTTGAGAGCTCGGGACGAATGGAGAGTGAAAAAGAGACATTCTGTGTTGCAACAATATTCATGAAATTATTTCGAAACCTATTGTGCAGAAACACTTTCCGAGAATGCGTATGCGAACTTGCATGAAGCATCACAGTGACGAAACTCCCTGGGGTGAATGGGTCTGGTGTGACAACACCCGGAACGGCCCTTCCGACCCGGAAAAGCACTCGAGTAAAGTCCTCGAGTCGGCACCGAGTCGCCTCGGAACGACAACACCCTCCCGACCCGGTGGGGGAGGGGAGGGTGTTGCAGTAACTGCTGAACGACCGATTCCGAATCAGCGCTTTTTGCGGCGCCTCGCCGGACGCGCCATTCTCTCGGCCTTGACGACGAGCGTGGGTACCGGAAGAAGATCACCCCCGCACTCGAGCACCTCGAGATTGCCGGCGCCCAGGCGGGTGAGTTCGTCGTGATCCCGTTCGATCTCTTCTCGAGCGGACGATCCCTTCAATGCCAACATCCGGCCTCCCTCATGGACGAGGGGCAGCGACCACTTGGCGAGTTTCGCGAGAGGTGCAACGGCACGCGAGGTGACGACGTCCGCACCGCCGGCTTCCTGGAGCACGCTCGGCTGCTCGGCTCGGCCGCGGACGACGAGGACATTCTCGATCCCGTTGGATTCCACGAACTCCGCCAGATAGACGGTGCGACGCAGAAGCGGCTCGACGAGAGTGACCTGCAGGTCGGGGCGGGCGAGCGCGAGAGGGATGCCCGGCAGGCCGGCACCGCTGCCCACGTCGACGACCGTCTCACCCTCCTGGATGAGTTCGCCCACCACGGCGCAATTGAGAATGTGTCGTTCCCACAGGCGCGGTACCTCGCGCGGCCCGATGAGTCCCCGTTCGACGCCTGCCGTCGACAACGACTGGTGGTACCGCTCGGCAAGTTCGATTCGATCCCCGAACACCTGCTGCGCGATCGCCGACAGTTCCGCCTCGTGCTGTTCCACGTGAAACATCCTTTCCTGTCGGTCCACCCGAGACAACATCGGGGTCCACAGCATCAGTACGAAAAGCGAAGAGGGACCCTGACGACGCAGAGTCCCTCTTCGGCCGACCGACTCAATCCTTGACGATCACCACACGGCGGTTCGGCTCCGCACCCTCGCTCTCGCTGGACACACCGTCGATCTTCGCCACGGCGTCGTGCACGATCTTGCGCTCGAACGGCGTCATCGGCTCGAGCTCTTCGCGCTTACCGGACTCGAGCACGCGCTTCGCGGCCGACGCACCCAGCGAGGAGAGTTCGTTGCGCTTACCCGCGCGCCACCCAGCGATATCGAGCATGAGCTTGCTGCGCTCGCCGGTCGCCTGCTGCACGGCGAGGCGGGTGAGTTCCTGCAGAGCGTCGAGAACCTCTCCGTTGCGACCCACCAGCTTGGTGAGATCCTTGCCGCCGTCGATGCTCACGACCGCACGGTCGCCCTCGACGTCGAGGTCGATGTCGCCGTCGAAATCGAGAACATCGAGCAACTGCTCGAGGTAGTCGCCGGCGATTTCGCCTTCTTCGATGAGGTAATCGTCGTCATCGAGATCGGCGTCCGCCGCGGTGTCGCTCTCCTCGGGTGCCACCGCGAGGTCCTCTTCCACCTTGTCCAGGTCACTGGCCATGTTCAGCTCTCTTCTACTTCGGTCAGCGCCGCTTGCGCTTGGAGTTCTTGGGGCGGCTGCCCGGCTTGGGAGCGGACGCACCGGACTTCGGCGCAGACGCCGCCGTGTCCGCGTCGCTCGCGGAGTCCTTCTGCAGCGACACTTCGCCGGTCTCCTCGACCGTGGCGTCACCGGCATCGGACACTGCCGCTGCGGCCGTGCCCTTCTTCTTGGACTTGTCGGGTCGGGCACCCGGCTTCGGTGCGTTCTCGTTCCGGCGTGCCAGGGCCGCAGCCTTCTTCTCCTCTTCCTCCTTGTCGATACGTCGGAAGACGAGGTGCTGCTGTCCGTACGTCCAGATGTTGTTGCTGACCCAGTAGATGATGACGGCGATCGGCAGGAACGGGCCACCGACGAGCACACCCAGCGGGAAGACGTACAGGGCCAGCTTGTTCATGATCGCGGCCTGCGGATTCGCGGCGGCCTGTGCGCTCTGACGCGAGACCGAGGCGCGAGCATTGAAGTGCGTGGCGACACCGGCGACGATCATCAGCGGCACAGCGACGGCAGCGATCTCCCAGCGAGACGGAATGCCACCGAACGGCGCGAAGGCTTCGAGCGATGCCATCGGCTGTGTGATCCACGACGAGATCGGAGCGCCGAACAGACGGGCACTGAGGAAGGACTGGACGTCCTCCGGGCTGAAGGCGTAGTTACCGAGCTGCGCATTCTGCTCGGGAGTCAGTCCGAGCTGGCCGAAACCGGTACCGGTGCGGTTGAACGAACGCAGCACGTGGAACAGGCCGATGAACACCGGAACCTGCAGCAGAACAGGCAGGCAGCCCATCAGCGGGTTGAAGCCGTGCTCCTTCTGGAGCTTCTGCATCTCGAGTGCCTGGCGCTGCCGGTCCTTGGCGTACTTCTTCTGGAGCGCCTTGATCTGCGGCTGCAGTTCCTGCATCTGGCGCGTGGTGCGCACCTGCTTGACGAACGGCTTGTACAGGATCGCGCGGAGGGTGAACACGAGGAACACCACCGACAGCGCCCAGGTCCAGCCGCTGTCAGGACCCAGGAACGGGATCGCGGCGAAGACTTTGTGCCAGACCCACAGGATCCAGGACACGGGATAGTAGATGAAGTCGAGCACGGCTCTATGTACTCCTCTGGTCGTCCATGATCGCCACGAAGAGGCGTCGGTCTCGGGTCTCGGCTCCGGTCAGGTACCCACTGGGGACGACCGATGTTTCCGTTCGGGTACCGGATCCCACCCACCAGGGTGCCAGGGGCCACACTTGAGCAGTCTCACCGATGCCAGGACCGAACCGACGACGACACCCCGCGTGCGCAGCGCCTCCACGGCGTACTCACTGCATGTCGGGGTGAATCGGCAGGTCGGCATCCGCGTGGGCGACACATAGGTGCGATAGAGCTCGATACAGAAGATCAGTGCCCGGGCCGGGGCGGACCGCAGCGATCGCCACCACGATCTCGGCTCCGGCTCGTTCATGCGCGAACACTCCCACCCGGGGCCGGAGCAGCGGAGTCGAGCAACCCGAGGCGGGCGAGGCCCGACCGCACCTGCTTGTCGAGCTCGCGGGACTCCGCGGTGGCGGCACCGGGTAGTGCGCGCAGCACGATGTCGGTCTCGGAGGGCAGAGCGTCGACGAGACCTGCACAGATATGACGAAGCCGGCGTGCGACTCGATGTCGAATCACCGCCGGCCCGACAGCCTTGCTCACGACCAGTCCGAAACGCGGACCGCCGACACTCACCAAGGACTCGGTGCGATCGCGTTCGAGAACGTGAACGACCAGATCCCGCCGCCCCTGACGACGCCCCCGGCGGACGGTGTCCGAGAAATCCGAGTGGCGCCGCAGTCGATACGGCTCAGGTAGCACCCCGAGCTCCCGTTAGGGAATCAGGCGGTGAGAGAAGCGCGGCCCTTACGGCGACGCGCCGAAACGATTGCGCGACCCGCACGGGTCCGCATCCGGAGACGGAAGCCGTGAACGCGCGCGCGGCGTCGGTTGTTCGGCTGGAACGTCCGCTTGCCCTTGGCCACGGTCGACACTCCTCGATAATTCTGCGACGGCGCGGGTGAGCACCGTCGTTCCAACGTGTACGTGAATTCGCAGGATCCGATTGCCCGGAAGAGCAGGACGAACCCATCACCTCAGTATGAGTGACTGTTCGAGGCTACTCGGACGCGGGCGCGAAATCAAACCGCGACCATCACCGGCAATCAACGCGACACGCCGGGCACGTCGACGAAAACTACACCCCGAGAAGGTATGTGATCCGTCCCACAGCTCGGGTACGCTGTGGGCCATGTCTTCGACGGCGCATCGCGACTACCTGTGCAGTCCCGCGTCACGCTCCGTTCGACGACGATGTGCCGGCCGGTGACGGCCCGCTGCCCCGCGCCTGCCCGGGCGCCGTCGCGCAGCTCTCCGGTGCACATTCGCGGAGTACGTGCCCGGATCGCATCGCACCGTGTGTCACACTGATCCCCGCAGACCGGCCAGGCCGACGAGCCCGCTGAGCGAATACACACCTCCC
This sequence comes from Rhodococcus sp. B50, assembly GCF_013602415.1. Lineage (NCBI taxonomy): Bacteria > Bacillati > Actinomycetota > Actinomycetes > Mycobacteriales > Nocardiaceae > Rhodococcus > Rhodococcus sp. B50. The sequence continues at coordinate 3,777,352 of NZ_WPAG02000002.1, read as the reverse complement.
ATCCACACATCCACCGGGTGATTCCCCCGGTTGTCCACACCTGTGGATAATCGTGTGGAAAACCGGTGATCAAAGGGAGGGAAGCTGCGTGAGCGACGAGCCGAACGCGCTGGCCGATGTGTGGACGGACGTCGTATCCGAGCTGACCATCGACGACGGAGTGCTGACGAAGAGCCAGAAGGCATGGCTCGCGCTCGTCAAACCGATCACGCTCGCCCAGGGATTCGCCCTGCTCTCCGTGCCTTCTACGCTCGCCCAGCAGTCGATCGAACGCGATCTGCGCGAACCCATCCTCCGCACCCTCAACCGGCACCTCGGTCACCGGGTCGAAGGTCTCGGTGTGCGCGTCGAACCACGGGAACGTATGGATGACCCTGCCGAGGATCCCTACGCCGAACCTCGCGACACGCTGCCTCTCGAGGGCCTGCCGGTCGATGCACAGCCTGTGAGTCCGCGCACCGCGGAGTCACGCAGCCGTGATCTGCGCCGGGAAGCTCCGATGCCCCGCGATGCCGGCGGACCGCGTGACGGTGCGATGCCCCGGGAGGGGGCCGTGTCCAGGGACGGCATCGGGCAGAGGGACGGCGCCGTACCGAGGGATGGGGGATTCACGCGCGACGGCATGCTTCCCGGTGAAAGTGCCGCCTATCGGCGGCGTCTGCTCTCCTCGCGGGAGCACGACATGCTCGAGGCCGACCACGGCGAACTCGAGGAGGTCGACGACGACCGGGAGGCGATGACCGCCGTGCGCGAGTCGTGGCCGTCCTACTTCACCCAGCCCCCGCCGCCCGAGACGCCGCCCATGGGCAGCAGCAGCCTCAACGCGAAGTACACCTTCGACACCTTCGTGATCGGTGCGTCGAACCGGTTCGCACACGCCGCAGCGGTGGCGATCGCCGAAGCGCCGGCACGGGCCTACAACCCGCTGTTCATCTGGGGTGCGTCGGGACTGGGTAAGACACATCTGCTGCACGCCGCCGGCCACTATGCACAGCGGCTCTTCCCAGGGATGCGGGTGAAGTACGTCTCCACCGAGGAGTTCACGAACGACTTCATCAACAGCCTCCGCGACGACCGCAAGGTCGCGTTCAAACGGCGCTACCGCGAGACCGACATCCTGCTCGTCGACGACATCCAGTTCATCGAGGGCAAGGAAGGTATCCAGGAAGAGTTCTTCCACACTTTCAACACCCTCCACAACGCCAACAAGCAGATCGTCGTCTCGTCCGACCGCCCACCCAAGCAGCTCGCGACGCTCGAGGAACGGCTGCGGACCCGGTTCGAGTGGGGACTGATCACCGACGTCCAGCCGCCGGAACTCGAGACGCGCATCGCGATCCTGTCGAAGAAGGCGCGCATGGACGGCCTGAACGTGCCGCACGACGTGCTCGAGCTGATCGCGAGCCGGATCGAACGCAACATCCGCGAACTCGAGGGTGCCCTGATCCGAGTGACAGCCTTCGCCTCGCTCAACAGGCAGCCACTCGATCTCACCCTCGCCGAGGTGGTGCTGCGTGATCTGATGCCGGACTCGTCCGCTCTCGAGATCAACGCCGCCACGATCATGGCTGTGACCGCGGAATACTTCGGCACGTCGATCGACGACCTGTGCGGCCCCGGGAAGGCACGCCCGCTCGCGCAGGCACGCCAGATCTCGATGTACCTGTGCCGCGAGCTCACCGACCTGTCGCTGCCGAAGATCGGCCAGACCTTCGGTCGCGACCACACCACAGTCATGTACGCGGACAAGAAGATTCGCAAGGAAATGACCGAGCGTCGCAAGGTCTACGACCAGGTGCAGGAGCTCACCGCGCGCATCAAGCAGCGGTCCAAGCGCTGATCCTCGAGCCTCGAGTATCCATCCACAGGGAGCGTCCACAGGGCGCTCCCTGTCCCGTATCTCGAGAAATTTCGGCTTCCCACACCTGTGGACAAGGGTGTGCAGAACGTGGGATCTTTGTGGACGAATGGTGGACAAAGGATGAACAGTCTCGAGGAATCCACATTCGTCCTCGAGAACTCCTCGAGTTCATCCTCGAGTTCGTACCCCTCGAGAACGTCGCCCCACCAGCCTAGACGGTCGTTCGTCCACAGATTCCACAGGCCCTATTACTACTTCTGTGAGTTCTCTTCAGAAATCTTCTTTCAAAACAGGTGTGTGGAGAGCTTCGGTCCACAGGCCCTCGAGTGAGGGTCGCGCCTCGAGCCTCCCGGCTTTCCAAGCAGCGAGGGAAGGCATAACGTGGACCCGCATCCCCCGGCTCCGCCTCATCGGTGTCGGGGTTCTGTGACAGACTTCGTAGACTTGTCGAGACCACGATCGAAGGGATCCACCGGGCGATGGAGCTGGGAAGTATGAAGTTTCGTGTGCCTCGCGAGGACTTCGCCGATTCCGTTGCATGGGTTGCCCGAAGCCTTCCGTCGCGACCCCCCGTTCCCGTTCTGGGCGGTGTCCTGCTCGGTGCCGACGAACGCGGGCTGACGGTCTCGGGTTTCGACTACGAGGTATCCGCGCAGGTCCACGTCTCGGCCGAGGTCATCACCCCGGGCCAGGTGCTGGTGTCCGGCAAGCTGCTCGCCGACATCACCCGCTCGTTGCCTCACAAGCCTGTGGATGTCGTGCTCGACGGCACCCGCGTGCTGATCACGTGCGGTAGCGCCAAGTTCTCGCTCCCCACCATGCCTGTGGAGGACTACCCGCAGCTGCCCGAGCTCCCGCAGCAGACCGGTGCGCTGTCCGGCGATCTGTTCGCCGAGGCCATCAGCCAGGTCGCCGTCGCGGCCGGCAAGGACGACACGCTCCCCATGCTCACGGGCATCCGGGTGGAGATCGAGGGCACCGACATGGTGCTCGCGGCCACCGACCGGTTCCGTCTCGCGGTGCGGAAGCTCGAGTGGATGCCCACCGCGGAGTCCACGAGCTCGGCGGTGCTCGTGCCTGCCAAGACCCTCTCCGAGGCCGCGAAAACTGTTGGCGGGTCCTCGAACTCTCCGGTCCAGCTGGCTCTCGGCAGCGGGTCGTCGGTGGGTGCCGAAGGTCTGCTCGGCATCGTCGCCGAGGGGCGCCGCACCACGACGCGCCTGCTCGACGCCGAATTCCCCAAGTTCCGCCAATTGCTCCCCAACGAGCACACCGCGATGGCGACCGTCGAGATCGCACCGCTGGTCGACGCGATCAAGCGTGTGGCGCTGGTCGCCGAGCGCGGTGCACAGGTCCGACTCGAGTTCACCGAGGGCAGCGTGATGCTCTCGGCCGGTGGCGACGATGCGGGCCGGGCCGAGGAATCCCATCCCGCCGAGTTCTTCGGGGAACCGCTGATCATCGCGTTCAACCCGGGTTACCTGCTCGACGGACTCACGTCGCTGCACACCGACAAGGTCTCGTTCGGGTTCACCACCTCGAGTCGGCCCGCCGTGCTGCGGCCCGCGCTCGACGAGGAGCCCGTGCCGGACTCCTCGGGTACCTTCGCCGCTCCGGACAGCGATTACACCTATCTGCTGATGCCGGTGCGCCTGCCGGGCTGACCGGCTCCGAGACTGGACACCTGTGTACGTTCGCACCTTCTCGCTGCGCGACTTCCGTTCGTGGAGAACGGTTTCCGTCGACCTCACTCCGGGGGCGACGGTCTTCGTCGGGCGCAACGGACACGGGAAGACCAACCTGCTCGAGGCCCTCGGGTATCTGTCGACGCTGTCGTCGCACCGGGTGTCCTCCGACGGTCCGCTGCTGCGGGCCGGCACGTCACGGGCGTTCGCCGGAGCTCTGGTCGTCAACAACGGCCGTGAGCTCGGCATCGACATCGAGATCAACGAGGGCAAGCAGAACCGGGCGCGGATCAACCAGTCGCCGGCCCGCCGGCCCCGTGAGATCCTCGGCATCCTCCGCACGGTGCTCTTCGCGCCGGAGGACCTGTCGCTCGTCCGCGGCGACCCGGGCGATCGCCGCCGGTTTCTCGACGAACTGCTCAGCACACGATTCCCGCGGATGAGCGGGGTCCGCGCCGACTACGACAAGGTGCTGCGCCAGCGGTCCGCACTTCTCAAGACCGCGGGCGGGGCGCTGCGGCGGGGAAACCGCTCCGACGACGGGGCGAGTGCTCTGACCACCCTCGATGTGTGGGACGGCCACCTCGCGGCCCATGGGGCCGAACTACTCGCAGCGCGCATCGCGTTGCTGCACGAACTTGCCCCGCATGTGTCCGGGGCGTACCGATCGATCGCCCCCGAGTCGCGTCCGGCGAGCCTGCACTACCGCAGCAGCCTCGGCGACGCGCTGCCGCCGGAGTTCTCCGATCCGTCCCGGATGCCCGCGCCGGACGACCGCGAGTTTCTCGAGACCGTCTTCCTCCACCGCCTCGCAGAGATGCGGTCCAGGGAGATCGAACGCGGAGTCTGCCTCGTCGGACCCCACCGCGACGATCTCGAGCTGATGCTCGGCGCCGAGCCGGCGAAAGGTTATGCGAGCCACGGTGAATCGTGGTCGTTCGCACTCGCGTTGCGTCTCGGGGCCTTCGCCCTGCTGCGCACCGACGGCACCGATCCGGTTCTCATGCTCGACGACGTCTTCGCCGAACTCGATCGTCGCCGGCGGTCCGCGCTCGCCGAGGTCGCCACGACGGCCGAACAGGTGCTGATCACGGCGGCCGTGCCGGAGGACGTACCGGCCGAGTTGAACGGTGCCCGGTTTCCCGTCCATGCCGAGGACACCGGAGAAGGTCGTATCTCTGTGCTGGGATCGGTGCAACGGGAGACGGACCCGATTACCGGGGAGGTCGGATGAACGACGAACGGACAGGTTCCGAGGGCGGCACGAACAAGCCTCAGGGCGGTGCGAACGAGCCGGAGCTGAAGGGCATCGACCTGGCCCGTCGCGCGCTCGAGGAGGCTCGAGCCGCCGCCAAGGCGAGCGGTAAGGCCGTCGGGCAGGGACGCGCGTCGCGCGGCCCGCTGCGCCCGAAACGCCGGCGTCGCGGCTGGTCGGGGCCCGGGCCGGACGACCGCGACCCCCAGACGCTCGGTTCGCTCGCGCAGTCCCTGTCCAAACAGCGGGGCTGGTCGACGCACGTGTCCGAGGGCACCGTCATGGGGAGCTGGGCGCGGGTCGTAGGCGACGACATCGCGAGCCATGCCCAGCCGACCACGCTGCGCGACGGGATCCTGCATGTCTCGGCCGAGTCGACGGCCTGGGCGACGCAGCTGCGGATGATGCAGTCGCAGATTCTCGCGAAGATCGCCGCGGCCGTGGGGCACGGAGTGGTGAAGGAACTGCGGATCACCGGCCCGACGGCTCCGAGCTGGCGGAAGGGCGAACGCCACATCCGCGGACGCGGACCACGCGACACCTACGGGTGATCCTCGGGTCGCTCCCGGCCCGTACGCGGGGCGAAAATCGGAGCGCGTAGGAAATCACGTCGTTCTGCTCGCGAAGGGGCGGCTACGGGGACGCCAGCGGTGCGGATGCCCGCATTCGTGTCGACCCCGGTACAAGGCCCTCGGGCACGTAGGATGGACAAGAATGCGTCGCGCGCATGCGCGGGGCCGATCGGAGAAGGAGAGCTACCCACCCGTGGCTGCCCAGAAGTCGAACAACAACAAGAGTGAGTACGGTGCGTCGTCCATCACCGTCCTCGAGGGTCTCGAGGCGGTGCGCAAGCGCCCCGGCATGTACATCGGTTCCACCGGAGAGCGTGGCCTGCACCACCTGATCTGGGAGGTCGTCGACAACTCCGTCGACGAGGCCATGGCCGGTCACGCGTCGAAGGTGGAGGTCACCCTCCTCGCCGACGGCGGCGTCCAGGTCGTCGACGACGGTCGCGGTATCCCTGTCGGCATGCACGCGTCCGGTGTCCCCACCGTCGAGGTCGTCCTCACCCAGCTCCACGCCGGCGGCAAGTTCGACTCGGATGCCTACGCCGTCTCCGGTGGCCTGCACGGTGTGGGTATCTCCGTGGTGAATGCACTGTCCACGACCCTCCAGGTCGAGATCGACAACGACGGGTACCACTGGGAGCAGACGTACACCGGCTCGAAGCCGGGTGAGCTGCTCAAGGGTGAGGCCACCAAGCGCACGGGTACCACCGTCCGGTTCTGGCCCGACCCCGAGATCTTCGAGACCACGACGTTCAACTTCGAGACCGTCGCGCGTCGCCTGCAGGAGATGGCGTTCCTCAACAAGGGACTGACCATCACCCTGACCGACGAGCGGGTCGCACCCGAAGAGGTCACCGAGGAAGACGTCCCCGACACCGCTGACGCACCCAAGACCGCGGAGGAGACAGCGGTCGAGGCCGCCGAACCCGAGGTCCACAAGGTCAAGGTCCGCACCTACCACTACCCCGGTGGTCTCGAGGACTACGTGCGGCACATCAATCGCACGAAGACGCCCATCCACAACTCGGTCGTCGGGTTCACCGCCAAGGGCACCGGGCACGAACTCGAGGTCGCGATGCAGTGGAACTCGGGTTACTCCGAGTCCGTCCACACCTTTGCCAACACCATCAACACCCACGAGGGCGGCACGCACGAGGAAGGCTTCCGTGCGGCGCTGACCACCGTGGTCAACCGCTACGCGAAGGACAAGAAGCTCCTCAAGGAGAAGGACCCCAACCTCACGGGCGACGACATCCGCGAGGGTCTCGCGGCCATCATCTCCGTCAAGGTCGGCGAGCCGCAGTTCGAGGGTCAGACCAAGACCAAGCTCGGCAACACCGAGGTCAAGTCGTTCGTGCAGAAAGCGTGCAACGAGCACATCTCGCACTGGTTCGAGGCCAACCCCGCCGACGCGAAGACGATCGTCACCAAGGCCGTGTCGTCGGCGCACGCACGTGTCGCCGCCCGCAAGGCGCGCGAACTCGTCCGTCGCAAGAGCGCGACCGACATCGGTGGTCTGCCCGGCAAGCTCGCCGACTGCCGGTCGAAGGACCCGAGCAAGTGCGAGATCTACATCGTGGAGGGCGACTCCGCAGGTGGTTCTGCCAAGTCGGGTCGCGACTCGATGTACCAGGCGATCCTTCCGTTGCGCGGCAAGATCATCAACGTCGAGAAGGCCCGCATCGACAAGGTTCTCAAGAACGCCGAGGTCCAGTCGATCATCACGGCGTTCGGTACCGGCATTCACGAGGAATTCGACATCGCGAAGCTGCGGTACCACAAGATCGTCCTGATGGCCGACGCCGATGTCGACGGTCAGCACATCGCGACGCTGCTGCTCACGCTGCTGTTCCGCTTCATGCGCCCGCTGGTCGAGGAAGGTCACGTCTTCCTCGCACAGCCGCCGCTGTACAAGCTCAAGTGGCAGCGCAGCGAACCGGAGTTCGCATACTCCGACCGCGAGCGCGACGCTCTTCTCGAAGCCGGCCTGAAGTCCGGTAAGAAGATCAACAAGGACGACGGCATCCAGCGTTACAAGGGCCTCGGTGAGATGAACGCCAAGGAACTGTGGGAGACCACCATGGATCCGAGCGTCCGTATCCTTCGTCAGGTGACCCTCGACGACGCCGCTGCCGCCGACGAGCTGTTCAGCGTCCTGATGGGTGAGGACGTCGCGGCGCGACGCAGCTTCATCACCCGCAACGCGAAGGATGTCCGCTTCCTCGACGTCTGATCACCGCCGGTACCGCTGCGAGCGGCGTCGAGACTGCGTGCGAACCCCCGCTGTGTCGTAAATCACGGCGGGGGTTCGCATGTCGCGCCGCCGAAAGCGGGAAGGGCCGTTAGCCTTCCTCGTTACTCGTGAGTACACTCCTATCGGCCATCTGTACGTGTGGCTGCCGAAGAGGGGGCCGGGGCAGCGCGGGGGTACGGGAAGGACTCACTCTTCCGTATCCGCTGTATGTCCCGATAAGGTGCCCTCACCCGAAACGTCTCGTTCGACTGCACTCGATCGAAAATGCGCTCATCGGAGTGCAGTGCCGACTGGTGCTCGTCGCCCGGCGCGGACGGGGTGGAAGGAGAGCTGTAATCCATGAGTGACAAGTCGCCGCCCCAGCAGCGGTGGTGGAACATCGAGGGGTGGGGTCTTCGCCGGAAGGTCACCGCCGTTCTCGCTGTCCCCGTGACCGTGGCAATGGTCCTCGGTGGTCTCCGTGTCGAGAACGAGCTCAGCAACGCCGTCCACTTCTCGTCCGCGGCCGACCAGGTCGCAGCCGTGCCGGACATCGTCGAGTTCTCGACGGCGTTCGCCACCGCCACCGCGAGTGCTGCGGCCGGTACGGTGACCCCCGAGGAGATGGCGGCGCTCGGCGACGCCTTCGGCACGATCGCCTCCGTCACGGAGAACCCGGAGCTCGATCCGGCCGTGACCGCCGACCTGAGCCGTACCTCTGCCTCCGCCCAGTCGCTCTACACCAAACTGCAGGCCGGGCCGGTTCCGGTCGAAGAGATCAGCGCCGTCACCAATGAGGTGCGTGACAGCCTCAACCGCATCGTCGAAGCGATCCTCGACGAGGTCGACGACCGCGAGATCCTCATCTACGGCGACCAGCTGATCAACGCCTGGTACTCACAGCGTTATCTCTTCGGCCAGGTGCTCGGTGTGCTCCAGCTCCTCGCCGATCCGACCCAGCCGGGAACCGCCCTGGTGTCCTCGTCCGGCGCCGAGCTCGCGATGCTCGATCTGCTCGCGCGCTCCTACCCGATGGCCGATCAGCAGATCGCCGAACTGCGGGCCGGGGTCCAGGAACGTGCCGACATGGTCGACGCGGCCGGTTCCGGTCCGCTCCCGATCCTCAACATCCGCGCCTCGCTGCTCAACAGTGTCGACATCTACGGCACCATCATCGACGAGGCGTCGATGCAGGTCAGCACCACGATTCAGGACCGTGCCGCGGAAACCCGCTCGGCTGCGCTCCGCGACACCGCGATCGTGCTCGCAGCCCTGCTCGCGGCCCTCGTGCTCGCCCTCCTCGTGTCCCGTTCGCTCGTCGGCCCGATCCGTCGCCTGCGCTACGGCACGCTGAAGGTTGCGCGGCAGGAGCTGCCCGAGGCCATCGACCGCATCAAGGTCGGCGACAACATCGAGGACATCGAGTTCACCCGGGTCCCGGTGCACACCACCGAGGAGATCGGCCAGCTCGCCCGCGCCGTCGACGACATGCACGGGCAGGCCCTGCGTCTCGCCGGCGAGCAGGCGCACCTCCGGCTGCAGATCAGCGACATGTTCGAGACGCTCGCACGTCGCTCCAAGTCGCTCGTCGAACAGCAGCTCGGCCTCATCGAACGACTCGAGTACGAGGAGAAGGATCCGGCTCGACTCGAGAGCCTGTTCCGCCTCGACCACCTTGCCGCGCGTATGCGCCGGAACGGCGACAACCTGCTGATCCTCTCCGGTACGCGCATGCGTCGCGGTCACTCGGCGCCCGTACAGCTCGGCGACATCCTGCGCGCCGCGATGTCGGAGGTCGAGGACTACCAGCGCGTGCAGATCGGCTCGACACCCGACGGTGCCCTCAGTGGCGCGGTCGCGACCGACATCGTGCATCTCCTCGCCGAGCTGGTCGACAACTCGCTGCGTGCGTCACCGCCCGACAGCAACGTCACCTTCAGCTTCGCGCGTGCCGTCGACGGCGGCCTGCTCGTCGAGATCGCCGACCGAGGTATCGGTATCCCGGCCGACGAACTCGAGGCCATCAACCAGCGTCTCGCCAAGGGCGGCGAGGTCGGTCCGGACACCGCTCGCCACATGGGTCTTTTCGTGGTGTCGCGACTCGCCGAGCGGCACGGTCTCACCGTGCGTCTGCGCCCGACCTTCGACACCGCACGCAACCCGGGTATCACCGCGAGCGTCCACATCCCGGACGTGCTGCTGGTCTCCCCGCTGGCGTTGTCGCACACCGGCCCTCAGCCCCCTCTCGAACTGGAGCCCGAGGAGTACTCGGCACCGCAGGCGATCTCGGCGCCCGTCGCACAGCAGGGTCTTCTTGCGGCCGGCGATCGGCAGGAGTACGCGACGTCACAGCCGGCGGAGTCCGCGATCGACGATGTCCGTGCCGACGAGTCCGACGACGCCTACGCGAAAGCCGGCTACGCGAGCGCCGCTTACGCGAGCGATGTCGACGAAACCTCCTTCGCTGCACGGGATACGGCCCCGTCCTACGAGGACGAGCGTCGGGACGAGTCGCAGCGCGAATCGGGACGGCACGAGTTCACCCCGCCCCCGTCGTCGCTCCAGGCGCTCCCGCAGCGCGACTCTCAGGCACCGTCACGCGACGACCGGACTCCGGCGGCCTCCCGCGAATTCGGCCCGTCGGGTCTTCCGCAACGTCGCCCCGGCGGAACTCCGGGTCTGCCCACTCGTCAACCGGGCGAGACTCCGGGTCTGCCGACTCCGCCCAGGTCGCCACAGCCGCGCCGGATCGAGCCGGATGCCGCAGCAGCGTTCGCGTCGTCCCTGCCCCCGCGCGGTTCCCGCCGGGGACCGGAGGAGACCAACGGGTACTCGTTCGACGGCCGCAACGGTGAGGGACGCAACGGTTCCACTCCGCGACCCGACACCGATCCCGCTCGTCGCGAAGGACTTTCGGGTCTTCCGCAGCGTCGTCCCGGTGCCACGCCGGGTCTGTCGCCGACGGATTCCGCGTCCGCACGCGACAGCCGGCAGGATCAGTCGCAGGCACGGGGCTCGCAGTCCCTGCCGGTCCGCGAGCCGCAACAGGGCTCGGCGCATCGTGCGCCCGCCCCGCAGCAGCGCCCCGCTTCCCCCGGCCTTCCACAGCGTCGGCCGGGCGCGACTCCCGGGCTTCCGGGACGGGCCGGTGGATCGTCCCCCTCGGTTCCGCAGAACCGGCCGCAGCAGCCGGTGGCGGGCCCGCTCGCGGGTGGCGAATCCGCGGGCCGGCCGGAGGCGCCGAGCCGTTCCGACCTGCCACAGCGCGTGCCGGCGCCGGATGCCGGCCGTCGTCAGCCGGAACCCTTCCAGGGTCTTCCGCAGCGCCGCCCCGGAAACACTCCCGGTCTGCCGCGTCGTCAGCCGGGCAGTACCCCGGGGCTGCCGCAGCGACCTGCTGTGGCAACCAACGGTTCCGAACTCGATTCGGCCGCAGCAGGATCCGGGCCCAGCATCGCAGACGGCGGCTCCGTGTCGCCGCACAGCGACGCGCAGCAGGCGGCCCGGCACCGCTACCGGACCAACTCGGCGAAGACGGCGTCGTTCTTCCAGCCGCGGTCCGACCTGGCGTCGGCCCGTCCGCAGCCGGCGAACACTCCGATCTTCACCACGATGATGTCGGATTGGCTCGTCGACCCGACGAGCCTTCCGGAGGATCGCAGGAAGCGGGAGTGGCACTCCGCAGCGGACGCCGGTTGGGAAGCAGCTCAGCGTGCTTCCGAAGTCCCGGTGGACGAGCACACCACCGCGGGTCTTCCGCGGCGCGCTCCCGGTGAACGTCTGGTGCCGGGTGCCGTACGGGCACCGGCAACGGGTGAACTGCCGAGGACTATTCGACGTCGAGACCCGGAAGCCATCCGGGCCAACTTGAGCCGCCATCAGCAGGGTGTCCGCGACGGACGCGCCTCGGCGAATACCAGCAATCGCGAGAACGACGAACAGGGAGTTCGATGAATATTGATCATGGATCCGACGCAGCTCGTCCATTGGACTGGTTGGTTTCCAACTTCGCGCGCGAAGTCCCGGGTGTCTCGCATGCCGTGCTCGTGTCCGCCGACGGCCTCCTCATGGCCGCCAGCGCCCACCTCCCGGTGGATCGTGCCGAGCAGCTCGCTGCGGTGACCTCGGGTCTGGCGAGCCTGTCCAACGGTGTGTCGCAGCTGTTCGACGGGGGAGGTGTGCTGCAGTCCGTCGTGGAGATGCAGCACGGTTACCTGTTGTTGATGAGTGTCGGCGACGGCTCCCACCTTGCGGCTCTGACGGCCTCCGAGTGCGACATCGGACAGGTCGGTTACGAGATGGCGCTCCTGGTCGATCGAGTGGGTGCTTCGGTCGAAGCCACTCCGCGGGTCGGTCTAGGGTCCTGACGTCGAGGTGGCCATGGAATCGCGGAAGCCGGAGTCGGTGCCGGATCAGCCCAGTCTGGTCCGGCCCTACTCCCTGACTTCGGGACGTACGAGTCCTGCGGTCGAATTGGCGTTGGAGGCGCTCATCCAGGCCATTCCGGGTACCGACGATCGGTCTCGGGATCTGGACAACATCAACGCCACGATCCTGGAGCTGTGCAAGGAATCACCCTCCGTCGCGGAGATCGCCGCGCGCGTCGGGGTGCCGATCGGCGTGGCACGCGTGCTCGTCGCCGATCTCGTCGAAGCCGGACACGTACAGATCCTGGCCACGCTGAAAGACGATTCGAGCGACGCGGAGCGTCGTGAGCTGATTGAAAGGGTCCTCAGTGGACTTCGCGAACTCTAACGCCACGAAGCGCGTGACCTCGACCAAGATCGTCATCGCCGGAGGCTTCGGCGTCGGTAAGACGACTCTGGTCGGGGCGGTGTCGGAAATCGTGCCGCTTCGTACCGAGGCGCTCGTGACGAACGCCAGCGACGGCGTCGACAACCTCTCTGCGACACCGCAGAAGGCAACTACTACGGTTGCCATGGACTTCGGTCGTATCAGTCTGGCCGACGATCTCGTCCTCTACCTGTTCGGCACTCCCGGACAGCACCGCTTCTGGTTCATGTGGGACGACCTCATTCGTGGTGCCATCGGTGCCATCGTGCTGATCGATACGCGTCGCCTGGACGAGAGCTTCGCCGCCGTCGACTTCTTCGAGGCACGCAATCTCCCGTTCATCGTCGCCATCAACGAATTCGACGATGCTCCCCGGTACCCGCTCGAGGACATCCGGCAGGCGATGGCGATCTCGGCGGACGTGCCGATCGTCTCCATCGACGCCCGAGCACGGGAATCGGCGAAGCAGGCGCTGGTCACCGTCACCGAATACGCCCTGCGGAAGCTGCACCAGCCGGTGACCCAGTAATGGGGGAGGGCCTCGAACTCTTCACGATGGGGTCGTGGGTCACGGTCCTCGCCTATCTGACCTCGGCGATCGGGGTGTTCGTCGGAGTCACCGGTGCTCGGCGTGTCCGCACCACCTCCAGTGATCGATCGCGTTCGTACTGGATGATTCTCGCGGCGTTGGTGAGCGGCGGCGTGGGCGTCTGGCTCGCCATGTTCCTGCCGATGGCGGGCTTCAACATCGACGACAGCGTGGTGCGGTACGACACCGTCACCATCGTGTTCTCGATGCTCGTCGCGGTGGTGTCGGTGTATGTGGCCTTGCTCGTCGCGATCCCCGGCGACGGCGCGACCGTCCTCGGCCGGACGGTCACGGGTGCTCTCGTGCTGGGCGTCGGCCTGGCGGGCGTGCCGTTCACGATCCTTGTCGCGGTGCGGATCCAGGGTTCGCTCGCGTTCGATGTCGTCTGGGTCGCCGCGGCGGTGGCGTTGGCGGTCGTGACCGCCGTGGGCTTCCTGGCGCAGGTGAAGACCGCGGACACCTGGCCCAAACGCCTGCTCAGCAGTGCGTTGGCCGGTGCTGCCGTGGTCGCCGTGCACTTCCTCGCCGCCGCGTCGGTGCGTGTGGAGATCGATCCCGCGGTGGTGGTCTCCGGTGGGATCGAGGTCTTCTCGATTCTGTTCCCGCTCTTCGTCGTCGGTCTGCTGTTGCTGGCCGTTCCCATCGTGCTGGTGCTCCAGGCGCCGGATCGTGTTGCGGCGGAACTGGAAGCGGAGTCCGAGCGATGGGCGGCGGACGGCCCGGTGGAACCCGCCGACGGGCGGGTCGTCTAAGAATCGTCCGAAAATGTTGTCGACCAACATATCTGGTTGAAACCGGGAGAGTGGAGTAGGCTGCTGCGCAGCGTCGGGGGTCGCTGTCGGTCTACTCGGCACGACACGAACCGATGCGTCGTGCGTGCCGCTCTTCTGGGGGGGGCAACATGTCGCACGAGGTTCACCATTTTTCCATGGGTGCATGGGTTTTCGCCCTCGCCTACATTACGTCCGTGGTCGGGTGTTATGCCGGTCTGTCCTGCGCGCGCAAAGCCGCGAACGCGTGGACATCGGTCGCCCGAACCCGATGGACGCTCATGGCAGCCCTGTCCATCGGGGGTGTCGGGATCTGGTTGATGCACTTCATCGGGATGATGGGATTCGATGTACCCGGTTCCACCATCCGCTACGACCTCGGACTGACACTGCTGTCGGTCGTGCTCGCCGTCGCGGCCACCCTGTTCGGCTTGCGGATCGTCGACACCGACGTGCAGTGGCTCCGCGCAATGCCGTCCGACGTGCGGATTCTCATCGGCGGAGTGATCATGGGGTTCGCCGTCGCCGGCATGCACTACAGCGGCATGGCCGCGGTGCGGGTCCAGGGCGAACTCGAGCAGGGGCGGTCGTACGTCGCAGCGTCCGTGGTCATCGGTGTCGTCGCGTCGGTCGTGGCGCTGTGGCTGTCGCGGGTCGCGGAACGGCCCGCCGTACGGATCCCTGCCGCTGCGGTCATGGGATGTGCTGTCGTGGCGTTGCACTACACGGGTATGGCCGGGATCGCGGTGACGGTCGATCCGTCCGCTCCGAACCCGGAGGGGATGACCATCATGACTCTGCTGTTCCCCGGATTCATCATCGGTGTCGCGCTGCTCGCTGTCCCGGTCGTCGCTCTGATGGCGTCGGCGAGCACCCAGGATCTCGAGCAGGAACGAGAAGTGGCGACCTGGCTGGGTGAGAACGACCCCGATGTTATGTCCGGTCCCGACGAACGACGTGTGGAACGTTGATGTGATGTGAACGCCCACAGTGCGATAAGGTCTCTTACGCTGCTTGACAGTCGGGGTGCAGCTCGCATCGGGTAGGTCGTGGCGCGCGCCCTCCGAGCGCGGTGGTGACAGCGTGCCGTAGCGAGGACGTTTCGTGTCGCACGACGTGCACCACTTCTCGATGGGATTGTGGGTCTTCTTCCTGTCCTATGCCACCGCAGTGATGGGGTCGTTCGTCGGACTGTCCTGTGTCCGCCGGTCCCTCGAGGAGCCTCGGCGCAGCGGTAACTGGTGGCTCGTCATGGCGTCCTTGTCCATCGGGGGCGTGGGTATCTGGCTGATGCACTTCATCGGCATGATGGGTTTCTCCGTACCGGGCACGGCCATCCGCTACGAACTGGCACCGACCGTCTTCTCGGTTGTGCTCGCCGTGATCGCGACTCTCGTGGGGTTGAGGATCGCCGACGTGCACGCCGTCAGTACCCGTCGCGTGCCGGAATCGGTGCGGCTGCTCGTCGGCGGTCTGCTGATGGGTGCTGCCGTGAGCTTGATGCACTACAGCGGGATGTTCGCCATCCGGATCCGCGGCACGATCGAGCACGAGATCGGCTTCGTCGTCGCGTCGGTGATCATCGGTGTCGTCGCGTCCACGGTCGCGCTCGCACTGGCCCGCCGAGCCCGGCGCCTCGAGATTCGATTGGTCGCCGCCTTCGTCATGGGCTGCGCTGTCACGGCGTTGCACTACACCGGGATGGCCGGTGTGCGTGTCACTCTCGATCCGAGCATGCCCGCGCCGGAAGGCATGACCGTGATGTCGCTGCTCTTCCCGGCGTTCGTTCTCGGCATCATCGTCCTGGCCGTGCCGATCACAGCGCTGCTGCTCGCCTCCGACCCGGAGGACGCCGTGCGCGACGCCCGGCTCGAGCAGTGGGCGTCGGAGGTGGAACGGCAGGTGGACCGCGACCCCGTCACCGGATCCCACATGTGAGAGCTCGGTTCCGGACAGATCTCGGCATGTGAAGTGCCTGTCCTTCTCGGCACCAGCTGACCTGCACCTATAGACTCGTGTGGTTGCGAGACGTCCGTCGGGCCGAAGGCCGGAGCCGGGCGTGCGAGCCGAGTAGAAGAAGGAGCTCATGACCGACACCACGTTGCCTCCGGAGGGGCCGGGGCACGACCGCATCGAGCCCGTCGACATCCAGCAGGAGATGCAGAGCAGCTACATCGATTACGCGATGAGCGTGATCGTGGGCCGTGCTCTGCCCGACGTGCGTGACGGTCTCAAACCGGTGCACCGTCGCGTGCTCTACGCGATGTTCGACAACGGCTTCCGCCCCGATCGCGGGTATGTGAAGTCGGCGCGCGCGGTCGCCGAGACCATGGGCAACTACCACCCGCACGGCGACGCGTCGATCTACGACACGCTGGTGCGACTGGCCCAGCCGTGGTCGATGCGTTATCCGCTTGTCGACGGCCAGGGCAACTTCGGTTCCCGCGGCAACGACGGCGCGGCCGCCATGCGGTACACCGAGTGCCGACTCACGCCGCTCGCGATGGAGATGCTGCGGGAGATCGACCACGAGACGGTCGATTTCCAGCCGAACTACGACGGCCGCACGCAGGAACCCACGGTTCTCCCCAGCCGTATCCCCAACCTGTTGATCAACGGTTCGGGTGGCATTGCGGTGGGTATGGCCACCAACATTCCGCCGCACAACCTTCGTGAAGTCGCCGAGGCGATCTACTGGGCGCTCGAGAACTTCGAGGCCGACGAAGAGACCACGCTTGCGGCCGTGATGGAACGGATCAAGGGACCGGACTTCCCGACCGCCGGCCTCATCACCGGCAGCCAGGGCATCCACGACGCGTACACGACCGGTCGTGGCTCGGTGAAGATGCGCGGCGTCGTCGAGATCGAAGAGGACGCCAAGGGCCGCAACACCATCGTGATCACCGAGTTGCCGTACATGGTCAACCCGGACAACCTGATCACCTCGATCGCCGAGCAGGTCAGGGATGGCAAGATCGCCGGCATCTCCGACATTCACGACGAGTCCTCGGATCGTGTGGGTATGCGCATCGTCGTCACGGTGCGTCGCGACGCCGTCGCAAAGGTCGTCCTCAACAACCTGTACAAGCACACGCAGCTGCAGACCAGCTTCGGCTGCAACATGCTGTCGATCGTCGACGGGGTGCCGCGCACGCTGCGCCTCGACCAGATGATCCGGTTGTACGTCAACCACCAGGTCGAAGTCATCGTCCGGCGCACCCGCTACCTGCTGCGCAAGGCCGAGGAACGCGCCCACATCCTGCGTGGCCTCGTCAAGGCCTTGGACGCGCTCGACGAGGTCATCGCAATGATCCGTGCGTCCGAGACCGTCGACATCGCTCGTGAAGGCCTCATGCGCCTGCTCGACGTCGACGAGATCCAGGCCGACGCGATCCTTGCGATGCAGCTCCGTCGCCTCGCCGCTCTCGAGCGGCAGAAGATCGTCGACGACCTCGCCGAGATCGAGCGCGAGATCGAGGACTACAAGGACATCCTCGCCAAGCCCGAGCGGCAGCGCGCGATCGTCCGCGACGAGCTGAAGGAGATCGTCGACAAGTACGGCGATGATCGTCGTACGCGGCTGGTCGCAGCCGACGGTGACGTCAACGACGAGGATCTCATCGCACGCGAGGACGTCGTCGTCACCATCACCGAGACCGGCTACGCCAAGCGCACGCGCACCGACCTCTATCGTTCGCAGAAGCGCGGCGGTAAGGGCGTCAGGGGCGCCGAGCTCAAGCAGGACGACATCGTCAAGCACTTCTTCGTGACGTCCACCCACGACTGGCTGCTGTTCTTCACGACCAAGGGCCGGGTGTACCGGGCCAAGGCGTACGAGCTGCCCGAGACCAACCGCACGGCGCGTGGTCAGCACGTCGCAAACCTGCTGGCGTTCCAGCCCGACGAGCGCATCCAGGGCGTCATTCGTCTCAAGACCTACGAGGACGCGCCCTACCTGGTGCTCGCGACCCGCAACGGTCTGGTGAAGAAGTCGCGCCTGTCGGACTTCGACTCCAACCGTTCGGGTGGCATCGTCGCGATCAACCTGCGCGGTGACGACGAGATGGTGGGCGCCGTGCTGTGCTCCGCCGACGACGACCTGCTGCTCGTGTCGGAGCAGGGCCAGTCGATCCGCTTCTCGGCCACCGACGAGGCGCTCCGCCCGATGGGCCGTGCGACGTCCGGTGTGCAGGGCATGCGGTTCAACGGTGACGACAAGTTGCTCTCGCTCAACGTCGTCAAGGAAGGCACTTATCTGTTGGTCGCAACCTCCGGCGGTTACGCGAAGCGCACCGCGATGGAGGACTACCCGGTGCAGGGTCGCGGCGGTAAGGGCGTCCTGACGATCCAGTACGACCGGAAACGTGGCACCCTTGTCGGCGCACGCATCGTCGAGGACGACGACGAGTTGTACGCCATCACCTCGAGCGGCGGTGTCATCCGTACTGCGGCGAAGCAGGTGCGCAAGGCAGGCCGTCAGACCAAGGGCGTGCGGCTCATGAATCTGGCCGAGGGCGATACATTGCTCGCGATCGCGCGCAACGCCGACGAGCCGGACGAAGCCGACGCAGCCGGAGCTAAGGAGTCGTAAGTGAGCACTCCCCAGGGACCGAACGGGGCCGATCGCGGGCAACCCGGTCGGAAGCCGGAGGACCGTACAGAGAACGAGGTGAAGCCCGAGAAGCCGGGCGAGCAGCGGGGCCCGGCACCGGAGCAGAAACCGGCGCCGGGGAATCGCCCGTCTCAGACAACCGGGGTACCGGCGCAGGGCTCGTCCGGTCCGACAGCGGAAGCGCCGGCGCAGCCGCGTCCCCCGGCAGATGCGGCACCCGCGCAGAAGGCCGCCGAGGCGCCGTCGAATGCGGCCCCGGAGAAGTCTGTTCAGGGCGACGCCCCGAAGTCCGGTGGTGCATCCGCGGCCGACGGTCAGGGGCGCACAGGGCAGATGCCTCGCTCCGGCGGCCCGACCCCTCCCTGGCAGCGGGGAACGGCCTCGGCGCAGTCGGGTGCCCCGCAGAACGCTCCGCAGACGAACGTTCCCGGTGTCGGCCCCGGCCTCTCCGAACAGGGCGGATCGTCTCAGCGTCCCGCTGCGTCGGCGGGTAAGGGCGCTGCGGCCGGCGGTACGAATCCGTCGACGCGTCCCGTCGTGACGGGTACGGCCGCTCCCAAGGCCACCGGAGGGGCTCGCCCGGCCGGTACTGGAGACGCCGCTCGCGCGGCGGCCGACCGGGTCGCCGCGGCGAAGGCGGATCGGGCTGCCGCGGTGAAGGCGAAGTCGGCGGTCATCGACGGCCCTACCCGGCACATCGAGCGCAAGGATCTCGCCAAGGATCTGCCGGATCTGTCCGCCGTGAAACATCCGTCGTCCGGCTCGCCGAGCACGGGGGAGACCCCTCAGGTGAGCGCGACCGCCGCCACGACTGCGGTTCCCACGGCGATCCCTGCTACCGGACCGCTGCGGGCCACCGTCCAGATCCGCCGTATCGACCCGTGGTCGATGCTGAAGATCTCGTCGGTGATCTCGGTGTCGCTGTTCTTCGTATGGATGATCGCGGTGGGCCTGCTCTACGGCGTGCTGGCCGGTATGGGGGTGTGGGAACGCCTCAACAGTGCGTTCACCGACATCGTCTCCGACTCCGGTAGTGGTGCGCTCGTCTCGGCCGGCCAGGTGTTCGGCTACGCGACGATCATCGGCATCGCCAACACGGTGCTGCTGACGGCTCTCGCGACCCTCGGCGCGTTCATCTACAACCTCTGCACCGATCTCGTCGGTGGTGTTCAGGCGACCCTCGCCGACCCGGATTGACCTGCAGGAACGCTGCCCCGCCGAGGCGATTTGTTTCCGGCGGCCCCGGTGGGGTAGTGTTCCATCTCGGTTCGAGGGCCTATAGCTCAGGCGGTTAGAGCGCTTCGCTGATAACGAAGAGGTCGGAGGTTCAAGTCCTCCTAGGCCCACTCCCGTGCCGGAAGGATGATCGGAATGAAGGTTCTCGCGCTCGTGGGAACCGGGATTCTGATCGTTCTCGGAATCGCTCGCATGCTTCGGAGCGAAGACGAATGGCACGTGGTTCCCAGTCGCTGAAGCGGCGGACGGGGCCTTAGCTCAGTTGGTAGAGCGCTGCCTTTGCAAGGCAGATGTCAGGAGTTCGAATCTCCTAGGCTCCACAATCACATGAATACAGGTAAGGGCGTTTCCGATCTTTCGGAAGCGCCCTTTCTCTTTTGCTGCCCCGGCCCGTGTGCCCACATTCCACACTCGAAGGGTGACTTCCCGCCTCTCGCCGCGACTCGCCGAGATCGTCGCTGCCCTACCTCTGGAGCCGCACCTGAGGGTGCTGGAGATCGGCTGTGGACCCGGGGCTGCAGCGCGTGCGATCGCCGACCGGTTGACCACCGGGCACATCCTCGCCATCGACCGGTCCCGGGCGGCGATCGACCGGTTGACCTCGTCGTCGGGAGCTCTGATCGCTGCGGGCCGGTTGCGTGCGCGCTGTGTCGCCGTGGAGGATTTCGTCCCGGCCGACGACGAGGCGCCGTTCGATCTCGTCTTCGCGGTCCGGGTCGGTGCGCTGGACGGTCGGCATCCCTCTGCGGGCAGGGCGGCTCTGGAGCGGATAGCTGCTGCGACGCGTCCGGATGCGCGCCTGTTCGTCGACGGGGGTGATCCACTGAGGGAACTTCCGATCCCGAGGGGATCGTGAACGGTCCCTAACCGGTGCGCCGTTTCACGTGAAACATCAGGCCAGTGCGATGGTGAGAACCCGCCGGATCGAGACGCGTACGTCGTCGAGTCCACGACCGGCCTCGATCAGTTCCGTTCCCTTGTGCACGAGCGCGGTGACGAGCTCGGCATCGAGTTCGGGATCCGCGACTCCGAGGGCCTGCAGCGCTTCGACGAGGGGGAGGACCAAGTCCTGATGCATGGCGTGCATGCTCTCGTCGCTGAACGCCTGAGGCGTGAAGGTGGCGAGCGCACCGACGATCGCGTGCTCGCCCTCGGCGACGAGCTGCAGATTGACATCGATGTACGTCAGCACCCGCTCCGCCGGATCGGACACCTTATCCATCGCCTCGACCACGCGCGTGTTCCAGCGAGGGAACATGTCGACGACGACCGCGTGCAGCAGGTCGTCGCGCGAATCGAAGTAGTTGTAGACGCTCGACCGGGCCAGACCCGCACGACGGGCGACATCGCCGAGCGAGGGTGCCTGCTCCGGTTTCTCGGCGAGGAGTTCGAGCGCCGCGTCGAGGAGGGCACGACGCTGCGCGGCACGATGCTCCGCGACCGTCGCTGCGGAAATCTTCGGCACCGCCGGCCCTCCTCGTTCAGCTGTCGACCGTTCAGTCGTGCGGTCGAAGTCTTCCGTCGACCATCTCGAGCACGCGGTCGCAGTGCCGCAGGATGTCGTGGTCATGGGTGACCACGATCGTAGCCACTCCACTGGTATGGGTTTCCCGTGCCAGCAGCTCGACGATCTCGTGGCTGCGTTTCCGATCGAGTGCGGCGGTGGGTTCGTCGACGAGCAACAACGACGGTTCGGCCATCAGGGCCCGCGCGATGCCGACACGTTGACGCTCACCGCCCGAGAGCTGCCCGGGCCGCCGGTGGGCGCGGTGTTCCATGCCCACCGAGGCGAGCAGCTCGTCGGGGTTCCGTCCGGGGCGTCCAGCGATCTTCTCGACGAGGAGCAGCTGATCGCGTGCGGTCAGTGCGGGGAGGAGGTTGCCGGACTGGAACACGAAGCCGACCCGTTCCCGGCGCAGCTTCGCCGTCGCCCGCGGGTCGAGCGCGGTCACGTCGATGCCGTCGACGCTCACCGTGCCGGACGTGGGTCGGCTGAGGCTACCGGCGACCGCCAGCAGACTCGACTTGCCGGCACCGGACGGCCCGACGATGGCGACGAGTTCACCCGACCCGACGTCCAGGTCGACGTGATCGAGGGCGCGGACCGTGCTGTCGCCGTCGCCGAAGGACAGGCAGACGTCGGACAGTGCAAGACCGGTGGAGGTGGTGACGGTCATCTGTTCTCTCCCAGGGCGGCGAGCGGATCGACACGGACGATGCGGACCACGGCAAGGGCGGCGCCGAGCAGGCCGAGGACGACGAGCAGGACGGCACCTTGAAGGATGGGGCCGGATTCGAGAACGAACGGCATGCCGCTGCCCTCGAGACCCGACCCGAGGCCGAGACCGACGAGCACACCGAAGGCGACCGAGCCGACGAGCACGATCACGGCCTGCAGGAGGGCGTCGCGCAGGAGGAATCCGGTGGAGGCACCCATGGCTCGGAGGACGGCGATCTCACGGCTGCGCTGCACGGTCCAGATCGTGAAGAACGCTCCCACGACGAGGGCTGAGATCGCGTAGAGGAAGGCGGTGATCATCGACATCGTCATCATCTCGGCGCTGTAGCCGGGGGAGGAGTCGAACGATTCCTCCAGGGTCTTCGACGCTGTGCCGGCCTCCGCGTCGCCGGCGGCGAGGTCGGGCAGTGCTCCGTCCACACCCTCGATCGCGACCACGCTGGCTTCGGTGTACGCGCTCGGAGGGACCTGCTCACCGAGGCGGACCCCGGCGTGGATTTCCTGCCAGGTGTTCAGCGGCAGGTAGGCGACGTCGACGTGACCGAAG
Organism: Rhodococcus sp. B50; assembly: GCF_013602415.1. Classification (NCBI taxonomy): domain Bacteria; kingdom Bacillati; phylum Actinomycetota; class Actinomycetes; order Mycobacteriales; family Nocardiaceae; genus Rhodococcus; species Rhodococcus sp. B50. The sequence goes on along the minus strand of NZ_WPAG02000002.1, from coordinate 3,754,962 downwards.
GTGCGCTTGTCCGAGGTGAACCCGACGACGTTCAGCCGGGTACCGAGACGATCGACGACGATCGTGTCGCCGAGTTCGACGCCGGTGTCGCGGGCGCTGTCGCTGAGGACGACATCGGTGTCACCGCCGAGCGGTGCACCTTCGGCGACCGAGGGTTCGAGGAACGAGCCTGGCCGGATGCCGAAGAGCGTGAGGTCGACGGGGACCCCTCCGTCGGTCTTCGCGTTGACGATGGTGTTGCCGAACAGTTCGGCTCGAGCGACGTCCGGGCGGGCACGCCAGGTGTCTGCCTGGTCTTCCGTGACCACGGACCGGGAGAACGCGGAGTCGGTCTTGGTTCCTTCGGCGAAGGCGAATGCCTGGACCGGTGTGCGCTGCAGTGCGGAGACGCCGTCGACGACGAGACCGGACGACAGGCCGGACAGGATCACCATGAGGATCGAGATGAGCGCGACGACGGCGCCCATCAACAGGAAGCGGGTGCGCGCGAACCACAGTTCGCGCATGGCAAGAAACATGTGGAGTCCTTCGTGGGCTGGACCGGACATGTGCCCTCGATCTTTTCGACGGCACGTCGATATCTTACCGACGCGCTGTCGTTATCTTTGGTGATGGTTACTACATCGAGTAGTAATCGCAGGTGAGGGAAGTATTCTGGCCACATGGCCGTCGATGTGGAGACCGTGAGGCGCGTACGCGCGGTCTTCGTGTGCGGACTCTCGGCAACCCTGAGCATCGCCGCGCACGCAGTTGCCGGCGGTGCCGTGCCGCAGCAGGACGCTCTGGTCTTCCTCGCCGGGCTCGCGGTCGCCTCAGGGATGCTCGCCGCGGAGACCCGGCTCCCGGTGCCGCTGCTCCTCGTCCTCGGCCAGATTGCAGGACACCTCGTGCTCGGACTGCACGACGGTCACCTGCACACCCCGGCACCCGGGATGCTCGTCGCACACGCCGTGGCCGTCGCAGTGGCAGCCCTGCTCGTCCGGGGCGCAGAGAGGAGCTGCGAGGTCGCCCTCACGGCTCTGTGCCGGATGATCCCCGCGCTGTTCCGCGCGCTGCCCGTGACCGTCGCGGAATCCATCCGCATCACCGACCGTCCCCGCGTGGGTCCGGGAGTCCGGCTCGTCGGTGGAGTGGGATCCCGCGGGCCGCCCGCAGTTCTCCGATAGGTCCCCTGTCGGTCGCCGTCGTCGGCGACCGTTCGTCCGGTGTGCCCGACGGCCACCACCGATCACGGAGAATCATGAAGAAGACACTGCTCTGTACCGCAGTCGTCGCGACGGCACTGCTCGCGACCGCCTGCGGATCCGATACCGCCCCCACGACCTCGGCGGACGCCGTCGTCATCTCCGATGCCTGGGTGAAGGCATCCGACACCGGGATGACCGGCGCCTTCGCCGAGATCGAGAACACCGACAGCGGCGACGTGCACATCGTGGGCGCCTCCAGCCCGTCCTCCGCATCCACGGAACTGCACGAGATGGTGTCCGCCGAAGGAACGTCGATGGTCATGCAGGAGATGGGCGACGGGCTCGTCATCCCTGCCGGCACGACCCACACTCTCGCTCCCGGCGGCGATCACCTCATGCTCATGGACCTCGTCGAACCCCTCCGGCCCGGCAGTGCGGTGAGCGTCACGCTCGAGTTCGCGGACGGTTCCACCGAGGAGTTCACCGCCCAGGTCCGCGACTTCGCCGGGGCGCAGGAGGAGTACGTGCCGTCCGAGGAAGCGATGCACGGTGGCCACGTTCAGTAGGCGCACTCTGCTCGGCGGCGGGGCCGCCGCACTGGGTGCGGCGGGACTCGGCGCGGTCGGCGGTGGGGTGGCGGTCGCATCCCGCGTTCCCGAGCCGATCGGCGGGCGGACCGTCGGGATCCACGGCCCCCACCAGGCGGGTATCGACACCTCCGCGCAGTCGTTCGCGTCGTTCGTGGCGCTGGATCTCGTCGACGGTGTCGACCGTGACGGTCTCGTCGGGATCATGCGGGTATGGGCCGAGGATTCGCGGCGGCTCACCATTGGGACACCGGCGCTGGGCGACACCGAACCCGAACTCGCCGTCGACCCGGCCCGTCTGACCGTCACGGTCGGCTACGGTCCCGCGGTCTTCGACGCCGCGGGGCTGACCGACCTGCGACCGGCATGGCTGAAGCCGCTGCCGGCCTTCCCGATCGACCGGCTCGAGGAACGGTGGTCGGGCGGCGACCTGCTGTTACAGGTCTGCGCCGACGACCCGGTGACGGTCTCGCACGCCGTCCGCACGCTCACGAAGAGCGTGAGGTCGCTGGCGACGATCCGCTGGGTCCAGCGCGGATTCCGGCGGGCTGCCGGCACGCGACCCGACGGCACGACGATGCGCAACCTCATGGGACAGGTCGACGGCACCGTCAATCCCGTTCCACACAGCCCGGACTTCGACCGTCAGGTGTGGAATCCGGGCGACCCGCCGTGGATGGCCGGTGGCACGTCGCTGGTTCTGCGCCGGATTCGCATGGAACTCGACACGTGGGACGAGCTGGATCGCCCCGCTCGTGAACTCGCCGTCGGCCGCCGACTGTCGAACGGAGCCCCGCTGACGGGTTCCGAGGAAGGCGACGACGCCGACTTCGAGGCCACCGATCGGTTCGGTATCCCGGTGATCCCGCCGGAATCGCACGTTGCGCGGGCACGTCCCCGCACCGGCGACGAGCAGTTCCTGCGACGGGGTTACAACTACGACGACCAGGACGGCGCCGGTCTGTTGTTCGCCGCCTACCAGGTGGACGTGGACCGTCAGTTCGTCCCGGTGCAGCAGCGCCTCGCCGAGCACGACGCGCTGAATCCGTGGATCACCCCGATCGGGTCGGCGGTATTCCTCGTCCCACCGGGATTCGGTCCGGAGGGGTATCCCGGCGACAGACTGCTGGGTGTCTGAGACAAGACGGCGACGTATGTGGAATCGAGGTCTAGCCTCGATGATGTGACCGAGATTACACAGATACGTCAGGGTTTCGCGTCGCTGCGGGAAGGCGGCCTGAACTGGGACGCCTTCCCGCTCCGGCTCTTCGCGAAGGGCAACGCAGCGCACTGGGACCCGATGGACATCGACTTCTCCCATGACGCCGAGGACTGGGCGTCGCTCAACTCCGAACAACGCCGCAGTTCGACCTATCTGGTCGCGTTGTTCGTCGCCGGCGAGGAGGCCGTCACGCAGGACATCCTTCCGTTCCTCCGCGCGATGGAATCGGAGGGCCGGTTGGGTGACGAGATGTACCTGACCCAGTTCTGCTACGAGGAAGCCAAGCACGTCCAGGTCTTCCGTCGCTGGATGGACACCGTAGGACTGACGTCCGACCTGCACCCGTTCGTCGCCGAGAATCCCTACTACCGGCGGTTGTTCTACGAGGAACTGCCTCGATGTCTCCGGGTCCTCGAACGCGATCCCTCCCCGGCCAACCAGGTCCGGGCGAGCGTCACCTACAACCACGTCATCGAGGGCAGTCTGGCGCTCACGGGCTACTACGCGTGGCAACAGGTGTGCACGAAGCTCGGGATCCTGCCGGGGATGCAGGAGATCATCCGCCGCATCGGGTCCGACGAGCGCCGGCACATGGCCTGGGGAACCTTCACCTGCCGTCGACACGTGGCAGCGGACGACTCGAACTGGAACGTCGTGTTGCAGCGCATGGAGGAATTGCTTCCTCTCGCGACCGGCATGATCCAGTGGCAGAACGAGCAGTTCGACGAACAACCCTACGGTCTCGACAACGACGAGTTCATCTCCTACGCCGCCGACCGAGCCCGGAGACGGCTCGGCGCAATCGAATCCGCGCGCGGCCGTCCGCTGGAGGAGATCGATCTCGATTTCACCCCCGCCGTGCTCGAGGACCGATTCGGGGAGGAGGACGCCGCCGCACTCGCGGCGGTTCCCGCGCCCGACCGCACCCCGGCGGACTGAGCGGGGTTCGATCAGAGCAGTACGCCGACGAGGATCGCGATCAGCACGAGGACGGCGATCACTCCGATGACGACCGTTCTCGTGTTGCCGGTCTTCTCGTCGTCCGCGGTGTCGGCGGTGAGCACCGGAACGGGTGCGGCCTTCTCCCTCGCTGCCATGCGGTCCTTCGCGGTGCTCTCGGCCACGAGATGTTTCTCCTCGAGTTCGCGCAGCCGCGCGAGACCGCCGGTGAGTACGTCGGTTTCGTCGTAGGAGGGCGGAAGCCCGATCCGGGTCTTGTTGGTCTCGCGGGCGGGAGTGAACCCGGCCGAGAGGATCGCGGCGCCGAGTGCCGCCGTCTGTTCCGGGCCCGGCCCTACGAGGCTGCGCACCGTGAGCTTCGTGGCGAGACTGTTCGCGATCTCCTGGATGTGGCTGCGGTCGCGTGCGACGAGACCGTCGCCCATGACGACGACGGCCTCGAGATTGCTCGGCATCCAGCCGAACGATCCGAGGGCCGTGGCGAGTTGGGCCGCCGGAGACGGAGCACCCTGGGCGGGGGTGCGATAGGCCTTGCCGGCGGGCTCGCCCGAGCGGACGAGGGTGACGGTCGAACCACCATCGTCGAGATGGAAGACACCTACGAGTTGCCCTGGGGTCTCGGAGATCTCGGATGCGTACCACGCAGCGGCCGCCTGGGCGTCCGACACGAGATCGACGTGCCGTAGATCCGCGTAGTCCAGGGCCGCGCGCAGCGTCGCGACGGTGTTCGGATCCCAGTGCGACGGGTAGGTCGCGGCGTAACCGGGATCGCTGTCCCTGTCCATGCCGCCGAAGGTCGGCAGGGGGTGGCACTCCCGCAACAGGCAGTGGATGGCGGTCGCCATCGCATCCTCGGCGCGGTACATGCGGCCGTCACTGGCGGTGATGCCCGAGGCGTCGCCGACCCGAGTGAGGAAGCCCGCGATGGTGCGTGCTTCGTCTCCGTGCGCGACACTACCGAGCGACGTGGTGCCGTCGTGGTCGACGTGCAGGACCGTGTCGCGCGCGAGTACGACGGGGTCGGGAGTGCCGGGTTCGTTGGATGCGATGACCGCTGTGGACACGACTCGCCCGATCCGGAGTCCGACACCGATCGCCATGTCTTCCCTTCTTCGAGAGCCTGCTCGTCCGTCTTGCTGCCGAGGACCCGACTCGCTCCGGGTGCGCCGGACAAATGCACCGCTTCGGGCGCGAAGAACGATTGTGGCAGACAGGGAGGGAAGTGCCGACCTTACTTACCGGTAAGTGCGTGTTACAGTCCGTACCGCCGTGACGAGGGACACACGGCTCCGGTGGATCCAGGTGGAGGAACAACATGGTGGGGCGTGCTCGGAAGTGGATGGCCGCGGTGGTGACGACGACCGTCCTTGCGGGTGGTCTTCTCGGAAGCGCGGCGACAGCGGGAGCCGAGACGGACTTCTATCTCCCGCCCGATCCGCTGCCGACGGGTGCTCCCGGCGACATCCTGCGCACGGCACCGTCCGATCTGGCGCTGCGCGTGCCGGTCGCCGAGGGGGTCTTCCCCGGCCAGGGCACCACGCTGTTGTACCGAAGCAACGACGCCAAGGGTGCTCCCAACGCGGTGAGCGGCACCTACATCGAGCCGTCGACGCCGTGGAACGGTTCCGGCGACCGGCCGCTCGTCGCCCTGGCCATCGGTACCCACGGTCAGGGTGATCAGTGCGCGCCGTCGCGGAACCTCGGGGCGCTCGTGAACTACAACCCGCCTCTCGACTTCTTCACCGAGTACGAGGTGCTGTCGATCAACGCGTTGCTGCTGCGCGGCATCGCCGTGGTCGTCACCGACTACGACGGGCTCGGTACACCCGGGCACCACACCTACGTGAACCGGGCCGCCGAGGCTCATGCCGTCCTGGACTCGGTCCGTGCGGCACTGAAGCTCGAGAACGCCTCGGTGACCGAGAACAGCCCGATCGGCCTGTTCGGATACTCGCAGGGCGGTGGCGCGTCGGGCGCGGCGGTCGAGCTCGCTCCCGAATACGCCCCCGAACTGAACCTCGTCGGTGCCTATGTGGGTGCTCCCCCCGCCGATCTCGTGGCAACGCTGAAGCAGATCGACGGCACGCTGCTCACCGGAGCGATCGGTTACACGATCAACGGTCTGGGCGAGGCGTACCCGGAACTGCGCGACGAGATCGACGCCGAGGTCAGCGATCGCGGCCGGGAGATGCTCGCCGCGGTGGCGAACCAGTGCGTCCCGGAGACGGTCGCGAACTTCGCCTTCCAGCGCACCGGCGACTACACCCGCACGGGTGAGCCTCTCGACGTCGTGCTCGACCGACTTCCCCAGGTCCAGAAGATCCTCGAGGAACAGCGCATCGGCAAGCGCACCCCGTCCGTGCCCGTCCTGCTCCAGCACGGCACGCAGGACGACACCGTCCCCTACGGTCAGGGCCGGGAGTTGGCGCTGGACTGGTGCGACAAGGGCGCGACAGTACAGTTCCTGCCCAACACGACGCCGCCCATCCTCCCCGGCTTCGTCATCAACCACGCGGTGCCCATGATCGCCGGGCTGCCCGACTCCGTCACGTACATCGAGGCGCGACTGCGCGGTGAGCCCGCACCGTCCAACTGCGGAACCTTCTGACACTCCGATCGATTCACGGCCGATCCGGCCCGCACTCCCTCCCGGGGTGCGGGCCGGATCCGTACGAAGGATCTATACCGAGTGGCGGGTGTCGATGATCCGGCGCGCGACGTTCGTCTCCGACGACGGACCGGGTTCCCAGCGTGCGATCCACGGACCGGTGCCTTCGCTCGGATCGAGCACACCACGCTCGAGCCACTCGTATCTGCCCTCGAGAACGCCGGCCGCGGTGTACCGGTCCTCGGAATCGGTGTTCGTCCACAGGGCGTCGAACAATCTCTCCACCCGCAGCCGCGACTGCCGGCAGAAGGCGTCGGCCAGTTCGAAGGCCGCATCGGCTCCGGGATGTCCGTCGACGCGTTGCCGTTCGGCGCGTACACACACGGCGGTCGCGGCGAACAGCTCGGCTCCGATATCGACGATCCGTCCGAGGAAGTTCTCCCGTTTCTCGAGTCCGGCCTGCCAGCGGGCCATCCCGTAGAAGGTCGAGCGGGCGAGCTTGCGCGAACTGCGTTCTATGTATCTCAGATGTGGTGCCAGGGAACCGAATTCGCTGTAGGTCCGTGGTAGTTGTCCTTTACCGGCGACAAGCTTCGGTAGCCACCGGGCGTAGAATCCGCTCGCTCGTACCGCGGCCTGGGCCTTGGCCTTGCCCGTCGAGTCGGGGTCGGCGAGTTCGCCGGCGGCACGCAGATGGGCGTCGACCGCCTCGCGGGCGACGAGCAGACGCATGATCTCGCTCGACCCTTCGAAGATGCGGTTGATTCGCAGGTCGCGGACGAGTTGTTCTGCGGGAACGGCTCGTTCACCGCGCGCTGCGAGCGACTCGGCGGTTTCGTAACCGCGGCCCCCGCGGATCTGCACGAGTTCGTCGGCGATGAGACACCCCATCTCGCTCGCCCACAGTTTCGCCAGGGCGGCCTCGATGCGGATGTCGTTGCGCTGCTCGTCGTTCATCTGTCCCGACAGTTCCACGACGGACTCGAGTGCGTAGGTGGTCGCTGCGATGAACGAGATCTTCGCGGCGACGGCCTCGTGCTCACCGACGGGCTTACCCCACTGGACTCGCGCCGACGACCATTCGCGGGCGATCTTCAACGCCCACTTCCCGCCACCCGCGCACATCGCGGGAATGGCGAGCCGGCCCGCGTTGAGCGTCGTCAGCGCGATCTTCAGGCCGTCGCCCTCGCGCCCGATGAGGTTCTCCTTCGGGACCCGCACTGCGTGCAGCCGGGTCACGCCGTTCTCGATACCGCGCAATCCCATGAAGGCGTTGCGGCGTTCGACGGTGATGCCGGGGGAGTCCGCCTCGACGACGAATGCAGAGATCCCTCCGCGGTGACCCTCGCTCTTCGGGACGCGGGCCATGACGACGAGTAGTTCCGCGACCACCCCGTTGGTCGTCCACAGCTTGACGCCCTCGAGTTCGTAGGCGTTCCCGTCCTCGATCGGGGTGGCGGTGGATGCGAGTCGGGCGGGGTCGGAACCGACGTCGGGTTCGGTGAGCAGGAAGGCCGAGATGGCGCCGCGCGCGCATCGTGGCAGGAAGCGTTGCTTCTGTTCGGGGGTGCCGGCGAGTTTCAGTGGTTCCGGCACACCGATCGACTGATGGGCCGACAGCAGCGCACCGATGGTGGGATGCACCCCGGCGACGACCGTCAGGGCCCGGTTGTAGGCGACCTGCGACAGGTCGAGACCTCCGTACTCCTCGGGGATCTTCATGCCGAAGCAGCCGAGTTCGGCCAGTTCGCGCACGTACTCGTCGGGTATCCGCGAGTCGCGTTCGATGCGGGTGCCGTCCATCGAGCGGCACGCCGCGCGGAGTCGGGTGAGGAACTCCTCGGTGCGGGCGTCCTCGTCGGGCGTCGGGCGTGGGAAGGGGTGGACGAGGTCGAGGGTGAGACGTCCGAGGAACAGTTCCTTCGCGAAGGACGGCTTGTTCCATTCGGTTTCGCGGGCCTGCTCGGCCACTTCCCGGGCCTGCCGCTCGGTGACCTGTGGGGTTCGGACATCGGCGCTGTCTGCCATGACTGCCTCCGGGTCGCGTGCCTACTGGTGAGTATGCACCCGGATGTGTCGCTTATCACAGATTCCGGTAAGTCGATCATGAAGCGGTGGGTATGTGAACGAGATCACTGCGGGGGAGGCCGCTCGGGACGTGCCGGCTCTTCCGGGCGCGCCTACGCTCGAATCGTCATCGACGACGCGCCCGCCCGTCACTCGCCGATCCTCACCGCGGATCGGAACGGAGGTGGCCATGGAATTCCTGGCCTTCGTCCCCGTCCTACTCACTCTGCTGGGCGTGCTCTACTGTGCGGCGTGCGTCATCGTCGACTATGAGATCCGTTCGGCAGAACGAGAATTCGGCCGAACGGAGAATGCTTCCGCCGGGTCCGGTGGTCAGTCGCCCGACGCGTCGGTGGACTCGGGGGAGACAGGCTTCGAGCCGGCCGTCGGCTCCTGCGACTCCACAGGCCGCACGCGCGGCGGTTCCGGAGCGATCGGAGGGTGGGCCGGCCGGCGTCGCCGGTAGAGCACGACCCCTCCGGCCGCGGCGACGGCAACCGCGCCCGCGATGACGAGACCGGTCCGCCTACCCGTGCGCTCGGGCCTCGCCGCCGATTTCGTGGCGCACCGCGCGGCCGCGGTGCGTCGCGCTGCCGTGAGCAGTCCGCCCGCGACGTCCAGACCCTTGCGGGCCGCGAACAGTCCGGCAGCACTCGAGCCCTGCGCGAGTGCGACAGCGCCCTCGCCGGCCACGCGGAGAGCACCCGCGAGATTGCCGGATTCGTCGTGGCGACGCACGAAGGCGGGAAGCCACACGTCGTCGGTCTCGGCATGAATCAGCTTGCTCATGAGTCCACTCTTCCACATCGGCGGGCACCTGCCCCCGCGACCGGAGCGCGTGTCCTGCGCCGCCTGTCCTGCCCGGGAGGCGGGCAATGGCACCATGGTGGAGTGACTTCACCGCATCAGACAGCAACGGCCACGCTCCACACGAACCGCGGCGACATCGTGATTGCTCTCTTCGGCAACCATGCGCCGAAGACGGTCGAGAACTTCGTCGGCCTCGCCGAGGGCACCAAGGAGTACAAGACCCAGAACGCCAAGGGCGAGACCAGCGGCCCGTTCTACGACGGCGCGGTCTTCCACCGCGTCATCGACGGCTTCATGATCCAGGGCGGCGACCCTACCGGCACCGGCCGCGGCGGGCCGGGCTACCAGTTCGGCGACGAGTTCCACCCCGAGCTGCAGTTCGACCGCGGCTACCTGCTCGCGATGGCGAACGCAGGCCCGGGCACCAACGGCTCGCAGTTCTTCATCACCGTCGGACCGACCCCGCATCTCAACCGCCGCCACACCATCTTCGGTGAGGTCGTCGATGCCGACTCGAAGAAGGTCGTCGACGCGATCGCCACCACCGCCACCGACCGCGCGGACCGCCCGGTCGACGACGTCGTGATCAACAGCATCACCATCGCCTGAGAGAGTTCCCATGACGAACCCCGGCTGGGGCTCCGTGCCCGAGGGTGGTGGCCCGCAGCCCCAGCCGCGGTGCGTTCGCCACCCCGACCGTCCCACCCTTCTCGCCTGTTCCCGGTGCGGCCGCCCCTCGTGCCCCGAGTGCCTGCGCGACGCCTCGGTCGGACAGCACTGCGTGGACTGCGTCGCCGCAGCCGAACGGTCGGTACCGCGTGCCCGCACGATCGCCGGCGCGCCCGTTCGTTCGGATCGGCCGTCGCCGATCGTGACGTACGTGCTCATCGCGCTGAACGTGCTCGTCTTCGGCATCACCGCCGCGCAGTCGGCGAGCGTGCTGAACAACGAGCAGGGTTCGGCCCTGTTCCTCGACTGGGCGCTGTGGCCGCCCCTCATCGCCGCGCAGGACGAATACATCCGGATCCTCGGCAGCGGCTTCCTGCACTTCGGCCCGGTCCACCTGGCCGTCAACATGTTCGCCCTGTGGGTGATCGGCCGCGACACCGAACTCGTGCTCGGACGCGTCCGCTACCTCTCGGTCTATCTCGTGTCGATCCTCGGCGGATCCGCCGCGGTCCTGTTCATGGAAACCGGTGCGGTCACCGCCGGTGCATCGGGAGCGGTCTTCGGCCTGCTCGGAGCGCAGGCCGTCATCCTGCTGCGTCTGCGCCGGAGCCCGGCACCCGTGCTCACCATCGTCGGCCTCAACGTGATCATCAGCATCACGATCCCGGGCATCTCGCTGTGGGGTCACCTGGGTGGTCTCGTCGCCGGTGCCGCCGCGACCGCGGCCCTGTTGTACGCCCCGCAATATCTCGGTGCCGGCAACGACCGGGAACGCATCGTGCGCACCGGATGGATCGCGCTGGTCGCCGTCGTCGTGGTGACGCTGGTCGCGATCGTGCTCGCCGTGCTGCGGCTACGCGCTCAGCTGGGCGTCTGATCGGGCGCCAGATCGCGCACCGCGAGGGCCGCATGGACGGTCCTCGGGTCGGTGCCCAGATCCCACCGGCCGAAGATCATCAGGCTCTCGGTGCCGGTCGCGGGGTCGACCGTGTCGATCTCGAGCATCGGCACGCGCCGCCCGAACCGCGGGTATTCGACGATCCGCACGCGGTGCAGGGCCGCGCGTGGGAACTCGCGACGACCCGTCAGCCGCATCGTCGCGATCCCCGCCCCTCCCGGTAGCACCTCGAGACGCGGACGCTGCCGCAGTGCTAGCGCGACCGTCACGAGGACGAGCGTCGCCGCGAAACCCACCAGCACGCGACCGGCCGCGTCGGGAACCGCGACCGCCGCCGTGACGGCGAGGGCGATACCGGCGACCGACAGGGCCGCGACCGCGGCGGGCGGGGTCGACCATCGCAGCGATGTGTCGTGGTGCATTCGCGTCCTCTTCAGCGTCCTCGTGCGGGACCGATCAGCGGGTTGTGCACAGTGTTATCCCCAGGTGGGGATGAATAACATCGGTGTAACCCGTGGGATGGGAAGTCAGCGCCATCTCATCGTCATGATCAGACCGACGACCATGAACCCGAAGCCGATCAGGAAGTTCCAGGCACCGAGATCGTTCATCCAGGTGATCTGCTCGGCCGCGAGGTAGTACACGATCAGCCACAGCAGTCCGATGACCATCAGGCCGAGCATCACCGTCACGTACAACGCGCTCGACGGCCCGGCCTTGACCTTCACCGGTGTGCGGCTCACCGTCCGGGTCGCGGAGACGTCCTTCTTGCGAACCTTCGACTTGGGCATGATGTCCTCGTTCTCACGACTCCACCCGTCGCATACGGATGGAGTGGTCGGTCGGCTACCTGTTGAGATAACGCTAACGTAAGGCCAGGATCGGAGGTACGACGTGTCGGGACGACGACTGCGCGCACCCGTGTGGGGTGTCGCGACCCTCGTCGTCTGCCTCGTGGCCGGTCTGCTGGTGGGCACCACCCGCGGAGTGTCCGACGGCGACGAACTGCGCGCCGGCGATTCCCCGCGACTGTCCGATCTTGTCCGCGCCGCGCAGGAGAAGGCCGACGAGCTGTCCGCCACACGCGACGATCTCACCGCCCGCATCGACGAACTCCAGAACCGCGCCGCGGTGACGGATGAGGACGTCGCCGCGGTGCTCGACGACCTGTCTTCGATCGAGGACCCGGCCGGTCTCGTGGCCCGGCGAGGCCCGGGCGTGACCGTGACCCTCACAGACGCACCACGCGACGCGAACGGGCGTTATCCGTCCGGTGCGTCACCCGACGATCTCGTGGTGCACCAGCAGGACGTGCAGAGCGTGCTCAACGCGATGTGGGCAGGCGGTGCCGAGGCCGTCGCCATGCAGGACCAGCGGATCGTCGCGACCTCCGCGCCTCGCTGTATCGGCAACACGCTGCTGCTGCACGGACGCACCTATTCGCCGCCCTATGTCGTCACCGCGCTCGGCGACCCGGCGCGGCTGCAGGCCGCGCTCGACGCCGAACCCGGTATCCGCATCTACAAGCAGTACGCGGCGCGTTATCAACTCGGCTACGGGCAGCAGGCGTCGCCCGATCTGTCGGTTCCCGCCTACACCGGTGGGTCGTCCGCGCGCTGAGCCGGGCACCGGGCGGGTCGCCCTCTTCGGGGCACCGGGCGGGTCGCCCTCTTCGGAGCACCCGGGCGGGTCGCCCTCATCGAAGCACTGAGTACCCTCGTCCCATGCGCATTCTCGTCGTCGACAACTACGACAGCTTCGTCTTCAACCTGGTCCAGTATCTGGGTCAGCTCGGAACGACGGCCGACGTGTGGCGCAACGACGACGAGCAGCTCACCGCACCGGGTGCTCTCACGCGGGTCGCGAGCGAGTACGACGGCATCCTGCTCAGCCCCGGCCCGGGCACTCCCGAACGCGCCGGGGTGAGCATCGACCTGGTCAAGGCGTGTGCCGACACCGGCACCCCGCTGCTCGGCGTGTGCCTCGGCCACCAGTCGATCGGCGTCGCGTTCGGCGCGACCGTCGACCGCGCCCCCGAACTGCTGCACGGCAAGACCAGCCTGGTCCGCCACACCGGTGCGGGTGTGCTCGCCGGCCTGCCGAATCCGTTCACCGCGACCCGCTACCACTCGCTGACCGTGCTGCCGGAGACGATGCCCGCCGAACTCGAGCCGACCGGCCATACGGAGACCGGGATCGTCATGGCCCTGCGTCACGCCGAGCTGCCGATCCACGGTGTGCAGTTCCACCCGGAGTCGGTGCTCACGCAGGGCGGTCATCGGATGCTCGCGAACTGGCTCACAGCCTGCGGTGAAGCCCCCGACGAGGCGCTCGTGGCGCGGCTCGAGGCGCAGATGGCCCGGGCGCTCGACGGTGGAGCCGCCTGAGCCGGCCCTGTTCGACGAGAAAGGCGCCGATCCCTTCGGGGACCGGCGCCTTTCGTGATTCACGAGCTGCTCAGCGGATACCGAGCACACCGACTCCCACGGTGATGGGCTGGTTCTTCGAGATCTCCGAACCCGGCGGCTGTGCCTGCGTGATCACCGTGCCGACGAGATCGACGTCGAGCGTCGCCTCGCGCGTCTGCTGGAGCTGGGAGGCGTTGCCCGTCCAACCGGCGCTGCGCAACGCGGAGAGCGCGTCGGAGACCGAACGGTTGGTGATGACGGGCATCTCGATGCGGTCACCGTTGGACACCCGCACCGTCACCGTCGAACCCTGTTCGGTGGAGGCGCCACCGGCGGGACTCGTCGACACGACGGTGCCCTCGGTCTCGCTGGAGTCGATCTGCTCGACGACGACCGTGAATCCGGCGCCTTCGATGTTGTCGCTCGCCACCTCGACGGTCTGGCCCACCACGTTGGGGACGCGCACCAGCTCGGGGCCGGACCCCAGCGTGATGATGATCGGACTGTCGCGGTCGACGCTCGCGCCTGCATCGGGGCTCTGCTCGACGACGAGATCCTCGTCGTCGGCGGCCGACGGAGCGCGGCCGACGTTCGGGTCGAGCCGCAGACCGACGGCGGACAGCTCCTGGGCCGCGCGTTCCTGCGTCATCCCTTCCAGCCGTGGGATCTGCACCTGCTCCGGTCCGCTCGACACCTCGAGCGTCACGGTCGAGCCTTCCTCGGCCTGACTCCCGGGCACGGGACGGGTGTTGATGACGTTGCCGTTCGCCACCACCGGATCGCTCTTCTGCTGGATCGAAACCCGGAAGCCGGCGTTCTGCAGCTGACTCTCGGCGACCTCGGCGGAGACGTTGCGGACGTCGGGAACCGCGACCTGGGCGGCTGTCGAACCGGGTCCGAGCGACCACAGGAAGACGCCGACCACGCCGACGACCGCCACCGCGGCGATCCCGAGCAGCACCTTCTTGAGAACCGAACCGCCACCGGAATCGGCGGCGGGCGCCCCGGCCGCACCGGCGGGCGCGACGCGGCTGTACCGACCGTTGTTGTTGTCGACGGAGTCGATCAGCGTGGTGCGGTCCTCGTCGGTCATCACCATCGGTGCGCTCGGACGCTGTCCGCTCAGCACTCGGATCAGATCGCTGCGCATCTCCGCGGCCGACTGGTAACGGTTCGCGGGGTTCTTCGCCATCGCCTTGAGGATCACCGAGTCGAGCTCGGGCGGCACGGACGAATTCACCGACGACGGCAGCGGCGGATCCTCCCGCACATGCTGGTAGGCCACCGCGACGGGCGAGTCGCCCTTGAACGGGGGCTCGCCGGTGAGGATCTCGAACAGGACGCAACCCACCGAGTAGACGTCCGACCGGGCGTCGACCTGCTCACCGCGTGCCTGCTCGGGCGAGAGGTACTGCGCGGTGCCGATCACCGCGGCGGTCTGCGTCATCGGGCTCGCGGCGTCGGAGATGGCCCGGGCGATGCCGAAGTCCATGACCTTCACCGCGCCCGCCTTGTTGATCATGACGTTGGCCGGCTTCACGTCGCGGTGCACGATCATGTTGCGGTGGCTGAAGTCCAGGGCCGCGCACACGTCGGCGATGATCTCCATCGCCCGCTTGGGGGTCATCGGTCCGTCGGCGCGCACAAGATCGCGCAGCGTGTCGCCCTCGACGTACTCCATGACGATGTAGGGCAGCGGTCCGGCCTCGGTCTCGGCCTCACCGGTGTCGTAGACGGCGACGATCGCCGGATGGTTCAGCGCAGCAGCGTTCTGCGCCTCGCGTCGGAAACGCAGGTAGAACGTGGGGTCGCGTGCAAGATCGGCACGCAACACCTTGATGGCCACATCCCGGCCGAGCCGCAGATCCCGCGCGAGGTGCACCTCGGACATACCGCCGAAGCCGAGGATCTCACCCAGCTCGTAGCGGGAGGAGAGCTTGCGGGGTGTGGTCATGACGTTCCTTGGTTGTTCGTACCGTTGCTGGTTGCGGATGAATTGTCGTCCCCTCCACTTGCGGCCTCGGGGTCGGTCTCGCCGTCGCCGTCACCCTCCGCGCCGCCCGTACCGCCGTCGCCACCACCCGTGTCCTCCGCGGTGGTCGTCGGTGCCGTGGTCGTCGGCTCCGCCGTGGTGGTGGGCTGCGTGGTCGTGGGTGGCACGATCGTCGGTTCCACCGTGGTCGTCGGCTGCACCGTCGTGGTCGGCGTCGGAGTGGGGACGAAGGTCTCCGTCTCGACCGGCGGTGGCAACGGCACGAAGGTCGTCGTGGTGGTCTGCGGCGGCCGGGTCGTCGTGGTGGTGGTCGCGCGCGTCGTGGTGAGCTGTGTCGTCGGCGACGGAGCGCGTGCGGGTTCCTCGTCGTCGCCGCCGAACAGCACGATGACCAGGGTCACGAGGGCGAGTACGACGGCTGCCCCCGCGGCCCAGGCCAGCGCGGTGGGGCTCGGCATACGCCGGCCGCCGTCGTCGGCGGGCGCACCCGAGGTCGGCGGACCCGCCACCGGCGGGCGTCCGGCGGTGGGCGGCTGAGCCGAGCGCGGCACCGACGAGTACGCGGTCTGGTCGTACTGCTGGGTCGGATGCAGGGCGCGGGTCGCGGAGGTCGGGGCAGTGGTCCCGGGCACGCCGGGCGGAAGAACCCGGTTGGCGCTGGTCACGGGCGGCACGTTGCCGGGCGGCGGCACGGGCCGGCCCGACCGCACCGCGGCGACGGCGTTCGCGAACTCGCCACCGTTCGCGTAGCGGTAGGCGGGGTCCTTCGACATCGCGATCTCGATGAGTTCGCGCACCTCGACCGGAAGATCCGTCGGCAGGGGTGCCGGGGTCTCCTGGACGTGCTTCATCGCGACCGTCACCACGCTGTCGCCGAGGAACGGACGTCGACCCGACAACACTTCGTAACCGACGACCGCCAGCGAGTACACGTCGCTCGCGGACGTGGCCTCCTGGCCCAGTGCCTGCTCGGGTGCGATGTACTGCGCGGTGCCCATCACCATGCCGGTGCGGGTGACCGGGGATGCATCGACCGCCTTCGCGATACCGAAGTCGGTGATCTTCACCTGACCCGTCGGGGTGATGAGGATATTGCCGGGCTTGACGTCGCGGTGCACCACGCCGGCGTTGTGTGCCGCCTGCAACGCGCGTCCGGTCTGCTCCAGCATGTCGAGTGCGTGCGGCAGCGACAGGCGTCCCAGCCGCGACAGGACGGCGTTGAGCGGTTCGCCGTGTACCAGTTCCATCACCAGATACGCGATGGACTGGTTTTCGGCGTCAGTGGTCTCGCCGTAGTCGAACACCCCGGCGATGCCGGGATGGTTGAGCTGCGCGGTGGTGCGCGCCTCGAACCGGAACCGGGCGAGGAAGTCCTCGTCGCCGGACAATTCGGCTTTGAGGACCTTCACCGCGACCCGCCGGTCGAGCCGGGTGTCGAGTCCTTCCCACACCTGACCCATTCCGCCGGTCGCGATGAGTCGCTGGAGACGGTAACGGTCGGCGATCATGGCGCCGCTGCTCAGAGCCATGTCAGCCTCCCTGTAATCCGGCCGAGATCACGGCCCGTCCGATCGGGGCGGCCACCGAGCCGCCGGTCGCGGCGAGAGCTCGGTCGCCGCCGTCCTCCACGAGCACCGCCACAGCGATGCGGGGTTGTTGTGCGGGTGCGAACGCGATGTACCAGGTGTGCGGCGGAGTGTTCCGCGGATCGTTGCCGTGCTCCGCAGTGCCCGTCTTCGACGCGATCTGCACACCCTGGATCGCGCCGCCGCCGCCGGCGTTGTTCTCGGCGCCGATCATCAGATCGGTGAGGGTCGCGGAGACCTCCGGCGAGATGGCCTGACCGAGCGACTCGGGCTTGGTCTCCGCGAGCACCGACAGGTCGGGGCCCTGCCGACGGTCGACGAGATACGGCTTCATGCGGACCCCGCCGTTGGCGATCGTCGCGGCGATCGACGCGTTCTGCAGCGGAGTGAGCGCCACGTCGCGCTGACCGATGCTCGACTGGCCGAGCGCCGCGCCGTCCGGGATGGGGCCGACGGTGCTCGCCGCGACGGGCAACGGGATGTCGAGGGTCTCCCCGATACCGAGCTTCTCCGACTGGTCGACCAGGGCCTCACGCCCGTCGTCGATGCCCATCTCGACGAAGGCCGTGTTGCACGACCGCGCGAAGGCTTCCCGCAGCGTCACCGTCGGTGCGTCGCCGCACGCCGCCCCGCCGTAGTTTTCGAGGGTGGTCGCGGTGTCGGGCAGGGTGATCTGCGGTGCCGCGGTGAACTGCGTGTCGGGGGTGACCCCGTTCTCGAGCGCGGCGGCGGTCACCACGACCTTGAACGTCGAGCCCGGAGGATAGGTCTGGGAGATCGCGCGGTTGAGCATCGGCTTGTCGGGATCGGCGTTCAGCTCGTCCCAGGCCTGGGAGGTGGCGGCGCCGTCGTGCCCCGACAGTCGGTTGGGGTCGTAGCTCGGCGTGCTCACCATCGCGAGGATCCTGCCGGTGCTCGGCTCGATCGCGACCACCGAGCCCGTGTAACCCTTCGCGGTCAGCTCGTCGTAGGCCACCTGCTGCACGACCGGGTCGATCGTCGACACGACGTTGCCGCCGCGCGGATTGCGACCCGACACCAGGTCGAACAGGCGACGGCCGAACAGCAGGCTGTCGGAACCGTTGAGCAGCGAGTCCTCGGAGCGTTCGAGTCCGGTGCTGCCGTACTGCATCGAGTAGAAGCCCGTCACCGGCGCATAGGCCAGCGGGCTCATCGGCTGGGTCGGCGGTGCCGGGTATTCGCGCAGGTACTTGTAGCGACTGTCGGTGGGTACCGACACCGCCAGGGCCTGTCCGGCCGCGGCGATCTGTCCGCGCTGGCGGGAGTACTCGTCGATCAGCACACGCGAATTGCGCGGATCGGTACGGAGATCATCGGCCTTGATGACCTGCACATAGGTGGCGTTTGCGAGCAACGCGACGACCATGAACATCACGGCCATCGCGACCTTGCGGAGCGGACCGTTCATTCGCGCCCCATCATTTCGGTCCGGGCCTCGGCGATGGGCGTGGGCGCCTTCTTACGGGGGATCGCGGGTTGGCGGGCAGCGTGCGAGATCTTCATCAGCAGAGCCAGGAGCAGATAGTTTGCGAGCAGAGACGAGCCACCGTAGGACACGAACGGTGTGGTCAGACCGGTCAGGGGAATCAACTTCGTGACCCCGCCGACCACCACGAACAGCTGGACGGCGAGGGTGAACGACAGGCCGGCGGCGAGCAGCTTGCCGAAGCTGTCGCGCACCGCCAGTGCAGTGCGCATGCCGCGGACGACGAGAATCAGGAACAGCAGCAGGATGGCGGCGAGACCGATCAGGCCCAGCTCCTCACCGATCGCCGCGACGATGAAGTCGGTCTTCGCGAACGGCACCTGTCCCGGCCGTCCGCTGCCCAGGCCGGTGCCGGCGACCCCGCCGGTCGCGAGACCGAACAGGGACTGGGAGATCTGGTAGCCAGTGTTGTTGTAGTCGGCGAGCGGATCGAGCCACGTCTCCACGCGCACCCGCACGTGGCCGAACATCTGATACGCCGCGTAGAAGCCGACGGCGAGCAGCGAGAACCCGATGATCAGCCAGCCGACGCGTTCGGTCGCGATGTAGAGCATCACCAGCACCGTGGTGAACAGCAGCAGCGACGTGCCGAGGTCCTTCTCGAAGACCATTACGCCGATCGAGATGATCCAGGCCGCCAGGATCGGACCGAGATCGCGGGCCCGGGGGAAGTCCATGCCGAGGAAGTGCTTGCCGGCGGTGGTGAACAGATCGCGTTTCGCCACGAGGACCGACGCGAAGAAGATGATCAGCAGGATCTTCGCGAACTCACCGGGCTGGATGCTGAAACCGGGCAGCCGGATCCAGATCTTCGCGCCGTTGACCTCGGAGAAGCGGCTCGGCAGCAGCGCCGGGATCGCGAGTGCCACCAAACCGACGAGACCGAGCGTGTAGCTGAAGCGCGCGAGCAGCCGGTAATCGTGCAGGAACACGAGGACGACGATGAACAACCCGATGCCGAGCGCCGTCCACAGCACCTGCTGCGTCGCATCGGGCGACGGCGGCGGCAGGCCCATGTAGCGGGCGTTCTCCTGGTCGGACAGGTCGAGCCGGTGGATGAGCACGAGCCCGAGACCGTTGAGCAGCGCGACGATCGGCAGCAGCAAGGGGTCGGCGTACTTCGCGAAGCGCCGGACCGCGAGGTGCGCGGCGAGGAACAGCGCCGCGAAGGTCACCCCGTACTTGAGCAGGTCGAGGGTGAGTGCTTGCTCCATCGAGACCTCGACGAGCATCAGCGACACCGTCGTCACACCGATGGCCGCGACGATCAGGGCCAGTTCGGTGTTGCGCCGAGTCGACTGGACCGGAGCCGGAGCGAAACCTCCCGGAGGACTCGGGAAGGCCCCCACACCATGGGACACCGACATCAGGCGCCCACCCTGCAGTTCTGACCGGGAATCTGGGGCGCGGGTTCGGGAGCCGGTTCCGTGTTCGGAGCGGGTTCACCGGGTTGCGAGGCCGGGGCGGGCTCACCCGGTTGCGGCGTGGGCTCGCCGGGCGGCGGAGGCTGCACCGCAGGTGTCTCGGTGGTCGGGGTGCCGTTCGGTCCGGGCGCCGTCGTCGGCTCTCCCGGGGCCGGGGCGGGTTCGCCGGGGGCGGGTGCAGGTTCTTCCGGGGTGCACACCGGAAGCAGATCCAGTTCGGCGAGCCGCTGCATCTGCTCGCGGGTGTCGTCGATCGAACCCGACGGAAGGCCGGCACGGACCTGCTCGCGGGCGGCGGGCCACAGATCGTCGACGAGCATCACCCGGCACGACGCGCTGTTCGGATCGACGAGCGTGAGATCGCCCTCGTCGGTGATGCACCCGACGCGCGCCGCCTCCTGCAGCGAGTAGCCGAAGACGTCGCCGGGGATGCCACGCAGCACGGTCACGCGACCGTCGTCGGCGCCGACGTAATAGTTGTTGCGGATCAGCTGCCGGCCGACGAACAGACCGCCGACCAGCACCGCGATCACCACGATGGCGGCGACCGGCCACCACAGGCGGCTGCGCTTCTTCTTCGGTGCCGGCTCCGGGGCCTTGTTGATGACCCGCTTGGGGGTGGCGCGCGGCGGGCGCATCGCGGCGGCACGACCCGCTGCGGTGTTCGGCGGGGGAGTGTCCTCGTCGTCGTCCGCCGATGCGGCACCGGCGACGATCGGATGCGACTGGCCGTAGTCGAGATCGATGACGTCGGCGACGACGACGGTCACGTTGTCGGGACCGCCGCTGCGCAGCGCCAGTTCGATGAGCCGGTCGGCGCACTCGTCGTGCGTGCCCTGCCGCATGGTGTCGGCGATCGTCTCGTCGCTGACGACGTCGGACAGGCCGTCGGAGCACACGAGGTAGCGGTCGCCGGCGCGGGCCTCACGCACGGTGAGGGTGGGTTCGACCTCGCTGCCGGTCAGCGCCCGCATGATCAACGACCGCTGCGGGTGCGTGTGTGCCTGCTCCGGGGTGATGCGGCCCTCGTCCACCAGTGACTGCACGAAGGTGTCGTCGCGGGTGATCTGGGTGAGCTGATCGTCGCGCAGCAGATACGCGCGGGAGTCACCGATGTGCGCGAGTCCGAGCTTGCTGCCTGCGAACAGGATGGCCGTGAGCGTCGTGCCCATGCCGTCGAGTTCGGGCTCTTCCTCCACCTGATCGGCGATCGAGGCATTGCCTTCGCGGACAGCCGCAGCGAGCTTGCCGAGAAGGTCGCCGCCGGGCTCGTCGTCGTCGAGATGGGCGAGCGCCGCGATCATCAGTTGCGAGGCGACCTCACCTGCTGCGTGCCCACCCATGCCGTCGGCGAGGGCGAGCAGGCGGGCACCGGCGTAGACGGAGTCCTCGTTGTTGGAGCGCACGAGGCCGCGATCGCTGCGGGCGGCATAACGGAGTACGAGGGTCACGGGCGGAGCTCGATCACGGTCTTGCCCACCCGAACCGGGGTTCCGAGTGGGACACGGACGGCGGTGGTGACCTTCGCGCGGTCGAGATATGTGCCGTTCGTCGACCCCAGGTCTTCGACATACCAGTCGGAACCTCGGGGTGACAACCGCGCATGGCGCGTGGATGCGTAGTCGTCGGTCAGCACGAGTGTGGAGTCGTCGGCACGGCCGATGAGAACCGGCTGGGTGCCGAGCGTGATCCTGGTGCCCGCCAGCGCGCCTTGCGTGACCACCAGATACTTGGCGGTCTTGTTACGGCTCAGCGTCGGCAGCACCGACTGCTTGGGGGAGTAGCGAGGGAGCGGGCGCGCGGCGCCGGCATAGATGTCGGACCGGAGCGTGCGCAACACCGCCCACACGAACAACCAGAGCAGGAGGAGGAATCCC
Organism: Rhodococcus sp. B50; assembly: GCF_013602415.1. Taxonomy (NCBI): domain Bacteria; kingdom Bacillati; phylum Actinomycetota; class Actinomycetes; order Mycobacteriales; family Nocardiaceae; genus Rhodococcus; species Rhodococcus sp. B50. Next base: position 3,733,159 of record NZ_WPAG02000002.1, on the reverse strand, counting down.
GCTCGGGTCAGCTGCAGAATCAGCCCCTGCACGGTGCATCCTCCTTCGGGGTAGTCGACCGGTCGTGGTCGTCCGGGTCGTGCGGTCACTCACAATACGGACACCGGACGACTCCATGCAGCGTCCGACGCGCTGCGACACGCGTCGGACGGTATGAACGGGTCCGGTAGGTCCTTCGATACCGGCTGATCAGAGGATGCGCACGAGGATCTCGGAGTGCCCGGCGCGAATCACGTCACCATCGGCGAGCTGCCAGTCCTGAACGGAGGCGCCGTTGACCGTTGTGCCGTTCGTCGAACCGAGATCGGAGAGCATCGCGACCTGGCCGTCCCAGCGGATGTCGATGTGGCGACGCGAGACGCCGGTGTCGGGGAGGCGGAACTGGGCGTCCTGGCCGCGCCCGATGATGTTGCTGCCCTCGCGGAGCTGGTAGTAGCGGCCGCTGCCGTCCTCGAGCTGCAGGGTCGCGGTCAGCACACGACCCGCGGCCGGCGACTGGTAGCCGCCCTGCTGGTAGCCCTGGTCGTAGCCGGGCGCCGGGGCAGCGTAACCCTGGTCGTAGCCCTGCTGCGCGCCGTACTGCTGGTCGTAACCCGGCTGTGCGTAGCTCTGCTGACCGTAGGCCTGCTGGTCGTAGCCACCCTGCTGGTAGCCCTGATCCTGGTAAGCCTGGTCGTAACCGGGCTGCGCGTAACCCTGCTGGTCGTAGCCGCCCTGCTGGCCGTACGCCTGCTGGCCGTAGTCCTGGCTGTACGCCTGGGGCTGGGCGTCCTGGGCACCGTAGGCCTGCTGGTCGTAGCCACCCTGCTGGTCGTAGCCGCCCTGCTGGCTGTAGCCGCCCTGCTGGTAGTCCTGTTCGCTGTAGGCCTGGCCGTAAGCCTGCTGGTCGTAGCCGCCCTGGGCCTGGTCGTAACCGGCGTTGCCGTAGCCCTGGTTGTAGCGCTGCTCCTGGCCGACGTGCGCGTGACCGTTGCGTGCGTACTGCGGCTCCGCCTCGGCGGGGTCACGGCTGGGGTCGTAGCCGGGGTTCTGCGTCATTGGGCCAGCTCCTGGTTCAGAGGTCACGGGTGGGCGGTTCTGTGGGTTCCGCGGTGACGGAGCACGCGTCGCTGAGCGCCCCGCATCGGGATCAACCGAGCCGCGAGTCCGGAACTGCCCGGTGTGCAGTGCCGACGACGACTCGAAGACGACTTGGATCTCACCGTATGTCTGCCATCCCTGTTCTCGGATGAAGTCCTCAAGGTGACGGGAGAATGCCTTCACAGTCAAGTCCCGATCCGCTGCCAGGGCGTCGTGATCGGATTCGCTGATCGTGATGACGTAATGATTGGGGGCGAGCATGTGGCCCCGATCGAGTTGTCGGACGCCGTCCGTCGCCTCCTGCTGCAGCGCCGCCTCGACTTCCTGGGGCACGACGCCGCCGCCGAACACGCGGGCGAAAGCGTCGCCGATCGCGGCCTGTAGTTTGCGCTCGAAGCGCTGGGCGATGCCCATGGCGACCCCCTTTCCGTACTCAGCGTGTCGCAATGCAGATCTCGTCACTGCATGGTATCCATTTTTCCCCGGATTCGACCCTGCGGTATGCGGCACGTCTCCGACGGATGTGCTCAGCAATCGAGTCAGCGGCGCTTGCAGCCGCCTGACCAGCCGAATAGTTGTTTCGCTCCGGTGTGTGTTACTGTTTTCGGCGTTGCTCGGGCGAGTGGCGGAATGGCAGACGCGCTGGCTTCAGGTGCCAGTGTCCTTCGGGACGTGGGGGTTCAAGTCCCCCTTCGCCCACAGTGGGCAGTTCCACGAACTGCACAGAACGAGGTCACGAACTCTTCGGAGATCGTGACCTCGTTTTCGTTTGCTCGATCCCGATACCGAGGTACTCCTCGCCACGCCCTCCCGAACCCGTCATTCGTCGAGCCAACTCCGCGGTACCGGCACGTCCGCAGGGACTCGGGTGCGTCGGTTGCCGCGAGCGGCGGCGAGTTGCGGCCCGGTGAGATACAGGGCGAAGGACAGGTCGGCGTCCTGTACCCGCGCACCTCGTAGGTCCGCGCCGAGCAGATCTGCCCCGGCGAGGTCGCATCCCCGGAGGTCGGCGCCGATCAGCAGTGCATTCCGCAGGTCGGCGCCGCACAACCGGTGGCCACGCAGATCGGTACCGGCGAGATCTGCGCCCGGGACCAGATCCGGATTCGTCTGCCCGTCGTCGGCGAAGTACGAAGCCCGGACTTCCGCACCGACCTCCATCAGGACCGGTCGAACGGATGCGCGTATCTCGCCGATGTCGAGGGACTCGAGTTCGTCTACGCCCCGGCGAGTGAGGGAGGCAAGGGATTCGACCAGCTCCCGAGCGTCGTCCGAGCTCTCCGGATCGTAGGTGCGATCCTGGGCCTCGAGCAGATGCCACATCATCTCGTGCAGCTCCTTCATAACAGTGAATGCCGAGAACATGCGGTCACGGGTGTGTGGTCGATCCCGCCAACTCACGCCGGCGAACAACTGCTGGGAGACGGCCTGTCCCGCACCGAAGCAGTCGAAGACCGTGCAACCGCGGAAGCCGCGGGACGGCAGCGTCTCATGGATGGTGCACGCGAAGCGCGCATCGAGATGCCGGCACGACGACCCGGCGGGCTTGTCCTCGGCGAAGTCCGAAGAACTGGCGAATCCGAAAGCCGTGCAACACAGTGCGAAGCAGCGGCTGCAATCGCCCCGAAGGTCGGCTCGATGGACGGTCGGTGACGGGGACGAGTGAAGCGATGGGGTGAACATGTGAACTCCGAGAGTCGATTCCGATGCATGAAGGACTGCACGACGGGATCGGGGAACCCTGGGGTGGGTTCCCTCTCGAGGCACATGAAATCACCGCCGCCCGCAGGCGCGGTTCACGGATGGTGCGGGACGTCTGTCTCACGGATACACGGTGCTGATCACTGGATGCGAAGTTACCAGTCGGCACGCGCGGTGTCAGCGGGCCGGACGGCTGTCCCCGAACCTCTCCGTGAGCCGAGCACGGTCCGATGAGTTCGCACGGTTCACGAGGTCTCCCTCTTCGTACCGGTGTGATCGGGATGTGAGGAGAAGAGAGTGGGCCAGTTGCTGCGAGTACAGAACTTCACCGTGTCGAGCGACGGTATCGGCGCGGGGAAGGACCAGAGTTTCGAGAGTCCCTTCGGCCTGGATCCGAGCCCGATGTTCGAGTGGGCCGGAGCCACGGCGAGTTGGAACCTGCGCACCGAGCCCGGCGGAAGCCGTGGACTCGACGACTACTTCATCCGGGATTTCTCCTGCAACATCGGTGCGGAGATCATGGGACGCAACAAGTTCGGACCCCAGCGTGGACCCTGGACGGACCACGAGTGGCAGGGCTGGTGGGGCGACGAGCCACCCTTCCGCACCCCGGTGTTCGTTCTGACCCACCACGAACGCCCGTCCTTCACGCTCGCCGACACCACCTTCCACTTCGTGAACGACGAACCTGCCGCGGTGCTCGAACAGGCCCGCGCCGCCGCGCAGGGCAAGGACGTCCGTCTCGGAGGTGGCGTCTCCACCATCCGGCAGTTCCTCGACGCAGATCTGGTCGACACCATGCACGTGGTGGTGTCGCCGGTGCGGTACGGCGCCGGTCTGAAGCTCTGGGAATCCCCGGACGAGCTTCGGGATCGTTTCCACCTCGAGGTCGTGCCCAGCACGAGCGGAGTGAAGCATCAGCTGTTCTGGAGGAAGTGAACACCCGTGACCGGCGCATAATGGGGAATGGGGGTAGGAGGTCGTCATGCGTGCTCTGAGTGGCCTACTGGATGTCGTGCTCGGACTTCTCACCGCCCTGCTCGGCACCGTCCTGGGGATCGTCGCCGCGGTGGTGATGCTCCTGGGTGCGGTGCTGTGCGTGACGATCCTGCTGATTCCGCTGGGCATTCCCGTCATCCGGCTCTCCCGCCGGTTGTTCACTCTCGCCGGGAAGATGATGCATGTGCCGTGACTTCCGTGACGAGCACGTGACGAGGTGCTCGACCACCCCCTGAGGTGCTCGGGTGGGTCGTCCGCGACCCGTCCGACCTTCTTCCGATCGGCCCCGCATTCTCGGAGATGCGGGGCCGACCCTTTTTGTTCGTTGTGACATTACGTCCCCTACCTGCGTAGATGCATTGCCGGCACGGCGGTTGCCCTACATACCCTAGGGGGGTATGGTATCTGTCAGGACGATCACCGAGCGCACCGACAAGGACGACTCCGATGCCGAACACCACCAGCGAGACCGCGCAGGCCCAGAACGTCGATGCCGCCGCGCACGACGACGCGCATCAGCACAGCTACATCGCCAACAACACCAAGGCCGACTACCTCAAACGGCTGCGTCGCATCGAGGGGCAGGCCCGTGGTCTGCAGCGGATGGTCGAGGAAGAGAAGTACTGCATCGACATCCTCACGCAGATCGCGGCGATGAAGAAGGCGCTCGAGGCCGTCGCGCTCGGTCTGCTCGACGAGCACATGGCGCACTGCGTGGCCGGTGCTGTGCGCGCCGGTGGCGACGAGGCCGACCTCAAGCTGAAGGAAGCCGGTGACGCCATCGCGCGACTCGTCCGTTCCTGATCGTCCCCACCCGTTCACGACCTACCGCCGAGGAGTACCCATGAGCGAGACCAGCACCTACACCGTCACCGGCATGACCTGCGGGCACTGCGTCGCGTCGGTCACCGAAGAGGTTCAGGAGATCCCCGGCGTCGAGAACGTCGAGGTCGACCTGGCCACCGGTGCCGTCACCGTCACGAGCGCCGAGTCCCTCGACGAGGCTGCCGTCGCGGCCGCCGTCGAGGGGGCCGGCTACAGCCTCGCATGAACACCCCGGCCAAGCTCAGCGGCTTCGTCGCCGCCGTAGCCGCGGTCTTCGGTATCGCGCTGCTCGTCGGCGCGACCGTCGGCCCGGTGGAGGAGCAGACCGAGGATCCGGCCGCGAGTGCTCACGACGCCGGGCACGGCGATGCCGCCGCGACCGGCAGTTCAGCGGAAACACCTGTTGTGGAAGAGACCCCGGGAGGTCTGATGACGTACCGGAACGGTTATTCCCTCGCGCTCGCCGAGACGAATGTCGATTCCGGCGAGGGCAGGAACCTGACATTCGCGATCAACGGTCCCGACGGCACACCGGTGACCGACTTCGACGTCACGCACGAGAAGGATCTGCACCTGATCGCCGTGCGCCGCGACTTCACCGGTTTCCAGCACCTCCATCCCGTGCTCGACGAGAACACCGGCATCTGGTCCGTCGACGTCGATCTCACACCCGGTACGTGGCGGGTCTTCACCGATTTCACGCCTACCGGGGGCGACGCGCTCACGCTGGGCGCCGATCTCACGGTGGCAGGCGGATTCCGTCCTACTGCACCGCGATCCGACAATCGCACCGCAACCGTCGACGACTACGAGGTCACCCTGGATGGCGACCTGTCGTCGGGTACCGACGCACTGCTCACCCTCACCGTGAGCAAGGACGGACAACCGGTCACCGACCTGCAGCCCTATCTCGGTGCCTACGGACACCTCGTCGCATTGCGCGGCGGCGACCTCGCCTATCTCCACGTCCACCCGGACGGGACACCCGGCGACGGCGCCACACGACCCGGCCCCGAGGTCGTCTTCCACACCGCCGTCCCGAGTGCCGGTACCTACCACCTCTATCTCGACTTCCAGCACGACGGAGTGGTCCGTACCGCCGCTTTCGCGCTCACCGCCGACGGCGCCGGAGACACGCACGAGGAACCCTCCGCGCCGGTCGGTCACAGTCATTCCGGCCGCTGACGGCCCACTTTCGAGGAGACACACATGACCACGCAGAGTCAGCCGGTCGCCGCCGAATCGATCGAGCTCGCCATCACCGGCATGACCTGCGCGTCGTGCGCCAATCGCATCGAACGCAAGCTGAACAAGCTCGACGGCGTCACCGCGACCGTCAACTACGCCACCGAGAAGGCGAAAGTCACCTACTCCGACGACGTGGCCCCCGAGGATCTCGTCACGGTCGTCGAGCAGGCCGGATACGGTGCCGCACTGCCTCCGCCGCCCGCGGAGACAGCAGAGCGAGCCGATGAGATCTCCGAGCCCGATCTCGTTGCGCCGCTTCGTCACAGGCTCGTCGTCTCGGCGATCCTGACGGTGCCGGTGATCGCGATGGCGATGATCCCGGCCCTGCAGTTCACCAACTGGCAGTGGCTCTCGCTCACCCTCGCCGCACCGGTGGTGGTATGGGGTGCCTGGCCCTTCCACCGGGCGGCGTGGATCAACCTGCGCCACGGTACGTCCACCATGGACACCCTCGTGTCGCTGGGAACCCTTGCTGCCCTGGGATGGTCGATCTACGCCCTGTTCTGGGGCACGGCCGGCGAGCCGGGGATGGTCCACCCCTTCGAGTTCACCATCGCAAGGGGCGACGGCAGCGGCAACATCTATCTCGAAGCGGCGGCCGGCGTCACGACGTTCATCCTTGCCGGGCGCTACTTCGAGCAACGGTCGAAGCGACGCGCCGGCGCCGCCCTGCGCGCCCTGCTCGAACTCGGGGCCAAGGACGTCGCGGTCCTCGGACCGGACGGGGTCACCGAGACTCGGGTTCCGGTGGAGCAGTTGGCGGTAGGTGATCTGTTCGTCGTGCGTCCGGGCGAGAAGATCGCCACCGACGGTGTGATCGAACGGGGCACGTCCGCTGTCGATGCGTCGATGCTGACCGGAGAATCGGTTCCCGTCGAGGTCGGCGTGGGCGACAGCGTCGCCGGTGGAACGGTCGACGTCGGTGGACGGCTGGTGGTGCGCGCGACCCGCGTCGGGTCCGACACGCAGCTCGCGCAGATGGCGAAGCTGGTGGAGGATGCCCAGAACGGCAAGGCCCAGGTGCAACGCCTGGCCGACCGGATCTCCGGCATCTTCGTGCCGATCGTCCTCCTGATCGCCGCCGGCACACTCGGTTTCTGGCTCGGCACCGGCAACGGACCCGCAGCGGCCTTCACCGCAGCGGTCGCGGTGCTGATCATCGCCTGCCCGTGTGCCCTCGGCCTGGCCACGCCGACGGCTCTGATGGTCGGCACCGGACGCGGTGCCCAGCTCGGCATCCTGATCAAGGGACCGGAGGTCCTCGAGTCGACCCGCTCGGTCGACACGGTGGTCCTCGACAAGACCGGCACGGTCACCACGGGGCGGATGACCTTGCGCGAGGTCGTCGCCGACGACGGTGAGAATGCCGACGAGGTACTGCGGTACGCCGGGGCACTCGAGTCGGCCTCGGAACACCCGATTGCGCGCGCTGTGAGCGACGCGGCCACAGAAAGGTTCGGGAGCCTGCCCGCGGTCGAGGACTTCACGAACGTCGAGGGCCTCGGCGTCCAGGGAGTGCTCGTCGACGGAGGCACGAGCCGTGCCGTGCTGGTGGGGCGCCCGAAGTTGCTGGCCGATTGGTCGCAGCATCTCTCCGACGGTCTGCAGCAGGCGTTCGAGCGGGCCCAGAAGTCCGGTGGCACAGCGATTGCCGTCGGCTGGGACGGAAAGGCTCGCGGCATCGTCGTCGTGGCGGATGCGGTCAAGCCGACCTCCGCGCAGGCGATCGCCGAACTGCGGGAGCTCGGTCTGCGCCCGATCCTGCTCACCGGCGACAACGCCGCCGTCGCGCACACCGTGGCCGCCGAGGTCGGCATCGACGAGACCGACGTGATCGCCGACGTGCTGCCCACCGACAAGGTCGACGTCGTCGAGCGACTCCAGCGTGAGGGCGCGGTGGTCGCGATGGTCGGCGACGGCGTCAACGACGCCGCGGCACTCGCCCGGGCCGATCTGGGTTTGGCGATGGGCACCGGCACCGATGTCGCGATCGAGGCGAGCGACCTGACGTTGGTCCGCGGCGACCTGATGGTCGCGGTCGACGCCATCCGGTTGTCGCGCCGCACGTTGACGACGATCAAGGGCAACCTGTTCTGGGCGTTCGCGTACAACGTCGCGGCACTGCCGCTGGCGGCCGCGGGCCTGCTCAACCCGATGCTTGCCGGTGCCGCGATGGCGTTCTCGTCGGTCTTCGTGGTTTCCAACAGCCTGCGGCTGCGACGGTTCCGGGCACACGCGGCCTGACCGCTTTCGGCTGCAGCGAGGAGGACGGCCTGTCAGGATCGGATCCATGACACAGCCGTCCTCCTTCCGTGCCCTGGTCGTCGACGACACCGACGACGGCCAGGTGGCACAGTTCCGCGAACTGACCGACAACGACCTTCCCGACCACGATGTTCTCGTCGAGGTCGAGTACTCGTCGCTGAACTACAAGGACGGTCTCGTGATCGCGGGACCGCAGAAGATGGCGCGACGCACCCCGCTGGTCGCCGGAGCCGACCTGGCCGGCACCGTCCTCGACAGCCGCAATCCCGACTGGAAGCCCGGCGACCGTGTCGTCGTCGACGGATGGGGTCTGTCCGAGACGCAATCGGGCGGATACACCCGGCGTCAGCGGGTGAAGCCCGAATGGCTCGTGCGCATCCCCGACGCGTTCTCCACGCGTGACGCCATGGCGATCGGCACCGCCGGATACACCTCCGCGCTGTGTCTCGACGCGCTCGAACGGTACGGAATCGCGTCGGACGCGGAGGTGCTCGTCACCGGCGCGGCAGGTGGCGTCGGGTCGATCGCCGTCGCGCTCGCCGCCGCCGCGGGCCACACGGTGGTCGCGGCGACCGGCCGGCCCGAAACCCACGACTTCCTGAGCGAACTCGGTGCGTCGTCGTTCGTCGACCGTGCGGAACTGCAGGGCAAAGGCCGGCCCCTCGGCAAGGAACGCTGGGATGCCGCCGTGGACGCGGTGGGTGGTTCGACGCTCGTGAACGTGCTGTCGCAGATCCGGTACGGCGGTGCGGTCGCCGCATGCGGTCTCACCGAATCGCCGTCGATGCCGGATGCGACGGTGCTGCCGCACATCCTGCGCGGCGTCGCGTTGCTGGGCGTCGACTCGGTGATGGCACCGGCGCAACTCCGCCGGTCGGCGTGGGACCGTCTCGCCCGTGATCTCCCTGTGAGCACCCTGAATTCGCTGTCGAGGGTCGAACCGCTCTCGGACGTCCCGCGACTCGCCGAGGAGATCCTGGCGGGCAAGGTGCGTGGCCGGGTGGTCGTCGACGTCACCGCCTGACGGGCCGCTCGGGGGACTACTTCGACGTCTCCGCGTCCGGAAGCGGTTCCGGCGCCACGGCTTCCGGACCGGGGAGACGACCGAAGGTGAGCCAGAGCAGGAACCCGAACCCGACCGTCACGTAGAGCGTGCCGAACAGGTGCTGCCACGCCGCCCACTCGAGTTCGAGGTCGCCACCCGTGGGGAACAGGTGGTGCGGGCCGATCGCGAAGACGAGTGCGACACCCGCTGCGATCGCCGCGAGTTTCTGTGGATCGGTTGCGCGCCACGCGGCGAGCGACAGCGTCAGCAGCGCCGGTGCGATCCACACCCAGTGGTGCGACCACGACACCGGCGACGCCAACAGCACGGCCGTCGCATTCGCGAACAGGGCGAGCATGAGATCGCCCTGTTCGAGGGCACGCCGGATGGCCACCACCGCGACCAGCAGCATCACCGCGACGGCGATCAGCCACAGCACCGAGCCCACCAGTTCGGGCGGTCCGAAGCGGGAGACGACCGCCTTGAAGGATTGATTGGTGGCGAAGTACGACGCTCCGATCCGGCCGGTGTCGGGCAAGGTGTCCATCCAGTACTTCGCGGAGGTCGTGGGCATCACGGCGAAGGCGAGCGCGGTGAATCCGAGGGTCGACGCGAGGATGGTGGCGCTGGTCCGCCGATCGCGTCGCAGCAGGAACAGCAGTAGGAAGGCGATGGGCGTGAGCTTGACGGCGGCGGCCAGCCCGATCAGCAATCCGCGCGGCCATTTCGGGTTCTTCGCCAGGACGTCGAGGGCGACCAGCGCCATCAGGACGAGGTTGATCTGCCCGAACGAGATCGTCTCGCGCACGGGCTCGAGCACCAGCGCGCCGGCCACCGCGACCGTCGTGACGATCCACGCCGTCCGGGCCTCGAAGTCCGGACGGAGCCGGTCCAGCACGACCCGCAGCGTGACGACGAGTGCCGCGACGGAGACCAGGGTGAAGACGATCTTGCCGAGCGTCACGGGGATCAGCGCCAGGGGAGCGAACAGCATCGCCGACAGCGGTGGGTAGGTGAACGGCAACGCGAAGTCGTCGGTCACCGGAGGCATCTGTCCGTAGATGTCGTCGCCGTCGAGCAGGACTCGGGCGCCCATCCGGTAGACCAGGAAGTCGATGAGTTCGCTCCTGGTGAGGATCGCGACGAGCACACCGACCGAGACGAGCGACGCGATCACCGCGATGGTGGTGCCGCGGTTTCCGGTGAGGAACGGGGGCGTCGTCGGGCCGATCGGATTCTGCCGTGAATGTCGCACCCGGCAACTTTAGTCAATTTCGATAATCGTTCCTGCTCGACGTGGGGAACGACATACGGTCGGAATTCGACGACATACGACCGGAATTTCACGAATCGACAGGTCGCAGCAGGTCGGGATTGTTGTTTCGCGGTGAATTGACCGCCGTGCTCACCTCGTACGGTTCGAGGCGGGGTTCGGGAATCGAATTCAGAAGAGCGTCGACGTCGTCCCGGTCGTTCAACTCGGGATCGAGCCACGGATCGACGAAAGTGGCGGGGAGGATCACCGGCGACCGTTCGTGAATGTGCCCGGCGGCGTCGGTCGCCGGACGGGTCAGCACGGTGCACGTCCACAACCAGCGGTCGGGATCGTCCTCCGGTAGCTCCGGGTTCGGCCACAGCTCGTAGAGCCCGGCCATCGAGATCGGTCCGTCCGCGTGCAGGAAGAACGGGATCTTCTTCCCGTCCTCGCTCTTCATCCACTCGTAGTAACCGTCGGCCGGCAGCACGCACCGCCGCCGCGCTGCGGCCGCCTTGAAGGCGGGCTTCTGCGTGATCGTCTCGGAACGGGCGTTGATCATGCGGGACCCGATCTTCGGGTCCTTCGCCCAGAACGGCACCAACCCCCACTTGACCTGCGAGGACACCATGCGCACCGGCTCGGCGTCCGGTTCCTCGCGCGGCGCCCGTTCGAGCACGACGTTCACGCGCTGGGTGGGGGCGATGTTGTACGACGGGGGCAGTTCCTCACCCACGGTCTCGACGGCGTCGTAGGCCGCGAGCAGATCTCCGCGGGTACTGGTGCTGGCATAACGTCCACACACGATGCATCTCCCGTCGGCGATTCCGGAGCGACGAGTCGATTCTCTCGCATCGATCGCTCAGACGGAGACCTCGACCCCCAGCGCTTCGAGCAGGACGCGCCGGTACTCGGCCGTCTCGACGACGTGATCGGCCCGCGGGTGCGGCAGGTCGATGGTCAGCTCGACGGCGAACGAGCCGTGATCGAGCACGAGCACGCGGTCGGCGAGCGCGATCGCCTCGTCGACGTCGTGGGTGACGAGCAGCACCGCGGGCCGATGCTTGGCGCACAATTCCTGCAGCAGGCCGTGCATCTTGATCTTCGTCAGTGCGTCGAGGGCACCGAACGGCTCGTCGGCGAGCAGCAGTTCGGGTTCGCGCACCAGCGACCGCGCGAGCGACACGCGCTGTTGCTCACCGCCGGACAGTTCGGTGGGCCAGGCCTTCTCGCGTCCGGCGAGCCCGACCTCCGCCAGCGCGGTGCGGCCGCGTTCGGCGGCGTCGTCGCCGTCGAGGCCGAGGACGACGTTGTCGAGCACCCGCGCCCAGGGCAGCAGTCGCGAGTCCTGGAAGACCACCGCCCGCTTCTTCGGAACCTCGAGGGTGCCCGAGCCGGGCACACCGTGGTCGAGTTCGGCCAGGGCGCGCAGCAGGGTGCTCTTACCCGAGCCGCTGCGGCCGAGCAGCGCCACGAACTCGCCGGGGGCGATCTCGAGATCGATGTGGTTCAGCACCGCCCGTCCGTCGAAACCGCGGCTCAGACCCCGGGTGCGTACGGTCAGCTGCCGATCGTCCTGCGCCATGCCAGCGCCTTCCTCTCTGCCGCACGGACCAGCAGGTCGCTGCCGAATCCGAGGATCGCGTAGACCACCAATCCGACGATGATGATCTCGGTCAGGCCGTAGTTGCGGGCCTGGTACATCAGGTAACCGATACCGCTCGAGGCGTTGACCTGCTCCACGACCACCAGGGCCAGCCACGAGATGGTCACCGCCAGGCGCAGGCCGGTGAAGAAGCCGGGCAGCGCCCCCGGCAGGGCGATGCGCCGGATGAACTGGGCGCGGGACAGATCCAGCGTCTCGGCCAGCTCCACATAGCGGGAGTCGATGCCGCGCAATGCCGCATAGGTGTTGATGTAGACGGGGACGAATACCGACAGGGCGATGAGCAGGATCTTCATCTCCTCGCCGATGCCGAACCACAGGATCGCCAGCGGCATCAGCGCCAGGGTGGGAATGGAGCGCTTGATCTGCACCGGACCGTCGATCAGCGCCTCGCCGATACGCGACAGGCCGGCGGCCAGCGCGAGCACCAGGCCGAGGGCGACGCCGATGACCCCGCCGATCAGGGCGCGCTGGACGGAGGTCCACAGGTTCGACTGCAACCGTCCGTCGCCGATCAGCTCCCAGGCGGTGGTGATCACCGTCCACGGCGCCGAAAGGGTTTTCGGATCGAGCACCCCGGTGGCCGAGGTGATGATCCACACTGCCAGCAGCAGCGCCGGTCCGATCGCCAGGCCGAACTTGATCGGCTTGCCGGGGGCGAGGCGGCTGCGGGTCGTGCGGGGCGACAGGTCGGGCGTCGCGCCGTGATCGGGCTTCTGGTCGGTGTCGGCGTCACCGGCCAGGCCACTGCCGAAACGCCGGGGTTCGACGGCGGAGACGCTCATGGCTCCAGTCCTTTCGTCGGTTCGGTCAGACGCCGGACGGGACGAATTCGCGGGTGGTACCAGCCGGTACGAAATCGTCGGTGGCACCGGACAGGGCGAGTTCGTGTGCGTACTGGCTCGCCGGACGCGGCAGGCCGTAGTGGTCGCGCAGCGTGGTTCCGGTGTACTCGGTGCGGAACAGGCCTCGCTCCTGCAGGATCGGCACAACCTGGGAGGTGAACGCCTCGAGGCCCTGCGGGTACTGCGGCGGCATGATGTTGAAGCCGTCCGCGGCGCCGTGGGTGAACCACTCCTCGATGATGTCGGCGATCTGCACCGGAGTGCCCGCGACGACGTTGTGGCCGCGCGCCCCCGCAAGCTTGTGCAGCAACTCGCGCAGGGTGGGCTGCTCACGTTCGACGATCTTCGCGAAGACCAGACGGCGGCTGTTGTCGTTGTCGGTGATGTCGCCGGCACCGGCGAACAGTTCGACGGGCACCTTCTCGTCCAGTTCGAGCCGGGAGACGTCGATGCGTCCCATCTTCTGAAGCTGGCCGAGTCCGTATTCGGTGATGGTCAGTTCGTTGAACTCGCGCTGCAGAGCCTTCGCCTCGGCTTCGCTCGCGCCGATGAAGGGACTCAGGCCGGGCAGGATCTTCACGTGATCCGGGTTGCGGCCGAATGCCGCTGCACGGGCCTTGATATCGGTGTAGAAGGCTTGGGCGTCCTCGATGCGCTGATGCGCGGTGAAGATCGCCTCGGCGTAGGTGGATGCGAAATCGCGTCCGTCGTTGGAGGACCCGGCCTGTACGAGGACCGGGCGACCCTGCGGGGAGCGGGCCGAACCGAACGGGCCGCGCACCTTGACGTAGTCACCGTCGACGTCGGTGCGGTGGATCTTGCCGGGATCGGCGTAGACGCCGGCGGCCTTGTCGACGACGAGTGCGTCGTCCTCCCACGAATCCCACAACTTCACTGCGGCGTCGACGAATTCGCGTGCCCGGGCGTACCGCTCGTGCACGTCGGGATGTTCCGTGAGTCCGAAGTTCGCTGCTGCGGCGTCGGTCGCGGTGGTGACGATGTTCCAGGCGGCGCGGCCACCGGAGATGTGGTCGAGCGAGGAGAACAGACGCGCGAGGTTGTAGGGCTCGTAGTAGGTGGTCGATGCGGTGGCGATCAGCCCGAGGTGCGTGGTGACCGTGGCCATGGCGACCAGCGTGGTGATCGGCTCGAGGCCGTAGTCGGGCCGATACTTCACCTCGGTGCGCAGGGCCGGGCCGTCGGCGAAGAAGACCGCGTCGAGCTTCGCGTCCTCCGCGAGGCGAGCGAGTTCCTGGAAGTAGGTGACGTCGTAGAGACGTTCGGGCACGCTGCCGGGATGGCGCCACGAGGCCTCGTGGTGGCCGGTGGGATAGATGAAGGCGTTGAGGTTGAGCTGGCGGTTCGTCATCTTCGGATTCCCCTCGGAAGGTCAGCTACGGGTGTGGGACGCGCCGATCTCGGCCACTGCGGCGGTGACGACCTCGTCGAAGCGCAGGTCGAAGGCGTCGGCGGCATCGACGGGCTTGGGCAGTTCGCCGGCGGCATCGATCACGTCGATGGTGTGCTGCTGGATCGCGATGAGTTCCTCGTCGAGATGCGGGAACGTGCTGATCCCGGCAGTGTCGAGGATGCGCTCGCCGTCCTCGACCGTCAGGCCCTGACTCTCGACGAAGTAGGCGTCGATGTACGCGTCGCGGTTGTCGTTGGCCCAGTCGATCGCCTTGATGTAGGCGGTGACGTAAGCGCGGACGGCTGCGGCCGTGGCCGGGTCGGACAAGGCCTTCTTGCTCGAGTAGAGGTACGAGATGCCTTCGCTGAGGTCCTCGATCTCGGGACGCGGCAGCGACGTCGCGCCCGGGGTCTGCATGTACCGGGAGAAGACCGGCTCGCTCATCGGAGCGGCGTCGATCTGATTGGAGCGCAGTGCGTCCGGAAAGTCGGGCAGCGACATCGGGACGAGGTTCACGTCGTCGACCGAGAGACCGGCCTTGTCGAGGCCGCGGAGCACGAAGGCCTGCTGCGAGGTGCCCTCGGCGTAGCCGATCCGCTTGCCCTTCAGATCCGCGAGGGACTCGATGTCCGAGGCGTTCGGCGCGATGCCCATGTTGAGCCCGTTGTTCGTCCGGATGGCTGCGACGACCTGCACGTCGTCGCCGGCGACGAGGGACTGGACGGTCATGATCTCACCGGCCCACGCGACGTCGACGGCGTCGGCGCGGAACGCCTCGAGGATCGAGGGGGCTCCCTGGAAGTTCGCGAACTCGTACTCGAACGGCACTGTGTCGAGCTGTCCGGAGGCCTCGAGAGGGATCTGCTGGCGCTCGCCCTGGTCGGCGATGACGAGCTTGGTGCCCGCGGGGATCTCGGTGGGCAGCGCGCTGTCGGAACCGAGGCCCTCGCCCGAGGAGCCGGAGCTACATGCCGCGACCGCGGTCAGAAGGAGCGCGATGATGGCTGTCGATCCGGCACGACGTAGACGGGGCATGGACTTCCTCACGGTTCTGGCAAATGGGGGAACGATCTTCGACGGAGTCGAGGACGTCACCGATCCTGGGCGATCCGTCGCCGGGGGACCAGGGTTTGCGTCAGCGTGAGTGAAAGGGTCTCCTTCCCGTGCATCGGGCCTGCTCGTGCGGCGATATCGCCGATATCCGTGCTCCGTGGCGGTTACCGTGCGAGGGAGAACCGGTGGCCGGGAGGGAGATGCGCATGAGCGCGGATGATCGGCGGATGTCGCAGGCGGATCTGATGTCCTGGCGGATGGAGTCCGATCCCGTCCTGCGATCCACGATCGTCGCGGTCGCGTTGCTCGACCGGTCGCCGGACCACGAGCGCTTCGTCCGGATGATGGAACGCGGAACACGTGCGGTGCCGAGTTTCCGCCGCAAGCTCGCCGAATCCCCGTTCGGACGGACCCCACCGCGATGGGTGGACGATCCCGATTTCGACCTGTCCTGGCATCTGCGGCGGATCGCCCTCCCACATCCCGGGGGACTGGACGCCGTGCTCCCGCTCGTGCGCGCCGCGGCGATGTCGGCGTTCGACAAGGACCGTCCCCTGTGGGAGGCGACGATCGTCGACGGCCTCGACGACGGTCGTGCCGCGATCGTCCTCAAGGTGCACCATGCGCTCACCGACGGCATCGGTGGTATCCAGATCGCGAACGAGATGGTCGACTTCGAACGCGACGGCACCGACCGTGGGCCGTTGCAGGAGACTCCGCCCGCCCCGGCCCCGGCATCGAACCTCGCCGACTCCGTGGGCTGGTACCTCTCGACGGCCGGGGATGTGGCGGGCCGGGGTGCGCCGTGGCTCGTGCGCTCCGGTCTGAGGTCGCTGACGAATCCCGTCGCGGCGCTGCGCACCGTCGTGGACACGGCCGGGTCGACGGCCCGCTTCGTGCAGCCGGTGTTCACGACGCGTTCCCCGGTGATGATCGACCGCAGCACGGTTCGTGAGGTCGCCGCCCTCGACCTGCCGCTCGACGCACTACGGCGGGCCGGACGAACAGCGGACTCCTCTCTCAACGACGCCTTCCTCGCCGGAATATTGCTGGGGCTGAGGCACTATCACGCGCGGCACGGGACGCAGGTCGCCGAGCTGATGACGACACTGCCGATCAGTCTCCGGCGGGAGGGCGACGCGATCGGAGGGAACAAGATCACGCTGGCCCGGTTCGCGCTTCCCCTCGACATCGCCGAACCCGTCGCGTTGATGCACCGGGTGGACCGGACCGTCCGTTCCTGGCGCGATGAACCGGCCGTGCCGCTCTCGTCCGCCATCGCGGGTGTGCTGAATGTGCTCCCGGCCGGTGTTCTGGGGGGGATCCTCAAGCACATCGACTTTCTCGCGTCGAACGTCCCCGGTTCGCCGATTCCGCTGTACATGGCCGGGGCGGAGGTGCTGAGGTACTACCCGTTCGCGCCCACCATCGGCTCGGCGGTCAACATCACGCTGATGTCGCACACCACGCACTGCTGCATCGGCATCAACGCCGACTCCGCAGCCGTTCCCGACCTGTCCGTCCTCGTCGAGTCGATGGTGGAGGGATTCGGTGACGTGCTCGCCGTGGGCGGCGAGGGTCCACGCATCGAAGCCACGATGTCCGCTGCGCCGACCTCGCGCGCCTGATCAATCGAGGAGGTCGCGCACCGGTATGCCGGCACCCTCGAGGGTGAGCAGCCGGGAGGCATGCACGTGCCGCTGCCAGTGCGCGAACGCACCGTCGCCGTCGCGGGCGCGCAGCAGGCGGATCAGGCGTCGCAGCGACCGCACGAGCAACATGAAGTTCTCTGCCGCATCGGAATTCGCGAGCGACATGCGTTCGCGCGCCACGTCGCCGGTGTGCCGGGCGAAGATCTCGTGCAGCATCCCGGCGATCAGCGCCAGCGTCGCGTTCCCGGACAGTTGCACCATCCGGAGGTGGAACTGCGCGGACGCCACACCGAGATCGCGGGTCGTGAACGCCGCGGGGATCTCCTCGTCGACGAAGCGCTCGAGTTCGTCGAACGCCGCCTCGGTGCCGGTGAGCGCGAGGAGACGTGCGGCGGGAGGTTCCACCGCCTCGAGAGCATCGAAGACATCGGCAACTGTGGCCCCGGACAATTCGAGCAACAGCGACGCCGGTCGTGCGACGACCTCCGAACCGGGCACCCGCACCCGCGCTCCCGCCCGCGAGCCGCGCCGCACCTCGACGAGCCGTTCGGCCTCGAGTACCCGGACGGCCTCGCGCAGGGTGGGCCGGCTGATCGCGAAGTGCTCCATGAGTTCTGCCTCGTGCGGCAGGTGGTCGCCGTCGACGAGATCGCCGTCGACGACCATCCGGCGCAGCGTCCGCGCCACCACTTCCGCGGCCTTCGGGCTGCGGATCGCTCGGGTCTCCACGGTGCCTACAGGGCGTCGAAGTGTCGATCGGCGAGAACGCCCATGGCCGAACGCAACTGCTGGGTGCGACCCGCGATCTGGCGGGCGAACACGGTCAGGACGTCGCCCATGGGGATCTCACCGGCCAGATGCCGTTCGACCAGCACTGTGGTGCCGTCGACGACGGTGTCGGGCCGCGACCCGAGGGCGGATTCGAGATCGGCCAGATCGCGTTCGGTGATGCGATCGGCGTACCGGTCGGCGTCACGGAGATACTTCAGGATGCGGGCGAGCCCCTTGCTGCGCTGGATGACGAAGGCGTCCTCGCTGCGCGGCACGATGATGTGCCGGATCTGTTCGAGGGCAGCGTCGTAGAGCCATTCGCGCTCGGTCGATTCGGCCTCGACGTCGCCCGGCGTGTCGAGGTCGATGCCGAGCACGTCGGCGAGGGCCTCGACGAGCAGGCGACGGTGCAGAAGCCCGTAGGCCAGCGCATTTCCCACCTCGGACAACGGATCCGGGTGGACGGAACCGCCCTGGCCGAGGATCACGATGCGCAGCTCCGCGAGCACTCGGTAGTAGCGCACCCGATCGAGGTCGACGGTGGTTCCGGAGGCACGCTCGTAGTCGGCGAAGCGCTCGTGGATGTCGGTGAACGGTTCCTGCACCGCGCGGGTGGTGACCCAGGCGAGGTCGTCGTGCGGGTCGCCGAGATGCCCGAGTTCGAGATCGAGGACAGCGGTGACCCTGCCGTCCTCGTAGAGGAAGTTCCCCGGTCCGGTGTCGCCCTGGACGATGACGACGGGGCCGTCGACGTCCGGGATGGTGCGCTTCACCCAGGTCAGCGCGAGTTCGACCAGCGGATCGGCTTTTCCGCCGGCGTCGCGGTAGACGGTCTCCCAGGTGTCGATCTCGTGCGCGACCAGCGCTCGCAGGCCCGCTTCCGGATGTTGGCCGGGCAGTTGCAGCCGGTGCGGATCCACGCGGTGCATCTCGGCCAGGATACGCATGAAATCGGAAGCCACCGAGACGCGTTCGCCCTCGTCGCGGATCCGGGAGAACCAGGCCTGCCCGGGAACTCGTTCGGACAGGATCGCCTGCTCGGTGGGGTGGACGCCGACGATGCGGGGCACCGGCACCGGGGAATCCTCGAACGCGCGGTAGAAGCGGGCTTCGCGATGCAGGGTGAACGGGTCTCCGCGCTGTGTCGGATCGAGGCGGTCATAGCGCAGGAAGAGGGGGAGGATCGTGCCGTCGTCGGTCTCGACGTCCACGATCCAGGCCTCGCGCCGGCCGCCGCCGGGTCGCCGGTCGATCTCCACGATGGTTCCGCCGGCCGTGTCCGACACCCATCGCAGCAGGGCGGGTTCGAGTGCGCCTCGGTTCTCGGTCATGTTCGTACCCTGCTCCTTCGTGCGCTGTCACCCCGATGGTTGTGCACTAGGTTATATATCTCATCGAGCTCTGGGTAGTGTTCGTCGCGGTTTCCCGTGAGCTCCGAGGTGAATGGTGACGTGTGTCATAGTCGGTGCTAGCATCCGTCCCCAAGTTGTCTAACTTGGTGATCGGACAGAGAAGGTGAACAGTGGGAGCGTCCCGGAGACCGTTGCCTCAACCCACCCCGACGACCGCCGCGTTCTGGGCCTCCGGGGCCGACGGTGTCCTGAGGGTCGCGCAGTGCGACGCCTGCGGAAAGCTCATGCACCCCACCGCGGTGCTGTGCTCGGAGTGCACCTCCCGCGACATCTCGCTGCAACCCGTCTCGGGACGCGCCGTCGTCGTCGGCGTGACGGTCAATGCGCAGCAGTGGCTATCGGATCTCCCACCGCCTTACGTCATCGCGATCGTCGCACTGGAGGAGGACCCGGGCGTCCGCCTCACCACGAACATCGTCGGATGCGAGCCCGGCAACGTCGCAGTGGGTGATCGCGTGCGGGTCGTCTTCGAACAAGCAGCCGACGACATCTGGTTGCCGCTGTTCCGACCCGACCCCGAGGCCGGCGACGAGCCCGGTCCGATGCCGGAACCCGAGGACGTGCGCACGCATCTCCGGATCCCGGTCTCCGCCGAGAAGTTCGAGGACCGGGTCGCGCTCACCGGTGTGGGGCAGTCCGCGGTCGGCCGGCGGCTCATGGTGGACCCGCTGACGCTCACCGTCGACGCGTGCCTGCGCGCGGTCGAGGACGCCGGACTGACGCTCGCCGACATCGACGGCCTGTCCACCTATCCCGGCGCGGCCCCCGGAGGGATCTCCGAGGGCGGCATCATGCCGGTCGAACAGGCGCTTCGCATCCGGCCGGTATGGGTGAACGGTGGCGGCGACCTGCCGGGGCAGAACGGGTCGATCGTCGCGGCGATGCTCGCCGTCGCATCCGGTCTGTGTCGTCACGTGCTGTGCTTCCGCACCGTGTGGGAGTCGACCCACTCGGAACTGGTGAAGGCCGGGAAGTGGTCGGTCGGGAGCGGCAAGGCCACGGGCATGCTCGAGTTCCGACATCCCTTCGGCGCGGTCTCCGCAGCCAACTGGATCGCGTGCCAGGCGTCGCATTATTTCCACCGCTACGGCGACGCCAAGGACGCCCTCGGGGCGATCGCGGTCACGGCCCGCGGCAATGCCTCGTCCAATCCCGAAGCGGTGTACCGAGATCCGATCACAATCGACGACTATCTCTCCGCCCGCGTCGTCTCGACTCCCTTCGGGCTGTACGACTGCGACGTCCCCGTCGACGGGGCGGTCGCAGTCGTCGTCTCCGCGGTCGACGCCGCCGCCGATCTGCGGCACGAACCCGTACTCGTCGAGGCCGTCGGTACGCAGATCACGGAGAACCTGTCCTGGGACCAGGGCACGCTCACCCACCTCCCGCAGTCGCTCGGCCCGGCCGCGCACCTGTGGAGTCGCACGGATCTACGACCCGACGACGTCGACGTGGCCCTGCTGTACGACGGCTTCACGTTCAACGCGCTGTCGTGGCTCGAAGGTCTCGGCTTCTGCGAATTCGGAGGTGCCGCCGACTTCGTCGACGGCGGCAAGGGCATCTCCGTCGACGGCGTGCTACCCCTCAACCCCCACGGCGGTCAGTTGTCGGCCGGTCGCACCCACGGCTACGGCTTCGTCCGTGAAGCGGTGCTGCAGCTGAGAGGCCAGGCTCCCGGGGCGCAGGTCGCCGACGCGAGGGTCGCCGTCGTCACCGCCGGCGGCGGCGTGCCGTCGGGCGCGATGCTCCTCCGGACCCGATAGCGAAGAACGTCCCCGCTCACCCGAACATCCGTAACCGACCAGGTCAGGAGTCGTCATGGACCGTCCCTTGGAGGGCATCCGCATTCTCGAGGTCGCACAGTTCACTTTCGTTCCCGCCGCCGGCGCGGTGCTCGCCGACTGGGGAGCCGACATCGTGAAGGTCGAGCACGCCGAGAACGGCGACGCCCAGCGCGGACTCGTCCGTGTGCTCGGACTCGACGCGGGCAGGGCGGGCTCGTCGTTCGCGCCGATCATGGAAGGTCCCAACCGCAGCAAACGCAGCATCGGGATCGATCTCGCCATCCCCGAGGCACGCCCCGTCCTCGAGGAGCTGATCCGGCGCAGCGACGTCTTCCTGACGAACTACCTACCCGGTCCCCGGGCCAAGCTCTCGATCACCCTCGAGGACGTCCGGGCGATCAATCCGGAGATCATCTACGTCACCGGAAGCGGTTTCGGCACCGAGGGTCCCGACGCCGACAAGGGTGCCTACGACGCGACGGCCTTCTGGGCGCGCGGCGGAAGCGCCGACGGTGTCATGCCACCCGATGCCGAGCACATGGCGTTCATGCCGTCCGGTGCATACGGCGACAACATCGGAGGCATGACCATCGCGGGCGGGATCGCCGCCGCGATCGCCGGACGGGAACGCACCGGCGAACCGTCGGAGGTCGACGTGTCGCTGCTCGCGGTGGGCGCCTGGGCCACCCAGTTCTCCGTCAACCTCTCGCTGTTCACGGGTGGGCCGCTGCCGAAGATCCGACGCACGACGGCAGCGCCCGGCAATCCTCTCAGCGGCTCGTATCGCACCGCCGACGGACGCTGGCTGCAGTTCTCGATGCTCCAGCCCACGCGCTACTGGAACGAATTCGTCACCGCTCTCGGTCTCGAGCACCTCGTCGACGACGAGCGCTTCGCGTCGATGGAAGCGATCTTCCAGCATGCCGAGGAGATCGGAGGATGGTTCGCCGAGGCGATCGCGCAACGCGACTACGACCACTGGCTCGAGGTGTTCGCGTCCCTGACCGGGCAGTGGGCGCCGGTGCAGGACGGCTGGGATCTCGGCCACGACGAAGCGCTCGTGGCGAACGGGCGGATCGTGGAGGTGACCGATGCCGACGGCACACCGCAGAAGCTCGTGGCCAGCCCGGTGAAGTTCGACAACGCCCCTGTACGGATGACCCGGGCGCCCCAGTTCGCCGAACACACCGACGACATCCTTCGTGAACTCGGATTCGACGACGACAAGCTCATCGAACTCAAGATAGCCGGTGCCGTCACGTAATCCGGCTCACGATCACTCGGCAGCGTCGCGCCGCAACGTCCGTACCGCGCGGTTCGCGGCGCCGAGCGCATCGATCGCCGCCGCGAGCGCCTTCTCGAGTTCGTCCCGCGCGGCGTCGCCACCGTCCTCGGAGGGCTGGGGACGCAGCGCGGGGACGACATATCTGCGGAAGCGCAGTCGCGCGGCCTCGTCGGACCGCTTGGGGTCCTCGGCCGCGAGAAAGGTCTGCTCGATGAGGTATTCGAGCAGTTCGGCCAACGGGATGTCGGTGCGGATGAGTCCCGCCTCCTGGCCGGTCCGGAGCAGGGGCTCGGAGACCGCCGAGGTGACGGCGAGGATGTCTGGATGCCGTGCGGAGGCCGAATGCTGCGCCATGAGAGCGACGATCACCGGATCCTCGGGCAATTCCCGGGCATTGTAGGCCATCGTGTCTTCCATCTTCGCGAAGATGTCGCCCTGGCCGGCCGAGCGTTCGAGTGCGCGCTCGATATGGCGTTCGGCGCGGAGCAACCCCACCTGGACGATCATCTCCTGAGCGCCGCCGAGTTGCCGGAAGGCCGTCGCGCGGGAGACGCCTGCGCGTTCGGCGATCGCGGTCATGCTCACGGAGACGGTGCCGCGGTGCCGGATCTCCTCGTCGGCGGCGCGAACGAGGCGCTCTCGCAGGCTCATCTCGCCGGTCGTCACGGAGTCGTCCATCGCCACCACCTCACCCTAACGGTGGACGCCGCAACTCGTCCGGAGCAGGTGATCCGCCACATAGTAAACTTGGTAAAAAGTGTGATCCAGGTCTCGACTTACGGGTTCGATGTTGCTACGGTGTGTCCAATGAGTCTCAGGCAGTGAGACCGATCGGGGGATTCGGTCTCATGATCTGCCGCGACCGTCAGTACTTCGTCTCTTTCGTCCACGTCGAAAGCAGGGCTTCATGAGACTTACGATCGACACCGGAAAATGCTCCGGCCATGCGCGTTGCTGGGAAGCCGCCCCCGACGTCTTCGACATCGACGACAACGGATACGCGTTGCCGCTCGACCGTGAGGTTTCCGAACCCGTCGACGCTGCCGTGCTCGCCGGCATCGCCGCGTGCCCCGAACGGGCCATCAGCCTCCGCTGACATGTGTCGACCGCGTAAGCAGTCTGCATCGCAATCGATCTCGTCCGTTTCCTTCCCGACCTCCCCTCCCACCGGATCCGAAGCAAAGGACACCCCTCATGGGCCGTTTGCAGGACAAAGTCGTCTTCGTCACCGGCGTCGCCCGCGGTCAGGGACGCACTCACGCAGTGCGCCTCGCGCGTGAAGGCGCGAAGATCATCGGCGTCGACCTCTGCGACAACATCAAGACCAACGCCTACCCCCTGGCCTCACCGGAAGATCTCACCGAGACCACCCGCCTCGTCGAGGAGGCCGGCGGCACCCTGCTGACCACCGTCGCCGACGTCCGCGACCGGCAGGCCCTGTTCGACGCCGTGCAGCGGGGCGTCGAGGAGTTCGGCCGGCTCGACGGCGTGGTCGCGCAGGCGGGCATCTGCCCCTTGGGAACCGACGATCCGCAGGCCTTCATGGACGCGTTCACCGTCGACTTCGTCGGCGTCGTCAACGCGGTCGAAGCGAGTCTTCCCCATCTCGCCGACGGCGGCTCGATCGTGGCCACCGGTAGCCTCGCGGCTCTGCTCCCCGGAGCCACAGACAATCCCACCAACGGCACGGGCGGGCTCGGCTACTCACTCGCCAAGCGAATGATCTCGTCGTTCGTCAACGACCTGTCGGTCGTGCTGGGGCAGAGGAAGATCCGTGTCAACGCGGTTCATCCGACGAACTGCAACACCGACATGCTCAACAGCGAGGTCATGTACCGGCAGTTCCGGCCCGATCTCGAGTCGCCCACCCTCGAGGACGCCCTGCCGGTCTTCCCCGTCATGAGCGTGATGAACGTTCCCTACGTCGAACCCGAGGACGTCACCGACACGGTGCTGTTCCTGCTCTCCGACGAGTCGCGGTACATCACGGGCATGCAAATGCGTGTCGATGCGGGCGGCTACGTGCGCAACCGTCCCGCCACCCCGGCCTTCTGAACTGCGCACGCAGTTCCTGCTCAGTACGGAGAATCCTGTGACACACGACTTTTCCCAGCTGTTCATCGACGGAGTCTGGGTGGACAGCGACGGCGGCGAGATCCTCGACGTCTTCAACCCCGCCAACGGCGAACTCGTCGGCCGCGCCCCGCAGGCCACCGTCACCGACGTCCGCCGGGCGATCGCCGCGGCCAGACGCGCGTTCGACGAAGGTCCGTGGCCGCACATGAGCCCGCGCGAACGCGCGCAGGTGATGCTGCGCATGGCCGACGCCCTCGACAAACGCCGTGCCGAGCTGGTCGATCTGAGCATCGCCGAAGCGGGTTCCACCCGGGCGCTGGCCGAATACCTCCAGGTGGGCATTCCGCTGCAGCACTTCCGCGACATGGCCGAACGCATTCTGCCGTCCTTCGATTTCGAGAAGCCCGTGCTCCCCACCATCGGGCAGGGGATCGGTCAGGGCGTCGTCCTGCGTGAGGCTGCCGGTGTCGCGGCGCTGATCTCGGCGTACAACTTCCCGCTCTTCCTCAACATCATGAAGGTCGCGCCTGCGTTGGCCGCCGGATGCACCGCGGTCCTCAAGCCGGCACCCACGACGCCTCTCGAGGCGCTGATCCTCGGCACGATCGCCGAGGAGGCCGGACTCCCGCCGGGCGTGCTCAACATCGTCACCGGCGACACCGAGGCCGGTCGCGAACTCACGACCAGTCGCGACGTCGACCTGGTGAGCTTCACCGGATCCGACACGGTCGGCCGCGCGGTCTACGAACAGGCCGCCCCCACCCTGAAGAAGGTCGTCCTCGAACTCGGCGGCAAATCGGCCAACATCATCTGCGAGGACGCCGACCTGGCGAAGGTCGCCGAATCGGTGATCGGCAACATGGTCACCCACTCCGGGCAGGGATGCTCGCTGTTCACCCGCACCCTCGTGCACCGTTCCCGCTACGACGAACTTGTCGCCTACGTGACCGCGGGACTGGGGACCATCACGGTCGGCGATCCCGCCGATCCGAGCGTGATGATGGGCCCGCTGATCAGCGAGGCGCAGCGCACCAAGGTCGAGAGGCTCATCGCCCGTGGGGTCGAGGAGGGCGCGAAGATCGCCTTCGGTGGAGGTCGCCCCGTCGGACTCGACAAGGGCTACTTCGTCGAACCGACCCTGTTCGTCGACGTCGACAACTCGATGGATATCGCGCAGAAGGAGTTCTTCGGCCCGGTCGGTGTCATCATCCCGTTCGACGACGACGATCACGCCGTCCGTCTGGCCAACGAGAGCGAATTCGGTCTCGGGGGAAGCGTGTTCGCCGCCGATCCGGCGCGCGCCTACGGCATCGCCAAGCGCATCCGCACCGGTTTCGTGTCGATCAACGGAGGTGGCGGGGGAGTGACCCCGCACGTGCCGTTCGGCGGATACAAGCAGTCGGGACTCGGACGCGAATGGGGCGCAGCCGGACTCGACGAGTACCTGGAAACCAAGGCCGTCACATGGAGTGCCGCCACCGGCGGCTGAGGACATGGAGCGCCGCCACCGGCGGCTGAGGACATGGAGCGCCGCCGGCGGCGGCTGAGCCCACTCGCATTTTCTCTTCGTAAGGATCTGACATGACCCGAGCCGAATCCGACCGAGCTGCCATCTCCGGTTGCCCTGTCCACAATTTCAACTACACCGAACTGCAGAAGGCCGGCACGTGGTTCGAGAAGTACGACGAGCTGCGCAGCGAATCCGCTGTCTACCGAAACGAATTCGGTCCCGGTTTCTACTCGGTGGTGAACTACGAGGGCATCCTCGACCTGCTCCAGCGGCCCGACACCTTCTCGAACAGTGTCGTCACCCCACTCGACCCGAACCCGGCTTTCAAGTGGATCCCGGAGATGCTCGACGGCGACGAGCACCACCAGTGGCGGCGCCAGCTCGGCCCGTTGTTCTCGCCCAAGTGGGTGGAGTCGCTCGAACCGCATATCCGTGAGTGCGCAGCCGGGCTGGCCGACGACATCGCGTCGCGGTCGGGCAACCAGGTGGACTTCATGCGCGAGTTCGCACAGGTGTTCCCCGCGACCATCTTCCTCGAGCTCATGGGCATGCCGGTCGAGGAACTCGACCAGTTCATGGAATGGGAACACGCGATTCTGCACGGGAGCGACGACGACGTCGAAGCCCGCGGGCAGAAACAGCTCGCTGCGATGCAGGCCGTGATGGGGCGGTTCGCGTCGATCATCGCCGAGCGACGCGTCGAGCCCAAGGACGACATCGTCAGCAAGGCGCTGACCTTCGAGATCGACGGTGCGCCCGTGAAGGACGAGGATCTGCTCTCGTTCTGCCTACTGATGTTCATGGCCGGACTCGACACGGTGGCAGCGACACTGGGGTGGGCGTTCTACCACCTGGCGTCGCATCCGGAGGATCGGGCGCGCATCGTCGAGGACCCGTCGCTCATCCCGGGTGCGGTCGAGGAGTTCCTCCGCGCCTACGCAATCGTCGTACCCGCCCGGAAGGTCATGCACGACACCGAACTCGAGGGTGTGCCGCTGAAGGCCGGCGACATGGTGAACTTCCCGCTGAGCGGCGCGACCCGCGACGAGGAGGCGTTCGACGACGCGGCGGAGGTCGACATCGAACGTTCGCCGAACAATCACATCGCGTTCGGTGCCGGCCCGCACCGCTGCCTCGGATCCCACCTCGCGCGCCGCGAACTGCGTATCGCTCTGGAGGAGTGGCACAAGAGGATTCCGGAGTACCGCCTCGTGCCGGATGTCGAGCTCACCGAGACCGGCGGCCAGCTCGGTCTCACCTCGCTGCCGATCGAATGGGACCGGGCCTGAGCTCCGGTCGCGAGCTGTCCGCGTCGCCGACGACGATCCACCGCACATCCAGGAGGACGTAATGCCATTGCAGGACCATATGCATTTGATCTCCACCGACGATCATCTGATCGAGCACCCGGCGCTGTGGTCGGATCGGTTGCCGTCGAAGTTCCTCGAGGCCGGCCCGAAAATCGTCGAGAAGGAACTGCCGAGGGCCATCCACGTCGGCGACGGCGACCGCGCACTCGACAGCGCGACCAAGATCGCGCAGGTGTGGGAGTACGAGGGCCGCATCTACCCGTACATCGGCCTCAACGCCGTGGCGGGCAAGAAGCCCGAGGAGTACGGCATCGAACCCACCCGGTACGACGAGATGCTGCCGGGTTGTTACGACCCGAGATCCCGTGTGCAGGACATGGACATCGACGGTGTGCAGGCCACCCTGTCGTTCCCGTCCTTCCCCCGCTTCGCCGGCACGGTCTTCCTCGAGGGGCAGGACAAGGAACTGGCGTTGCTCTGCGTGCAGGCGTGGAACGACTACATCCTCGACGAGTGGTGCCCTACCGCGCCCGACCGCCTGATCCCGTTGACGATCCTGCCGCTGTGGTCGGTGGAGGAGGCGGTCGAGGAGGTGCACCGCACCGCGGCGAAGGGTTCGCGCGCCATCTCGTTCGTGGAGAACCCCGTCCCGCTCGGATTGCCGTCCTTCCACACCGATCACTGGGATCCACTGTTCTCGGCGGTGGAGGAGACAGGACAACCGCTGTGCGTGCACTTCGGCACGTCGGGTCAGGCACCGATCACCGCTCCCGAAGCGCCGATGGCGGTGATGATCGCGCTCTTCGGCTGCAACTCGATGTACGCGACCGCCGACCTGCTGTTCTCGCCGGTCTTCCACAAGCATCCGGGCCTGAAGTTCATGCTCTCCGAAGGCGGGATCGGGTGGGTTCCCTACATGCTCGAGCGGATGGATCAGACCTGGCAGAAGCACCGCTTCTACCAGAACATCAACCAGAGCGTCCGGCCGTCGGAATTGTTCGCGAAGCACATCTACGGCTGTTTCATCGACGACCAGTTCGGTGTCGACAACCGCGAGGCCGTCGGGATCGACAACATCACGTGGGAGGGCGACTACCCGCACTCCGATTCGAACTGGCCCAACAGCCGCAAGGTGGTGCAGGAACAGATGCGCCTCGTGCCCGACGAGGACGTCCACAAGATCGTCGAACTCAACGCACGGGGGTTGTTCAACTTTCCGCGTGCGTGATCCGGCCCGACGAGAAGGAATCCGACATGGAGGAACCGATCACGCAGATCCCGGAGGACGACTGGGCCGATCAGGATCTGCTGACCCGCGATCTGGCGGGCTCTCTCCTCGACGAGGAAATCGAGGCCGAACGCGAACGGCTCGCGAGGCTCGACCGGGGTGAAGGGGGAGACGACATCATGATGGCGCGGGAAGACATGGAGCGCAGACTCGCCGCGATGATCGCCGTGCGCGATCGCGTGCGCGGTGAGGGCCGTCCGGCCCCGTTGAGAGGACTTCCGGAATGACGGATCCCGCTGTTGCCGAAGGATCCACGACAGACGGTGGATTCACGGTCCAGGACGACGGTCTGCACGAGGTCTCCGGCAACTTCTACGAGACGGAGACCTTCTGGTTCTCGTTCTTCGTGCCGGAGCGCAACATCGGCGCCTGGGTGTACGTGAGTGTCCGGGCCAACGCCGGCACGACCGGCGGGGGACTGTGGTTGTGGGACCACACCGGTAGCGAGCCGTGGAATGTGCCCTTCTTCGAAGGGTTCTCGCATCTCAAGCCCCCCACGTTCGAGAACGGCGTGCTGACGAGCCCCACGGGCGCGACGATCACGGTCGTCGAACCGGGCATGGAGTACTCGGTCCGCTACGACGATCGCGACCGCATCACCGCCGACCTGCACTTCACTGGACTCGAGCGGCCGGTGCCGTTGCGCAGTGGGTCACCGCCGTATCCGTCGGCGTCGCACTACGACCAGACGGGGCGAGTCACCGGAACCGTGGTGCTCGACGGCGAACGGATCGATGTCGACTGTTACGCGATGCGCGACCGTTCGTGGGGGCCGCGGACAGAACGCGGGTACCGCCGTGTCGGTTACACGTGGCTGGCCGATCCGCACCTGAGCCTGCTCACCTATTCGGCGCCCACCGACGTCAGCGACGACATCCATTCGGGATATGTGCGCCGGGGAGAGGACGTCGTCGCGGTGCGTGGCGGGCATCGGAAGGCCGGTCGCGATCCCGAGCGGGGATGGATCGATTCGCTGGATCTCACGGTGGTCGACGAGGCAGGTGACGAGATCACCGTGAGTGGTCGGGCGCGGAGCCGCCTGATCCTGCCGGGTTCGACGAACCTCTGCATCAACACTCTGCTCGAGTTCGACGTGGACGGCCGCATCGTCTACGGAGAGGACCAGGACGTCTGGCCGATCAAGGAGTTTCGGGCTGCGGTGCGGCCCGACTGAGAATCAGCCGTCAACCAATGGTTGACGGGTTCCATTCGTCAACTTAGAGTTGACGCATGGAACCCATTCGGCCGTCCCACCCCATCCGGCTCGACGACCTCATCGACGCGATCAAGAAGGTCCACGACGATCCCCTCGAGCAACTGTCCGACGCCGTCATCGCGGCCGATCACCTCGGCGAGGTCGCCGATCACCTGATCGGTCACTTCGTCGACCAGGCCCGGCGGTCCGGCAAGTCGTGGTCCGAGATCGGGCAGAGCATGGGCGTGTCCAAGCAGGCCGCCCAGAAGCGATTCGTGTCGAAGAGCGACAACGACCTCGACCCTCAACAGGGTTTCTCGCGGTTCACACCGCGCGCGCAGAACA
The DNA here is from genome assembly GCF_013602415.1 of Rhodococcus sp. B50. Taxonomy (NCBI): domain Bacteria; kingdom Bacillati; phylum Actinomycetota; class Actinomycetes; order Mycobacteriales; family Nocardiaceae; genus Rhodococcus; species Rhodococcus sp. B50. The sequence goes on along the minus strand of NZ_WPAG02000002.1, from coordinate 3,703,138 downwards.
CTGTGATGGCGTCGATGAACGAAGCACGCGCCACCGGCAGTCCCGAGATCACACCCGTCCATCTGCTGCTCGGCCTGCTCGTCGACACCGAGTCGCTTGCCGCACGCGCACTCGCCGCCCAGGGCGTGGACTTCGCGGCCCTGCGCGCGGCCGCCGAAGCGGCGCTCCCCGAAGCGGCCGGCGACGTTCCCGAACTCGTTCCGTACGACGCCGGAGCCCGCAAGGCTCTCGAACTGACCTTCCGCGAAGCTCTGCGACTCGGACACAACTACATCGGAACGGAGCACATCCTCCTCGCGCTGCTCGAACTCGAGAACGGTGACGGTGTGCTGGCCGGTGCCGGGGTGAGCAAGAACGCCGTGGAGAAGAAGGTCGCGGAGGAACTCGCCGCGATCGTCGAGGCCGAGAAGGCCGAGGAACAGAAGACCGGGAGACAGGACTAGGCGACAAACACGGGCAGGTTCGCGGACGGCGTCCTCGGGGTACGTCGAAGTCATGAACACACGCCAGGCATGTCTCGTCGCGGGCTTCTCCGTGGCCACGCTCGTGGCCACGGGGTGCAGCAGCGACGACTCGTCCACCGATACCGAGACCACCGTCGAGACCCCACCCACCTCCCTCACGACCACCACCACCGATGCCATGCCCACGCCGCTGCCCGGAATGAGCGGCGACGCCTTCGGTCTTCCGAACGAGGGAGGCGACGACGACAACGCCTTCACCTACGACGAGGCGGCCGTGCCGGTCGGCGCGACCTTCGACGTCGAATCCGAGGAGGAGGACGGCCGGACCACCGTCACGCTCAGGGTGATGGGTCTGCAACCCGATCGGGACTTCGGGGCGCACGTCCACACCCGGCCGTGCGGGCCGAACCCATCCGATTCGGGGCCGCACTACCAGAACCAGGTCGACCCCGCGGCGAACCCCGAATCTCCCTCGACCGACCCCGCCTACGCCAATCCGCAGAACGAGATCTGGCTCGACATCACCACCGACGCGCAGGGCAACGCCGAGGCGTCCACCACCGTCGACTGGGAGTTCCGCGACGACGAGGCCAACTCGGTGGTGCTCCACGCACAGCACACCATGACCGCTCCGGGTGAGGCCGGACAGGCCGGCGACCGGCTCGCCTGCATCGACGACGACTTCTGATCCGGACGCGACCGTCCACCCCGGCGGTCCGGCGGGTGAAGTCCACCCGCCGGACCGTTCTCGTGTGGCGAATGGGTACCTGAGCGAACGGCTTTCGTGCCCTGCTGACGCCCGGGGGTCACGAGGGAGGAGCGTGGATGAAATTCGTCGTCGACACCATCGGTGGACGAGTACGCGGTACGACCGTCGACGACGAAGCGGATCTGCGGACACGGTGGGACGGAATTCGCTGACCGCGTTTGACCTCGGTTCTCCCGGGTAGTCGTGGGGAAGACGTGTCCAGCCCCTGACGACAGCACACGAATCGGAGTTCCGTATGTCCGCTGACGCCCCCAAGATCCCCGGTGTTCCCTCGTCCACCGTGCCGCCCGTGGAGGAACCCACGACGCCCACGACGCCGCCCGCGCCCAAGCCCGATCAGGCGGAGCCCGAGGTCAGGACGGCCACCGGCACTCCCGCGGATCTGCCGCGCGGTCGTGCCCAGCAGGGGGAGTACCTGACGACGGCTCAAGGTGCTCGGCTGACGGATACCGACCATTCCCTCAAGGCCGGTCGTCGCGGCCCGATCCTGTTGCAGGACCATCACTTCCGCGAGAAGATCACCCACTTCGACCACGAACGTATCCCGGAGCGCGTGGTGCATGCCCGCGGCGCCGGTGCCCACGGCGTCTTCCGCGCGACGGGTGCCGCGAGTTCGATCACGCGCGCCCACTTCCTCCAGAAGGACGTCGAGACAAAGGTGTTCGTGCGGTTCTCGACGGTGCTCGGTTCCCGCGGTTCGGCCGACACGGTGCGCGACACCCGTGGCTTCGCGACGAAGTTCTACACCGAGGAAGGCACCTTCGACCTCGTCGGCAACAACATCCCGGTCTTCTTCATCCAGGACGCCATCAAGTTCCCCGATGTGGTCCACGCGGCCAAGCCGCATCCGGATCGGGAGATCCCGCAGGCGCAGAGTGCCCACGACACCTTCTGGGACTTCGTCTCGCTCCACACCGAGGCCACGGCCCACACGCTGTGGAACATGTCCGACCGCGGCATCCCCCGTTCCTACCGGATGATGGAGGGCTTCGGCGTCCACACCTTCCGCGTGGTCAATGCCGAGGGTGACACCGCACTGGTCAAGTTCCACTGGAAGCCGCGACTCGGCGTGCACTCGCTGGTGTGGGAGGAAGCCCAGCTCATCAACGGTTTCGATCCCGACTTCCACCGCCGCGACCTCGCCGACGCGATCGAGGCCGGCGCCTACCCCGAATGGGATCTCGGCGTGCAGGTCTTCCCCGACACCCCGGAGCAGATCTTCGAGGGGATCGATCTGCTCGATCCCACCAAGATCGTTCCCGAGGAACTCGCACCCGTGCAGATCATCGGCACGATGGTCCTCAACGCCAATCCCACCAACTTCTTCGCCGAGACCGAACAGGTCGCCTTCCATCCGGGCCATCTCGTCCCGGGCATCGACGTCACCGACGATCCGCTGCTGCAGGGCCGCCTGTTCTCCTACCTCGACACCCAGCTGACGCGGCTCGGCGGGCCGAACTTCGGGCACATCCCGATCAACCGTCCGCACGCTCCGGTCAACGACATGTTCCGCGACGGCTTCCACCAGCACGCCGTCCACACGGGCGTCGCTCCGTACAAGCCGAACTCCCTCGACGCGGGATGCCCGTTCATGGCCGGAGTCACCGAGGGTGCCTTCGTCGACCTGCCGGTGGAGGTACCGGCGGCGAAGAAGGAACGCGAGGTCTCCCGGTCGTTCGACGATCACTACACGCAGGCCCGCCAGTTCTACCTGAGCCTGTCGGATATCGAGCAGGACCACGTCGCCTACGCCTACACATTCGAGCTGGGCAAGTGCTACGAGCAGACGATCAAGGAACGGCAGCTGCAGATCCTGGCGAACATCGACACGGGGCTGTGCGAGAAGGTGGCCGCCGGTCTCGGTCTGCCGGCCCCGAAGCCGGCCGTCGAGGTCTCCGATCTCCCGCAGAGCCCCGCGCTGGCACAGGTCGGCAAGACGTGGCCCGTGCAGGGTCGGCTGATCGGCATCGTCGCCGACGACACCACCGACGTCGATCAGGTCCTCGCGGCCGTGCAGGCCGTGGATGCGGCCGACTGCGTGCCGCTCGTGGTTGCTCCGCACGGCGGGATGCTCGGAGGAGTCGTTCCGATCTCGCGCACCTTCCTCACGGCCCGGTCGATCGAGTTCGACGCGGTGATCATGGCGACCACCGTGCCCGACACGAGAGTCCGGATCCTCGTCGACGAGATGTTCCGCCACCACAAGGCACTGGCAGCGTGGGGGGCCGGTGCAGCGGCGCTGGAAGAGCTGAAGGCACCCGGTGTCGAGATCGTGGACGGGCCGGAAACGGCCGTTGCGCAGGTGCTGGAGCTGCTGGGTACCCACCGCGTGTGGGAACGAGACACCGTGTGACAGACCTCACCTGAACTTGCCTTCCGAAGTTCGGGTGCCCCAAGTTATTCTTTCGTTACCTCTGGCCGCAGCTGATTTTCATCGCTGCGGCCAGTTGTTATTTACGCCCAGGTCAAGCCATGAATCGGGTCATCGGGCGCATCGCGCGGTGATGCCCACGAACGGGTCGCGCAGCGCCGTGAACCGGCGCGCGGTCGCCACGCGGGCGAGGGCGCGGGATGCACGCACGAACCGCTGGGTGCGGCGGCGCCGAGCACGGTCGTATCGCTTCAACGCCTCCGGTACCGAGTGCTCGGACAGCAGTACCGCGAGTGTCGCGGCATCGATCATCGCCTCGCATGCCCCGCGACCGAGGTTGGGCGCCATCGCGTGGGCCGCGTCGCCGATCAGCGCGACCGTGCCATGGACGAAGGACGGCAACGGGGCGGACTCGTACAGGTCGTGATGCAGGACCTCGGCGGGGTCGATCCGTACGAGCACGTCGCGCACGGCCGGATGCCAGTCGCGGTAGCGCTCGCGTAGTTCGTCGACGCTTCCCGCTCCACCGGCCGGAGCGCGCACGGCCGCGAACCAGTTGGTGAGGTCCCCGTCGCGCGGAGTGATGCCGAACAGCGCGCCCGGCCCCCACGACTCGCTCGTCGTCGACGCGGTACCCGGCGCCCAGCCGCGCCACGCGGAGTAGCCGGTGTACACGGGACGATAGGAGGGCCCGAACAGCCGGTCGCGCACCGCGCTGTTGATGCCGTCCGCCGCGACGACGACGTCGTAGGAGGAGAGATCGGACAACTCGGGGGCCGGGGCTCCGAACCGTACGAGACCGGACGGCAGGCCCTCGGCCAGGATCGTGAGAAGTTTCGGCCGTGAGAGCAGGACGACGGGTCGCGTCATGCTGCGGATGCGTCCGATCGCCGAGCCGTCCCATCGCAGGAAGGCCGCGCCGTCCTGCAGCACGCCGAGCTTCTCCACCTGCCCGCCGAGGCCGGAACCGCGACCCGCGGTCGTCAGGGCGTCTCGGGCTTCGGCCCACATGCCGAGCGCAGTGCCGGTCTCGGGGAGCGACGGTGCACGTTCGAAGACGTCGACGTGCCAGCCGCGCCGGACGAGTGCATTGGCGGCGGTGAGTCCGCCGATCCCGCCGCCGACTACTGCTGCTTTGCCGTGTCGCGTGGCCATGCCGCCACCGTACTACATGTGTAGTGGACAGTCACTACTTCTGTAGTGAGGGTCGTAGGATCGAGCGCGTGACCGACAAACGCACCCTGGTCGTCGACGCAGCGATCACCCTGGTGGGCACCGAGGGGCTGCGGGCTCTCACCCACCGCCGCGTCGACGCGGTCGCGAGCGTGCCCGCCGGTTCCACCTCCAACTACTTCCGCACCCGTCAGGCCCTCGTCGAAGGTGTACTCGACAGGCTGCTCGAGCAGGATCGGGTCCAGATCTCGGCGATCGGCGCGGCGATGCCGGGCGACGCCCGTGCACTCGAGGATCTGGTGCACGGTTATGTGATGTTCGCGACGGGAGACGATCTCGTGCGAACCCGCGCACGTCTCGCGATGTTCGTCGAGGCGATGGCGACACCCGAACTGCGGGCCGGGGTCGAGATCCGCCGCAGTGAACTGCGCGGATGGATCGGAACCGTGCTCGCGGGCCTCGGTGTGAGCGATTCCGCCACGGCCGCGCGAGTTCTCATCGACTACCTGGACGGACTGATCCTGCATCGCTGCACGTCACGCGACGACGAACCGGATCCGCGCGACGGTGTCGCCCGGCTCGTCCGGACTCTTCTCGCCACCGCAGCGTGACGACCGCGCTTCCGGCGCGTTACGGCCGCGTTTCCGCAGGTCGGCGGGAAAATAGGGCAGGCTTGCTTGCGTTACCCCCCGATACCTGGCATATCGTTCAATTCGAAGACGGTGGGACCACGACGTCCCACCGGTCGCCGGGTCCACGCTCGCGCTGCCGAAAAAGGCACCCGCACCGTCGCGGATGAGCGGATACTGGCGATGTCGAAGGTATCGGGCACCCGGCCGATACCCGTCTACGGCAGTAGATGGCCATCAGCGCTGCTGGTCGTCGGTGCTATCGCATCAACGAAGGCTAGGTATGACTCATCTTCCCGGGCCTCGAGGGCTCTACCACCCGGCGAACGAGCACGACTCCTGTGGCGTCGCGTTCGTCGTCGACATGCACGGTCGTCGCAGTCGCGACATCGTGGAGAAGGCGATCACCGCCCTGGTGAATCTCGAACACCGCGGTGCAGCGGGAGCGGAGCAGAACACCGGCGACGGCGCCGGCATCCTGATCCAGGTCCCCGACGCCTACTTCCGTGAGGTCGTCGACTTCGATCTTCCCGCCGAAGGCGCGTACGCGACCGGTATCGCGTTCCTGCCCAAGGACGCGACCAAGGCCGACGCCGCAGCCGCCGAGGTCGACCGCATCGTCGCGGAAGAGGGGCTCGAGGTGCTCGGCTGGCGCGAGGTGCCGATCGACGAGTCCGAGCTGGGTTCCATGGCCCAGGACGCCATGCCCACCTTCCGGCAGATCTTCATCGCCTCCGGCGCCCGCGCGCTGACCGGCCTCGAACTCGAGCGCCGCGCGTACGTCGTGCGCAAGCGCACCGAGCACGAGCTCGGCCACCACGGCGCGGGTGAGGACGGTCCCGGCAGCGAGACCGTCTACTTCCCGAGCCTGTCGGCGTCGACCTTCGTCTACAAGGGCATGCTCACCACGCCCCAGATGAAGGGCTTCTACCGCGACCTGCAGGACGAGCGCGTCGTCTCGGCCCTCGGCCTCGTGCACTCGCGCTTCTCCACCAACACGTTCCCGTCGTGGCCGCTCGCGCATCCTTTCCGTCGCGTTGCGCACAACGGTGAGATCAACACCGTCACCGGCAATGCCAACTGGATGCGTGCCCGTGAGGCACTCATCGACACCGAGGTCTTCGGTGGCCGCGACAAGCTCGAGAAGATCTTCCCGGTCTGCACACCGGGCGCGTCCGACACCGCACGTTTCGACGAGGTGCTCGAACTGCTGCACCTCGGTGGCCGCAGCCTGCCGCACGCCGTGCTCATGATGATCCCCGAGGCGTGGGAGCGCCACGACTCGATGGATCCGGCCCGCCGCGCGTTCTACGAGTACCACGCGGCCCTCATGGAGCCGTGGGACGGACCGGCCTCGGTGTGCTTCACCGACGGCACCGTCATCGGCGCGGTGCTCGACCGCAACGGTCTGCGCCCCTCGCGTGCCTGGGTCACCGACGACGGCCTCGTCGTCATGGCTTCGGAGGTGGGTGTGCTCGACATCCCCACCGAGAAGATCGTCAGCAAGCGCCGCCTGCAGCCGGGCCGCATGTTCCTCGTCGATACGGCCAAGGGTCGCATCGTCGAGGACGAGGAGATCAAGCGCGAGCTCGCCGCCGAGCATCCCTACGAGGAGTGGGTCGCAGGCGGCGTGACCCGCCTCGAAGATCTGCCCGAGAGCAAGTACACCTACATGTCGCACGAGCGTGTGGTGCTGCGTCAGCAGGTGTTCGGTTACACCCGTGAAGAGGTGGACCTGCTCGTCAAGCCGATGGCCGCATCCGGCGCCGAGGCGCTCGGCTCGATGGGCACCGACACGCCCATCGCCGTGCTGTCGTCGCGTCCGCGTCAGCTGTTCGACTTCTTCTCGCAGCTGTTCGCCCAGGTGACCAACCCGCCGCTCGACGCGATCCGCGAGGAGATCGTCACCAGCATGGGCGGCATGCTCGGCCCCGAGGGCGACCTGCTGAACCCCACCGAGGCGTCCTGCCGGCAGATCCTCATCGGTGCGCCGGTCATCGACAACGACGACCTGCAGAAGCTCATCCACGTCAACGACGAGAAGCAGTTCCCCGGCTTCAACAGCGTCATCATCCGCGGCCTGTACCCGGTCGCGGAGGGCGGTGAGGGTCTGCGTCGCGCACTCACGTCGATCCGCGAGCAGGTCTCGCAGGCCATCGAGAAGGGCGCACGCCTGATCGTGCTGTCCGACCGCGAATCCGACGAGAAGCTGGCACCGATCCCGTCGCTGCTGCTCACCTCCGCGGTGCACCACCACCTCGTCCGCGAGAAGACCCGCACCCAGGTCGGTCTGCTCGTCGAGGCCGGCGACGCCCGCGAGGTCCACCACATCGCCGCCCTGTGCGGTTTCGGTGCGGCGGTGGTCAACCCGTACATGGCGTTCGAGAGCATCGACGAGCTGCTGCAGAACGGCGACCTGCCCGAGGGCACGACCCTCGACAAGGCCATCGCCAACTACATCAAGGCGGCCTCGAAGGGCGTGCTCAAGGTGATGTCCAAGATGGGCATCTCCACGCTCGCCTCCTACACGGGTGCGCAGCTGTTCCAGGTCATCGGCCTGTCGCAGGAACTCGTCGACGAGTACTTCACCGGTCTGCAGTCGCAGCTCGGCGGCGTGGGTCTCGACGAGATCGCCGCGGACGTCGCGGCCCGCCACCGCACGGCCTTCCTCGACCGTCAGTCCGAGCGCGCGCACCGCGAGCTCGAGGTGGGCGGCGAGTACCAGTGGCGACGCGAGGGCGAGTACCACCTGTTCAACCCGGACACGGTGTTCAAGCTCCAGCACGCGACCCGCACCGGCCAGTACTCGATCTTCAAGGAGTACACGAAGCTCGTCGACGACCAGTCGGAGCGGCTCGCGTCGCTGCGCGGTCTGTTCGAGTTCAAGGAGGGCGTGCGTCCGCCGGTGCCGCTCGACGAGGTCGAGCCGGCGAGCGAGATCGTCAAGCGCTTCTCCACCGGTGCGATGAGCTACGGCTCCATCTCGGCCGAAGCGCACGAGACCCTCGCGATCGCGATGAACCGTCTCGGCGGCCGCTCGAACTCCGGTGAGGGCGGCGAGCATCCCAGTCGTTTCACCCCGGACGAGAACGGCGACTGGCGGCGCTCGGCGATCAAGCAGGTCGCCTCGGGTCGTTTCGGTGTCACCGCGCACTATCTGACCAACTGCACCGACATCCAGATCAAGATGGCGCAGGGCGCGAAGCCGGGTGAGGGCGGTCAGCTCCCGCCGCACAAGGTGTACCCGTGGGTCGCCGAGGTGCGCGGCTCGACGCCGGGCGTCGGCCTGATCTCGCCGCCGCCGCACCACGACATCTACTCGATCGAGGATCTCGCGCAGCTGATCCACGACCTGAAGAACGCCAACCCGCAGGCCCGCATCCACGTGAAGCTGGTCTCCGAGCTCGGTGTCGGCACGGTCGCCGCGGGTGTGTCGAAGGCACACGCCGACGTCGTGCTCATCTCCGGTCACGACGGTGGCACCGGCGCGTCGCCGCTGACCTCCCTCAAGCACGCGGGTGCTCCCTGGGAGATCGGTCTCGCCGAGACCCAGCAGACGCTGATGCTCAACGGCCTGCGCGACCGCATCGTCGTGCAGGTCGACGGCCAGATGAAGACGGGCCGCGACGTGATCGTCGCCGCGCTCCTCGGTGCCGAGGAGTTCGGTTTCGCGACCGCACCGCTGGTGGTCTCGGGCTGCATCATGATGCGCGTGTGCCATCTCGACACCTGCCCCGTGGGTGTCGCGACGCAGAACCCGGTGCTGCGCAAGCGGTTCACCGGCAAGCCCGAGTTCGTCGAGAACTTCATGCTGTATATCGCCGAAGAGGTGCGTGAGTACCTCGCCGAACTCGGCTTCCGCAGCCTCGACGAGGCCATCGGTCAGGTGGACGTCCTCGACACCCGCAAGGCCGTCGAGCACTACCGCGCGTCGAAGCTCGATCTGTCGCCGCTGCTCGAGAAGGTCACCTCCCCGATCTTCGGCGAGCAGGACATGTACTGCACCAAGGAGCAGTACCACGCCCTGGACAAGGCGCTCGACAACGAGCTGATCGCAAAGGCGCAGCCGGCTCTGGAGTCGGGTACGGCGGTCTCGTTCGACACCCCGATCACCAACGTCAACCGCACCGTCGGCACGATGCTCGGCCACGAGCTCACCAAGAAGTACGGTGCGGAAGGGTTGCCGGACAACACGATCGACATCACCTTCACGGGTTCGGCCGGCAACAGCTTCGGTGCGTTCGTCCCGCGCGGCATCACGATGCGGCTCAACGGCGACGCGAACGACTTCGTCGGCAAGGGCCTGTCGGGTGGCCGCATCATCGTGCGCCCGCCGCACAACGCCGCCGAGGGCTTCGTGCCCGAGGACAACATCATCGCCGGCAACGTGATCCTGTTCGGTGCCACGGCCGGTGAGGTCCTCATCCGCGGCATCGCAGGTGAGCGCTTCGCGGTCCGCAATTCCGGAGCCACGGCCGTCGTCGAAGGCGTCGGCGACCACGGCTGCGAGTACATGACGGGTGGCAAGGTCGTCATCCTCGGCAAGACCGGCCGCAACTTCGGTGCGGGCATGTCCGGTGGTGTCGCGTTCGTGTACAACCCGGACAAGGACTTCGAGAACAACCTGAACACCGAGCTGGTCGACCTCGAGGATCTCGCGGGTGAGGACTTCGCCTGGCTCAAGGGCGCCGTCGAACGGCATCGTGACGAAACGGGCTCCGAGGTTGCAGCCCGCATCCTGGCCGACTGGTCACAACAGGTCAGCCACTTCGCGAAGGTCATGCCTCGCGATTACAAGAAGGTACTCATGGCTATCAAGGACGCCACCATCCGTGGTGCGAACGTGGACGAGGCGATCATGGAGGCAGCTCGTGGCTGATCCCACCGGTTTCCTCAAGCACGGTTCCCGCGAGACCCCGGTTCGCCGGCCCGTCCCGCTGCGACTCCTCGACTGGAAGGAGGTCTACGAGCCGTTCCCGCTCGAGACCCTCCAGACCCAGGCGAGCCGCTGTATGGACTGCGGTATTCCCTTCTGCCACAACGGTTGCCCGCTCGGAAATCTCATCCCCGAGTGGAACGACCTCGCCTACAAGGGCAAGTGGGAGGACGGCATCGAGCGTCTCCACGCGACGAACAACTTCCCCGAGTTCACCGGCCGGCTCTGCCCGGCGCCCTGCGAGGCGTCGTGCGTGCTCGGTATCAACCAGGACCCGGTGACCATCAAGCAGGTCGAGGTCGAGCTGATCGAGAAGGCCTTCGACGAGGGTCGCGTCAAGCCGGTCCCGCCGTCGCGGCTCACCGGCCGCAAGGTCGCGGTTGTGGGTTCCGGTCCTGCGGGACTGGCTGCGGCACAGCAGCTCACACGTGCCGGCCACTCGGTGACGGTGTTCGAGCGGGCCGACCGTATCGGCGGTCTGCTCCGCTACGGCATCCCCGAGTTCAAGATGGAGAAGCACTTCATCGACCGCCGTCTCGCACAGATGGAGGCCGAGGGCACCGTCTTCAAGCCGGGCGTGAACGTCGGTGTCGACATCACCGCCGACGAACTGCGCGAGCAGTTCGACGCGGTGGTGCTCGCCGGTGGCGCGACCGTCGCCCGTGATCTGCCGATCCCCGGCCGCGAACTCGACGGCATCCACCAGGCGATGGAGTTCCTGCCGATCGCCAACCGCGTGCAGCTCGGCGACCTGCCCGCCCCGACCATCACGGCCGAGGGCAAGAAGGTCGTCATCATCGGCGGTGGCGACACCGGTGCCGACTGCCTCGGCACCTCGCATCGTCAGGGTGCGGCCAGCGTCCACCAGTTCGAGATCATGCCGCGTCCGCCGGAGCAGCGTGCCGACTCGACCCCGTGGCCGACCTATCCGCTGATGTACCGCGTCTCCTCGGCTCACGAGGAGGGCGGCGAGCGTGTCTTCTCCGTCAACACCGAGGAATTCCTCGGCAAGGACGGCAAGGTCACCGCGCTGAAGGCGCACGAGGTGAAGATGGTCGACGGTCGCTTCCAGAAGGTCGAAGGAAGCGACTTCGAGCTCGAGGCCGATCTGGTGCTGCTCGCGATGGGTTTCACGGGCGCCGAGAAGCCGGGTCTGCTCACCGATCTCGGTGTCGACTTCGACCAGCGCGGCAACGTCGCCCGCTCGACGGAGTGGGCCACCAACGTCGACGGTGTCTTCGTCGCCGGCGACATGGGACGCGGACAGTCGCTCATCGTCTGGGCGATCGCCGAGGGTCGCGCGTGCGCCGCTGCGGTGGACAGCTTCCTCGAGGGCGAGTCGGCACTGCCGGTGCCGATCACGACCAGCACTGTGCCGCAGCGCTGAGCGCTGGATTGTGCCGGCTGAGCGCTCCAGCGTCGTAGCGCTCCACTGCTCGTATTCACGATTCGGGGGGATCCAGCCCCGTTTTCCGGGGGTGGATCCACCGAAGTCGCCTTCGGCATCGCCGGGCGCGCTGCGCTTGTGACATTTCCGTGTCGCCGGGCGCCGCAACCGTTATGGTTCTGCGCATGACGGCTACGAGACGTGCACTGGCAACGGTCGTGATGGGTGCGGGTGCCGTCGTGGCCGCCGTCGCGGCGGCTCCTGCAGCGGCCGCCGGCCCTGCGGACGCATGCATCCGGAACGGCGGCGGCCTGGTCTCGGTCGACGGAGCCGAGCCTGTCCCACCGGTGTTCGGCTTCGACGGCCCCCGGCTCCTCGGTCTGCAGGGCGGCGCCGGCAATGCGTGCATCACCAACGTCGGTCCCGGCGCGGTGACCGTCACGCACCCCGAGGGACGCGTCCCTGGCCGCACGGAGGTCTCCACCGCGCTCGTCGAGATGCGGGTCGACGGCGGCCTCGGCAACGTCGCGGTCACCAATGTCGGTACCGGTGCGGTCACGGTTCACCGCACGGAGGTCACGCCCGAGCCCGCCGCAGCTCCCGCACCGGCGCCGATTCCCGGGATGCCGGAGATGCTCCTCGACGCGGGATCCGACGGCGTGTTCGTCACCAACCTCGGGACGGGAGGCGTCACGGTCGTCGACCGTGCAGTCGCGCCGGCGGAACTTCCGGCACCCCCGCCGCCTCCGCCGGGCGCGGTGATCACCGATCCGTTCAGCGGAAACATCTACGTGACAAACCTCTTCGGGCCCGACATCGTCGTCGCGGAGCCTACGCCGACCGCCGGTGGGAGCGTGGTCGAGCGTCCCGTGCCGGGGACCGCGATCGACTACGGGACGGGCAACGTCTTCGTGACGAACATCGGCGGGGGACAGGTGACCGTCGTCCGCGGCTGACACCGCTCGAACCGTCACCACAACGTTCCGGACTCGGATCCATCACATCCAGTTCACGAGTATGTCATTCTTCTACTCGATACTGCCGGGGAGGACACGGCACCAGGACAGTAGCGGGGCGGGGACATGGCTATGAGAAGAGTGTGGGCGGCAACGGTGGCCGCGGTGGCGGCGTGCGCATCAGTATTCGTGGCAATGCCTGCGGCGCAAGCGAATCCGCCGGGCTGTCCGACGTTGAATGTGATCGCGGTGCCGGGAACCTGGGAGACCTCCGACACTCCCGACCCTGCTCGCGGAAACGGCATGCTCGCTCAGGTCACGTCCGGGCTTCCCGCCGGGTCCCGCGTCGACTACGTCACGTATCCGGCCACGGCCTTCCCCTGGGAGGGCGACGTGTACGCAGCCTCCCGCAACCGCGCGGTCGACAATGCCCGCGGCATCATCGCGGCGACGGCCGAGCGGTGCCCACTCACCAACTTCGCCCTCGTCGGATACAGCCAGGGTGCCGACGCCGCAGGCGATCTCGCCGCCGAGATCGGCACCGGCCTGGGGGTGGTCGGTCCGCACCGCCTCGTCGCGGTGGGCCTGCTGTCAGACCCGCGTCGCTCCGAACTCGACCCGTTCGTCGGCCCGCCCGTCGCCGGCACCGGTGCGGGAGGCGCCCGTGCGGGAGGCTTCGGATTCGTAACGCCCAATGTGCGCACCATCTGTGCGGTGGGCGACCTCTACTGCTCGACTCCGCCGGAGGACTTCGTCACGCGACTGGCCGGCTTCCTCGCCATCTCGGCGGGAAGTCCGTTCGAACAGCTCGAGAACTACCGCGACGAGGCGACCACCCTCTACAACGACGTCATGACCGCCGGCGGCATCCCGATGCTGCAACTACAGCTCACGCCCGAGGCGAACGAGCTGCGCGAGACGAAGATCCGCACCTTCTACGAGTCGCAGATCCACCAGGACTATTCGAACTATGTGGTCGACGATCGCGGAACCACGGCCACGCGGTGGCTGCGCGACTGGATCGCCTCGAAGGCCTGACCACCGCCCGCCCTGTCGACTTCGCACAGTCAGTCGATGTCGAATCGGGCGCCGACACGCATGACACGGGGCGCGAAGCGCATCAGCCACTTGCGGATCTTCGCGCCCGGAGCGACCGTCACCACGGGCCGGTTGTGACGGACCGCTCCGACGATCTCCTTGGCCACCTTCTCCGGCGCGATGTGCAGGCGCCGGTACATCGCGAGCGTGCGGGTGCGACGCGCGGCCCGCATATCCCGGTTCGGCGCGACGTACTCGGTCGCCCGGACGAGGTTGGTGTCGACCAGGTCGGGGCACACCACGGTCACTCCGATGCCGTGTTCGAGCAACTCGGCGCGCAGGCACTCCGACAGCATGAACACCCCGGCCTTGCTCGTCGAGTAGGCGGCGAGATTGCGTTGCGGCATGAACGCCGCCGCCGACGAGACGTTGACGATGTGCCCGCCGGCGCCACGTTCGGTCATCTGTTCCGCGAAGGCGCGGCAGCCGTACACCACGCCCCAGAAGTTCACGTCCATCACGTGCTCGAAAACGCTCTGCGGGGTGTCGGCGAACGCGCCGATGACACCGATGCCTGCGTTGTTGACGAGCACGTCCGCGACGCCGTGCCGCTCGCGGACGGTCTGAGCGAACTCCCGGACCTGATGTTCGTCGGAGACGTCGAGTTCGTAGGCGTGAGCGCCGCCGCCGAAGACGGCCTCCGAGCCCCCGGAGCCGGGGGCCGGGACGTTCACGAGCGCCACCGTCTCATGGGCACTGTCGAGATCCTTGTCGGCGACGACCACGATGGCGCCCTCGGCGGCGAAGGCCAGGGCGGCGGCCCGTCCGATCCCGCTACCGCCGCCGGTGACGACGACGAGGGTGCCGGTCAGGTCGCGCAGACGGCTGCGTAGTGCAGCGCCGGCGCGCCAGCGGCGAATCTGCGCGGTCCGAGAGGTCACTCCACCATCGTGACGCATTCACCGCGGGTGGTCAGTACAAGAGAGGTCAGTACAGGAACTCGCGATAGAGCTCGCGCTTGCCCGGCTCGGCGTCGGCCGGAATCTCGATGGAGTGGAGTTCGGCGTGCATGTCGCGCATCGAGGGCACCGCCGCGCGGTCGGGAAAGGTCGACGGATCCCACAGCTTGGCGCGGAGCAGTGCCCGGGCGCAGTGCAGGAAGACCTCGTCGATCTGCACGATCACGGCCAGCTGCGCCGGCTTGTTCTGCAGCGACAGTTTCTCGAGCAGGTCCGGGTCGGTCGAGAGGGTGGCGCGGCCGTTGATCCGCAGCACCTCCTCGTCGCCGGGGACGAAGAACAGCAGCCCGACGTGAGGGTTCTCGAGAATGTTCCGGTAGGAATCGGCGCGGCGGTTGCCGGGCCGGTCGGGCAGCGCGATGGTGTGGTCGTCGAGCACGAGTACCGCCGACTCGAGATCACCGCGCGGAGAGCAGTCGCAGTTGCCGACGGCGTCGGCCGTGGCGATCGTGAAGAACCGTGCCAGCGACAGGAAATGCCTGATCAGCGGGGTCAAGTGGGGTCGTGCCTTGTCGACGATCGCCGGGTGCGGAATGCCCAGGACGGCCTCGAGTTCGTCCTGTGTCCGTATACCGCCCTGTACGAGCTCGTCGATCCTGTCCGCATCCATCCGGTGCCACCTCCGGCGGTGACCGTATCAATCCTGCACGGGAAGATCACGTCGGCGTTCTGGTCCTGCCTGTTCAGGACATTGCGCGTCGAACCGTCACGCTCGGACCCGCAGGGTGTCGCGCACGTGTCCCGTCTCGTTGATCGAGGCGACGCGGCGCGCACCGCTGCGTGAGACGAGGATGCGGGTCACCGACGCGTACTCGATGGGGAACATCAGCGGCCGGGGCAGGTCGAGCAGGTGCTGCAGCACGATGTTCACCACCCCGCCGTGGACGAACAGCGCCACGGTCTCGGAATGGTCGGACGTGTCCACCACGTCGTCGATCCCTCGCAGCACGCGGGTGCGGAAATCGTCCGCGTCGACGAAGTCGGGCAGGTGACCTGCCAGGATGCGCTTGTACGCGGCGGGTGCGACGTCCTTCGCGGCATCGATGGTGAAGTAGTGGTCGTGCCCGTAGTCGTACTCGGCGATGTCCTCCCTCGTCTCCACGTCGAGGCCGCGGCGTTCGGCGACGGGTTCCGCGGTCTGCAGGGCCCGCAATTGCGGGCTCGAGAACAACCGCGTGATGTTGTAGGGCGACAGCGCGTCCGGCAACCGTGAAGCCTGGAGGCGACCGGACTCGGTGAGCGGCGGGTCGGCGACGCCGGTCTCGGCGCGGGCGTTGTTCGGCTCGGCGTGACGGATCAGGAGTAGCTGCACGACCTCACGATGCCAGGTGCCCCGGTTTCACGTGAAACCACCCGTCAGGAGCGCCTCGGCCTCGTGAAGGGAAACGCCAGCGACTCGCGGATGCTGCCGCCGAGTACGAGCATCACGATCCGGTCGACACCCATGCCGAGACCGCCGGTGGGAGGCATCGCGTACTCGAGTGCTTCGAGGAACTCCTCGTCGAGCTCCATCGCCTCCTCGTCACCGCCCGCGGCGAGCAGCGACTGCTCGGTGAGGCGGGCACGCTGGTCGAGGGGGTCGGTGAGTTCGCTGTAGGCGGTCCCCAGCTCGACACCCCACGCCACCAGATCCCACTTCGCGGCGACACCCGGCTTGCGGGGATGCGGCCGCGTCAGCGGCGACACCGAGGTCGGGAAGTCGGTGTAGAAGGTGGGGAAGGTCGTCTTCGATTCCACGAGGTGCTCGTACATCTCCTGCGCGGTGGCACCGGCATCCCAGGCAGGGTTGTAGGGGATCCCGTGCTCGTCGCACAGGCGTCGCAGGACCTCGACGGGAGTCTGCGCGTCGACGAACGTCCCGAGCGCCTCGGAGATCGCGTCGTGGAAGGTCTCGACAGGCCACTCGCCGGAGATGTCGATCTCGACCGGGGTGCCGTCGGGCCCGGGCCGCAGGATGATCTCGCGTCCGTGCGCTGCCCGTGCCGCCGCCTGGATCAGTTCGCGCGCGACGACCCGCATCTTCTCATAGTCGCTGTGCGCCTCGTATGCCTCGAGGATCGTGAACTCCGGGTTGTGCTTGAAATCCGCACCCTCGTTGCGGAACACGCGGCCGATCTCGAAGACCTTCGCCATGCCGGCGACGCATAGTCGTTTCAGATACAGCTCCGGGGCGATCCGCAGGTACAGGTCGGCGTCGTAGGCATTGATGTGGGTGACGAACGGTGCCGCGTTCGCACCGCCGTGTACCGACTGCAGGATAGGGGTCTCGACCTCGAGATAGCCACGGGCCTGCAGTTCGTCGCGCAACGATCGGACCACCGCGCTGCGCGCCGCGAGATGCTCACGTGCCCCGCGGTCGACCGCGAGATGCAGATAGCGCTGCCGCACGCGGGCTTCGGGATCGACGAGGCCGTGGTACTTGTCGGGTAGTGGGTGCAGGCACTTGCCGTCGATGCGCCACGAATCGGCGAGCACCGAGATCTCCCCGGTGCGGCTGCGTCCCATCTCCCCGGAGACCTCGACGAGATCGCCGAGGTCGAACAGGAAGCGTTGCCCGGCAACACGTTGCCGGTCGACGAGAATCTGGATGTCGCCCGACCAGTCGCGCAGCACCGCGAACAGCACACCGCCGAAGTTGCGGATGCGCAGGAGCCGTCCCGCCACGGTCACGGCGGTGCCGGACTTCGCGACCCGAGCCTCGTCAGCGGTGTGGGTCGGAGGATGCGCAACCGGATAGGGGTCGACCCCGTGCTCGACGATCCGCTGCAGGGTGTCCATACGTATCCGGACCTGCTCGGGACGGCGGCGCCCGTGCGCGGCGACCGGTGTACCGTCGCCGAGCTTGCTGTCGGGTGCGCTGCCGTCGTCGTGCAGTGCGGCCGCGACTTCCTGGTCCTCGGGGAACGCCGAATGTGTTCCCGTGTGTTGCCGGGTGTTCCGGCGGCCGAAGGTGGGAAGGGTGAGGAAACCCTCGGCGATCGCCGAGGCGAGCGCGACCCGCGGGATGAGCCGGTTGTCGCGGAAACACAGGAAGCGCGGTACCCACTCGGGGTGATACTTGACGTTGGACCGGTACAGCGCCTCGAGCTGCCACCAGCGGGAGAAGAACAGCAGGATCGACCGCCACAACCGCAGGATCGGGCCGGCACCGATCCTCGCGCCCTCCTCGAACACCGATCGGAAGACCGCGAAGTTCAGCGAGATCCGCTCGACGTCGAATTCGGCGCCACGTGAGGCGAGTTCGGACACCATGAGTTCGACGACCCCGTTGGGGGCCTGTGGGTCGCGGCGCATGAGGTCGAGCGACGCCCCGTCCGCTCCCCACGGCACGAGCGAGAGCATCGCGACGACCTTGCCCTCCGAGAACGCTTCGACGAGCAGACAGTCGCCGTCGAGCGGATCGCCGAGCCGGCCGAGGGCCATCGAGAATCCGCGCTCGTTCTCGGTGTCGCGCCAGGCCTCGGCGCGTTGGATCGCGGCCGACAGCTCGATGGGTGACAGCTCGCGGTGGCGCATGATCCGTGCGGTCACACCGTGTTTGCGGGCACGGTTGACGGCCTGCCGCACGGGCCGCATGTCGCGTCCGGCGAGACTGAAGTCGCGGGTGTGCAGGACGGCTTCGTCGCCGAGTTGCAGCGCGTTCAGGCCCGCACGGTGGTAGGCGGTCGCACCGTCCTCGCTCGCTCCCATCACCGCGGGTGTCCATCCGTAGGCGCGTGCGAGGTCGAGCCATTCCTCGATCGCGTGCTGCCACGCCTCGGGATTGCCGATCGGATCACCGCTCGCGAGGCACACCCCGAGTTCGACGCGGTAGGTCACCGCGGCCTTCCCGCTGGGTGCGAACACGACGGCCTTGTCGCGGCGGGTCGCGAAGTAGCCCAGCGAATCGTCGCTGTGGGCGAGCAGGCCGCGGATGGCGGACTCGTCGCTGCCGGTGAGCGCGTTGCTCGCTCGCTGTGACCGGAACAGGACTACGGCGGCCGCGAGGACGGCGAGCGCGCCGAGCAGGCCGAGCAGCGTGTTGACCAATCCGTTCGGCCGGCCGCCGAACTGGTCGTTGTCGATGAACGTCAGTGCGGTGACACGGTTGAGCGCCCACAGGAACCGGTCGGGAGCGGGCAGGCTGCCGGGGAACAGTTCCACCAGTCCCCAGCCGATCAGCGTCGCGACGACCAGACCGCCCACGAGCACACCGAGTGCGGCCCAGACGTTTCCGCGCCGCACCCGTGTGTAGAACTCGGGATAGGACAGCAGCAGTACCGCGACCAGCACCAGGTGGACGACCAATGCGACGAGGTGGTTCGGATCGCGCTCGACGATGCTCATCACGAGATTCGTGATGGTGAACCCGCCGAGGTAGATCGTCAGGATCCACCACGCGATGCGTTTGCGGCCGGCGATCGCACCGGCGAGCAGACCGATGACCAGAGCGAACGACAGGCTCGTATCGGGAGCGTCGAAGTAGTACTCGTCGATGTACTCGCGAGGAATGTGGATCCAGTAGCGCAGGGTCGGGGAGATCGACCACAGCGCCACCACGAACGCGTAGATGCCCAGTATCAGGCCGACGATGTGCGGTACGGCGGACAGACGTCCGCCGATGCGGTCGGTCAGCGACGGCCGGGAGGGTGGTCGGGCGTCCTCCGCCGGACGCGGGCGCTCGACAGGAGCGGTGGAATCCGCAGACATGGAACAAGACGGTAACGGGCAAACGCGGCAGCCGTGGGACGAACGGCCGCGGGACCGGATCACACATCCTGTCCCGCGGCCGTCGTTCGTGCAGCTACGGACCTGTCAGGAGCGGCACACAGCCTGTGCGTTCATGAGCGCGATGCTCCTGCGGTGGCCACGTCCTCGGTCGGATCCGGCTCGGACGGCTCGGTGCGGGCGAGCGTGCTCGGCCACCAGATCTTCTTGCCGATGTCGATCGACAGGGCCGGCACCACCAGCGACCGCACGAGTAGAGCATCGAGCAGGACACCGAAGGCGACGATGAACGCCAGCTGGGCCAGGAACAGCAGCGGGATCACCGCCAGCGCCGAGAATGTCGCCGCGAGCACCACGCCGGCGGACGTGATGACACCGCCGGTGACGGTCAGGGCCCGCAGCGTGCCCGCCCGAGTGCCGACCTTCTTCGTCTCCTCACGGACACGGGTCATGAGGAAGATGTTGTAGTCGATGCCCAGCGCCACGAGGAAGACGAATCCGAACAGCGGCACGACCGGGTCGGCGCCGGGGAACCCGAAGACGTGGTTGAACAGCAGCGACGACACACCGAGCGTCGCCGCGAACGACACGATCACGGTGAGCATCAGCAGAATCGGCGCGACGAGCGCACGCAACAGCACGATGAGCACGAGCAGCACCACGAGCGTCACGGCCGGGATGATGACGGTGCGGTCGCGGGTCGCGGTGTCCTTCGTATCGAGATCGACGGCGGTCGGACCACCGACGAGAGCCTCGGCGTCGGGCACGGTGCGCACTGCCTCGCGGATGCGTTCGACGGTCTCCTCGGCGGCGAGGGAATCGGCCGGATCCGACAGCGTGGCCTGCACCGCGACGAGCCCGTCGATCACGCGCGGCGCTCCGTCGGGACCGGGGACGGGCTGGACGGTCGTCACGCCCTCGACACCCTCGGCCGCCTGGACGACACCGTCGAGCGCGCCCGCGCGGGCGACGACGATGCTGGGCGAACCGGTGCCGGCGTCGAAGTGCTCACCGAGCACCTCCTGGCCGGACTTCGAATCGGTTTGCAGCAGGAACAGATCCGACGATGCGACACCGCTCGCCTTGAACTGCGGTGCCAGCAGTGCGAAGGCGACGAGGACGAGGCTGCACACGATCCAGATCGGGCGCGGCTTCGACCCGACGAAGGCAGCGACCCGGCCCCACAGCTTGTGGGACTTCTGCATGTCCTCCGCATCGGCATTCGCGTCGTAGACCGGGCGGGTGGGCCAGAACGCCACGCGGCCGAGCAATACGAGGGCGGCGGGCAGGAAGGTCACCGATGCGAGGAACGACGTGGCGATGCCGATAGCGGCGACGGGACCGAGACCGCGGTTGGAGTTCAGGTCCGACAGCAGCAGGCACAGCACGCCGAGGATGACGGTGCCGGCCGAGGCTGCGATCGGTTCGATCGAGCCGCGGAGCGCGCTGCGCATCGCGGCGTACTTGTCCTGCTGCAGTCGCAGCTCCTCGCGGTACCGGGAGACCAGCAGCAGCGCGTAGTCGGTGGCGGCACCGAACACCAGGATGAACATGATGCCCTGGCTCTGGCCGTTGAGCGCGATCGTTCCGGCATCGGCGAGCACGTAGACGAGCAGGCTCGCGAGCGCGAGTGCGAACAACGCCGAGATGATGACGACGAACGGCAGGATCGGGCTGCGGTAGACCACCACCAGGATCACGAGGACGACACCGCCCGCGACGAGCAGCAGCAGTCCGTCGATCCCACCGAAGGCCGACGACAGGTCGGCGGCCTGGCCGGCGGGCCCGGTGACGTAGACGGTCAGGCCGTCCGGTGCACCCTCGAGCGAGGTCCGGAGTTCTTCGACGGCGTCCTGGACCTCCCCGGAGGCGTCGAGCGGCACGATCATCTGCGCCGCTTCACCGTCCTCCGACGGGATCGGGGGCGGGCCGGCGGATTCGGTGGCGAGGAAGGCGAGATCCTGGTCGGTGATTCCGCCCTCGCGCTCGGCGACGACGATCGCGGGGATGAACTCGCTCTCGTTGAACTGCGCGTACAGCTCGTCGGCGCGCGTCGATTCCGCGGACGCGGGGAGGAACGAACTCGCATCGGTCGATGCCACTTCGCTGAGCTTGCCGGCGAACGGGCCGCCGCCGCCGGCGGCCACGAGCCACGCGATGAGCAACAGGGCGGGTAGCAGCCACCGCCATCGGCCGGTTCTACGTGGGGGCGCGGTAGCAGTGCTCAAGATTCCTCCTGGCGTGAACGGATATGTCGACACTAGATTATTCAGCGTGCTGAACGATGGGGGTGAAGACGACCTCGACGAGTGGCCCACCGGACGCCTGCTGTCCACCGCGGCCAGGCTCGTCGAGCAGGCCTGGGAACAGTCGTTGCGACGACGAGGGCTGACCCACGCGGGGGTGATCGCCCTGCACGCGGTGGCCCACGCGCCGTTGTCGCAACGACAGATGGCGCGCGCGTGCCGGGTGACCGACCAGACCATGAGCCGGACCGTCGATCATCTCGTCCGTGGCGGTTTCGTCACGCGCGCGATCGACCCGGAGGACGAGCGCCGCATGCGGGTGGAGATCACCCCGTCGGGCGTGGACGCCTACCGGCGTGTGATCGAACTCGAGCGCGACGACGCGACCGGTGGCGACTCTCCGGTCGCGGTCTCGGACCCGGCGACCCTGCGCAGGCTCCTGCTCGAGATCGTTCGTTCCCACAGCGCTCCTCGTGACAGCCCGCGGAATACCCATGACCGGGAGATCCCACCCCTTCACGGGGTGTGAGCCGGCCCCCGCCCCGGAAAACGGAGAGATTTGCCGGATGAGCGCGCGGTAGGGTGCCGCATGGTCTCCGCCCACCGGACCCACGCCGACGTCGTGTCCGCATTGCGAGCAGCCGGTTGCGTGTTCGCGGAGGAGGAGGCGCAACTCCTCCTGGAAGCCGCTCGCACGCCCTCGGATCTGGAGCGGCTGGTCGCGCGGCGGGTGTCCGGCGAACCCCTCGAACACGTGCTGGAACACGTCTTCTTCCACGGCAGGCGCATCGCGGTGCGGCCCGGGGTGTTCGTCCCTCGTCGACGCACCGAGTACCTGGTGGACTGCGCGATCGAACTCGCGCGACCCGGGGCCGTGATCGTCGACATGTGTTGCGGGTGCGGCGCGGTCGGCTCCGCGCTCGCCACCGCAGTGGAGGCATCCGAGGTCTACGCGGCCGACATCGATCCCGTCGCCACGGCCTGCGCGCGTCTGAACCTGCCGTCCCACAGGGTGTTCGACGGCGACCTGTTCGACGCCCTGCCCGCGGCGCTGCGCGGTCGCGTCGATGTACTCGTCGCCAACGCGCCCTACGTGCCGTCCGGGGCGATCGGATCGATGCCGCGGGAGGCTCGCTGCAGCGAGCCGCGTCGCGCGCTGGACGGCGGACCCGACGGTCTGGACGTCCATCGCCGACTCGTCGCGGACGCGATCCGATGGCTCACCGTCGGCGGGTCGCTGCTCGTCGAATCGGCGGCGGCGCAGGCACCCGTGCTGGAGAACCTCATCGCTCACGCCGGACTCGACCCGATCGCACGAAGTTCCGAGGAATTCGAGGCGACGGTCGTCATCGGCACCCGCCGATGACGTGATCGCTGCCGCGGACATGTCAGTCCAGCGGGAGCTGGGCGAAGATCGCGGTCGGCTGGGTCGACCCGCCCGTCGGCTCGACGCTGAAGGCGAGCGCGGTAGCGCCGGAGATGTCCTCGAGCACCGCCGTCGTGGACGGCGCGACATCGTCGGGCGTCATCGTGCCCGCCGGTTCCATGCCCTCGGGGCCGACCAGCCACATCTGATAGACACTGCCCTCGGCCGGTGGGGCGACGTTGTTCATCACCAGCACGCCCGCGTCCTCCTCCTTGGAGAACACCACGGTCGCGGTGCCGCCGCCCTCGAGCGAACCCGACGAGGTCTGTACGTCCTCGGCCGCGAACACCCGCTCGCTCGTGGCCGGCCCGGACGGTGCCGACCACTGACCGGCCACCACGACACCGCCCACCGCGACGATCACCGCAGCGGCCGCGGCGAGCAGGAAATTCCGGCGGCGGGCCCGGCGACGGTCGTCGAGGGACACCGGCGGAGGAAGGACGTCGTCTTCCACCGTCTCCGGTGCCTCGGTCGCTCCCGATGGCCCGGGTTCTTCGACGGGAGTCTTCGCGGTGAGCTCGGCGTGGACCAGATCGAGCAGTCGCATCCTGAGCTCGGCCGGCGGCTCGGTCGCGGTGCCGGCCGACATCGCCGCGAGAGTCTCGTGGATCTCGCGGACCTCGGCGGTGAATCGCGCGACCACCTCCGGATCGGCTTCCGCGAGTTGCTCGGCGATCTCCTGGCGCTCGCCGGGCGTAACGGCATCCAATGCGAAACCGGGTGCCATGTCGAGCAGATCGCGCGAGGAGTCGTTCGCCTCATTCGCCATCGACGGTCACCCCCAGACAATTCTTCAGTCGTTTCAGGCCGTCCCGGATGCGCGACTTGACGGTCGGCAACGGAGACGAAAGTTCTTCTGCCACTTCGGTGTAGGTAAAGCCTCTGTAGTAGGCGAGCTCGACCGAGCGTCGCTGCAGTTCGGTGAGCGAACCCAGACACTCGTTCACCCGGCGGCGGTCGTCGCGCTGCGCGACCTCCTCGCTCACCGAGTCGAAGGCCGCGTCGACGTTCGTCGAACCGTAGTGCGCCTCGCGGTCGGCTCCGGACTGTTCACTGCGGACCCGGTCGACGGCCCGCCGATGGGCGAGCGTGATGATCCACGACAGTGCGGAACCCTGATGCGGGTCGTACTTGTCCGCCGACCTCCACACCTGGAGGTAGACCTCCTGCGTGGTCTCCTCGCTGTAGCCGGGATCCCGGAGGACCCGCAGCACCATGCCGAAGACTCGGGAACGCGTCGCGTCGTACAGTTCGGCGAACGCCGTGGGGTCTTGCCGGGCCACCCGCTCGAGCAGTGCGCCGAGGGTATCGGTGTGGCCTCCGACGCCGGTCATCGGCTCAGTCCGCTCATCGGGGGAAAGCCTAGCCGGGACCTTCCCTCCGCTCAAGGCAACCGTGTCGACCACGAGCGTCACCCCATCCACATCCGAGCACGGAGGACCGTCGCAAGGTCGGCGGGCATCCGTTCGCCACTGACGGTCGCGGTGAACATGGGCACGCCGGGCCGCCGCAGGGCGACCGAGAGGGCGAACATGTCGCCGGCGCGGGTGATGATGTCGATCTCGTCCGAGCGGAGCGTGTAGCAGTGTCGTCCGCCCCGGCGTGTATGGATCTCCGCGACGACGCAGGCCAGCGAGCCGCTCGGATCGTGGCACCAGAACAGATTCAGCGGATCCGATCCGCGACCGAGACGCCGGATGTTCAGCAGCGCCGTGATCCGTCCTCCCGGCACCCTCACCCCGTCGGCGACGAGGTGGTCCTCGACGCGTCCGCGGAAGGTATCGGAATCGCTCGCGACGAAGTGGTCCCACGGATCGAACCGCGTCAGCATGCGCAGCCACCACGGTGACGACGGCGTCTCGTCGACGTCCATGACCCAGCTGAAGCCGCGATACTCGAGCGAGGGGCGCTCGGACGATCCCCGCGCGTGGCGCACGAAGGTGCGGTAGATCGCCGGCGTGACCACGACCCGGCCACCCGGGAACTCGACGTCGTCACCGATCATCGCGACTGCGCGGGGAAGGTCAGGATGCATGGTCGTCTCCGGGGCACGTGGTCGGTTTCCCCGACAGTGTGCACGTGAGGAAATCGGCCGTGGTGTCGGCCCACCACCGAGGGTCGGTGAGGAGGAAATGTCCGGCTCCGGGCAGGGGCCGCCACCGCGCGTGCACACCCCGGTCTCCCGCCGCCATCGCCTGGCTCTGGGCCATCCGGGGGTCGGTCCGGGTGTCCTCCGTGCCGTGCGCGACCAGCAGGTGCCGACCGGCAGGAATCAGATCGGCGTCGTCGGCCGGCCACCACGGCGCAAGGGCGACGAGGGACTCCACGCCGTGCTGGGCCGCGAGATGTGCGATCGCCCGCGCGCCCATCGCGTGCCCGACCAGCCCGAGCCGGACATCCCCACGGCGCCGCGTCACCGACTCGATCGCCCGCAGACCGTCGCGGACCGGGCTCATGTGATCGCCGTTCCATCCGCAATACCGATAGTCGACGAGATCGACCGCGATGTCGTACTTGCCCAGCCGTAGGCGCAGTGCGTCGGCGAACAGACGCATGCGCATCTGCGACATCTGCCACCGGCGGGGCGGTGTGGTGCCGACCGGACGCCCACCGGGCAGCACGAGTACGTGAGCCGGTCGGGGAGCCTCGACGTTGTCCATGACCTGCATTCGGAGCGGACCACGATGCGGATGGGTTCCGGGCGGATACCGATCCGGAAAAAATTCTTTCGATCACGACCCATCCGCACCGCCCCGAGGATCGAATGACCGGTGACACACCTGATCGACGTGGCCGTCTCCGGTCACGGCCTACGAAGGGAACCACAGTCATGAACATCACTGCGCGCAAGAGCCTGGCCGCCGTCGGAATCGGCGCGATGTCCCTGCTGGGTGTCGCGGCGTGTTCGGATGATTCGGGCACGGACACCACCGACACCACCACCATGGAGACCATGCAGGAAACCACCACGGCTGCAACCGGAACCGCGGCTCCTGCCGCCGGTCCGGTCGGCCCGGGGTGTGCCGACTACGTCGCCGCGAATCCGAGCGGGCCCTCCTCCGTCGAGGAACTCGCGAACCAGCCGGTCGCCGAAGCTGCCGGAAATGTTCCGATCCTGACCACTCTCACGCAGGCCGTCTCCGGGCAGCTCAATCCCGACGTGAACCTGGTCGAGACTCTCAACGGCGGCGAGTTCACCGTCTTCGCACCGGTCGACGATGCGTTCGCGGCCCTGCCGCCCGAGACGGTCCAGACCCTCCAGACCGATTCGGCCCTGCTCACCGATATTCTCACCTACCACGTGGTTCCGGGTGAGCTGGCCCCGGCCGATGTCGTCGGTACGCAGACCACCGTTCAGGGCGGCACCGTCGAGGTCTCCGGTGAGGGCGACATGCTGATGGTCAACGACGCCAACGTCATCTGCGGCGGTATCGAGACCGAGAACGCCACCGTGTACCTGATCGACGGCGTCCTCCAGCCCCAGTAACCACCACCCGGTCGGCGGAAAGGTAGAAGATATGCGTTGGTCCCGACACGGCGTTCGGGGGCTTGCGGCGGCGTTCATCGCCGCCGCAGGCGCGCTCCTGTTCGTCACGCCCGCCGCCGCAGCGCCTCTCGCGCCGGTTCCGGAGCTGGACGTGAATCGGTATGTGGGACAGTGGTATCAGCTCGCCGCCAATCCCGCTCCCTACAACATCGATTGCGTGCGCGACACGACCGCGTTCTACACATTGCTCGACGAACGCAATGTGCGCGTGGAGAACTCGTGCACCACGATCACCGGGGATCGTCGCGGGATCGTCGGGAACGCCCGCGTGAACGACACTGCCTCGCTGCACGTGTCGTTTCCCGGTGTGCCGTTCCAGGATTCGCTCGACGGCCCGAGCAACTACATCGTCACGTATCTTGCGGACGATTACTCGTGGGCATTCGTCGGTGACCCGACACGCATCTCCGGATTCGTCCTGTCGCGCTCGCCCGTCGTCAGTGCCGACGCGTGGCGCGAGATCCGGGGTGTCGTCGAGGCGAGCGGCTACAACTCGTGCCTGATGCTCACCTCGCCCACCACCGAGGGACTGCAGGAGATCAAACCGCTCTGCACCGTGTAACTCTCGGGGCGATCGGGGTGGGGTGCGGATTCCGAGGAAGATCCGCACACCACCCCGATTCGTCGTCTCGGGGCATCCGCTCACGAATTCGCTATCCGCTACAGCAAAATTACCGCAGCGGATGGCGAACAACGTAGCGGATCGCTCTAGCGGCCGGCGGTGCCCGCGATGTTCTCGAGCATCCCGCGGAAGATGATGCCGTGGAAGGGAACCAGCGCGTACCAGTAGAGCCGTCCCGCGAGTCCGCGCGGGAAGAAGATCGCGCGCTGGTGCACTCGCGAACGACCCGACTCCAGGGGTTCGACCCGCCACTCGAGCCAGGCCCCGCCGGGTGCCCGCATCTCCGCGCGCAGACGCAGCAATGTCGGGCGCTCGATGCGTTCGACGCGCCAGAAGTCCAGGGCGTCACCGGTGTGCAGCGTCTTCGGGTGCCGACGTCCTCGGTCGAGTCCGACGCCACCGACGAACCGGTCGAGCCAACCGCGGATGGTCCATGCCAACGGGAAGGAGTACCAACCGTTCTCGCCACCGATACTCTCCACGACGGCGAACACCGTGTCGGGCGGGGAATCGGACTCGAGCGACCGTTCGTCGGTGAAGACGACCTCGCCGGCCCACTCCGGGTCGGAGGGTAGAGGGTCGGCGGGTGCCCCGACCGGGGACGCGTTCGTCCACGTCGTCTCCACCTCACCTCGTTCGAGGCGGCCGAGAGCCAACCGGACGGCGTCCCGGTAGCCGGTCAGGCCTGTCTCGGGCGGCGGGATGATCGAGTCGATGTCGTGGTTGCCCATCACCGCGTCGGTGGACAGCGATTCGAGGAGCGCGCGACCGAGACCAGGGGGAATCGGTGTGACGAAACCGATCCACAGCCCGGCGAGTTTCGGTGTGAGAACCGGAAGGACGAGGATCCGTCGTTTCGTCAGCCCGGCAACCTCCGCGTACTGCTGCATCATCTCGCCGTACCGCAGGACGTCGGGCCCGCCGATGTCGTAGGCGCCGCTGCGGGGGAGGGGAGCGTCGGCGGCGGCGACCAGATAGTGCAGGACGTCGCGTACAGCGATGGGCTGGATCCGGTTGTTCACCCACCGTGGGGTCGTCATCACCGGCAGTCGATTGCTCAGGTGCCGGATCATCTCGAACGACGCTGAACCCGAGCCGATCACGACGCCGGCCTGCAGCACGAGTGTGGGCACTCCGGACTCCATCAGGATGCGTCCGACCTGTGCGCGTGAGTACAGGTGTGGCGAGAGTTCACTCGAATCGGGGTGCAAACCGCCGAGGTACACGATGCGGGAGACACCGCTGCTGCGTGCGGCGTCGGCGACATTCTGCGCGGCCCGTTTCTCCGCATCGACGAACTCGTCGCGGCCGCCCATCGAATGCACCAGGTAGTACACGACATCGATATCGCGGCAGGCCTCACGCAGGGATTCGGGGTCGTCGAGGTCGCCGCGGGTGATCTCGACGTCGCTCGCCCACGGTACGTCGTGCAACTTGTCGGGGCTGCGGACGAAGACCCGTACGCGGTAACCCGCCTCGAGCAGTCGCGGAGCGAGCCGGCCACCGATGTAACCGGTCGCTCCGGTGACGAGGATGCGGGTTTCGCTCACGTCTCCTCCAGGATGTGGCCGAGTTGATGGCGCAGCGACGCTTCGAGATCGGGACGCCGGAATCGATACCCGATGTCGAGCAAGGCCTTCGGGACGACGAACTGGTCGGCCTGGGCGACCTCGCGAGCGCCCTCGTCGCCGAGCAGCAATCGGGGTCCGAAACCGGGTACGGGCAACAGCGCGGGACGGTGCAGCACCGACGCCAGCACCCGCGTGTACTCCTCGTTGCGCACCGGCTGCGGTGCAACGGCGTTCACCGGCCCGGTCAGGGCGGGATCGGTGAGCGCGCGGTGGTAGACGTCGACGAGGTCGTCGATGTCGATCCAGGAGAACCACTGCCGACCGTTGCCGAGCCGGCCTCCGAGACCGCTCGCGAACAGCGGCCGCATCAACTGCAGTGTGCCGCCGCGGGGTGTCTGGACGATGCCGGTGCGTACGTGCACCACCCGCAGGCCCTTCTTTTCCGCGGGACGCGCGGCGGCCTCCCAGTCGGTGACGACGTCGGCGAGGAAACCCGTTCCACGGGAGGCACGCTCGTCGAGCGGGGTGTCGCCGCGGTCGTACCCGTAGAGCCCGATCGCGGACGCGGAGACGAAGGTCGCGGGGCCGTTGGGGGTCTTCGCGGCGAGTTCGGCGAGTCGTCGTGTCGGTTCGATCCGGCTGTCGCGGATCGCGGCCTTGTGCGAGTCGGTGAACCGGCCGGCGATCGAGGCACCCGCCAGATGGACGACGGCGTCGACACCTTCGAGCAGGTCGGGCGCCGGATGGTGGGGGTCCCAGTGTCGTTCGTCCGGTCGCCGCGACGGTCGGCGGACGAGCCGGATCACCCGGTATCCGCCCGTGGACAGGAAGGCCGTCAGGGCGGTGCCCACGAGTCCGCTCGACCCGGTCACCGCGACGGTCGCCGGCCGGATGCCCTGCGCGTGCGACCAACGGTGGCTCGCAAGATCATCGGCGAGCTGACGGTGGCGGTAACGGAAGGTCTGGGTGAGGAAACGGCCCGGTATCGGTGTGTCGACGCGATCGGTGACGCGGGTACGGAACTCGTCGACGGCGTCGAAGCGGTGTTCGTGCCGCCACGAACCGATCACGGTGGCGGGGCGCGACAGCGGGCCGTCGTGCGAGAGTTCGTCGACGAAACGTGCGGGCGGGTCGTAATCTTCGGGATTGTGCCGGGAGATCCAGCGCAGCCCGCCGGGGAGACCGAGGACGGCCGTGCCGGACTCGAGTGAATCGGCCTCGGCGACGACGTTCATCGGTTGCCAGGGTGGGATCAGGCGAAGGATGGCGCCCGGACGGGCGTGCCAGTCGAACACATCGTCGCGCGGTGCGTCGACAACGCTCGAGAACTCGATCCCCATGCTCTACCTCCCGTTGTCGATGCTGTCCCGGTGGTCACGGCGCCGGAGCGGGCTCCGGCGCCGTATCCACTCAAGCAGGAAGGATGCTGATCAGGAAGGTGTATGCGTCGACGAGCGGGGTGTGGATGGCCATGAAAGCGGCTTCGACGAGTGCGCGCACTGGGTGTCCTTTCGTTGGTTCTACGGCGAACACGGTGTCCGTCCAGAAGTTGTTCGGAGCACCGATACGACCGGATGGGTCGTTTCGCCGTCTTTCTCATCGGGGTGAGCGAATTCGCTCGTATCTGTCCAGAGCCACACGACGTTCGTGCGCGTGATCGACGACCGGTTCCGGATATCCGACCGGAGGGCCGTCGGGCAGACTGTGCACACGGGCGCCGTCGACGCTCCGCAGTTCGGGTACCCATCTGCGCACGTATTCACCCGTCGGATCGAACTTCTCGCCCTGCCGCGTCGGGTTGAACACCCGGAAGTACGGGGCGGCGTCGGTGCCGCTGCCCGCCGTCCACTGCCAGTTGTGTTGGTTGGATGCCAGATCGCCGTCCACAAGATGCTTCATGAAATGCCGTGCCCCGCGCCACCACGGCAGGTGCAGGTCCTTCGTGAGGAACGACGCGACGATCATCCGTACCCGGTTGTGCATGACCCCCTCGGCGAGGAGCTGCCGCATCCCGGCATCCACGATCGGAAAGCCCGTGCGGCCCTCGCACCACGCGGTGAACAGGGCATCGGCGTCGGGCCCGGAATCGTAGGTGATGGCGTCGAAGTCGCTGTTGTAGTTGGTGCGTGCGGTCTCGGGGCGGTGGAACAGGACGTCGGCGTAGAAGT
Organism: Rhodococcus sp. B50; assembly: GCF_013602415.1. Classification (NCBI taxonomy): domain Bacteria; kingdom Bacillati; phylum Actinomycetota; class Actinomycetes; order Mycobacteriales; family Nocardiaceae; genus Rhodococcus; species Rhodococcus sp. B50. Next base: position 3,672,109 of record NZ_WPAG02000002.1, on the reverse strand, counting down.
CGCGCCATGCCAGTTCGCTGCGGAAGGTAACGGCGCCTTCGTCCGATCGGTTCCGCAGATCGTGCAACAGGGTCCGCGGATGGACGCAGCCGAACTTCAGATAGGGGGAGAGTCCGCTGGTGCCGTCGAAGGCCGGCCGGTCGCGGTCGGTAGCGTACCGCTCGAGACCGTCGTCGAGGAACTCCTGCCACCGTTCCACCGCGGCTGCTTCACCGGCGGGCGGTGTGGGCTCGTCACCCTCGTCCGGAATCGGGACACGTGCGGAGCAGCCGCTCGGGTCCACCCAGTCGGCGGTGTCCGGCCCGGTCGCTGCGGGCGTGTGCCATCCGTGGTCGTTCCAGGCGCGTCGGAAGGCCGAGAACACCTTGTAGGGAGTGCCGTCGGGTTTGGTCACGCGGCCGGGGGTGACGGCATACGGGGAACCGGTGGCCACCAACGGAACATCGCCGAGAGCGTCGGCGACCGCGCGGTCGCGTCGCGTGCCGTACGGGCCGTGATCGGAGCTGATGTGGACCGCGGTCGCATCGAACTCGGCGACCACCGCCGGCACGACCGTCGCGGGGTCTCCCCGGACGACGAGCAGGCGCCCGCCGAGATCCCGGTCGAGTGCTCGCAGGCAACCCATGAGGAAGTCGCGACGCCGCGCCCCGGAGGAGCGGAGCAGTGTGTCGTCGAGGACGAACAGGGCGAGGACGTCGTCGGCGGCCTCGGTGGCGGAGAGCAGAGCGGGCAGATCGTTCAGTCGGAGATCACGACGGAACCAGATGATGCTGGGGCGGGCCATGGATCCAGTGTCGGGGACAATGGGTGCCATGTCCGACGCATTCGATGTACCGATCCGTGACGAGTCGATCCGGCTCGGTCAGTTCCTCAAGCTCGCGAGCCTTATCGAATCGGGTGCAGAAGCCAAGGAAGTGATCGCCGACGGCCTCGTGTCGGTCAACGGCGAGGTGGAGGAGCGTCGCGGCCGTCAGCTGAAGGTGGGCGACGTGGTGGAGATCGCCGGTGCGAGCGCGCGGGTCGCGCACGAATGATGCGGTGACCCGCGCGCTCGGTGATCAGCTCTCGTCGCGGACGACGACGCCGTCGGAGTCGCTGTAGACGATCTCGCCGGGGTTGAAGGTCACGCCGCCGATCTCGACGGGCACGTTCTTCTCACCCGAACCCGTCTGGGTGCTCTTGCGCGGGTTGGTGCCGAGGGCCTTGATGCCGATGTCGAGCGTGCGCAGGATCGCGGAGTCGCGGACCGCGCCGTTGACGATGACCCCGGCCCAGCCGTTGTCGACGCCGCGTCCGGCGATGATGTCGCCGACGAGCGCGGTGTGGATGCTGCCGCCGCCGTCGACGACGAGCACGCCGCCGTTGCCCGGCTCGGAGAGGGTCTGCTTGACGAGCAGGTTGTCCTGGAAGCAGCGGATGGTGGTGATGGGGCCGGCGAACTCGGCGCGGCCGCCGAACTGGATGAACTGCGTGTCGCAGCTGCGGATGTCCGGGCCGATCTCGTCGGCGAGGTCGGCGGTGGCTGTGAAGGCAGTGGCGTCACTCATGGTGTGAGGATAAGCGGACGCCGTGCCCCGTACGGTGTGAGGTCCGGTCAGGACGCGCGGCCGAAACGGCGCTCGTAGTCCTCACGTTCGCGCGCGGCGCGGGCGCGTGCCTTCGCGCTGAGCAGGTCGGGATCGAGACCGTGCTGCTGGAGCCGATGCCGTTGCCAGATGGGCATCAACGCCACCGAGAAGTAGATCCACGGCAGCAGCAGCAACAGCATCATCGCGATCGGGATCCACACCGGCCCGGGGATCAACAGGAACAGCAGGAGCAGCGGAACGATGGGCAGGTTCCATCGCAGCAGGTACCGGCGTGATCCGCCGGGGCCGAGGACGTCGTCACGTACCCACTCCCGCATCTCGGGCGGTAGCGTGCGACCGAACATGTAGCCGATCCGCTGCAGGAAATTCGGTCGTGCACTACTCATCATGAGATCCAGGATAGGACGTCACTTGTCGTAGAGGCCGGTCAGCCTGTCCGCGAAATTGTCGACGACGACCTTCCTGCGCAATTTCATGCTCGGCGTCAGGTCGCCCGACTCGACCGACAGTTCGCGTTCGATGATCGTGAACTTCTTGATCTGCTCCCATCGGTTGATCTGCAGGTTCAGCTCGTCGATGTACCCGGAGATCAGCTCGTGGGTCTTCTCGTGCCGCGCGATCTCCTCGAACGAGCCGCCCGCACCGTTCTTGGTCGCCCATTCGCCGACGGACTCCGGATCCAACGCCACGAGCGCCACGCAGTAAGGCTTACCCTCGCCGTAGACGACGATCTCCGACGCATACGGGCACATACCCTTGAACGTCGCTGCCAGCGACGACGGAGCGACGTACTTGCCCTGCGACGTCTTGAACATGTCCTTCTTGCGGTCGGTGATGCGCAGGTAGCCCTCGTCGTCGAGGCTGCCGATGTCCCCGGTGCCGAACCACCCGTCGTCGGAGAGCGACTCCGCGGTCGCCTCGGGCCGGTTGTGGTAGCCGGTCATCACACCGGGGCCGCGAACGAGCACCTCACCGTCCTCCGCGATGCGGACCTCGGTGCCCGGGACGGGCCAGCCCACCGTGCCGATCCGGTTGGCGTAGGGACGGTTGACGAACGTCGCCGCCGAGGTCTCGGTGAGACCGTAACCCTCGAGGACGGGGATGCCGACGGCGTCGAACCATTCGCCGACGTCGGGGTTGAGTGCCGCCGAACCGGAGATGAAGAACCGCAGCCGGCCGCCGAAGCGTTCGCGAACGGTGGAGAAGACCAGCTTGTCGGCGAGGCCGTGCTGCAGATTGTCGAGCAGGCCGGGCGACCTGCCGGCCTGTCGTGCCTTCGACACCTTCCGGCCCACGCCCACGGCCCAGTCGAAGATCTTCTTCTTGGCGCCGCCTTCTTCCTCCATCATCCCTTCGACGCGTGCGTGCGCCTTCTCGAAGATGCGCGGGGCCGCGCCCATGAAGGTCGGGCGAACGATCGCAAGATTCTCGACGATCTTGTCGACACGGCCGTCCACCGCGGTGGGGAAGCCGATCTGCAGGGGGAGGGTGAGCAGCACCTTGCCGAAGACGTGCGACAGCGGCAGCCACAGATACTGCAGGTCGTCGGAGGTGAGCATGTGCAGCGCATCGATGGCGGCGGCCTCGTAGGTCCACGCCGAGTGCGGCAGACGCACGCCCTTGGGCTTGCCGGTGGTGCCCGAGGTGTAGATGAGGGTGGCCAGGTGCTCGGCCTTGATGCTGTGGATCCGGTTCAGCACGGTTCCGGAATCCTCGGCGAGCAGGCCGCGGCCGAGCTCGGCGAGTTCGTCGAAGCCGATCACCCAGTCGCCGTCGCCGGGCCCGTCGAGGACGACGACCTTCATGACCTCGGGGAGATCACCGCGGTGAGCCACGAGCTTCTCGACCTGCGCCGCGTCCTCGGCGATGACGATCCGGCTGCCGGAGTCGGCGACGATGAACGCGACGTCGTCGGCGTGGGTGGTGGGATAGACGGTGGTCGTCGCGGCGCCCGCGCACATGACGGCGAGGTCGGAGAGCACCCATTCGTACCGAGTCGACGAGGCGAGGGCCACGCGATCCTCGGATTCGACGCCCAGGGAGATCAGGCCTGCTGCGAGCAGTCGCACCCGGTCTCCGGTCTGTTCCCAGGTGACCGACGTCCAGCCGCCGGCTCCGTCGGGGAAGCGGAAGGCCTCCTCGTCGGGGGTGGTGGACACTCGGTCGAGCAGCAGACGGGCGACGGAGGGGGCCCGGTTGTCGATGACCGCTCGGTCGACCTTTTCCTCGGAGACGCGCGTCGTTGTCGTCATATATCGAAGTCTAGGGAGCGGGACCGCGCTTCTGGCCAATATAAGTAGAAACTTATATAGTGGGGTGCATGCACGGGTTCGAGGTCCTCGCAGATCCGGTCCGGCGCCGCATTCTCGAACTGCTCGCGGGCGGTGCGCAGACGGCGGGTGAGATCGTCGCGGCGATCGGCCGGGAGTTCTCGATCTCCCAGCCGGCCGTCTCGCAACATCTCAAGATCCTGCGCGACCAGCGGTTCGCCGTCGTCCACAAGGACGGCACCCGCCGCTTCTACGAACTCGATCCCGCGGTCCTCGTGGAACTCGAGAACTGGCTCGCGGGCCTGCACCCGCCGGTCCTTGCGGCGCTCGACGCCCTGGAGACCGAGATCGCGCGCGGCAAGCGCGAGCGGCGGAGTCGGGATGCCGTCGCGCCCGAGGTCCGTCGAACCGACGAGAGAAGGAGATCCTCATGAAGAACGTGATCACGAGCAACGAGACGAATCGCCGCACGGTCGGGCGCCGCACCGTCGAGGGGCGCGAGGCCAAGGTCGTCACGGTCTCGCGCAGCTACCGCACGAGCGCCGAGGACCTGTGGGAGGCGTGCACCGATCCGCAGCGCATCCCTCGCTGGTTCCTGCCTGTCGAGGGCGACCTCGAGGTCGGTGGCCGGTACCAGCTCGAAGGCAACGCCGGTGGCGAGATTCTCACCTGCGAGCCGCCGCGGATGTTCACGGCGACATGGGAATTCGCGGGACAGGTCAGCTGGATCGAGGTGTCGATCCTCTCCGAACCGGGAGACCGTGCACGACTGGAACTCTCGCACATCGCTCGTCCCGACGAGCACTGGGAGCAGTACGGTCCGGGTGCGGTCGGTATCGGCTGGGACCTGGCACTTCTCGGACTCGGCCTGCACCTCGAATCGGGAGAATCGGTGGACCCGAAGGAATTCGAATCCTGGTCGATGTCGGAGGAGGGGCTGCAGTTCGCTCGCGACAGCAGCGCAGCCTGGTGCGAGGCCGACATCGCCGCCGGCGAGGACCCCGAACAGGCACGCGCTGCCGCCGACCGGACGAGCGCGTTCTACACGGGCGGCTGACGAGCCGGCCGGCCCTTCAGTTCTCCTCCGAGCGACGCCGCTGCCGGGCGTTCGCATGCGCGGCAGCGGAACGCAACACCTGTGGTGTGCGTCGCGCCGCCCGCAGAACGGCACGGTCGAAGGGGTTGAGCGAGACGTGCCTGCGCGGCGCCTGCAGGGTCGGCTGCCCGCCAGCCAGGGCGAAGAGGTGAACCTTGCCCGGAACGCCGGCGAGCCGACGCGACCCCCGGTCGGCGAACTGCAGTCCCGATCCGCCGGTCAGCTCGCGCGCGTGGCGCGAGACGAGCACTTCCCCGGGGCGGGCCGCGGCGCCGATGCGCGCGCCCACGTGCACAGTGAGGCCCGTGACGTCCGTGCCGGTCGGCTCGACGGTGCCGGCGTGCACCCCGGCACGCACCTCGAACCCGAGACGGCGCGCCTCCTCGACGATCCGTGCCGCGCACTGCACGGCGGCCACGGGCCCGTCGAACAGGCTGAAGGTGCCGTCCCCGACGGTGCTCACCAGCCGCCCGCCCGCTTCGGTCACGGCGAACCGGACGTCGCGTTCGTGACGTGCGAGCAGGGCCCGGTAGGACGTGTCGCCGATGCGTGCGAGGAGCTTGGTCGACCCGACGATGTCGGTGAACAGGGTCGCCGCGAAACGACGGCCGGCGTCGACGGGTGGGACGGACCCGCGGACGAGTTCCTCGACCATGGTCTGGACCTGTGACCACGCTTCGCCGAGCGCGGCGCCGCGTGGTGACGGCCGGGTGACCACCAGTTCTCCGTGCGGCACCAGGCCGGCCAGATATCTCGCCGGGGCCACCGGTATCGAACCCCCGGACACCAGCACCACCTTCGTGGGGCACTGCACCGACCCGAGGGCGTGCGAATAGTCGATCCGCAGACTCGCCTCGAGGTGCGCGCTCATCGTGCTCGGCGACGCCGAGCACCGCTCGAGCATGGCCATCAACCGGCGGTTGTAGGGACTGTCGACGTGCGAGTCGGTCAACGGCACCGTGAGTCCCTCACCCCAGTGCCGGACGGCCGCGCGCCACGACTCGACGAACTCGATGACCTCGGGTTCCGTCCATCCGCGCGGCGGCCGGTCGTAGTCGAGCAGCGGTTCGCAGTACGGCGCGACGAGCATCAACGCGTTGACACGTTCGGGAGCGGTCGCCGCGACGAGCACCTGCGGTCCGCACGTGCTGTGGATCCCGACGAGTGTCGCGTGCCGGATCTGCTCGGCGTCCATGACGGCGAGGACGTCCTCCGCCTGCTGTTCGATGGTGGGCACGTGATCGACGGGATCGGAGAGCCCGAAACCGCGGCGCTGGAAGTAGACGGCGCGTGAGTAGGTCGCCAGGCGTTCGAAGAGCGAGTGCATGTAGGGATCGGTCCACAGCAGATCCAGGTGCATCTGGACCTCGAAGAACCACACGACGTCGGCGGGACCTGCGCCGACCACCCCGTAGGCCAGGTTGTGACCGTCACGGGGCAGGTACCGGGTGACCGGTGGATCCACTCGTACAGCTTAACGGGGTAAAACGGAAGAGGTCGTGTTCCGAAGGTGGGGCGGCCGTGCAAGACTCGCGGAGCCGGGTGATCCGGTCGTCGGATCCGTCGGGTGACGGGTTCTGCGGGAGAGAGGATGTTCCTATGACACGTTCGGCGGAAGCGGGCGATATCGGCCGCCGCATGGCGCAGCTCGCGCGCGGTTTCTACCACCCGTCCGATCTCGACGAGACCCTGCGCGGCGTGACCGCGGCCGCGGTCGAACTGGTGGAAGGCACTGATTGTGCCGACATCCTCATCGTGACAGGGGGGAAGCACTTCCGCTCCCTTGCCGCGACGTCGGAGCTCGCCGAACACCTCGACGACGTCCAGGAACAGTTCGGTGAGGGCCCGTGCCTCGATGCGAGCTTCAAGTACCTCGTCGTGCGCTCCGAAGACCTCCGGACGGAGACACGCTGGCCGCGTTTCGCGAAGGCCGCGGTGGGCGCGGGTGTGCTCAGCGCCTTGTCGTTCCAGCTGTATCTCGACAAGGAGAGCATGGGCGCGCTGAACATGTTCTCCGCCCGAGCTGACGCGTTCGATCCTCTCGGGGAGGCGACCGCCGAGGTCCTGGCAGCCCACGCCGCGATGGCGATGAGCGCGGCGCGTAATCAGGGGCAGTTCGCGTCCGCCCTGGCGACCCGCGACATCATCGGGCAGGCGAAGGGCATGATCATGGAGCGCTTCGGCATCGATGCCGTCGCGGCCTTCGAACTGTTGCGCCGGCTCTCACAGGACAGCAACGTCCTCCTCGCGGAGGTCGCCCAGGGGATCGTCGAAGCAGGTCCCGAGCGACGCGACGACCGGGAGACCGGGCTCGACGCCACGCCTGTGTGACAGCGCACACCCCACCCGGGTAGGTTTGGTGAAACTGCAAGTACTACTCACCGGTAGGGGTGCATCATGCCAGCTCCGAGCGCTGCGACCTTCCAGCGTCTTGCCGACCTCATCGCGATCCCCGATGCCGCCGAGCGGACCACCCGCCCCGTCGTCGAGGCCTTCACCGGCCGGGAGCTGGCCACCGTGCCGGTCGGCACCGCCGAGGACGCGAAGACCGCGATCGAGCGGGCCCGCGCGGCGCAGGTCGCGTGGGCGAAGCTGCCCGTGGACAAGCGCGCCGCGATCATGCACCGCTACCGCGAGCTCGTGCTCTCCCGGCGCGAGCAGCTCATGGACATGGCGCAGGCCGAGACCGGCAAGTCCCGTGTCTCCGCCCAGGAAGAGGTGCTCGACATCTCGATGACCGCGCGGTTCTACGCGCGCGTCGCGCCGAAGCTGCTGCGCCCCCGCAAGGCCACGGGCATGTTGCCGGGGCTGACGAAGACCACCGTCCTGCACCATCCCAAGGGCGTCGTCGGCGTGATCGCGCCGTGGAACTACCCGATGACGCTGGCGGTGTCGGACGCGATCCCCGCCCTGCTCGCCGGCAACAGCGTGGTGCTCAAGCCGGACAGCCAGACCCCGTACTGTGCTCTCGCCGTCGTCGAACTCCTCTACGAGGCCGGCGTTCCCCGCGACGTCTTCGCCGTGGTCACCGGTCCCGGAACCGTGGTGGGCACCGCGATCGTCGAGAATGCCGACTACCTGATGTTCACCGGTTCGTCGGAGACGGGACGTCTGCTCGCCGAGCAGGCCGGCCGGCGCCTCATCGGGTTCTCCGCCGAACTCGGAGGCAAGAACCCCATGATCGTCACGGCCGGGGTGAACCTGCGCGAGGTCACGAACGCTGCGGTGCGGGCGTGCTTCTCCAATTCCGGGCAGCTGTGCATCTCGATCGAGCGGATCTACGTCGAGAAGTCCATCGCGCCGGAGTTCGTCCGGATGTTCGGTGCGCGAGTGCGCGAGATGGCGCTCGGTGCCGCCTACGACTTCGGCACCGAGATGGGATGCCTCATCAGCGAAAGCCAGGTCAAGACGGTGACGCGGCACGTCGAGGATGCCGTCGCCAAGGGCGCGACCGTCGTCGCGGGCGGGAAGGCGCGGCCCGATCTCGGCCCGCTGTTCTTCGAACCCACGGTGCTCACCGACGTGCCCGAGGACGCCGAGTGCTACCGGAACGAGACGTTCGGGCCGGTGGTGTCGATCTACCCGGTGGAGAACGTCGAGGAAGCGATCCGCGAGGCCAACGACACCGAGTACGGACTCAATGCCTCGGTGTGGGCCGCGACGAAGGCACAGGGCGAGGCCGTCGCGGCGCGGGTGCGTGCCGGCACGGTGAACGTCGACGAGGGGTACGCACCGGCGTGGGGGAGCACCGACGCGCCGATGGGTGGCATGGGCATCTCCGGGATGGGCCGTCGCCACGGCGCGGAAGGCCTGTACAAGTACACCGAGGCACAGACGATCGCGACGACACGGCTGCTCAACCTCGACGGTCCGCGCGGGATCCCGCGGCGGGTGTGGGCCAAGATGCTCGCCCCCTTCGTCAAGTCGATGCAGTGGCTGCCGGGTCGCTAGAGACCGGATCGTTCTTCCGCACGATGGTGGTCGCGAGGGGTTTCTCGACGACGAGACACAACAGGACCCCCGCGAGCACCACGAGCGGCGCGATGTACAGGTAGATCGGCACGAGCGCGTCGTTGTACGCCTCGAGGACGGGCTGCCGGAGCGCGTCGGACAGAGCCTGGACCGCGCCGGGGGCGAGCGAATCGGGATCGTCGATGCCGGTTCCGGACAGTCCGGCTGCCAGGCGCGTGGCGAACACGCTGCCGACGACGGCGGAACCGAGGGTCGCGCCGATCTGCCGGAAGTAGTTGTTGCCCGCCGTCGCGGTGCCGACCTCCTCGACGGGGAAGGAATTCTGCACGACCAGCACGAGAAGCTGCATCGACATGCCGAATCCGACACCGAGCACGGCGAACCAGCAGCACAGCACCCAGATCGGTGTGTCGGCCCCGAGGGTCGACAGGAGTACCAGGCCGGCTGCGACGAAGACCGATCCGGTGATCGGAATCCGTTTGTAGCGGCCGGTTCTCGTCACGAACCGTCCCGCCAGTGTCGACGTCAGGAACAGTGCGCCCATCATGGGGAGCATCAGCAGGCCGGCGGCGGTGGCGCTCGTGCCCGCGACCATCTGGAGGTAGGTGGGCATGTATGCGGCCACGCCGAACAGGGCGACGCTCATGACGAGTCCGGCGGCGGTGACGACGTCGAAGTTGCGGTCGCGGAACAGATGCAGGCCGATCACAGGTTCGGCGGCGCGCCGTTCCACGGCGACGAACAGCACCGCACCCGCCACGGTTCCGGCGATCAGCGCGACCATCAGCGGTGACGACCATGCGTACCGCGAGCCACCCCAGGTCGCCACCAGGACGAAAAGCGTTGTGACGACGGATAGTACCGCCATGCCGAGGACGTCGATACGCCGACCGGAACCGGACACGCGGGGCAGTCGCAGGAAGACCGACGCCGCCGCGATCGCGACGGCGCCGAGCGGCAGGTTGATCCAGAACACCCATCGCCAGCCCGGCCCCTCGGTGAACCATCCGCCGAGCAGCGGCCCGGCCACCGACGACACGGCGAAGACGCTGCTCATGATGCCGAGGTACTTGCCTCGCTGACGGGCGGGAATCACGTCGGCGATCGTGGCCTGGGACAACACCATCAGCCCTCCGCCTCCGGCTCCCTGGACCGCCCGGCCTACGATGAGCCACGTGATGTCGCCGGCGAGAGCGCCGATCGTCGAGCCGACGACGAAGATCGTCAACGCGATGAGCAGGAGTGGCTTGCGGCCGAAGAGATCTCCGAGTTTTCCGTAGACGGGCATCATGATCGTCGAGGCGAGGATGTAGGCGGTGATGACCCACAGCATCCGGTCCACCCCGTGGAGTTCGCCGACGATGGTCGGCAGGGCGGGATTCAGGGCGGTCTGGTTGAGCGATGCGGCCAGCATGGCGAGCATGAGACCCGCGAAGACGAAGGTGACGCGGGGAGCGCTCTGTTCCGGTGTGGACGAGGCTCTTTCGTCCTCGTCCGGGGAGGACGTGTTCACCGTCGTGTGACCTCCCGGAACAGGAGGCAGGTGCGGTGCAGGACCGAGTCGGCGTCCGCCTCCGTCTTCCCGGGGGTGGTGAGCAGCGGGCGCATCGCGGAGCGCATGAGGGCGCCGGCGACCGTGACGATCATGTCGGCGGTGTCCTCGACGGCGTTCTCCCGTGCGAGGGCGCCGTCCGCGAGTCGAATCGCGGCCAGGCGGGTGGTGACGAGTTCGGCGACGACGGCCTCGACGTCGTCGATGTGCTGGAAACGTCTGCGCGCGAGTTCGGGGTGGCGGTCCATGAGCGCGATGTACTCGTCGTAGCCGATCGCACGCCGACTCGCGGTGCGGAAGACCGCGAGGAGCAGGAAGGCGACCTTCTCGACCGGATCGTCGCCCGGCGCGAAGTCGAAGTCGTCGGCGATGTCGTCGTCGATGACCGGGGAGGACAGGCCGAGGACGGCGTCCTCCTTCGACTTGAAGTAGTTGAAGAAGGTGCGCGGCGAGACCTCCGCCTGTTCGGTGATGGCCTCGACGGTGATGTCGGACAGGCGGGCATGGTGTGCTGCAGCATCGGCGGCGGCGAGGTGGATCGCGGTCCAGGTGCGTGCGCGTTTGCGTTCGCGATGGGAGAGTGTCGCCTCGCGGGCGGCATCCGATGTAGCTGCAGTCATGAAGTTTTACAGTAGCGCAAATTCCCTCATTTGCAAATGTAATTATTGTTCATGAGAATGAAGTTCTCATGAGCCCGGTCGCCCCGGGACGTCGCGCATACTGATCGTCATGTCCTGGGCCGGGATCGAGGAGTCGGTGCTGGGTGCACCGCTGACCACGCGACCTGCGGTCGCGATCTTCGCCGTTCTCGCAGTGACAGGTCTGGCGGTGCTGCTCGCCCGCAGGCACCGCTCATGGTTCGTGCGCGGCGTCCCTGTCGCGGCGCTCACGGTTGTCGCACTCACAGCCGGGGCAGCACTCCTGGTCGAGAAGGTGTGGAAGCCCTTCCCCGACCGTGTGCCGTGGGTGGTCTACGGATGGGTGGCGGTGGCACTGCTCGGCGTCGCGTTCCTGATCGGACGATGGTTCGTACGCGGCCGCGACCGGACTCGTCCCGTCGTCGCGGCGGCACTCGTGGTGGCGGCGGTGCTCGTCGTGATCGCTGCCGCGGGCCGGATCAACGCGGTCTACGACGCCTATCCCACCGTGCGGGCCGCTCTCGGCATCAGCGATTACCGAAGCATCTCCTTCGACGACCCGTCCGTCCGGGCGTCGCGGACCGTAGCGTTGGAGAACTGGTCGGCGCCGGCCGACCTGCCCGCGACCGGAGCGGTCACGTCCGTGACGATTCCCGGGACGGTCTCCGGATTCCGGGCGCGAGAGGCACGCGTCTACCTCCCGCCCGCATACTTCTCGGATCCGAGACCCGAACTGCCCGTGCTGGTCCTGCTCGCCGGACAACCGGGAAGCCCGGAGGACTGGCTCGTCGGCGGGCGTCTCGCACAGACCATGGATGCCTACGCCGCCGAGCACCGGGGCCTGGCACCGGTCGTCGTGCTTGCGGACGGTACCGGAGGCCAATTCGACAACCCGTTGTGCGTGGATTCGCATCTCGGCAACGCGGCAACCTATCTCGCCGTCGACGTGCCGGCCTGGGTCCGGGACAACGTGCAGATCGACGACGATCCGAAGGCGTGGGCTGTCGGCGGACTGTCGTACGGCGGAACATGCGCACTGCAACTCGCCACCACCCGCCCCGACGTCTACCCGACCTTCCTCGACATGTCGGGACAGGCCGAGCCCACCATCGGCGATCGGGCCTCGACGATCCGGGATGTGTTCGGCGGCGATGCGGAAGCATTCGCCCGCAACAATCCTGCCGAACTGCTCGCACGCAACCGGTATCCCGACTCCGCCGGTGCTTTCGTGGTGGGACTCGACGATTCCGAATACCGTACCGGGGTGGAACAACTCGCCGCGGCGGCTCGGGAGGCGGGGATGGACGTCCACCTCACCGAACTGCCGGGGACACACAGCTTCGCCCTGTGGTCCGCAGGTCTCGAGAAGGAGTTGCCATGGCTCGCACAACGGCTCGGGCTCGGCAACTGACGTCCCGCATCGGGGCGGCGGTGCTCCGGGCACCCGTCTCGTGCGGACTCCTCGTGCTGCTCTGGTTCCTGGCGGTCGCCACCGGTTCGACGCGGAGCGGCCCGTCGCGCGCGACGGCATCCGAGGTGTCGCTCGGAATCCCGAACATCGCGGACGGGCACGTGTGGACATTGTGGACCTCGGGGTTGTTCGCCTCCGGCCTCGGTGAGTACGTGCTCGGAAGTATCGCGATCCTCGCCGTCGCGGTGCCGGTCGAACGTCGCATCGGCAGTCGCAGGTTCACGCTCGCCGCTCTCGTCTCGCAGGGGCTGGGGGCGGCACTGGCGTTGCTCGTGGCCCAGATCGCTTCGCTGGTGCCGAACCTGTGGGGGCGGGAACTGCACACCCACCTCACCGAGGACCCGGTGGCCTGGGTGCTGGGCGTCCTGCTCGCGTCCACCACCGCGATGGGCACCCTGTGGCGTCGCCGCATCCGGACCCTCCTGCTGGTGTTCCTGGTGACCGCAGCGCTGTTCGCCGGGCACCTGCAAGACGTGAACAGGGTGACGGTCGCGCTGGCCGGGTTGCTCGCCGGCCCGCTCCTCTTCGGTCGCGGTGTGCGCCGTCCGGTGCTCGGCGGCACCATCCGGGAACGCCGCACGCTCGTCGCACTCGTCGTCGCGGCGAGCGTGCTCGGCCCGATCTTCGCTGCGTTCTCCCCACACTCGATCGGCCCGCTGTCCGCGCTACGCGAATTGTTCGAGCAGGTTCCCTACAGTCCACGAGAACTGGTGGACGTCTGCGCCGATCCGGCACTCCGCGACGAGTGCCGGAAAGGGCAGCAGGCCCTGCGCCTGTCGGGAGTCGGCCCGCTGGTGGCCAACCTCCTGCCGTCGATCCTGCTGCTGATCGGTGCCGAAGGGTTGCGTCGAGGACGGCGGGCGGCATGGTTCCTTTCGGTGGGAGGACATATCGTGCTGATCGCGGTGGCCGCCGCGAGCACGATCGTCCGCGTAACCGAACAGGACGAGGCCCGGTCACTGCTGTACGGAATTCACCGCCACAGCTCTCTGTCCATGGAACTCGCACCGCTGCTCGCTCTGGTCACCGTGCTCGCCGTGTTGCTGCTGACCCGCACCCTGTTCGATGTCCGCGCACCGCAGGGAACCTATCGCCGGGTCTGGGCCGGGACCGCGGCGGCCGCAGGCATCGCGCTCGTGACGTACCTGGTGGTGGGCACGCTGGCGGCCGACGGATTCGATCGGGATCCCGGCATCGGCACCTTGCTCCGCGACGCACCTCGGCGGCTCCTTCCACCGGTCTACCTCCAGCTCGTCGAACCGCCCGTCATGCCCCTCGACACCGTGGCCACCCTGCTGTTCGAGTGGACCGGCGTGATCGTCTGGGTCGCCTTCTGCGCCCTGATGCTGCGCAGCTTCCTCGTTGCGCCTCTCGGGGTCGACCTCGGCGACGAGCAACGGGTGCGAGAACTCCTGCACTGTCCGGGCGGCGGCCCGATGTCGTGGATGACGACCTGGGCGGGAAACAGGTACTGGTTCAGCGCCGACGGCCGGCACGCCGTCGCGTATCGAGTGCACTCGGGTGTCGCGCTGACCACGGCCGATCCGATCGGTGAGCGCTCGTCGCTGACCGGGGCGGTGGACGAGTTCGCGGCCTACTGCCTCGGCAACGGATGGACACCGTGCCTGTACTCGGTGGGTGAGGACACCGCTGCGATCGCCCGGGACCACGGCTGGACATGCCTGCAGGTGGGCGAGGAGACCGTCGTCGATCTCGCGGATCTCGCCTTCAAGGGCAAGAAGTTCCAGGACGTACGCACCGCGCTGAACCGTGCCGCCAAGGACGGGATCGAAGCGAAGTGGACGACCTTCGCCGCCGCGCCGCTGTCGGTGACCGAGCAGATCGTCGACATCTCCGAGGAGTGGGTGGCCGACAAGGGACTGCCGGAGATGGGGTTCACACTCGGAGGACTCGTCGAACTGCGGGACCCCGAAGTCCGGTTGCTGCTCGCGGTCGACGCGAACGAGCACGTCCATGCCGTCACGTCGTGGATGCCGGTCTACCGGGACGGAAAGGCTGTGGGTCTGACATTGGACTTCATGCGCCGACGTTCGGACGGATTCCGGCCCGCGATGGAATTCCTCATCGCCTCCGCAGCACGTTCCGCCGCAGATGAGGGCCTCGAATTCCTGAGCTTGTCGGGTGCACCGCTCGCGAGCGTGGACGGTACGTCCGGACTCGACCGCGGGGCCTTCGATGCCCTGCTCGATCTGCTCGGCCGCACTCTCGAACCGGTCTACGGGTTCCGCTCACTGCTGGCGTTCAAGGCGAAGTTCCAGCCCCGCTACCGTCCGCTCTACATGGTGTTCCCCGACCCGGCGGCGCTACCGGCCATCGGGATCGCGGTCGGTCGTGCCTATCTTCCGCACATGTCGCTCGAGGAAGGTGGCCGGCTGGTCACGCACCTGTTGCGTCGGTAACCCGCGGCGTGTTCCGGAAACGGGAGACGGCGACCAGGCCCATGAACAGGAAGACCACCGGAAGCAGCAGAGCATTGCCCATCGCAGCGGCGAAACTCAGTGTCCCTTCGCCCGTCTGCATCACCGCACCGAGGGCGGCGGCACCGAGCACCGCACCGACCTGCCGAGCGGTGTTGTACACACCCGAACCGGCGCCGACGAGATCACCGGGCAGGTCGCGCAGGGCGATCGTCGAGTTCGGGGCCCAGCACAACGAGTTGGCGACGCCGAGCAGCACTATCGGGACAAGAAGCCAGCCGGCGGTCGCTTCGAGGTGCATCGCCACACCGAACAGCGCCATCGCCGCGATCATCGTGGAGAAACCGATCCGGGAGATCCGGCCCGGAGCGACCCGATCGGTGACCCGTCCGACGAGCGGAGCCATGATCACCGAGATCACCCCCATCGGGATCAGCATCAGCCCCGCGAGCTGCGCGGACAGGCCTTGACCGACCTGGAGGTAGAGCATGATCGGCAGGTTGACGGCGTAGACCGTGAACCCCAGGGTGGCCACGGCGGTCACCCCGAGGGTGAAATTGCGGTGAGCGAACAACTCGAGCGGGGCCAGGGCCTCGGTGCCGCGCGCCGCCGCGGTGCGCTGGAGGCGCACGAACATCCCGAACGCCACGATCCCGGCGGCGAGGACGACCCATACCCACACGGTCCAGCCGACATCGGGACCCTGCTGGAGGGAGAAGATCACACTGGTGACCGCGATCAGCGAGACGACGGCGCTCAGCACATCGATGCGACGGGCACCCGTCGGCAGTTTCGGCACGTACCGGGCAACCATCACCAAGGAGATCAGACCCAGCGGGATGTAGACGAAGAAGACCCACCGCCATCCGCCGGTGCCGACGAGCACCCCGCCGATGACGGGCCCGAACAGGCCTGCCGAACTCGCCACCGCGCTCCACACACCGGTGGCCGCACCCCGCCGGTGGTGGGCGAAGATCCGGTGGATGATGCTCAGCGGCTGCGGGTTGATCAGCGACCCGCCCAGCCCCTGGATCGCGCGCAGCGCGATCAGCCATTCGATCGTCGGGGCCATCGAGCACGCGAAGGCCGCGGCCGTGAAGATCGCCATGCCCACCAGATAGACGTTGCGCTGACCGAAGCGGTCACCGAGACGACCGGTGACGAGCAGCGGCACCGCGAAGGTCAGGAGGTACGCCGCCGAGACCCACACCACCTGGTTGATGCTCGCGTCCAGATCCTCGCGGATGCGCGGCAGCGACACCGCGACGAGCGACTGGTCGAGCAGGGTGATGAACAGGCCCACGCACAGGGCTGCCAGCGCACGCCAGGCCCGTGGCTCGGGGATCGGAGCGGCGACGCGTCCCGCAGCCGCCGCGCTCACTCCTCGACCGTGATCTCCGCCGCGTCGTCGTAGAAGCACACGTATCCCTCGATGAACTCCATGCCGGGGAACGGTTCGGGATACGACCATGCGACGTTGTCGGCGGGCGGCGTGCCGGAGAACGACCAGTACCGGGCGATGCCCTTGTAGGGGCAGCTCGTTCGCCACTCCGACTCCTCGAGCACCGAGAAGTCGACGTCCTCGGGCGGGAGGTAGTAACGGGTCGGGAGGCCGGTCTCGAACACGAGCACGGGGTTGCGGGTCTCGCCGACCACGACGTCACCGATGGTCACCCGCACGTGGCGCGAGCTGCGCAGTGCGTCGACGCGGTGATGGGGATCGCGCGGATGGGTGAACACTTCGGTCTCCTCCTCGAACCACCGCTCGCCCTCGTCGAGGTCCTCGCCCGGCCCGGTCTCGCCCCACCGGAACCACTGGAAGACGAGGCGGTCGTCGAGTCCGTCGACGTCGAGCTGACAGACCGGTGAATAGGCCCGCCGGTCGCCGACGACGATGTCGTACCACTGCCACACGTCCTGCCGGGAGCGGCTGGGCGACAGGGAGGCCGAGATCAGATCGAGCCGGACGTCCTCACGGGGGAAGGCATAGAACGGGACGGGCTTGCCCGGTGCCCACACCAGCACCGCCCGGCTGCTGTCGACCACGGTCCGGCCGAACCATTCACCCCTGATCCGGCGCTCGGTGGGTTCGTAGAGATAGTCGTCGGTCTCCGGTGGGCGGCGGAGCACAGCGGTCTTGCGGGCAGCCATACATCGACCGTATCGCGCCGTTCGAAAGAGGGGACCGAACCGGCCGGGCAGGGATCCGGGAACCGGACCCATCCGCTCGCCGCCCGGCTCCGAATACGGAGCGAGGCGGCGTGAGGGCCGTCACCCGAACCGACCGAGAAGAACCCGATACGTACGTCCGCACAGCTCCGGCGACGACCAGAGGAACACCGACATGCCCCCATCCGAAGCCCGGCAGAACGACGACCGGCACCCGCATCCGTCCGTAGGTTTTCTCCAGTTGTTCATGGAAGCGCGCACCCGCGTGGAGCAGTCGACGCCGCGCGCACAGGGAGGGAAGGCATGAGATCCGTCAGTGGCCCCGCCGAGTCCGTCGTCGTGGTGGGGGCGGGCCTCGCGGGGTTGTCCGCAGCGCTCCATCTCACCGGAGCCGGTAAGCGCGTCACCGTCCTCGAGCGTGAGAACACGGTCGGGGGTCGCGTCGGCACGTACCCGGTCTTCGAGGACGGCCGGCATCTCTACGACATCGACAACGGCGCCAGCGTGCTGACGATGCCGGACCTGATCGCCGATGCGCTCGCCGCCGTCGGCGAGTCCTTCGACTCGACCACCCCGGCGCTCGCCCTCACCCCGCTCGCACCCGGCTACCACGCACGCTTCGCCGACGGCACCGCCCTGAACGTGTACGCCGATCCGGACGAGATGACCGCCGAGATCGCGCGGGTGTGCGGCCCCGACGAAGCCGGCGGATACCGGAGGCTGCGCCGCTGGCTCGCGTCGATCTTCGACGCGGAGTTCGACCGTTACATCGACTCGAACTTCGACTCGCCGCTCGACCTCGTGTCGTCACCGTCGGCGCTGCGGGACACCGCGAACCTGGTCCGGCTCGGCGGCTTCGGTCGCCTCGGCTCACGCGTCGGGTCGTTCGTGAAGGACGATCGGCTCCGGCGGATCTTCACCTTCCAGGCGCTGTACGCAGGAACCGCTCCGGCGACGGCTCTCGCGGTCTACGGTGCCATCGCCCACATGGACACCTCGCTCGGCGTCTACTTCCCGAAGGGTGGCATGGCCACCATCGCCGCCGCGATGACGGACGCCTTGATCCGCAACGGAGGCGCGGTGCACACCGGGGTCGACGTGGCGGAACTGCGCGTCGAAAACGGCCGCGCGACGAGCGTACGGTCCGCGGACGGCCGGTACTTCGCCGCCGACGCCTTCGTCCTCACCGCGGATCTGCCGGTGGTGGACGATCTGCTCCTCCGCGCCGGGGTACCGCCACGCCGACGCAGCCGGAGCGCGACGGTCGCGTCGCCGTCCGCCGTCGTCTTCCACGGCACGGTGCCCACCGACGTGACCCGGGCCTGGCCGTCGGATTCCCACCACACCATCGATTTCGGTGCCGAGTGGTCGGAGACCTTCGCCCGGATCACGGCGCCGCGCGGTCACGGCCGGTTGATGGCCGATCCGTCGCTGCTCATCACGCGACCCGCCGTGACCGATCCGTCCCTGCGGATCGTGCGGGGCGGTGTCGAGTGCGAACCGGTCTCGGTGCTGGCGCCGTGCCCGAATCTCGCGTCCGCGCCTCTCGACTGGGACCGTCTCGGCAGGCCGTACATGCGGGAGATCCAGCAGGTCCTCGAGCGTCGCGGCTACCGGAATCTGACGAGTGCCATGCGCATCGACCATCTCGACACCCCGCAGACCTGGGCGGACAAGGGGATGCTCGACGGCAGCCCGTTCTCGGCGGCCCACCTCTTCCGTCAGACCGGTCCCTTCCGCCGCCCCAACCTCGTGCCCGGCGTCGACAATCTCGTTCTCGCCGGGTCGGGCACCACGCCCGGAGTCGGTGTCCCGACCGTGATCATCTCGGGACGTCTTGCTGCGGAACGTATCTCAGGTAGCGAATCCACCGGCTCCGCGCCGGTGTCGATCCCGATGGAAGTGGGGGCGACGACTCATGGGTGAACTCGACGCAATCGATCCCGACCTGCACGAGGCGTACCAGCTGTGCCGTGAGCTCAACCGGCGCCACGGCAAGACCTACTTCCTCGCGACCCGCATCTTCCCGGCGTCCAAGCGTGCCGGGGTACATGCGCTCTACGGTTTCGCGCGGATGGTCGACGACATCGTCGACGTGAAACCGGTCGACGCGGCACCGGTTCTCGACGCGCTCGAACGCCGGCTCACCGATGCGCTCGGCGGCCGGCCACCGACCTACGACGAGTTCGGTCTCGTGTTGCGGGCGCTCGTCGACACCACGCAGCGGTACGACATCCCGCACGAGTACTACTACGCCTTCCTGCGCTCGATGCGGATGGACATCCCCGGCACCGAGCTGTTCCGTTCGCGTTACCGCACGATGGACGAACTGTCGGAATATATGTACGGCTCGGCGGCCGTCATCGGACTGCAGATGCTGCCCATCCTGGGGATCGAGACGGAACGCGAGCGAGCCGAGGCCCCCGCCGCCGCACTCGGTGAGGCCTTCCAGCTCACCAACTTCATCCGCGACATGGGGGAGGACCTCGACCGCGACCGCATCTACCTGCCGACCGACGTGCTCGCCGCCTACGACGTGGACGAGGACCTGCTGTGGCACTGCAGACGGACCGGGCAGCGCGACGTGCGGCTCGAACGCGCCCTGGCGCACCTGATCGCGCACACCCGCTCGATCTACCGGGTGGCCGAACCGGGCATCGACCTGCTCGACCCCAAGGTGCGTCCCGCGATGCGGACCGCCTTCGTCCTCTACGGCGACATTCTGCGGGCGGTCGAGGAGAGCGGATACCGGGTACTCCACCAGCGCGCCCGCGTGTCCCGTCGCCGGCGTCTGTCGGTGGCCGCACCGCGGCTGGCCTCGGCCGGTTGGACCTCGCTGCGCACACGGTCGAGACTGGGAGTGCTCACCGCGCCGCACGGCCGGTGACGCCCGCCCGGCCGTGCCGGCATTCGGACACGAATACAGAACAGGACATCACATGGAACAGGTCGTGCTGCTCGACGACGCAGGCCGCGCGGTCGGGATCGAGCCGAAGGCGACGGTGCACACCACCGACACCCCGTTGCACCTCGCCTTCTCGTCGTACGTCTTCGATCCCCACGGAAACGTTCTGCTCACCCGGCGGGCCCTGGACAAGTCGACCTTTCCCGGTGTCCTGACGAACAGCTGCTGCGGCCACCCGGCTCCGGACGAGCCGCTCACCGAGGCCGTGCGCCGTCGGCTGGGTCAGGAACTCGGACTCGAGGTGCACGACATCGAGGTCGTCCTGCCGTCCTTCCGCTACCGGGCGGTGATGGACAACGGCATCGTGGAGAACGAGATCTGTCCCGTCTTCCGCGTGCTGTACGACGGGCCGGCGCCCACTCCCGAGCCGTCGGAGGTGCACGACACCGAGTGGGTCGACTGGACGGAGTTCTCCGACGACGTCGTCGAGGGACGCCGTGAGGTATCGGTGTGGTGCCGCGAGCAGGTGGAGCAGCTCCGCACGCTCGGTCCCGATCCGCGACGGTGGCCGGTGGCGTCCGCCGCGGATCTTCCGCACGCCGCGCCCGAGCGCCGATAGGGCCGCACCCGGCGAACGGGGTCGTTAACGTCGACCCTGTGATCGACCCGTCCGTCCTGATCCGCACGCTCATCGGCGTCCTCGCCCTCGCCGCGATCTCGACGGCGGTGCTGTGGGCGTTCCGGGTCCCGCACCGGTTCGCGCCGGTCGGCGCCATCGCCCGCGGCGCGGTGCAGCTCGCGCTCATCAGCGTGGTGCTCTCCGGCGTCATCACCGACGCCCGCTGGGTCGCGGTGGTGCTCGTGGTGATGTTCACCGTCGCGTGGTGGACGGCCTGCCGACGCATCGGGAGCGACGCCGTCGTGCGCGGGGCGACGGCCGCCGCGATGCTGACCGGCGTGCTCGTCTCGGCGGGCATCGTCTTCGCGACCGGCGCGGTGGAGGCCACCCCGCGCTACGCGCTCGCGCTCGGCGGCATCATCATCGGCAACACCATGACGGTCGCGACCCTCGCCGGTCGCCGCTTCCACGAAACCGTCGACGACCACTGGTCCGAGGTCGAGGGCTGGCTCGCGCTGGGCGCGACCATGCGGCAGGCGACCCTCTCACCCGCGCGTTTCGCCGTGCACGCGGCGATGATCCCGTCGACCGACCAGACGAGGACCACCGGTCTGGTGACCCTGCCCGGAGCCTTCGTCGGCGCGATCTTCGGCGGACTGTCGCCGGTCGAGGCCGGACGGTTCCAGGTGGTGGTGCTCGCCGCGATCATGGCGACGGCATCGATCACGTCCGTGCTGATGGCGCTCGGTCTCGGTCGCGCCCTGCGGTACCGCCCCGTGATGGTCGTGTGACGCGCACGGAAGGAAGGATTCGAGCTGTAGAGCCCTGCCTTTCGCAGATGCCCCGGGAACTCGTTTCATTGCCGGCGAGCCACCACGATGGTGCACTCGAAGGGCGCCTCGACGCTGCCGTCGGAGGTCGTGAACGGTGCCAGGACGTCGTGGGCGCCGGCGCGAATGCGCCCGTACACGTCGTCGGAGATCCGCTCGAGCAGCGGTGTGCTCTCGACTTCGGTGGTCACGAACGCGTCGACGGACGACGCCCGGTAGGTACCCGGGTGGGTGCGAGCAGTCGTGACCCGCAGCCCGGCCGACTCGACGAGGTCTGTGAGCTCCTCGATGTCGCCGCACACGAAATACGTGCTCAGCAGCGACGTGGCCTCGGCGCCGGCGTGGCGGGCTGCCATCCGGACGAAAGGCGCGAACGCGGGTTGGGAGTCGAGGGCGCCCGGGACCACGACCGCCACCGTCCCACCGACGGCGACGACCCGGGCCATCTCCCGGAGCGCCCGGAAACGGTCGGGGAAGAACATGAGTGCCATCTGGCAGAGGACGGTATCGAAGGATTCGTCCGGGAAGGGGAGCGTACCGGCGTCACCCTGGCGGAATTCGATGTCGGGTCGGACGCGGCGGGCGACGGTCAGCATCGCCTCGTTCAGGTCCACGCCGAGCACGATGCCGTCGGGCGCCACCAGGTCGGCGGCGGTACGCGTGACGATCCCGGTCCCGCAACCGACGTCGAGCACCCGCCGGCCCGGCGCGACGCCGGCAGCGTCGCAGAGGATCGGTGCCCACTGGGCGAAGAACGCCGGGACGAAGGCGGACTCGTAGAACTCCGCTGTTTCGATGGGGATGCGGAAGGATTCGGGGGATTCATCGGAAGTGGTCATGACCTCATCGTGCGCCGAAGTCGCGGGGTGCAGAGTCTTCGCGTTCAAGACTGGTGCGGCAGGGGTGGAGCCGGGTATGTGATAGCCATGGTGACCTATCCCGGCGCGCAGCAGTACGTACCCGACAGCCGCGACCTCGCCGACCTCGCCGCAGCGTCCGCGGGGTGCCGGGGATGCGATCTCTACAAGGCGGCCGAACGCACCGTCTTCGGCGCCGGGGTACGAGACGCGCGCATCCTGTTCGTCGGCGAACAACCGGGCAACGAGGAAGACCTCGCGGGAGAACCGTTCGTCGGGCCTGCGGGGCACCTGTTCGACAAGGCACTCGAACGCGCGGGCATCGACCGCGGGACGGTGTACGTGACCAACGCCGTCAAGCACTTCCGCTTCGACCGGTCCGCCAACGGCCGCAGGCGGATCCACAGGAAACCGTCGGGTGGTCAGGTCGTCGCGTGCCGGCCGTGGCTCGAGGCCGAACTCGACGCCGTTCGTCCCGACGTGGTGGTGTGTCTCGGTGCCACGGCGGCGCAGTCGCTGCTCGGCAAGGATTTCAAGCTCACGCAACATCGCGGGGAGGTGCTGCATCTGCCCGAGGAACTGTGCGGGTCGTGCGATCCCGCGGTCGTCGTCACCGTGCATCCCTCGGCGGTGTTGCGGGCGAAATCCCAGCGCGACGACATGTTCCGCTCGTTCGTACACGACCTGGAACGTGCTGTAACCCTGTGACGACTCGGCCGTCGTGACCCTGTGACGGCTCAGCCGGTTGTGGCGAGCCCGGCTGCGAGTCCCAGTGCGACCGACATCGCGCACACCTCGAGGACGGCGTTGCGCAGCGACTCCTCCTCCGCAAGTCGGTGGGAGGCCGCAGCGGGCACCCAGTTCCGTCGCCAGTTCCACGCGAGCCCCAGTAGAGCGCACAGCACGATCGCCTTTGCGAGCACAATGCGTCCGTAGCCCGTGCCCAGCACAGCCGAGACGGAACCGAGCCGCACCGCCGCGTCGATCACTCCGGTCACCACCAACGCCGTCACGCATCGCAGGGCCAGGTGCGAGTAGCGCGGCAGCAGTTCCGCCCACGCTCCGCGGCCCCGGACGGTCACGGCCAGCGCCACGAGCACCCCGAACCACACCGCTGCTGCGAGCACGTGCACCGCGTTCAACAGCGACCCCAATGGCTGCTGCGCCATGTGACCCGTAACGGGGCGGGCGATCAAGGCGAGCGCCGCGGCGACGAGCACCGGCAGGGTGGACCACGACGCCGACCGGCGGTACGCCACCGCGGCGACGACGACGATCACGACGATGCTCGCCCATGCCGCCGCATCCACGCGTCCTGTGGTGGTACCGATGAACTGCCCGAACCGTCCCACGTCCAGTTCCACGGCAGGAACGTCGGCCGCCGTGGATGCGGCCCAGGCGAGGTCGATGCTCGCGAGCGCGAGCCAGACACCGCCGAGCGCGGCGATCGTTCGCCACAGCGTCTGGGGGGTGACCGAGGGCCGACGTTGCCGCTGCACCATGACGGCGAGAACCGCGAGTCCGAGCACGGTCGAGCCGACGCACAGCCCGATCGCCCGCACCGAACTCGACGGGGCGGGCAGGGCGAGGGAACCGGCCACGGCGATGCCCGCGACGGTTCCGAAGGCAACGCCGGCAGCGGCCACGACGAGCCACTGCCGGCGTTCCGGGATCATGCGGGTCAGGCCTTCGGCTTGCGCAACGCCAAGGCGAGACCTGCGGCGACCACGACGACACCTGCGACGACGAACCACCACACGGCAGGTCCGCTGCTGTCGCTCTCGCCCGACTCCGCGCCGGTCTCGCCGGTCGCGGTGTCACCGGACGCCGCCTCACCGGGCGTGCCGGTTCCGTCCTGGGTGAGCGTGAAGGTGCGGGTCCCGCTGACGGGATGCCCGTCGGCGGAGGTCACCCGGTAGGCGATCGTGTACTCACCGGCGGGGCCGAGACCGTCGAGTTCGACGGCTGCGGTCGCACCCTCGATGATCGGATCGCTCTTCGACCACAGGTTGCCGTCCGGCCCGACGACGGTCAGGGCCGCGAACTGCTCCTGCAGGTTCTCGTTGAACGTCACGGTCACCCGGTCGGGTGACTCGGCGATCTGCTCGCCGTCCTCGGGCGAACTCGACAGCACCACGGAGTGGGCGGCCGCGGAGCCGACGGACAGGGTCAGTGCCGCGATCAGCGCGGCGAGGAGAACGAGGATGCGCTTCATGCCCGCCGCCCCCGGATCACGGCGCCGAGGCCGAGTGCGGCACCGAGCGCGCCGAGCACCAGGCCGATACCACCGAGCCACCGCGCGGTGCTGTCGGTGGTGTCCTCCGGCGACGCGGCGGTCTGCCCGGTGTCGGTGGCGTGCGCGTCGCCGCTGCCGCCGTGCCCGTCGCCGCTGTTCGCCGCGAGGGTCAGGCTCGGGGCGGGACGCTCGGGCTCCTCGTCGCCGGTCGCGATCTCGTCCCACGCCACGACCTCGCCGTCGCTGTAGGTCTGGATCGCGGGGAAGGCGACCTCGTCGTCCTCGGGCAGTGGCCCGACGGACAGGACGAACTGCTGGAACTGTCCCGGGCCGACCTGCACGTCCGGTTCGGCAGTCCACGTCACGGAGGTCGCGAGCTGCGACTCCGGATCCTTCTCGACGGTCGCCGTCCAGCCGGGCAGCGGCTCGGTACGCGCCGAGCGCAGGCCCGGAAGTTCCACGGTGACGGCCGTGGTACCGGCGGTCTCGGATTCGGTGGGGACCCGGAAGGTCAGAACGGAGTAGCCGCCCTGCTCGGCGCCGGGTGCGACGACGGTGACGTGGGCGGAGGCGATGCCGGCGCCCGCCACCATCAGCGCAGCGGTTGTCGTCGCGCCCACGAGGACGCGACGGGAGAACTCGAACATATGTGGGTCTTTCTCGTAGGAAGAGGATCGATCGTCACGACACGGTCGCGGCGAGCGGTGGTCCTCTCCTCGAGATGGCGGGGGGTGCGCGTCCCCACACGAGACGGTCGGTCGACGAGGTCGGGGCGAGCACAGCGGGCGCGTCGACACCGGGACTGCGCAGCAGCACGATCCGCAGCACGGTGCCGCACGCCGCGTACACGCGGGCCGCGGCGGTGAGCAGTACGGCGCACACCACCACGGCGATCATGTGGGCGCCCAGCATGGACACCGACATGTGCTCGTGGCCCGGAGCCAACACGGTGAGCGTGACGTGTGTGGCCGCCTGCCCGCCGGCGAGGAGCACCAGCGAAGGCAGCGCCGGCTGGTGCGCGCCGAGGATCCCGACGATCGCCGCGACCGCGACCAGCAGTACCGCGACCGGTCCCGTCGGCACACCGCCGCCGGCGGTGCCGTGGGCGGCCACCGCCAGCACCGCGGTGGTGATGCCCGCGGTGGTGCCGAGAACGGTCGGGTACCTGGTCACTGCTGTCGTGCTCGATCCTGCTCGGTCAGCGCACGCCGAGGCGTGCGAGGAGATCCGCTTCGATGCCGTCGAGTTCCGACGCGATCGCCGCGTGCGCCGGCTTCCGGCGTGCGGTCGGCATCTGCTCGGCCGTCTGCACGGCGGCGGTCAGGTCGGCGAGCCGTTCGCGGGTCGCGGCGGCGAACTTCTGCGTCTCCGCGTCCTTGGGGTTGCGCTGCTCGACCTTCGCGAGCGACTGCTCCGCCCCCGCGATGCGGGCACCGAGACGAGCACCGTGACCCGTGAACGAGCCCAGCTCGTCGATCGGCACCCCGAGCTGCTGCGCGCGTCGAGCGTCGAGCTGACCGCGCAGCGCCGTGACGGCCTGGTAGACGATCGGGACGAGCACCGGTGCGAGCAGGCGTGCAACGCCGAGATAGCGGCGCACCTTCGCCGCGGTGAGGCCCTGGTTCTCGGCGGCCTTCTTCTGCGCCTTGAGCGTCGCGATCTGTTCCTTCTCGAGCTTGGCCTGCGACTTCACGAGTTCCTGGTCGAGTTTGACCTGCGACTTCGCGAGCTGTTTGTCGATCTTCGTTCTGGCCTTCGCCGCCCGCCGGTCGTTCTTGAGTCGATTCTTCGCGACCAGCCTGGCCTCGAGCTTCGCCTTGGTCCTCAGCGCCTTCGCTTCCGCCCTGCGAGTCGCGCGACGCTTCCGTGTGAACAACCCCATCGAACAGCACCCTCCATTCGGTACGACACGACGCTCCGGCGCCCCGCGTCAGCCTAACGTGACGGTGCTGCTGCGAGCCGTCGCCTGTGCAGGGAATACCCTGGAATGTCGTGGACGCAACCGGAGAACTACCGCGGCCCGAACGCGGAGTGTCACAGCGCACAGCCGTCGCTCTTGAGGCCGCTGCGCTGACGAGGTGCCGCCACCGGGTCTATCTCGATGCCACCTTCCCCGACGAACTCGCAGGTGCACCCGAGAATCCGGGTGCGCGGCAACGTCAGGAGGCAGCGGCTGCGCATCGCGAGGCGGTCCGTCAGAAGCTGTTCGACGCCGACCCGGACGGGTGGGTGCTCGTCGCTCCCGACGGCCCGATGTGGCAGCGTGCCGAGCGCACGCTCGATGCGTGTCGCGCGGGTGCCGACCGGATCTGGGGTGCGGTCCTGCCGAGCGAACCCGACACCGGCCGTCGCGGACGGTCGGAGATCCTGCTGCGCGACGCCGAGCACGGCGGGTACATCCCGGTGATCGTCGTCAACCACAAGGTCACCGATCCCGGACGCGGCGCGCTCACCACCGATCTGTTCTCGTGGGCACCCGCCGTGGACGAGACCCGCAAGGTGCGCAGTCAGGTGCGCGACCAGATGCGGCTCGCGCACCTGTACCGGATGCTCGAGCGTCGCGGGCTCGCGAGCCCCGCGAAGGTTGCCGGCGCGATCGGGTACGGCGGCGATTGCATCCTCGTGCACGACCTCGATCCGATCCTCGACGACTACGACGCCCGTCTGGCCGACCGTCTCGAGATCGCCCGGGGTCGCACCCCGACCTCGCCGTCGCAGATCGGCGAGTGCAAGACCTGCCCGTGGTGGGATCGTTGCCGTGCCGAACTCACGGTGAGCCGCGACGTGTCGCTGGTCGCGCCGGGACAACGCGCCGCCGTGCTGCGTGAACTCGACGTGCACACCATCGACGGACTCGCCCGGTGGGACGGTGAGGAACCCGAGGCGTGGCCGCAGGGTTCGTTCGAGGACGCGATCGTCACGGCGCGGGCCTGGCTCGCCGGTGCGCCGCTCGTGCGCCGCTACCGGCACGTGCACGTCCATCGCGCCGACGTCGAGGTCGACATCGACATGGAGAGCTACCACGAGCACGGCGCATATCTGTGGGGAACGCTGCTCAATGCGGGATCGTCGTCGGAGTACATCCCGTTCGCGACATGGGAGCCCGTACCGACCGACGACGAGGCGCGTTCGTTCGCCGAGTTCTGGCGCTGGTTGTCGGACCAGCGTCGCGCCGCCGAACGTCGTGGGAAGACCTTTGCGGCGTACTGCTATTCGCGGTCGGCGGAGGACAAGTGGTTGTTGTCGTCGGCGCGGCGCTTCCACGGTTTCCCGGGCGTGCCGCAACTCGCCGAGGTCAAGGCGTTCATCGGCTCGAACGAGTGGGTCGACATCTTCCAGGCCGTCACCGACCAGTTCGTGTGCCCGAACGGCAAGGGGCTGAAGAAGATCGCGCCGATCGCCGGACATCACTGGCGTGACGCCGAGGCCGGGGGAGAGGCGTCGATGAGCTGGTACCGCGAGGCCGTGGGTATGTCGGGCGAGGCCGATCCGGCGCAGCGCGTGCGGTTGCTCGAATACAACGAGGACGACGTGATCGCCACGAAGGTTCTGCGCGAGTGGATGAGTGATCGCGCCGTGCTCGACATCCCGTACCTCGAGGATCTGTAGGGCGCTCCGCGCCCCGTGCGTGGTTCCGGTAGTGAGGACTACCGGAACCACGCACGAGCCGTCAGACCAGGGCTGCCGATGCGAAGGCCGCCAGGGCGACGAGCACACCGCCCGTGAGGGTCTGGACACGCCGGTCGACGACACACATCGCCGACAGGAAGCCGGGCATCGAACCACCGCGGCGGGTGTGCAGGATCGCCAGCACGCTCGGCATGCACCGGCCGAGGCTCACGACCGCGAACATCGCAGCGCCGAGCACCGGCGAGCCCGCGGCGATCACGCCGAGGACCAGCAGGTAGTACGCGCTCGATCGGATGAAGATCATGAAGCCGGGCCCGATGAGCGCGCCGAACAGCAACGACACCTTCCACGGTGCCATCGTGCGCCGCAGATGCCGGGGGAGCTGCTGCCGCCGCATCGGCGTCGGCAGGGTGATCATGCCCAGTTCGTGCAGACCGTAACCCAGCGCGATCACACCCCAGGTGGCGAGCATCCACGCCCACGGCACCGACCCGGTCACGAGTGCACCGAGCGCACCGAGGAGTGCGCCGGTGGGGATGCCCGTGGCGAGCGATCCCAGGGCGTGCCAGCCGAGCCGACGGACCGGGGTCGACGCCCCGCGACGTCCCGGCTGTTTCGGTGCGGCGACCACACCGGCCACCGACATGCCGCAGGTCGACCAGTTGGCGGCCAGTGCCGTCACCGCACCGGTGGCGATCACTGCGGCGGTCATGGCCGTGGGGCCCGAGGGGGCCGCGACGAGACCGACGGCGGCGCCGACCGCCGCGGCACCGGCGATCAGGCCGCCACGGGTCTTCTTCGCGACGGCGTTCTCGAGTGTCGGGCGTATCTCCGGTACGTCGACTCCCAGGGGTGGGTGGGCCAATGGCTCACGCACGAGTGTTTCCGTCATGGGGATGCTCCTTTGCTGTGGTGCTCGAGGGTGCGACCGGATGGCGGACGGCGCTGTCCGTCAACCGGTCACGGTGACGGTTCCGGTCATGTACCGGTGGACCGAGCAGTGGTACTCGTAGACTCCCGGCGTCGTGAAGGTGTGTTCGAAGCTCCCGTCCGGGGTGATGCCGCTGTCGAACTCGCCCTCCGATCCGACGTGGTGCAGAACCCCGCCGTCGTCGAACGTCCACCGGACGGTGCCGCCCGCCGGTACGGTCACGTCCACCGGCGCGAAGTGCACGTCGCGGACGACGATCTCCGCATCCGGCCCGGTGGGGGAGCCGGCGCACGAGGTCGCGGCCAGCATCGCGAACGCGGCCGTACCCCACCGGATCCGCATCATTCGACGATGATCGTGCCGACCATCGCGGGATGCGGCGTGCAGTGGTAGGTGAACGTGCCGGCCTCGTCGAAGGTGTACTCGTAGGTGCCCTCGGTGAGCAGTTCGCTCTTCAGGTCACCCTCGAGCGGTCCGTCACCCGCCACGTCGTGCGGCAGTCCCGAATCGTCGAAGTGCCAGCGGACGGTTTGGCCCTTCTCGATGGTGACTTCCGCCGGGCTGTACGACATGTTCGTCACTTCGATGACGACCGCGGGTTCGTCGGCGTCCGCACTGCCGCATCCGGTCAGCAGTCCCACCGCGAGCGCCGTGCCCGCAGCTGCGGAAAGAAACTTCTTCATATCTCGTCCTCACCGGATGTACCGCAGATTTGCGGTCATTCCTGCCTCGAAGTGATAGGCGTTGTGACAGTGGAACATCCACTCGCCCGGATTGTCCGCATCGAACTCTATGGCGAGTTCGGTCCCCGGAAGCACGTTGACGGTGTCGCGTCGAAGACCGCCGTAGCTCGGCACGGCGAAGGTGTGGCCGTGGGTGTGCATGGGATGCCACATCGGCGACGAGTTGATCATCGTGATCCGGATCCGTTCACCCTCCTTCATCACCAGACGACCGGCGTCGGCCCCGGCCATGCCCCACACGTAGCGGTCGCCCGCCTGGATGAGCTCGACCCGGTAGTCGCGATCGACCTCCCGCTTCTCGAGCATCACCGCTTCGGCCGGCCGCAGTTCGCTCTCGGGCACGAGCCGCCCGTTCAGTTCCGGAATATCACCTCCCACATCGGGGTTCGGCAGTGGAACCGCGTCGTGGGAACGCAACACGGTCGACGCGTAGCCGTCGCGTCCCTCGACCTTCGCGACCACCGGCCACGCACCCGAGCGGACGGTGACGAGCACGTCCACCCGCTGTGCCATCCCGAGGATCACGGTGTCGGCGGTCGTGGGTTGCACGTCGAAGCCGTCCACCGCGACGACCGTCAGTTCGTGTCCGGCGACGGCGAAGCGGTAGGGCGTCTCGGCGGCGGCGTTGATGATCCGCAGGCGCAGCCTTTGCCCCGCAGCGGCTTCCACCAAGGCGGGATCGTTCGGCGGGCGGCCGTTGATCAGGTGCAGCGGGTACGCGACGTGCTGGGTCATCCCGCCGAGAGCGGCCGAATCCCCGTGTCCTGCCGACGTGAGCTGCTGCGCCGCAGCGATATCGGCGTCCGAATGTTCGGCGGGCGCCCCGCCGCCGTGCCCCCCGTGGCCGTGCCCGGCAACCTGCGGGTTAAGAGCTGCCAACACCGCATCCGGGGTGGTGCCCAGCCCGTCGACCCAGTCGTCGAGCACGAGCACCGCGTCGGCGTCCGCCCCCGTCGCGTCGTTCGGGTCCTCGATGATCATGGCCCCGAACAGTCCGCGGTCGGCCTGCAGTCCGCTGTGCGAGTGGTACCAATAGGTGCCCGGATCGGGTGCGACGAAGTCGTATTCGAACCGGCCACCGTCGGCGCCGATCGGTTGCTGCGTGACCGGTGCCGCACCGTCCATGTCGTTGCGGATCCGGATCCCGTGCCAGTGCAGCGTGGTCTCCTGCGGAAGCCCGTTGTCCACCGACACCCGCACGCGGTCGCCCTTCGACAGCCGCAGTTCGGGTGCGACGGCGGCTCCGCCGTAGGTCCACGTGTCGACGATCCGCCCACCGAGGTCCACGGCCCCGACACCCGCAGCGAGTGCGAAGGCGGCCGTCGCACCCGAGGTGGCGCGGGCCGCTTCGGCCGCGGCCACCTCGGGATCGGTGGGACGGATGTAGTCGAGTTCGGCTGCCGGCGCCTGTTGCCCGGACGTACCGGAACTGCAGGCGACGGCGCCGAAACCGAGGGCGCCGAGCCCGATCGCCCCGGCGCCGAGGGTGCCCAGGCGGAGGAAGCGTCGGCGGTCGAGCACGAGCCCGGTATCGGGTCGTGTCATCGGATCACCTGGGGGGTCAGCAGGGTGCCGATGTCGTCGACGGTGCCGGTGACGTCCACCGAGCTCACCTGCTCACCGTTGTTCGCGGACACACCGATGATCTTCTGCGTCGACCCGCCGTCGACCTCCGGGCCGGCGCCGACGACGTAGAGGATCTCCCCGTTCACCGAGAACGCCATGGACGCGATGTCCGTCAAGCCGAGCGTCGCGAGATCGAGCGTGCGGATCGGCGCGAAGGTGGTCGCGTCGAACAGGTCGATCTTCACGACGTCACCGCCGCGGCCGGAGTGCGGATGGATCGCGGTGTCGGTGTATTCGACGGCGATCCGATCGCCGGGATTGTTGATGACGCTCTCGGAGAATCGGCCGCTGTCCTGACCGGCATTCCCGATCGGAGCGATCGGGCCGTCCGGCAGGCCGTTCGAGAAGTCGAATACGAAGACGTCGCCGTTCGCGCTGAGCAGCAGTCCCTTCCGGGCATCCGCGGCCCAGGTGACCTTGCGGGTACTGACGAAGTCGTCGGGCAGCACTGTGGTGCGTGCCGTCTCGGTGGGGACGCCGGAGTCGTCGATCGAGATGTGGATCAGTTCGCGGGTGTCCTCGCAGACGCTGTAGATCTCGTGATCGACGAGCCAGGTGAACGGACCGCACCCGATGATCTGCAGCGCGCCGCTCTCCGTGCCCGCTTCGAGGTCGACCACGCGCACGCCGTAGAGACCGTCGTCCCAGGTCACGAAGTACTTGCCGTCGGAAGTGACCGCATTCGATCCGGGACGCGAGTGCACGCGGGCGTAATCCGGCAGTTCGATCTCGTCCGGCTCGAGGAGATCGCCGGAGTAGGTGGTGACGGTGAAGTCGGCGGCCCCACGCGAACCACGTGGACGCCACACCTCCGCGGCGAGAACCGCAGGGTCGGAAGTGGTCTCGCCGACGAAGCCGTGGATGACCGGATCCCAGATGCCCGGGCCCACCACGACGCGGCCGGCGGCCACACCCGTGGCCGGATCGATGATGTTGACGCCGAGCTCGAGCTTGCCGAATCCGCCCATCACCGCGAGCAATTCGTTCTCGTTTGCGGGCTGGATCTCCGAGACGTGGAGCGGTTCCGGAATGGTGTCACCTATCTCCTGGTCGTCGTGGCCGAGGGCGATGCCCTCACCGGGAGTGGTGTAGGGGACGGTCGGGTAGCTGACCTCGCCCGCCGCGGCGGACGAGGAGTCGTCGTCGCTCGAACATGCCGCGAGGGACAGGGCCAGGGCGAGAGGGACGGCCGCGGCGACCGCCCGTGAGGTGCGCTTCATGATCCGGCGCCCACCTTCGGTCGTGCGGCGGGACGGGTCTGGCAGTCCTCACCGATGATCGGTGCCATCGTGCAGGTGTACGACTGGGATTCGTCGGACACACACCAGATGATCTCCTGGTCGTAGCTGCCGGATACCGGGTTGTACATGATGGCCTGCATGTCCGGCTCACCGCAGAACGCGTTCGAGCACGACGGTGCGCCACAGCAGTCGTAGTAGGCGATCAGATACGTCTTGCCGGTGTCGGGATGCGTGCAGCAACCCACCCAGAACTCCGCTCCGGGACGGCTTCCCGGCGCACACGTGGTGACACCACCGCCGTTGCAGGCCGCGCACGAGGTGCCGTCCATGTTGCACCAGCGCCAGTACTCGCACTCGGCGGGATCCTTGCCGTCGTAGACCGGCACGAGCGGTTCGGGTGCCGACGGTGCCGGGGCCGGCGGCTCCTGCGCCAGCGCCGTGCGGGTGACGGGCAGCGAACCGATCAGTGCCACACCGGAAACACCCATCGTCCACCGGCCGATCCTGCTGATCACCGAGCGCCGGGAGACCCGCTCGGACATCCTGCGTCCGGCCCGGCCGACGAGCGACCCGCCGCGACCGGCCATCCACTCGGCCTGTTCCTTGACGGTGGCTTCGTCCACCGGATATCGGTTCTCGTGCATCTCCGGTTCACCGGATGAGGGTGTGAGGTCCAACGACGTACTCCGATCTCGAGAAGGTGATGAGATTCCGCCCGTACCGACGGCGCGGTCGGCGCTCGCAGATCACAGTCCTGCTGCGGCGCGAGTCTTGGCTGCCTCGTGCAGGTGCTGCAGCGACGGCGTACCGGATTCGAGTGCGTTGAGGAGGGATTCGACCTGCGCCATGTGATTGCACAGACCCTTGGCCTGGATCTTTCCGTGCTCGTCGAGGATCACGCCGTAGGGCGTGGTGCCCACCTGGTAGGCGATGCCCACGTCGCGGGCGTCGACGTAGCTGAGTTCGGCACCGATGCCCGAACCGGCGAGGAAGGTCCGATGCTCCTCCGGGGTGCCGTCCGAGATGATGACGACCTCGAGGTCCTTCTCGGCCTTCGCCAGGGCCTTGACGCCGGGCAGCAGGCTCTTGCACGTCGAGCACGACGGCGCGGTGAACAGCAGCAGCTGTGCCTTGTCGCGGTGACCACCCACGCCGATCTCGCGGCCGAGGTGATCCTTCAGGCCGCGGAAGCTCGGGCCGACCTGGGCGATCTTCGGACCGGTGTCCATCATCCGGGCGCCGAGGGGGCCGAGACGCACTTGCACGCGCCCGATCTCGCGGGCGAGGGCGAGCAACATGAGGAACAGCGCCGCGACGGCGACGGCCAGCACGATGACGGCGATCAGGAGGAAGGTGTTCACAGATTTCTCCGTTCGGATGTGTCAGTACCGCGAGAGGGTCGAGGCGGCACGGAGTTCGATCGAGGCCTTCGTCAGGTGGTCGTCGACCGGGCGGCGGCCCGGATGCACGATCGACCGCATCTGCACCGCGGTGACGACCACGACCAGCACCAGCGCGGCGAGAGCGACGGCGAGCAGATGTTCGGCGACCGACGGGGCGCCGGCAGGAACGACGATCAGGCCCGCGGCGACGAGCACGAACACACCGGCACGCACCGCATGGAACCACCCGATCCGCGGGACGTCGTGGGCGCCGAATGCGAAACAGCCACAATCGAGGTCACGACGGCCCCGGAGGAGGTTGATCGTCAGGCCCGCGAAGAAGCACGCGAACAGCAACGCGGCACCCGCAGCGGCCCATCGTCCGGCGAGGCCCGTGATCAGGGCCGCGCCGAGCACGATCTCGGTCCAGGGCAGCGCGAACGACACCGCGCTTTCGAGCGGTGCGGGCAACAGCTTGTATCCGCGAACCGTGCGCAGCAGACCCTGGCGGTCACGGGTCTTGGGGATGCCGGCAAGCAACAGTGTGCCTCCGACGATCGATGCGATCAGCACCCACAGCATGCGTGCGACCACTCCTTCCGTATCGCTTCGGGACCTCGTCGAGTTCCCGGCGGATCCCCCGCAGGTGGGGATGGACATATCGTGCTGTGGTCCCGAGTCGCGCATGCGACGCCGGAGAAACGAACGGAGACACCCCGAACGAGAACGCGTGTGGTCGAATTCCCGACTCTCGGGAACCGGTGACGTGCGCTTTCCCGTTCACGCGGGGGAGCCCGGGAACCGGTGACGTGATGTACCTCGCATCCGGGTGCCGAACGAATTCCCACTCGGCCCTCACGCGGTGTTCGCGCAGGTAATGCAGCTGTAACAGAGCGGCATTACCGTCCGGGAAAACCAGGGAAAGGACACGGCCGTGACGTCAGCACTCCGGGCGGCGATCGACCGCGCGCAGGACGCGGAACCCACCGGGGATCACGTGCGCTCACCCCTGCATGCGCTCGGCCGCCGGCAACTGTCCCAGCTGGATCTGATCGGGCAGTCGCTGTCGACGATCGCTCCCGCCACCGGCATGGTGTTCATCGCCCTGTGGATGACCGTGAGTGATCCGGGAGTGGGTGGTGTTCTCACCATCGCGGCGACGACCGGCGTCGTCGTGCTGGTCGCCTTGTGCATCACGCAGTTCACGCGACGCCTGGCAGCGGCGGGTTCGCTCTACAGTTTCGTCTTCCAGGGTCTCGGTACCCGCGCGGCGCTCGTGACGGGCACGGCACTCATCGTCGGATATCTCGGCATCTCGATCTCTGTGCTCGCCCAGGGGGCACGCACCGTCCTCGACATCGGTGAGCTTGCCGGACTGTATCTTCCGGGGACAGGGCCGTGGCTGGTGACGGCGACGGTGCTCGGCGGGGTCGTCGCGCTGATCGCGGTCCGCGGGGTGCGGTTCGCCACCCGCGCCATCCTGGTCGTCGAAACGTGTTCGCTGATATTGATCGTCGCGACCATGCTGGTCTCACCGGCGGGCGGCCCGGCCACCACCGAGTTGCCGGTCTCGCCTCTGAGTCTGTTGCCCTTCCTGGCGTTGATGACGGTCCTGTCCATGGCCGGATTCGAGAGCGCGGCGTTCTTCGGTCCCGAGGCCCGTCGGCCGCTGGTCACCGTGAGCCGGACGGTGATCGTCACCCCGCTGGTCGTCGGGGCGCTGTTCGTCTTCGCGGCCGCCGCCTCGCTGACCGGACGCGGATCGCTCATCGTCGGAGCGTATTTCGACGGTGTCGATTCCGGTGCCTCCTGGGCGGTCGTGCTCGCGGTGAAAACGGGCATGGCGTGCTCGTGGTTCGCGTCGACGCTCGGATGCGCACAAGCGGGATCCCGACTGTTGTATTCGATGGGTGTCGAGCGGGTGCTGCCGTCCGCCCTGGCCCGGGTGCACGGCACGCTGCGCACGCCCTATCCCGCGGTGGTCGCGTTCGTCGCGGTGAGTGTCGCGGGTGCGTGCCTGTACACCCTGCTCGCGGACGCGGATTCGTCGGTCTTCGACGGCGTCGTCGAGATCGCGCTGGTCGCGGCGTACACGCTGGTCGCGGTGGCGTCGCTGCGGTTTCTGCACCGCATCGGGGAGGACACCGCGTGGACCCGCAGCGCGGCGGTGTTCGTCGCGTTGCTCGGTGGTGGCCTGCTGGCGGCCACGACGGTCGACGGCATCGTGCACTCGCTGCTCGTCGTACCGGCCGCACTCGTCGTCCTCCTGGTGTCGGGGCCGGTCTGGCGCTCGGTGCTGCGACGACTCCGTCCACAGAGTCTTGCGACGATCGGAGCCTTCGACACCGTCGAGACCACCGATCTGCTGCCGGGTGCGGGGACGCTGGTCCTCGACGAGCACGGACGGCCGCGGATCGTCACGGGTGGCACGGCGGAACCGGAATCGTCGGGGGAGCGGATGTGACCGCGCACGTGCCGATCCGGTCCTCCGAGACGCCCTTCGGTGGACGGCAACCCCATGCGGTGCAGAAGGCGCTGGGGATGCTCGAGGCCGTGGCACGGCTCGGTCCCGGCACCACCGCCAAGGAGATCGCGGCGTTCGCCGGAGTGCCTCCGGCCACTGCCTACCGCATGCTGAACCTGCTCGTCGCGGACGGCTATCTCGTGCGGGTTCCCGACCTGTCGGGTTTTGCGCTCGGTCGTCGCACCGCCGAACTCGCCCAGGCCGCAACGGAATCGACCCCGTCGGAGTCGCTCCGCGACGTGATGGAGGACCTTCGGGGGTGCACGCGGTTCGGGTTGCACGTCGCATCCTTCGCCGGGAGCCGGCTCCGGTTCGTCGACCAGGATCCGGACCACGAGATCGTCGCCATCACCACGCTGTCGAAATCGTTGCACGCCAACGCCATCGGGAAGCTGATGCTGGCGCACGTTCCGGGGGTGTGCCCGGACGCCGAATTGCGCCGGCTGACCGAGTTCACGATGTGCGACCGCGAGTCGCTGGCACGGGAACTGCGCGACATCGTCTCGCTCGGCTACGCGCAGGAATGCCAGGAGACCCGGCTGGGGCGGGCAGCGCTGGCCGTCCCGGTCCGCGATTCGTCGTCGTTCGTGGTGGGCGGGTTGTACCTGCACGGATCGGCCGCGAGGGTGCAGCCCGATCCCGATCTGGTGAGGTTCCTCGTCGACGGGTCGGCGCGGCTCACAGGCCTGCTGTGAGCCGGATCAGCGCCTCCACCACGGGCGCGCCGAACATCGGCGGGTCGTTGTGTTCGAGACCGGCGAGCTCCACCCGCTCGGACAACTGCCGGGCCGCATCGGCGACCGATGCGCTCTGCGCCGGCGGGACGATGGTGTCGGCGGTGCCGTACACGACCGTGATCGGCACGTCGATGCGGGCGACGAGCCCGGCGACGGGGAAGTCGTCCTTCACCAGGGCGGCGGGCA
This sequence comes from Rhodococcus sp. B50, assembly GCF_013602415.1. Taxonomy (NCBI): domain Bacteria; kingdom Bacillati; phylum Actinomycetota; class Actinomycetes; order Mycobacteriales; family Nocardiaceae; genus Rhodococcus; species Rhodococcus sp. B50. Next base: position 3,634,467 of record NZ_WPAG02000002.1, on the reverse strand, counting down.
CGAACGGATAGTGGTGCCGGGCGACGGCGGCGAGATCGGTGAACGGCGAGCGCAGCAGCATCCCGGCCGGAGGTTCGTCGACGGCCAGTGCGGTGACGACCGCGCAACCGAGGCTCTCCCCGAAGTACAGCACCCGGGCGGGGTCGACGTCGTCGCGCGAGCGGAGATGATCCAGCGCCGCGCGGGCATCGGCGGCGAGACCCTCCTCGGTGGGGCTGCCGGGGTTGCCGCCGTAACCGCGGTAGTCGAGCAGCAGCGTCGAGAAGCCTGCCGCGGCGAGGTCGGCGGCGGTGTCGGCGCGACCGAGGCGGTTGCCCCCGTTACCGGCGGCGAGCAGGACGGTGAATCCATGCCCGGGACCCTCGGGGTTCCGACCGGGCACGAACCAGGCGTCGAGCTCGAGACCGTCCGACGTTCTGAGCACGACGTCCTCGGCACCCGGCAGGACGATCGCGGCGGACGGGGGAGTGGAGATGTCGGGCAGATAGATCAGGCGTCGTTGCAGCGCCCACCCGGCGACGCCGACGAGCGCGACGACGAGGAGAACGGCGAGAACGATCCGCATGTGACCGGTCTAGCGCACGTGCGCGTTTCCGGTAGTGGGAACCACCGGAAACGCGCACGGGCGGCGAAGCCGCCTAGCGCGGCGCCATGCGCAGGGCGCCGTCCATGCGGATGGTCTCGCCGTTGAGGTAGTCGTGCTCGACGATCATCTGCACGAGCTGCGCGTACTCGGCGGGCTGCGCGAGCCGCGACGGGAACGGCACGCCGGCCTCGAGGCCCTTGCGGTACTCCTCGGTGACACCGGCGAGCATCGGGGTGTCGACGATACCGGGGGCGATCGTGTTGACGCGGATGCCGAACTGCGCGAGGTCGCGCGCGGCCGGGACGGTCATGCCGTGCACGCCGCCCTTCGACGCGGAGTACGCGATCTGGCCGATTTGGCCCTCGAATGCCGCCACCGACGCGGTGTTCACGACGACGCCGCGCTGACCCGACGCGTCGACCGTCTCGGTCTTGGAGATCGCGTCGGCCGCCAGGCGCATGACGTTGAACGTGCCGAGCAGGTTGACGGTGATGACCGTGCGGAACAGCTCGAGGTCGTGCGGGCCGTTCTTCGACAGGATGCGGCCGGCCCAGCCGACCCCGGCGCAGTTGACGACGATGCGCAACGGAACACCGGACTCGACGATGCGATCGACGGCCGCCTGCACCTCGTCGCCGCTCGTTACATCGGTGGCGAGGAGCGTGACGCCCGCGGGGGCGGAATCGCCGACGCGCTCGATGGACTGCTGCAGATCGAGGCCGAAGACGGTGGCTCCGGCGTCGGCGAGGCGGCGCGCGGTTGCGGCGCCGAGACCGGATGCGGCACCGGTCACCAGTGCGGCGGATCCCTGAATCTCCACTGTTCGTATCTCCTGTCCCGAAGCCTTACGGCATATGAGTGTCGTTCGTCACGAACCCTAACCGGTGACGTCCGCGGGTTCTGCGGGGGTCGCGGTCCGGCGACGCAGTGCGAGGACTCCCATTGCCGCGGCCACGAGACATGCGACGGCACCGAGCAGCAGTCCGGCCCGGCCGCCCCACTGTTCGCTGACCCATCCGGCGATGGGCCCGCCGATGGCCGTCGAGCCGAGGAAGGCGACCGACCACAGGGCCATCACCCGGCCGCGCATCGTCGGTGCGGCAGCGAGCTGCAGCGAACTGTTGGTGGTGGACGTGAAGGTCACGCTCAGGGCGCCCACGATCACCATGACCACGATCAACGTGGTGAGGTTCGGGGCCGCCGCGGCGACCGCCATGGCGATGCCGAAAGCGAGCGAGGTGACGATGAGCGGTTTGGTGCCCGTCCGCCCCCAGGTGGCGACGGCGAGTCCGCCCACGACGGACCCGGCGCCCATCGCCGCGGTGAGGAAACCGTAGGCGCCGGCACCGGCTTCGAAGGTGTGATCGGCCAGGACGGGCAGGACCACCTGGAACTCGAATGCCAGACATCCGACGAGCGCCATCATCAGCAGTGGAACGGCCAGATCGGACGTGCGCCGGACGTAGGCGAAACCCTCGCGCAGTTGCCCCTTGGCGCGCGCTGCGGCAGGCGACCGCTGGAGCCTGGACACGTCGAGCCGGAGCAGTGAGGTGACGACGGCGACGAAACTCGCGGCGTTGAGCAGGAAGCACACGCCGAGTCCGCCCGCGGCGATGACCACACCGGCGACGGCCGGCCCGATCATACGGGAGCAGGACGCGAGCACCGACTGCAGGCTCACCGCGTTGCGCAGGTCTTCCGGACCCACGAGTTCGAGCATGAACGACTGTCGCGCGGGATTCTCGAAACACTGGTTGAGGCCGAGCGCCACCGCCAGCACGTACACGTGCCAGAGCTCGATCGTGTCCGTGACGACGAGCAGTCCCAGGATCAGGGCCTGCACACCCATGAGCGTCTGCAACCCGATCATGAGCCGGCGTTTGTCGGAGCGGTCGGCGACCACACCGCCGTAGGGGCCGAGCAGCAGCATCGGCACGGTCTGCAGTGCGAGCACGATGCCGATGGCGGTCGCGGAACCGGTGAGCTGGAGGACGAGCCACGACTGCGCGACCGTCTGCATCCACGTGCCGATGAGCGAGATCGCCTGGCCACTGATGTAGAGGCGGAAGTTGGGCCCGCGCAGGGCCGCGAAAGTGTGTCCTCTGATGTCGGCGAGCACTGTCACAGGCGACTCCCCTCGACGGAGGGGTGAGAAGCGGCGACGCGTTCCGACAAGGCCTCGAGGGCGGGTAGCGCGTCGTGCAGAGCGTCGAGGTGCTGTTCGCTCAGGTCGGCGAGGTGCCGGGCGAACATGGCGGTGCGGCGTGCGCGCAGTTCCGCGGACAGGGCGGCACCGGCGGGTGTGATGTGGACGCGGACGACACGCTTGTCGTCGGCGTCGGGGGACCGGGTGAGCAACCCGTGGTCTTCGAGTTTGCCCACCATGCGTGAACACATGGTGGGGTTGAGCCCTTCGATCTCCGCGAGGTCGCGGACTCCGATCGTCTCGTGGCGGGCGACGGTCGTGAGAAGGGTCGACTGCGAGCGCGTCAGCCCTTCCTCCGAGGCGAACATGCCCATGCGGCGGGAGATCCGTCCGATCGCGATACGCAGACGGTGGACGTCTTCCGCGTCGAACGGGGGAGTGTCGGATCGAGGGGCGCCTTCGAGATCAGACATGGAACCACCTCCGAATTTATTTGCCTATCGGCAAGCATACTCCTGTTCGGAGGGGGCGCACTGTTCGAAAGGGGTGATCAGGGCCGCATCAGGGCCGGCGACTCGTCTTCGGCGACGCGACGCGCGCGCAGGCGCATCACCGCGATCGCGCCGACGGACAGCAGCAGGGCCACGGCTCCGGCGATCGGTCCTACGGCATCGGCCTCCGGGAACAGGCCGTCGCCGAGCATCCACGCACCGAAGCCGAAGAACAATGCGGCAGCGCCGAAACGGATGGCGTTCTCGGGAAGGTGCCGGCCCAGCACGGCGCCGGCGATGATGGCCAGCGCGTCGGCGGCGACCATGCCGATCGTGGATCCGATCCACACCCCGGCCCAGTTGTTGTCGGTCGCGAGGGTGATGGTGGCGAGCATCGTCTTGTCGCCGAGTTCGGCGAGGAAGAACGCCGAGGTCACCGCGAGGAAGGCGGACCGCGCGACGCGTCCGGCCTTGGACTGCTCGTCGTCGTCGAGGGAGTCGCCGCGCAGCGTCCACGCGCCGAAGATCAGGAAGGCGATGCCGCCGACGATCGAGATCGCGGTCGCGGGGATCGCGACACCCAGATAATGCCCGACGGCCACGGAGACGAGGTGGACCGCGGTCGTGGCGAACAGGATCCCGGACAGGACGACCCACCAGCGATATCGCAGCGCGAAGGTCATCGCCATGAGCTGGGACTTGTCGCCGAGTTCGGCGACGAAGATGACCGCGAAGGACAGGACGAGAGCGGACCACACAGGCATTTCCTCCTTTCGTAGGGAGGAAACGGGGCTTCCTCCGGACGCCGGACGCACGGTGCGTCGAGCGGCCGAAGGTCTCGCCCACCGGAAGGTGCTCCGGTCCGTAGGGCCGGGCGTCGCCGTGTCGGGCGCCGCCAGTATGTCGACCCTGCGATTGGGGGCTACTCCCCTTCGTCGGCGACAACGTTAGCTCGGCAAACCGAATTCTGTAAAGGCAATGCTAACTTTCGGAGAACCGAACTCTCCTCTTCAGGGCGACCTCACGAAGCGAGCAGCATGGCCAGAATCGCGGTGTCGGGATCGTTGCCCGGATCGACTCCCACCTTGCTGACCAGCGCCGTCACTGTGCCGTCCGGTTCGGCCTCGACCCACGCCGCGCGATGCTCGAGCCCGAGATGCGGGATCCCGGGGAGGAGCACGCAGCCCGAAGCGGCGCCGGCATTCTCCGGCAACGACGGCGTCGTCTCCGAGGGTGGATGCAACATGATCAGCGCCGGCGGCTGATGCTCCGCGAATCGCCCGGGCTGCACGGCGCGCTCCCCGAGCACCGGACCTTCGGCCACGACGAGGCCGACCGTCCCGGGTTCGGGGTTCTCGGGCAGCTCCTCTTTCACCCCGAACACCGTCGAGGTGGGCAGCAACCCCGGCAGCGACGCGATCCGCACTGTCATCGCCAGCACCTGGGCCCATTCACGGGTGGTCGCGGGCCATCTGCCCGAGACGACGAAACCTCGCAGCGACCCGTCGGACTGGAATGCGGACAGCTCGATACGGCTGTGTTCCTCGGCGTTCATCCCACTCCTCCCTCTCGGTCGGTAAGGGGAGAATGCCCGTTTTCTCCATTGGCACACAAGGGGTGTCGAGTGCCAGCAGAGGGGACCGACGATCCGAACCCCGAGACGACGAAGGGCGCCGGTGTCCCGGCGCCCTCGTTGTCGGTCTCGCGACCTGTGCCCGATCGGTACTAGACGATCAGACCGGAGGTGGCGGTGCGGGCGCGCTCGAAGCGAGCCTGCACGTCGGCCCAGTTGACGATGTTCCAGAAGGCCTTGACGTAGTCGGCCTTGACGTTCTGGTACTGCAGGTAGAAGGCGTGCTCCCACATGTCGAGCATGAGCAGCGGGGTCAGGCCGATCGGGATGTTGCCCTGCTGGTCGTACAGCTGGACGATGAGCAGACGCTGTCCGATCGAATCCCACGCGAGGATCGACCAGCCGGAACCCTGGATGGAGTTCGCGTTCGCGGAGAAGTGATCGCGGAACTTGTCGAACGAACCGAAGGCGTCGTCGATCGCAGCAGCGAGCTCACCCTCGGGCTTGTCGCCACCCTCCGGGGAGAGGTTGTTCCAGAAGACGGAGTGGTTGGTGTGACCACCCAGGTGGAAGGCGAGGTCCTTCTCGAGCTTGGTCGCCTGCGCCGCCATGGTGCCGTTGTCGCGGGCCTCGGCCAACTTCTCGAGGGCGGTGTTCGCACCGGCGACGTAGGTGGCGTGGTGCTTCGAGTGGTGCAGCTCCATGATCTTCGCCGAGATGTGCGGCTCGAGCGCTGCGTAGTCGTAGGGCAAGTCCGGAAGTGTGTATTCAGCCACGAAGGGTCCCTTCTTCACCGGGCCGTCCGGCCCGTGCAGTTATTCCGTACCTTTTCGGGTTTCCACCCAAACCCATAACTACACCGTCCGCAACATTCGCCGTAATGCGGACACGGCCGGACCCCGATTGTGTCGTAGAGCACCCGCAGCAGGAGATGCTTCCGGAAAACAGCTCTCACCAGGGGAAACGGTCGGACGATAGGACCGTCGGCAACCGGCGCGTGAACGGGACCTTAACATTGGCGCGTGTTTCGGCCCTTCCTGAACGAACCGACACGCGGGGCCGAGGCACCGCGTGTGGACCTCCCGGGCGTCGACGTCGTCCGGTTCGTCGCGGTCGCGGCCGTGCTCTACTCCCACATCGCCTTCTACCTGATCGACGACCTCGGTACGGGCTGGTGGGGCATCGACCTCACGTACGAGGTGCTCGTCGAGGGTGCGGGGCTCAATCAGCACCTGTCGTCCGTCGGCGTGACGGCCTTCATGATGCTCACGGGCATGCTCGTCAGCCGGTCCGCGATCCGTCAGGACCGGGGGAAGTTCCTGATCGCCCGGGCCGCGCGGCTCCTGCCGGCCTTCTGGGTGTCGATCCTGACCGCGGTCGTGCTCGTGTGGCTGGGCATCAACGGCACCTTCAGCGGCCACACCACCGTGTCCGTCTCCGAGGCGTTCCTGTCCTTCTTCCTCGGGGCGTTCTTCTTGAAACCGCAGGTGATCGTGCTCGGCGTGGTGTGGACACTCGCCGCGCAGATCTCCTTCTACCTGTGGTGCGTGGCGGGACGGTCGCTGTTGCGGACGGCTCCGGTGGCGGTGCCGATGCTCGGTGCCGTGCTGTGCATGCTCGTGCTCCTCTACAACCTGTACGTGCCCGAGCCGTACACGGTGCCGTTCCTGTCGAAGATCGCGTCGACCCTGCCGACCCTGTTCCTCGGGCAGATCGTGTACTTCGGCTGGGCGGGCCTGATCTCGCTTCGCGCACTGCTGGCGGCGCTGTTTGCGCAGATCGCGGTGATCGTGATGGCCACGGACATCAACGTCTACTGGTCGGGCAGCCGCTACCTGTGGACGGTGACGGTGGTCTTCGCGGCGGTCGTGCTGGTCGCGCGGTACGACGGTCGGTTCGCGCGTTCGCGGGTCATCTCCTGGGTCGCGACCCGCAGCTACTGCATCTACCTGACCCACACGCTCGTGATGTACCGGATCTACGAGAACACCGTCGGCATCGTCGGCACGACCACGGCGATCGTGCTCCTCCTGATCGGCTGCGGTCTCGTCGCCGAAGTGCTGTACCGCTCCGTCGAGGTCCCGGCCGCGCAGTGGATCAAGAACCGCTGGCTGACGCCGAAGCAGGTCGCCTCCGACGAACGGACTGCCACTCCGACACGCGCGTAGCATCGGGTCATGTCCTGGTTCGACGAGATCCTCGCCCGTGCAGGTTCGAAGTCGCAGATGGTGGGGCGCGAGGACGCACTCCCCGGTCGCGCCGAGCCGCTTCCCGTCCCCGAGACCCACTACGTCAACGGTAATCGCATCGTTCCCCCGTTCCCCGAAGGCCTGCAGACCGCAGTCGTCGGTATGGGTTGTTTCTGGGGCGCCGAGAAGGAGTTCTGGCAGCTCGACGGCGTTCATTCGACGGCGGCCGGATATTCCGGCGGCTACACCCCCAACCCCACCTACGAGGAGGTGTGCTCCGGCCGGACCGGGCACACCGAGGTGGTGCTCGTCGTCTTCGACCCGAAGGTGATCGGGTACGACCGCATCCTGCAGCAGTTCTGGGAGAACCACGATCCCACCCAGGGCATGCGCCAGGGCAACGACCACGGCACGCAGTACCGGTCGGCGATCTACACATACGACGAGACACAGATCGAGGTTGCCGAGGCCACCGCCGAAGCCTTCGGTGAGCGTCTGGCCGATGCCGGATACGGGGAAATCACCACGGAGATCGCACCGCTGACGCAGTTCTACTACGCCGAGGACTACCACCAGCAGTACCTCGCGAAGAACCCCAACGGGTACTGCCCCGTACATGCCACCGGAGTGAGCTGCCCGGTGGGTCTCGGCGCCTGACGGCGCCCGGCGGTGTCGCGCATCACATCCCCGCTCGCGTCGCGAGTGTGAGATGCGTTGACGTTCCTTGAACTTCCCCGAAAGCGGACGCATCCTGGAAAAAGGGATCATTCCAGAGGGGGAAAGGGACGGCTTGCCGACATGACGACCAGAGCGGGGTATCTGCGGCGCACACGGCGAAGTCTGCGCAGGCGGGATCCGCTCGTGCGTCGTACCGACCGGCTCGAGGCGCGCTGCTTCACCCTGATGGTCGCCGTGATGGCGCTCTTGATCCCCGTCGCGGTGTGGGTCTCGGCCACCATGTGGGGTTCCCAGCTCGAACTCTCCGAGAAGCAGAACGCCGAACGCGTCGGCGTGACGGCAGTCCTCGACGCCGACGCATTGAGCGATTCCTCCGGCTGGGGTGAGACCGTGAAGGTCGCCTCCGCCCCCGCGACCTGGGGTTGGGGCGATGAGACGCGTCACGCCCTCGTTCAGGTCGACAGCCTCGCGACCGCGGGCAGCGAGGTCCCCGTCTGGGTCGATGCGAGCTCCGGCGAATACACGCAGCCCCCGCTGACCCCCTCCGCCGCGAAGTTCACCGCGGTGCTGTCAGGGGTGTCGCTCTGGACGTTCTCGTCCGCCGCCGTGGGCGGACTGTTCGCGCTCGCGCACTGGCGGCTCGAGGTGCGGCGCAGCCGCGAGTGGAGCCGGGACATCGAAGCGTTCCTCGGCTCCACCAGCAGCCACTGAGCAGCGGGAATCACCGATTCCGCTACAGCTCCGTCACCGCGGGCATGACCTCGCTCGCTACCAGTTCGAGGTGCTCGAGGTCGGCGAGATCGAGGACCTGCAGGTAGATGCGCTGCGTTCCGGCCTCGGCGAAGGTGCGGATCTTGTCGATCAATTCCTGCGGCGTTCCCGCCAGGCCGTTCTCACGCAGCTCGTCGACCTCGCGGCCGATGCGTGCCGCACGACGCGCGATCTCGTCCTCGTCCCGGCCGCAGCACAGCACGAATGCGTTCGAGTAGGTCAGTTCCCCGGGGTCGCGTCCGGCCTCCCGGCAGGCCGAGCGTACACGCTCGAACAGCACCTTCGTCTCGTTCAGCGACTTGAACGGCACGTTGAACTCGTCGGCGTAGCGCGCCGCCAGTGCCGGCGTGCGCTTCTTGCCCGCGCCGCCCATGACGATCGGCGGGTGGGGACGCTGGTGCGGCTTGGGCAGCGCCGGGGACTTCTCGATCCGCACGTGCTCGCCCTCGTACGAGAAGGTCTCGCCCACCGGCGTGTCCCACAGGCCGGTGATGACCGCGAGATATTCCTCGAGACGATCGAACCGCGTCTTCAGCTCGGGGAAGGGGATGCCGTAGGCGAGGTGCTCCTCGTCGAACCAGCCGGCGCCGAAGCCGAAGTCGACGCGTCCGCCGCTCATGGCGTCGACCTGCGCGACGGAGATCGCGAGCGGCCCGGGATACCGGAAGGTCGCCGAGGTGACGAGCGTGCCGAGGCGGATCGTCGAGGTGTCGCGGGCCAGACCCGCAAGGGTGATCCACGCGTCCGTGGGCCCGGGCAGGCCCTCGGCGTTCATGGCGAGATAGTGGTCGGAGCGGAAGAACGCGCCGTAGCCGAGTCGTTCCGCGGTCTGCGCGACGGCAAGGAGGTCGTCGTACGTGGCGCCCTGCTGGGGTTCGGTGAAGATGCGCAATTCCATGAACCGATCATTTCAGCGTCGGACGTGGCGTGGTGTACCGGTGTGGCGCCTGTCCACTGTGAGATGTCTCGAGTGTGATTGTCCATGCATGGATAGACCTGTTGATGAACCTGTGGAAACTGTGGATAACTCCAGCGGATGGGGTTGGTGGGGAGCACGGTGGCGAGCCCGCAGGTCCCACCGGCAGAGCCGGATCGGTACGACCACACCCACCTCGGTTCACGGCGCGTGCCACTATTGAGACGTGAGCTTTTCCGACGTGCCCACCGTGTCGGTCGACCTGGTACCCGAACTCGGCGACGAGGTCGTCCTCCTCGACGTCCGTGAGGACGACGAATGGGAGCTCGGACACGCCCCCGGCGCGCTGCACATTCCGCTCGCCGACGTGCCCGCCCGTATCGAGGAACTCGACCCCGACGCCGAGATCTACGTGATCTGCAGGCAGGGCGGCCGCTCCCTCGGAGCGGTCGAGTACCTGGCCCGCCTCGGGTACGACACCTTCCAGGTGGCGGGCGGCATGGTGGCATGGCAGAAGCACGGATTTCCGCTCGTCTCCGAGCGTGACGAACCGGCGAAGATCTATTGATGTCGGCCTATCAGATCTGTGTGCGCTGTGAGAATCGCTGGCCCGTGACCTATCAGCCGCGGCAGTGGTGCCCGGCCTGCCGTGGTGTGCTGCTCTCACCCGTCGCCCCCGACGGGTCGGTTCCTCCCTCGCGCCGCAACTTCCGCTGGGTCGCGCGCCCCGCGGGTGGTCTTCCCGCGACCGAACAGAAGTCGCGGCCGCAGCAACGCTCGGATTCCGGGACACCGTCCTACCGCGAGATGCCGCGCTGGGGACTGCTCGATCCGCTCCCGGCCGACGACCACGAGGTGCCCGACCGCGCCGAAACCGCCGCCGACCTCGCACCGACGCTGCTCGTCGGTACCGCCGTCGTCTTCGGTCTCGCGGCGGTCGCAGAGGCCGTCCGGTACGGGGTGCTGCTGTTCAACCGAACCCGGCTCGTCGACCCGCTCGTGCTCGCGGTGTCGGATGCGGCGGTGTGGGCGACCCAGGTCGTCGGTCCGGTCGTGGCACTGGCGGCGGCGGTCGCGTCCGGACTCCGCCTGATCGACCTGCGCCGGCGCGTCTACGCCGAGCACGGTCTCGCCGACTCGCGTTCGCCGCTGTCCGTCCTGGCGGGGCTCGTCGTTCCCGGCCTCAACCTGGCGATGCCCGGTCTGTTCCTGACCGAGATCGCCGACCGCGACCCCCGGTTGCTCCGCGCAATCCGCACCTGGTGGGTGTTGTGGGTGGTCAACGGTGTGCTCGTCGTGGCGCTCCTCGCGTGGCGTCAGCACGACACGCTGCAGGCCCGTGCCGACGGTGTCCTGTTCACCGCCGTTCTCGCGGCGCTCGGGGCGGTCGTCGCGCTCGCGACCCTTCACGTGCTGCGCCTGTTCGACGATGCCGATCTGTGGGGACGGCCGCTGCGCCGGCGCCGGTTCACCCACGCGACCGGCCCGGCCTCGTCGCCGATCGCACCGATCGTCCCCGCGGCCGTCGCCCGCGAACGGGAGCACGCCGACGCCGACACTCGGGAAGAGCACGCCGGATCTGCGGAGCGAGTGGAGAACGAGGAGCGCGCCGAGGCGGTGGCGCCGTGACCCGCAGTGCGCATCCACGGGTCGTCGCGCATCGCGGCGCGTCGGCAGCGCTCCCCGAACACACGATCGGGGCGTACGAACTCGCGTTGAAGGAAGGCGCCGACGGCGTCGAATGCGATGTGCGGCTCACCCGCGACGGTCACCTGGTGTGCGTGCACGACCGCACGATCGACCGGACGTCGAACGGCACCGGTGTGGTCAGCGAGATGACCCTCGACGAGCTCGCACAGTTCGACTACGGACGGCCCGGCGAACCCGCCGACCTGCTCACCCTGCGGCAACTGCTCGAACTCGTCATGGACTTCACGAGCGTCCCGGTGAAGATCTTCGTCGAGACCAAGCATCCCGTCCGGTACGGCGGCCTCGTCGAGAGCAAACTGCTCGCCGAGCTCGCCCGATTCGGTCTCGCGACCCCGGCCTCCGCCGACTTCTCCCGGGTGGTGGTGATGTCGTTCGCGGCCGGTGCCGTCTGGCGCATCCGCCGGGCCGCGCCGTTGCTGCCCACCGTGCTGCTGGGGGAGACCTCGCGCTACCTGCGGGGGAGCGCAGCCACCACGGTGGGCGCGACCGCCGTGGGGCCGTCGATCGCGACGTTGCGCGAGCACCGCGACCTCGTCGACCGGGCAGCCCTGTCCGGCCGGGCCACGTACTGCTGGACCGTCGACGACCCCGCCGACGTCGAGTTGTGCCGTGAGCTGGGTGTCGAGTGGGTCGCCACGAACCACCCGGGCCGTACCAAGCTGCAGCTCGACGCCGCCTTCGATCGGTGAGCACGCGCCGCGACCCGCGCTACCTCGACCTCGCGGTGTGACCCGCGACCTCGGCATCGCGGCACAGGCCGGCGTGTAGGTTGGCGCCGTGGCCAAGAAGAGCAAGAGAAACAGCGGACCCAAGCCCGGCAGCAATCGCGCCGCGAAGCTCGAGCAGCGCCGGCTCGAGCGGGAAGCGGCGACCGCCGCGACGTCCCGGCCCTTCGAAGGACTCGCCTTCGAATGCGATCTCGTGGCACTGCGCGAGTTCGTGCCGTCGGCCCTCGCGGAGCTGCCCACAGCCGAGGACGGCCGCCGCGTCGTGGGCGCGACCATCCTTCCCGGCGGGGTGGCGGCACTGGTCCGCGAGGAGGACGGTGCGCCGGTCGCGTACGTCGGCCTGCAGCTCGCCGCCGGCTTCGGCCCCGACCCGGCGGGCGAACTGGCCGCGGCCCTGCACTGGGCGCACACGGCCGAGCCGGGATCGTCGCTGCAGGTCGCGAATGTCGACGACGACACCCCGTCGCTCGCGGACCTGATCGACCCGGCGGTCGTGCCGGCGATCACCGTCCACAACGACTTCGACTGGTGGATCCCGGCGGGTGTCGAACCGAGCGCCGAGATCGCACACACCGTCAAGCACGCGAACGAGGCCGTGCTGCCGTCGGCGCGGCTCGAGGGCGACGGCCTCCGTGGCGCGTGGTGGGTCGATCCGGGCGAGAAGGCACACCTGCGGTGGGTGCGACCCGAGGACGAGGACGCGCTGATGGCGGCATTGTCGCGCGTGCACGCCGCCGGTGGCCTGCACCTCGGTGAGGGATCGCGGTTCGCCGGTTCGTTCCGTACCCACGGCCTGCTGGTGCCGGTGTTCGATCTCGACCGCGACAAGCACCCGGACGAATGGGTCGCCCCGACCATCGAGTTCGGACAGCGTCTCGACGAGGCCCTGGCTGTGGACGAACCGCTCACCGCCGCCGAACGACGGTCGCGCGACGGTCTGCGTAGCCGTCAGGTCACCCTGCGCTGACCCTGTCTACGCCGACCTTCCGGCACGAGTACGAAGGCCACCTCCCGCAGGAGGTGGCCTTCGTCGTTCCGGGTGGGCTGCCCCCGGATGGAGAAACGATCAGATGGCGCCGCCGGCGGCGAGCGGGGCATTGCCCCGCGGCTCGCTCGCCTTCGAATTCAGCTCGCGGGCCACGAAGTCCTCGAGGTTGAAGAGATTGGCGCCTGCACGATCGGCCACGGTCAGCAGGGTCGTCATCGTCGCGACCTCCTCGACCTGTTCCTGCAGGAACCACTGCATGAACTGCTCGCCGAGATAGTCGCCCTCGTCGCGTGCGGTGCGGGCGAGTTCGACGATCTGCTCGGTGACCTTCTTCTCCTGGGCGAGGGCCAGCGCGATCGGTTCGCGGGCCTCCTCGAACATCGACTGCACCGCGTCGACTCCCGTGAGGTCGACGGCCATGTCGCGGTCCAGGAAGTACTGGACGATCATCATGGCGTGGTTGCGCTCCTCGACGGCCTGCGCGTAGAAGTGCTTGGCCAGCTGCGGGAGATCGGTGTTGTCGTAGAAGACCGCGATGGCGATGTACTGATGCGACGCCGTGAACTCGTGGCGGATCTGGTCGTGCAGCAGGGTGTGGAACTTGGTCTTGGTCATGTCGCCCATCGTCGTCATGATCATGACATTAATGCAGGTCAGCGGGCTTTTCATCCAAGCATTGGCTACCCTTGGACTTCACAGCGTCGGCTACCCTACGGAAAATTCGGACAGCCTTGCCCAAGATCGAGATCTCTTCCGGGAGCCGTGTCAAGGGGCCGGCGCGAGAAGATCGGGCGGAATCGGGTCGCCCTCCGAGATCGCTCCGAAGAACGGAACGGCACGCTCACGGTCCCACAGCAGGACGTTGCCGATGCCGTAGACGTCGTCGAATCCGCCCACCGGAACCGTGGTGGTGACCGTCTCGCCGCGCATCGCCCACGCGAGTCGCGCCAGATTCCACAGGTGGTCGCCGTCGTCGACCCGCACCGACCCGGCCGCACCGGACATCAGCGACCACGCCCGGAACGGGTTCAGGAAGGTGCCGGGGCTCGTCGCCTTGCTCAGCAGCGCCGAGAGGAACAGACGCTGGTTGTTCATCCGGTCCAGATCGGCGAGCGGGGTCGCGCGCGTGCGCACGAAACCCAGAGCTTGCGGTCCGTTCAATTCCTGACATCCGGCTTCGAGCCTGAGCCCGGCGAGCGGGTCGTCGATCGGGTAGGGCACGCAGATGTCTACCCCGCCGACCGCGTCGACGATCGACGCGAACCCGCCGAAGCCGATCTCGGCGTAGTGGTCGATGTGCACTCCGGTGGCGCCCTCGACCGTCTGCACGAGCAGTTGCGGCCCGCCCAGCGCGAAGGACGCGTTGAGTTTGTCCTGACCGAAGCCCGGCACGCTCACGTAGGAGTCGCGGGGCAGGGAGACCATCGTCGTCGCGCCCCCACCGGGCGGGATGTGGACGAGCAGGACGGTGTCGGTGCGGTCGGCGCCGACCTCCCCGCCGGTCGCGAGTTCTTGTTCCTGCTCGGGAGTGAGGCCCACCCGGCTGTCGGAGCCGACGAGCAACCAGTTCGTGCCGGGAGTGTCGCCGACGCGACCGTCGTAGTCGGCCAGCGCATCGACGCGCGCGAGCTTGCCGTCGAGGTAGACCACGCTCGCACCCATCGCGACGACGAGCACGACCGCGGCGATCGCCAGTCGCCGCAGGATGCGCCGGGCACCGAGCGGACGTCGCGGTGCAGGCCGCGACGGCGGGGCCGCGGGACGTCGAGGAGGAGCGGGCGGGGGTGTGTTCCCACGCGGCGGTCGCCGGTTCGGGGCAGGTTCGGCGAACCGTTCGGGTCGTTGCGTCCGGGCCCACTCGCGGCGTTGCTGCTGCGGCGGCGGTTGCTGCCGGTCCTGTCGGGGAGTCCGGGCGGGCCGGTAGGTCGGTGCGGGCGCCTGCGACCACGCCTGCGGTGACTGTGGTCGGCCGTCGCGCCGGAGAACCTGAGTGCCCTCGGGGGACGGTGGCATGGCGTCGGGGCGACGCGGTGGCATGGCGTCGGGGCGACGCGGTGGCACGCCGCCGGAACGATTCGGCGGCACGGCACCGCGAGGTGCGGGCCGCCCGGGAGGAGGGCCCTGCGGGGGAGGTCCCTGCGGAGGCCGCGGCCGGTTCCGAGGGTCGCGAGGGTCGCCGTTCACCCGGACAACTCTACGTTCAGGGCAGCCAGGAGACGTGGCCCCTCAGTGCTTGGTAGCCGACGAAGGCGACGGTGTCGATGAGAGCGTGGGCGATCACGAGCGGCCACAACCGGCCGGTTCGCTGCCAGTACCGCCCGAACACCAGGCCCATGACCACGTTGCCGAACCCGCCGCCGATGCCTTGGTAGAGGTGATAGCTGCCGCGAAGCAGCGCGGAGGCGAGCAGCGACGAGTTCTCCGACCAGCCGAGCTGCCGCAGACGGGTGAGGAGATAGGCGACGACCAGGATCTCTTCCGCGCCGGAGTTGGCGATCGCCCACAGCACCTCGGTGGGCAACCGCCACCAGTAGTCCTCGAGCAGGCTCGGCGCGACCGTCAGGTTCAGGCCGGCGGCGCGCGCCACCAGGTACAACGCGAGGCCGGGGAGTCCGATCAGCGCGGCCAGACCCACGCCGGGCAGCAGATCGCGGCGCAGACCGGGCCGGGCGAGACCTGCGAGCCTCGGACCGACGCCGCTCCGCCACAGCAGGTACAGGCCGAGGGCGCCCCAGGCGAGCAATCGCACGATGCCGAGGAGTTGCCGGGCGAGATCGATGAACCCCTGCGACGAGCGCGGCGTGTTCAGGGCCACCGTCTGGTCCGACAGCGGTTCCGGTGCCAGCGCCGCCTCGGCCAGCGACAGGATCGACGAGATCCCGCTCAGGCCGAAGGTGACGAGCAGGACGATGGTGATCTCGATCCACAGCGCTCGGCGCTCGGCAGGGTCGAGGGGCGGCTCGGGGTTGCGGGAGGCGGGCCGCAGCCAGTCGCGGAGGGTCGTCACCGGAGCGATTGTGCCGGACCGTGCGCTCGGGTCCTTCGCAGTGGCAGGTGACCCACCCTCGTGGGTGACGTGTCCAATTTGACAGCCACCCTTGTGACCCATCACACTTCACAACGCCCGACCGATCGATCGCTCGGGTGCGGATAGGGGCCTGTGGGCCGAGGGGAAATCTGCGACCCGGAAGTAGGGACATGAACATCGAATCACCTGAGAAGAATTCCGCTGCAACAACTTCGGTGACTCTTGCATCGAAGAAAAAGTCTCTTCTCGCCAGCTCCGTCGGTAACATCCTGGAGTGGTACGAGTGGAGCGCCTACGCGGTGTTCGCTCCGTTCATCGCCGCAGCCATGTTCAACAGCGACAATCCGGTCTCGGCGCTGCTGTCCACGCTCGCGGTCTTCGCCGTCGGATTCCTGATGCGCCCGCTCGGCGGCATCGTGTTCGGCCGCATCGCCGACAAGCGCGGGCGCAAGTTCGTCCTCGTCACGACCATGCTCATGATGGCCGGCGGCAGCCTCGTCATCGGACTCATGCCGACCTACTCGTCGATCGGTGTGTGGGCGTCGCTGCTCCTGCTGCTCGCCCGCGTGGTGCAGGGCTTCGCGCACGGTGGCGAGTCGGCGACCGCCTACTCGTACGTCAGTGAGATCGCGCCGGCACATCGCCGGGGCATGTGGGGCAGTGTCGCCTTCGTCGCCATCTTCGGCGGTTCCGTGCTCGCGTACACGATCGGTGGAGCGGTCACCTCGACTCTCTCCGAGAGCGCGGTGGGTGAGTGGGGATGGCGCGTGCCGTTCCTCCTCGGCTTCTTCCTGGCCCTGTTCGCCCTCTACCTGCGACGCAGCATGGAGGAGAGCGAGGTCTTCGACCAGCAGGAGGCCCGGGTCGACGAACCGCGCATCCCCCGCAAGGTGGTCGTGCGCGCGATTCTGCTGATGATCGGTATGACCTCGGGTGTCACGGCCGCGCACTACACGTGGACCTCGTACGTGTCGACCTACGCGATCACGCAGAAGGGGATGGACGCCGACACCGCCTACTGGATGCTCGTCATCGCTCAGGTGATCGCGCTGGTGTCGCTGCCCTTCTGGGGTCTGCTCTCCGACCGGATCGGCCGGCGTCCCATGCTCGGCGGCTTCGCCGTCCTCATGTTCGCGTTGCAGATCCCGTTGACGTCGATGATCACGTCGTCCGGGTGGACGCTGCTCGTCGCGACCACCCTCGCCCTGCTCATCGTGTCGATCCCGGGCGCGATCCTGTCGTGCACCCTCTCGGAGAGCTTCCCGACCCGCCTGCGTACCCAGGCCATCGGGTTCGCGTACTCCTTCTCGGTGGCGGTCTTCGGTGGCACCGCGCCCTATCTGAACCAGCTGCTGACCGGCTGGGACATCGGTTGGGTCTTCGGGGTCTACATCATGGCGCTGTGTGTTGCGACCGGCATCGCGGCGCTGATCATGAAGGAGACGAAGGGTATCGATCTGCAGAAGGTCTGATCGGAGCCTTCCTACGGACGATCGACCCCACGGAAGATCGACCGGACCACCTCTGCCGCCGCGTGCCGGAGCGAACCGCTCAGGTCCGCGGCGGCAGTCCGTTGCGGAAGGGGCAGCCGGCCAGCAGGCGCAGCGCGCGGCTCAGGGCCGCGGGATCGTCGACCGGCTCGTGGAAGGGGATGCGCACGTCGTGGTCGTCGCCTTCGGATTCGACGCGCAGGCGCAGGCCGTAGCGGTCGAGGCCGAGGGGGCGGATCCGTCCGCCGCGATGCGCGGGCGGAATCCGTCGCGCGATCTGCCACACGATGTCGGCGTGGTCCTGTTCGAGGTGCTGGAGCCAGCCGGTCTCGAGTACCGCAAAGGGGTCGGGAGCAGCGTCGAGGACGTCGGTGACATCGACGGCTTCGGCTCCGGTGGTGTCGGCTGCGACGACGGAGTCGAGAGTCAGGCACAGGAGTTCGGAGCGGTGTCCGACGTCGAGGAGTTCGGGATGCGGGAGGATCTCGGCGATCTCGGCGGCGAGCCGGCGGGGATGGTCGACCGGACGCAGGGTGCCGCTGAGCCAGATGAGCGACCGCACCGGGTTGCGCAGTGCGATCGGCGAATGGTCGGTGAGCTCGAGCATCGCGGGGATTCCGGCGCTTCCGGCCTGCCAGGCGAGTGCGACGGGGAGGCTGTCCTCGGCGACGACGACGGCGACCTGCCCGTCGTCGAGGAGATGGTGGACGGAGGTGGGGAGCGGGTCGCATCCGTCGATCGCGAGCTGGGTCGTATCGGCCCGGATGAGCGCTGTGCGTACACGTTCGGCCGTGGTCGGCGCGGGAATGACGGATGTGGTGGTCTGCATGTCAACCCCTCCTTCTCGATGTAGGTGAGGCAAACCTAAGTCATTGTGACCGCGGTCGCAAGTGGTCCCATCTCCTCGTCGCCGGTGGTTCAGGCAGCCGGTCCGTAGGTGAGATGCACGACGCCGTTCCCGAAGGACTCGCTGCCCAGCAGTGTGAGTGGTAGACGACCCACCCCGTCGGGGAACAGGCGCGCACCCGAACCGAGCACCACGGGGTACATCAGCAGGTGAAGTTCGTCGACCAGGCCGTCGGCGAGGAGCGCGCGGACGAGCGTCCCGCTGCCGCTGACGTAGATGTCGCCGTCGGTTGCGGCCTTCAGGTCGCGTATCGCACCCGGATCGTACGGTCCGAGAACCGTCGAGTTCTTCCACTCGTCGCCGTTGTCGAGTGTCGACGACACCACGTACTTCGGGGTCTCGTTGAAGAACGGTGCCCCGGGATCGTCCTCGGCGGTGCGGTCGGCCCAGCCCGCGGCGAACATGTGGAATGTGTTGCGTCCGAGCAGAATCGCCTTGCTGGAGTCGGTGAGGCGGCCCACGCTCGCACCGAGGTCGTCCGGGAACCCGTAGTCGGCCGTGAAGCTCGGGTCCTCGTATCCTCCGTCGAGACTCACGAATTCGTGCACCAGGATCCTGCCCATCGGAATGCTCCCTCGTTCGTCGGAGTGCTCCTCCGCGTCGCGGAGGGTGTGCACATGATGACCGTCACAGCCGACAGAAATCATCGGTTCCATGACACCGCCGTACGGCTCGACGGCGACGCCGGTGCCGTCTCGCCCGGCGGTAGCCTGAACCGGTGCCGATCCCTCTTCCCCTCGGAATGCCGCCGTCCCGCGACGAATCGCGAGGATTACTCGACGCACTGCTCACCCGCCGGCACGCCACCCTGCACGGCGCTCTCGCCGCGACCGGCCGCATGCTCGCCCCGCCGATCGTCCCGGCCGCTGCCGTCACCGGATCGCCGACCCGCGAGCTCGTCGTCGAACTCGATGCCTCGGCCGAACTGCCCTCGCCCGCCGGGTGGCGTCCGGTCCGCTATCAGGTCGAGTGTGCGGCCGAGGATCTCGAGGATGTTCTCGCGATCACCGCACCTGCACCCCTGGTCGTGTACCCGCACGTGTCCGACGCCGCGCTCGCCGACGCTGCCCGCGCGCTCACCGAGGCGGGCCACATCCCGGGCCTGACCGCAGGTCGCGGGGCCGACGCCGTCGCCGACTTCCTCGCCGTCCTCGCCCACGCCGACACCGGCTACGCCGCCCGCGCGACCGGAACCGACGACGTGGTCGCCCTGCTCGCCGCCACCGTCGCGGCGCTGAGCGGTTTCGATGTCCGGGCCGCCCTCGCGACTCCCGACGTGGGCCGGCTCCGGCGGCTCGTCCCCGAGGCGGCCGCCGCGGTGCGGGAGATCCTCCTGGTCGTGGAGGTCGACGACACCGACGGCGTCGGCCGGGATCTCGAGGCGCTCGATCTCACCGGGAGCTGATCCGGGTTCACGCGGACTCCACCTTCCGGTCACTGCCGATGCGTAACCTCGTACACGTGCCACGTATCGCCTATTTCGGACCGACGGGAACGTTCACCGAGATGGCTCTCGACCGCTTCGAGAGCCTCGGTGCACTCGACGTGCTCGTCGGCGAGTCCGCCGACGTCGAGCGCGTCTCGGCCGCCAGCCCACCGGCTACCCTGCAACTCCTGCGGGACCAGCAGGTCGACGGTGCCGTCGTCCCCATCGAGAGTTCGGTCGAGGGTTCGGTGCCGCCCACCATGGACGCTCTGGCGCTCGGGCCGCGCCTGCAGATCGTCGCCGAGGTCGAGCTCGACATCGCGTTCACGGTGGTCACCCGCGAAGGGGTCACCCGCGATCAGGTCCGCACGATCGGCGCCTATCCGGTGGCCGCGGCGCAGGTGCGGCGCTGGATCGAGGACCACCTGCCCGCCGCCGAGGTCGTGACCGCCGCCTCCAACGCCGGAGCGGCCGAGGACGTCGTGTCCGGAAAGGTCGACGCGGCCGTGTCCACCGCACTCGCCGGGCAGCGGCTCGGCCTGTCGGTTCTCGCCGACAAGGTCGCCGACTTCGAGGGCGCCCGTACCCGCTTCGTCCTCGTCACCCGGCCGCGGCCGGTGCCGAAACGCACCGGTGTCGACCGCACCTCGGTCGTGCTGCAACTCCCCAACGAGCCGGGCTCGCTGGTGCGCGCGATCACCGAGTTCTCCACGCGCGGAATCGATCTGTCCCGCATCGAATCCCGGCCGACCCGCAGGGAATACGGCACCTACTTCTTCCACTTGGACTGTGTGGGTCACATCGACGACGCGCTGGTCGCCGAGGCACTGCAGGGATTGCACCGCTTCGCGCAGGTGCGGTTCCTCGGATCGTGGCCCGCTGTGTCCGAACACGGTGTCCCGCCCGTGTCGGACGACGAGGATGCGCGGTGGCTCGACCGGCTGCGGCGCGGAGAGGACTGACGGTGAGCGGCAGATTGATCCTGGCCCGGCACGGCCAGACGGTGGCGAACGTCGCCCGGAGACTCGATACGAAACTTCCCGGAGCGGAGCTCACCGAGCTCGGCGTCGAACAGGCCCGCACGCTCGGGAAGAATCTCGTCGAGCGGACGCCCTCGCTGCTCGTCGCGTCGCAGGCGCTGCGGGCCCGGCAGACGGCCGACCACGCGGGATCCGCGGTGTCGCTGGAGACGAGCGTCCGCGAGGGCGTGCACGAGGTGCAGGTCGGGGAACTCGAGGACCGCAGTGACGAGGAATCGCACAAGCTGTTCATGAAGGTCTATGAGGA
Source organism: Rhodococcus sp. B50 (assembly GCF_013602415.1). Lineage (NCBI taxonomy): Bacteria > Bacillati > Actinomycetota > Actinomycetes > Mycobacteriales > Nocardiaceae > Rhodococcus > Rhodococcus sp. B50. The sequence continues at coordinate 3,613,553 of NZ_WPAG02000002.1, read as the reverse complement.
ATGGCACAACGGCGACCTGCGGGCGCGGGTCCCGGGCGGTGAATCGGCGCTCGACGTGCTCGACCGGTATCTGCCCGTTCTCGAGTCGCTGCGCAGCGATTATCTCGACGCGGGCTCGGGCGACGTGGTGGTCGTCAGCCACGGTGCCGCCATCCGGCTCGTGGCGGCCTATCTGGGGAAGGTGCCGGCCGGTTTCGCCATCACGAATCACCTGGCCAACACCGAGACGGTCGAGCTGGCGCCGGTGTCCGGCGGGTGGGAATGCGTGCGCTGGGGATCCTTCCTCGCGCCCTTCCACGACACCGCCCGCGGCGGTGCCGACGATCCGATGGGGTGATACCGCCCACCTTCCGATCCTTCGATCGCAAAACATGCGGGTATCCTCGGGGCGTCCGTGTGAAAGTAGCGATCGGTAGGTAGGTGCGGTTTCATGGGTGCTTCGAGCGACGGGGCCGACACCCTCACCAACGGTGAGTCGATCCCGGATTGGCGCATCCTCGAACCGATGCAGCTGAGTCCCATCCTCACCGCTGCCCTCGACGCGTTCTACGAGACCGGCTTCCACGGCACCTCGGTGCGGGAGATCGCGCGTCGCGTCGGCGTCACCGTTCCGGCGCTCTACTACCACCACGAGAACAAGGAAGGGCTGCTCATCGCCCTTCTCGAACTGTCCACGAGCGATGTGCTCTCCCGCGCGCACGCCGCCGCCGAAGATGCCGACGGCGACCCGGTACGCAGGCTGTCGAACGTTATCGAGGCGATCGTGCTGCGCATGACGATGCGGGCCCGCCTCGCTGCGCTCGAGGGTGAGGCCCGCTATCTGAGCCCCGAGAACCGCCAGCGCTACCGCGCGGTGCGCAAGGGCGTCGAGCAGTTGGTGCGCCAGATCGTCGAGGAGGGCGTCGCAGCGGACGTGTTCGACGTGGACGATGCCGCCGAGACGACCCGTGCCCTGCTCGGCATGTGCCAGTCGATCCCGCGCTGGTACCACGCGGAGGGCACGCTCAGCCCCGAGGCCGTCGCACAGAAGTACGTCGGTATCGCCCTCAAGACCGTCGGCGCCTGAGACGATCCGGAGTCAGTGACGGTCGAACCAGGTGACCTGTGTGCCGTTGCTGAATTCCTCGCGCGCGGTGACGTCGAATGGGGTGGGGACGAAGTTGCCGGACAGTGCCGGGATGCCGTCGCCCGCGATCACGGGATAGCTCTTGAAGACCAGCCGGTCGATCTCGTCGACGAGCTGCCCCGCGATGTTGCCGCCGCCGCAGAGCCAGATATCCAGTCCATCTTCGGCTTTCAGCGTGCGGACCAGCTCGACGGGATCGGTGTCGACAATCCGGACCTGCGGGTCGTCGACCGGCGCGAGAGTGCGGGACACGACGTACTGCTGCATGTGGCTGTACGGGCTCGTGAGTCCCAGTGAGAGACCGGGTTCGTAGGCGCCGCGCCCCATGATCACCGTGTCCCATTCCTTGTTCGGTGTGTCGACGGGCATGCCGATCTGTTCGCGGAGCGCGGTCGGGACGGCCTCCGGATATCTCGCGCTCATCGCCGCCGCCATGTCGTCGCAGATCGGATAGAAGTCGTACTCCCCGTTCGGGCCTGCGATGTAACCGTCGAGCGTCACTGCCACGTAGTAGACGAGTTTCCGCATGCGGACCACCATTCATAGTACTATGAGTGAAGTGGTTTGAACGTAGTACTACATATGGAGTGGTGTCAAGTGGTTCGGACGAATCCGGAACGGCGACAGGCCTTGTTGGATGCCTCGATCGAGGTGCTCGCGCGCGACGGCGCCCGCGGGTTGACCTTCCGTGCGGTGGACAAGGAGGCGGGGGTGCCCACGGGTACGGCGTCGAACTACTTCGCCAACCGCGACGATCTGCTCGTCCAGGTGGGTCACCGCTACTACGAGCGACTTCTGCCCGCCGACGAGGTCATGGCGCAATCGCACGGACCGCAGACCCGCGAATCCATGATCGGGCTGATGACGGAGGTGGTCGATCGGCTCACGCGGTTCCGCGCCGGCTACCTCGCGCTCCTCGAACTACGCCTCGAAGCGACCCGGCGTCCCGAACTGCAGGCACTGCTCACCGAACGGGTGCGCGCCGACCTGGATTTCAACATCGCCAACTACCGGCTGTCCGGCCTGCCGGGTGGCGAGGACGCCGTCGTGCTGCTCTATCTCGCGCTGAACTGGCTGGTTCTCGACAGGCTCACCCTGCCCGGAATCGTCGACGAGCATCGTGCCGCCGAGTTGGTGCGGGCGGCCGTCGAACGCGTGATCCCCGACGACGCCTGAAAGATCTCGGTGGAGCCGGCCCCGCTGAGCGGGGCCGGCTCCACCGAAATCGTCAACGGCTCAGCGCCGGAAGTTCGCGGGGCGCTTCTCCTGGAAGGCCGTCACACCTTCGGCGAAGTCCGCGCTGCCGAGCAGGACGAGCTGCCCCTTCCGCTCCCGAGCGAAGGCATTGTCGAGTTCGGTGAGCGTCGCGTCGTTGATCGCGTTCTTCGTCGACTCGAAGGCGGCCGACGGGCCGCCGGCGAGTCGCTGTACGAGAGTTTCTACTGCACTGTCGAATTCGTCGTCGGACCAGACCTCGGCGATGAGGCCGGCCGCGAGGGCCTCGGTGGTGGGGAGGCGCTCGGCGAGCAGGGCCATCTTCAACGCCCGCGCGCGTCCGATGGACGCGGCGATCAGTGCGGATGCTCCGCCGTCGGGCATCAGCCCGATCTTCGTGAACGCGAGCAGGAAGTATCCCGATTCCTTCGCGACGGTGAGATCGCATGCGAGCGCGAGGGATACGCCGACACCTGCGGCCACACCGTTGACGGCGCCGACGACCGGGCGCGGGAATGCGCGGATCGCCGCGGTGGCACGGTTGGCGGCGTCGATCGTGTCGGCGCTCGGGGGTGCGCTCAGATCGCGACCGGCGATGTCGGCACCCGAGCAGAATGCGCGACCGGCACCGGTGAGCACCGCGACGCGTACGGCCGGATCATCGGCGTACTTCTCGAAGGCCTCGGCGACCGCGTCGAGCGTCTCGGTCTTCACGGCGTTCATTCGTGCGGGCCGGTTCAGGGTGACGCGCAGGACGCCGTCGTCGACGGTCGTGTCGACACCGGGCAGGTCATCGGTCATGGCTGTGCTCCTAGGGTCGTGAAGTCAGGTCGAGCGCGACCTTGCCGGTCGCGGAACGGTTCTCGAGCGAACGCAGCGCGGTGGGTGCCTCGTCGAGGGGGTGAAGCGTGGGTTCGGGCACGACGAGCGTCCCGTCGCGCAGCAGCGGTTCGAGCGCGGCCCACTGCCGCGCCGGGTAGTCGGGGACGGTGCGGAGGTACTCGCCCCAGCCGGCGCCGACGACCGAAATATTTTTCAGCAGAAGGCGATTGACCTTCACGGTGGGAATGCTACCGCCGGTGAAGCCGAGGACCACGGCCCGCCCACCCGGGGCGAGGCTGCGCAGGCTGTCGGTGAACCGGTCGCCGCCGACGGGATCGAGCACGATGTCCACCCCGCGACCGCCGGTGAGTTCGAGGACGCGGTCCTTGAAGCCGTCGGCGAGGACGGTGTGGGTCGCGCGGTGGGCCTTGGCCACCGCGGCCTTCTCCTCGGTGCTCACCACCGCGATCGTCTCGAGCCCGAGCGCCGCCGCGACCTGCAGCGACGCCACTCCGAGGCCACCCGCCGCGCCGTGGACGAGCACGGTCTCACCGGCCCGGTACCGAGCGCGCTCGTCGAGGGCGAAATGCGCGGTGAGGTAGTTCATGAGCATCCCGGCGCCCGCGGTCAGCGACACACTGTCGGGCAGTGGGAACACCAGTTCAGGCGGCAGCGCGACGGTCTGCTGCCACGATCCGGCGATGGACAGCACGGCGACGCGCTGTCCGGCGGCGAGGCCACTGTCCTCCGGGGCGCTGCGGACGATGCCCGCGCCTTCGGCGCCGAGGACGCACGGCAGCGGCCGAACCATCTGGTAGCCGCCGGTCGTCTGCAGCAGATCGGGGAAGGACACCCCGGCGGCGTGCAGGTCGACGAGGACGAGCGAGTCGCCCGCCTCGGGTTCGGGGATGTCGGTCACGCGGACGGCGTCGGGGCCGGCGTGTTCGGTCAGTTGGGCTGCGCGCACGGGCGTCTCCTCGACTCGGGTCGTGCTCAATCACTATCAGAGTCGCTTAGCGTGCGCTAGCTCTCCGGGACCGTTGACCGAGCGCTAAGTCCGTGATAAAGCTTTAGCGATCGATAAGTACGTCGCTGGGAACGTCTCCGGCCCGCACTCTGCACCTTCGAAAGGATCGTCATGACCAACGCTGTCATCGTCGACGTGGTCCGCACCGCCGTCGGTAAGGGCAAGCCGGGTGGCGCCCTGTCCGGCACTCATCCCGTCGAACTTCTCGCCCACGTCCTCCGCTCCCTCGTCGAACGCAACGGCATCGACCCCGCGCAGGTCGACGACGTGATCGGCGGTTGCGTCAACCAGGCCTCCGAGCAGTCCCTCAACATCTCGCGCACCGCGCTGCTCGCCGCCGGATTCCCCGAGTCCGTGCCCGCGACCACCATCGACCGCCAGTGCGGGTCGAGCCAGCAGGCCGCGCACTTCGCCGCGCAGGGCATCATCGCCGGCGCCTACGACATGGTCATCGCGTGCGGTGTCGAGTCGATGAGCCGCATCCCCATGGGCACCTCGTCGATGGGCAAGGACACCCACGGCCCGAGCATCCGCGCTCGTTACCCCGAGGGTCTGGTCAACCAGGGCATCTCCGCCGAGCTCATCGCCGCCAAGTGGAAGCTCGACCGCGACGCGCTCGACGCCTACTCGGCGCGCTCGCACCAGCGCGCTGCCGAGGCCATCGCGGCCGGTTTCTTCGACAAGGAAATCGTCCCGATCGACGTGACGAATGCCGCCGGTGAGCAGGTCCGGCACACCGTCGACGAGACGGTGCGCGCCACCACCACCGCCGAAGGTCTTGCCGGTCTGAAGCCCTCGTTCTACACCGAGGACTATGCCGCCCGCTTCCCCGAGGCGCAGTGGATCATCACCCCCGGCAACTCCTCGCCGCTCACCGACGGTGCCTCCGCTGCACTGATCATGAGCGAGGAACTGGCGAACAAGCTCGGCCTCACGCCACGGGCGCGTTTCCACTCGTTCTCCGTCGCCGGCGACGACCCGGTCTTCATGCTCACCGCGCCGATCCCCGCGACGCAGAAGGTCCTCGCCAAGGCGGGCCTGAGCATCGACGACATCGACGCTTACGAGGTCAACGAGGCCTTCGCTCCCGTGCCGCTCGCGTGGGCACACGAATTCGGCGCCGATCCGGCCAAGCTCAACCCGCGGGGCGGTGCGATCGCGCTCGGCCACGCGCTCGGATCGTCGGGTACCCGCCTGCTGTCCACTCTCGTCAACCACCTCGAGGCCACCGGCGGACGCTACGGCCTGCAGACCATGTGCGAGGGCGCGGGCATGGCCAACGCCACCATCATCGAACGTATCTGAGTCACAACAACATCGAAGGGAAGAACATGATCGTCAACGACAGCGTCGCCGTCGTCACCGGTGGTGCCTCCGGCCTCGGTCTCGCCACCGTCAAGGCTCTGCTGAACGACGGTGCGCAGATCGTCATCATCGATCTGCCGTCGTCCAACGGTGAGACCATCGCCAAGGAGCTCGGCGACCGCGTCCGCTTCGTCGCCGCCGACGTCACCGACGAGGCCGCCGTCACCGAAGCTCTCGACGTCGCCGAGTCGCTCGGCCCGCTGCGGGTCGCGGTGAACTGCGCCGGCATCGGCAACGCGATCAAGACCGTGAGCAAGAAGGGCGCCTTCCCGCTCGACGCGTTCAAGAAGGTCGTCGACGTCAACCTCTTCGGCACGTTCAACGTCATCCGCCTGGCCGCCGAGCGGATCGCCAAGACCGAGCCGATCGACGGCGAGCGCGGCGTGATCATCAACACCGCCTCCGTTGCGGCCTTCGACGGCCAGATCGGCCAGGCCGCCTACTCGGCGTCCAAGGGCGGCGTCGTCGGCATGACCCTGCCGATCGCCCGCGACCTCGCGTCGCTGCTCATCCGCGTCGTCACCATCGCGCCGGGCCTGTTCAAGACCCCGTTGCTCGGTTCGCTGCCGCAAGAGGCCCAGGACTCCCTCGGCCAGCAGGTGCCGCACCCCGCGCGTCTGGGCGATCCGTCCGAGTACGGTGCCCTCGCCGCGCACATCGTCTCCAACCCGATGCTCAACGGCGAGGTCATCCGCCTCGACGGCGCGATCCGCATGGCTCCGCGCTGACCCGAGCACCGACTGTGAGAGGAGGGGGTCGATGACCCTGCCGTACGAGGCCGAGGAATCCGGCGCGCCCCGCGCGGACGTGCAGTCCGCGGACTGGCGCGAGTTCCAGCCTCTGGGGCTCGACCCCATCCTCGAACACGCCCTGGAAGCGTTCAGCGAGAACGGTTTCCATGGCGCCACCGTCCGCGACCTGGCCCGTCGGGTCGGCGTGACGGTGCCCGCGCTGTACTACCACTACGAGAACAAGGAAGCCGTTCTCGTCACGCTGCTCGACGCCGCCGTCCTCGACCTCATCGACCGTGTCTCGGCTGCGGTCGCGGACGGTGGCGACGATCCGGTCGCCCGATTCTCCAACGCTGTCGAGGCGATCGTTCTCAACATGACTCACCGCGCGCAGCGTTCGGCCCTGGACTCGGAAGTGCGCCACATCGCACCCGAGAACCGCCGCACGTATGCCGCGACCCGCAAACGCCTCGAACTCATGATGCTCGACCTGGTGCGCGAGGGCGTCGAGCAACAGGTGTTCGAGGTCGACGACGTCGAGGAGGCCGTGCGGGCTCTCCTCGGGATGTTCCAATCCATCGTCCGCTGGTACCAACTCGACGGGCCCCTCACACCCGCTCAGGTCGCGCAGCGGTACATCGTGATCGCGTTGCGGATCGTCGGTCACCACCCGACCGCCTGAGAGTCTCCGAACCCCCTCCACTGCAAGGAGTCCATGCCGTGCTGACCACCGCCTTCACCGAAACCTTCGGCGTCCGACATCCCATCGTGCAGGGAGGGATGCAGTGGGTCGGCCGCGCCGAACTCGTCGCCGCGGTCGCCAATGCCGGCGCGCTCGGCATGATCACTGCACTGACGCAGCCGACACCCGAGGATCTCGCGAAGGAGATCGCCCGCACCCGCGAGCTCACCGACCAGCCGTTCGGCGTCAACCTCACGATCCTGCCGGCGATCACTCCGCCGCCCTACGAGGAGTACCGCCAGGTCATCATCGACTCCGGCGTCAAGATCGTCGAGACCGCCGGATCCAACCCGGCTCCGCACCTGCCCGACTTCCACGCCGCTGGAATCAAGGTGCTGCACAAGTGCACCAGCGTCCGGCATGCGGTCAAGGCGCAGGACATCGGTGTCGACGGCATCAGCATCGACGGCTTCGAATGCGCCGGGCATCCCGGTGAGGACGATGTCCCCGGTCTCGTGCTCATCGCTGCCGCGGCCGAGAAGATCACGATCCCGATGATCGCCTCCGGCGGCTTCGGCGACGGTCGCGGTCTCGTTGCCGCCCTGGCTCTCGGCGCCGACGGCATCAACATGGGCACCCGCTTCATGTGCACGGTCGAGTCCCCGATCCACCAGAAGATCAAGGAAGCGATCGTCGCGGCGAACGAGACCGACACCGAACTCATCTTCCGTCCGCTGCGTAACACCGCCCGCGTGGCGAGCAACACCGTCAGCCGTGAGGTCGTCGAAATCCTCGACCGCGGTGGACAGTTCGAGGACGTGCGTGAACTCGTCGCCGGCGCCCGCGGTCGCCTCGTCTACGAGAACGGCGATCCCGAGGCCGGCATCTGGACGGTCGGCACCGTCCAGGGAATCATCCACGACATCCCCACCGCGGGGGACTTGGTCGAACGCATCGTCGCCGACGCCGAGAGCCTCATCGCGGAGCGTCTGAGCGGCATGATGTCGCGCGTGAACGCCTAGGAGAAGCCATGAAACGCACCCATTTCGACGACGACCACGAGGCATACCGGGAGACCGTGCGCGAATTCCTCGCCCGCGAGATCGAACCGAACTACGAGAAGTGGGAAGAAGAGCGGCTCGTCGACCGCTCGGCATGGATCGCCGCCGGTAAGTCCGGCATCGTCGGTCTGGGAGCGCCGGAGGAATTCGGTGGCTCGGGCGTGGCCGACTACCGGTTCCGTCACGTCGTGCAGGAGGAGATCGCACGTACCGGGACGACCTCGTTCGGTGCGGGCCTTTCGCTGCAGGACGACATCACGATCCCGTACATCGTGCACCTCGGCACGGAGGAGCAGAAGGCCCGCTGGCTGCCGAAGATGGCCACCGGTGAGCGCATCGGCGCGATCGCGATGACCGAGCCCGGAGCCGGATCCGACCTGCAGGGCGTGAAGGCGACTGCGGTGCGCGACGGTGACGAATGGGTGATCAACGGCCAGAAGACGTTCATCACCAACGGAATCCACTCCGATCTCGTCATCGTGGTGTGCCGCACCGACCCGAGCGCGGGCTCGAAGGGCTTCTCGCTCATCGTCGTCGAACGCGACACTCCCGGCTTCGGCCGTGGCCGCAAGCTCCACAAGGTCGGGCTGGCCGCGCAGGACACCGCCGAACTCGTCTTCGAGGACGCCCGCGTCCCCGCGGAGAACCTGCTCGGTACCGAGGGGCGTGGCTTCGTGCATCTCATGGAGAATCTGCCCCTCGAACGCATCGGTATCGCGGTCAGCGCGATCACCTCGGCGCGGGCCGCCTACGAGTGGACCGCGCAGTACGTCTTCGAGCGCAAGGCCTTCGGCAAGGCCATCGGCGACCTGCAGAACACCCGCTTCGTGCTTGCCGAGATGCTCACCGAGATCGAGATCACCGAGTCGCATGTCGACCGCTGCGTGCTCGCCCTCAACGCCGGGGAGCTCACGCCGGTGGATGCGTCGAAGGCCAAGTGGTGGGCGACGGAACTGCAGAAGCGCGTCGTCGATCGCTGCGTGCAGCTGCACGGCGGGTACGGCTACATGATGGAGTACCCGATCGGCCGCGCCTACGTCGATGCGCGCATCCAGACGATCTACGGTGGCACCACCGAGATCATGAAGGAGATCATCGGCCGCGACATCGCTGCACACTACGCGTAATCGGTTCACGGGAAGAGGGATTCGATGTTCGACCTCACAGGCAAGCGCGCTCTCGTCACCGGCGGTTCCACCGGGATCGGTCTCGGCATGGCCCGAGGTCTCGCCCGCACCGGGGCCGACGTCACCCTGTGGGGTCGAAGCGAGGACAAACTCGCGGACGCGGCGGCGGACATCGGGAGGTTCGCCGGCCGTGTGGCCACCCGATCGGTGGACGTCTCCGACGAGCGGGCCGTGACCGACGGTGTCGCGGCCCTCGTCGAGGACTTCGGCGGGCTCGACGTCGTGGTGGTCAACGCCGGAATCGGATCGTCGCTGCAGAAGTTCCACGAGTCGACGACCGAACGGTACCGCTCGGTCATGGCCACCAACGTCGACGGTGCGTTCTTCACGATGCGGGAGACCTCACGCGTGCTCGTCGAACAGGGCACCGGGGGTTCGATGATCGTCACGTCGAGCCTCGGTGCGCTGCAGGGCGCCGGACGCAACCAGCCCTATGCGGCGAGCAAGGCCGCGGTGCTCGCGCTCGCCAACGGATGCGCCGTCGAGTTCGCGCGTCACCGGATCCGGGTCAACAGTGTGCTGCCGGGCTGGATCGCCACCGACATGACCGGTCCGCTGCAGGCGTCCGACGCCTTCAACTCGAACGTCATCGGCCGCGTGCCGCTCGGCCGGTGGGGCACCCCGGAGGACTTCGAGGGAATCGCGGTCTACCTCGCCGGCGACGCGTCGTCCTTCCAGACGGGCAGCACCACGCTCATCGACGGTGGCTACAGCATGTTCTGACGGGTCCTAGGATGGTCCGGTGACCCAGGACCGCGTGATCGGTGACCGTGTGATTCGGGTGAGCGCCGTCGTTCTCCGCAACGCCGCCGGTGAGGTGCTCACCGTGCGGAAGCGGAACACGTCGCGATTCATGCTGCCCGGAGGCAAGCCGGATCCGGGGGAGACCCCTGCCGAGACCGCCGTTCGCGAGTGCGCCGAGGAGCTGGGCGCCGAACTGGACCTCTCCTCGTTGCGTCTGATCGGGGTCTTCGACGCCGACGCCGCCAACGAGCCCGGCTACCGGCTCGAAGGAACCGTGTACGAGCATCCGCTCGTGGAGGTCGCCGGCGCTGCGGCGGAGATCGCCGAGACGCGCTGGCTCGATCCGGCGGACCTTCCGCTGCCCGACGATCTCGCGCCGCTGCTCGAGCACCACGTACTCCCCGCACTCACGTCGGCGTCCCGGTAATCCTGTTTCCGGCAAGCTGTTGCGCAGTTCTCATCCATGGGGAAATGTGGTGAGGGCAGTCACATCGCACATCACGGAAGGTCTCCCATGGCGCTCACCGCTCTGCTCGAACTCGAATTCAAGGCCGACTCCCTCGACGACGCGAAGAAGGTCATGACGCGCGTGCTCGACGAGACGCGACAGTTCGACGGATGCGACGGCATCGAGATCCTCGTCGACCAGAAGAACGAGGCCCGCTGGGTGGTCGTGGAGAAGTGGCGCTCGGCCGAGCACGACGCCGCGTACCGCAAGTTCCGCGCCGGCGAGGGTGCCATCACCGATCTCGGACCCCTCCTGGCGGGAGCGCCCAAGCTCGGGCACTTCACCACCCTCTGAGCTTTCACCGGAGCGCGGGCGGAGTCGGTCGTCAGCCGGTGAAACGCGGACGGTAGGGTGACCCCCGGGGCGGACGTGTGCCGTCTGCCTCGAAGTGACATCGACTGTGGAGGTAACCGGGCATGTTGGAACTCTTCGGCGTCATCGTCGTGTGGCTCACCGTGGCCGTCGTCGTTGTCGGAACCGTCATCATGTTCGTCGTCTCGACGCTCAGCCCGCACTTCGGTCAGCGCAAGGCCAAGGGTCCGCGCCTCGACAAGGCGACCGCCGCGCGCAACAAGTAGCACCGGGTACCGATCGCGAAGAGCGCCTCAGCCCCAGCCCAGCTGGTGGAGGCGCTCTTCGTCGATTCCGAAATAATGTGCGATCTCGTGGACGACCGTGACGAGCACTTCGTGCACCACGTCGTCGTCGCTGTCGCAGATGTCGAGGATCGCGTCGCGGTAGATCGTGATCATGTCCGGTAGCGATCCCGCATAGTGGCTGTCGCGCTCGGTGAGCGCGACACCTTGGTACAGACCCAGCAGGTCCGGTTCGTCCTCGTGGCGTGGTTCGACGAGCACTACGACGTTGTCGATCGCCCGCGCGAGTTCGCGGGGGATCTCGTCGAGTGCTTCCGAGACGAGCTCCTCGAAGTGCTCGTCCTCCATGTGCACCGGCACGTCACGACCCCGGCAGGGGGACGGCGCCCGGCAGCGGCGTCGGCAACGACCGGCCTTCCGGCACGGGCGGCGGCGGCACGGGCGGCTGGCCGTCGATGAGGATGTCGCCCTTGGCGCTGCCGGTGATCGACGAGAAGCCACCACCTTCGACCTGCTTGCCGATCGAGCAGTTCACCTTGCGGCTGCCGGCGAGCCAGCTGTCGTAGTCGAGGTTGTCCCAGAACAGTGTCAGCGTCTTGTTCCGCAGTGCCTCCGGGCTGCCGAGGTACTCGTTGACCAGGCGCGTGCACGTCTCCTCGAGGTAGCCGTCCTGATCCTCGATGCTCGGTAGGCCGCCGGGGAACTGTCCGCCCAGGTCGACCACCGCGACGACCTCGAAAGCGTGCGGCTTGGAGCACTCCACCGGATCGGCGGGCACACCGTTGTTGATGCCGATGCATACACCGACGTCCCACGCGCGCGACTGGTCCTGGTCGGCGACCCGGCCCTTGATCGGCAGCAGGTTGCCGGTGGTCGACGAGAACTGCAGGCCGCACCGCAGGGTGCGTTCGCCGGCCGCCCAGCCCGCCTCACCTGGATTGATCAGGCCGATACTGAACTTGCCGTTCGGGTCGAACCGGCCGTCGAGATAGTCCAGCGCGGCCGGTGCGCACTGCTCGTCGCGAAGCTCGGTGAAGCGCGTGACCGACGGGAACCGCGAGCCCGGTCCCCACTCGGTGCCGGGATACAGACTCAGATCGATGTCGGCGGCCACCTCGAACAGGTGCGTCTCGGCGCAGTCGACCTTCGCGAGGTCGCTCGCGTCGAGAGCGCTCCAGTTCAGGCAGTCGCCGGCGGTGGCGGTACCGAACGCTTCCCCCGCGACCGCGCCGGTGGTGCTGATGCCGGCGCCGCCGTTCTCGTCCCCGCCGTCGGTGCCCTGGAACCCCGCGACGACGAACGTCGCGATCGCCGCCAGGACGGCACCGGCCGCGACGAGCACCAGGGCGCGTCGAGTCAACCGCGCCGAGGGCGGGCGACGGTCGGGCTTGGGCTTGTTGTCTTCGGCCATCACTTCCATCATGCCTGTTCGAGTGGACGCAGGTAGTTTCGGCTCATGGCCGACGACCCGATCGATCCGCAGATTCTCGAGATCGCCAAGCACACCTTCGACGCCGCCCGGCAGGGAGACGTCGAGACACTCACCGCATACGTCGATGCCGGGGTTCCCGTGAACCTCACCAACGAGACCGGCGACACGCTGCTCATGTTGGCGTCCTATCACGGACACGCCGAGGCCGTACAGGCCCTGGTCGACCGGGGGGCCGACGTCGACCGGCTCAACGACCGCGGTCAGTCGCCTCTCGCGGGTGCGGTCTTCAAGGGCGCGGAGTCGGTCGTGCGGGTGCTCGCCGAGGCCGGTGCGAACCCGCGTCACGGACATCCCACCGCGGAGGACACCGCGACGATGTTCGGGCGCGACGACTACCTGGAACTCTGGCAGCGGTAGGCTTCGATTCCGTGATCGACCTCAAGTTCCTCCGCGAGAATCCCGATGCCGTCCGCGAGTCGCAGCGCATGCGGGGGGAGGACCCGGGCCTCGTCGACGTGCTGCTCGAGGCCGACGCCTCTCGTCGCGCCGCGGTCCTCGCCGGTGACAATGCACGTGCCGAACAGAAGGCCCTGGGCAAGAAGGTCGGCAAGGCGTCCCCCGAGGAACGTCCCGCGCTGCTCGACGGCGCCAAGGAGCTGGCGGCGAAGGTCAAGGAGCTCGAGGCCGAGCAGCACGCTGCGCAGGAGGCCTTCGATCGCGCGCACCTCGCGATCTCCAACGTTGTGCAGGACGGCGTGCCCGCGGGCGGCGAGGACGACTTCGTCACGCTCGAGACCGTCGGCGAGTTGCCCACCTTCGACTTCGAACCGAAGGACCACCTCGCGCTCGGCGAGTCGCTGGGGCTGATCGACATGGAGCGCGGCGCCAAGGTCTCCGGAGCCCGGTTCTACTTCCTCACCGGTTACGGTGCGCTGCTGCAGCTGGGTCTGCTGCAGCTCGCCGCGCAGAAGGCCACCTCGAACGGGTTCACGATGATGATCCCGCCCGTGCTCGTGCGTCCCGAGGTCATGCAGGGCACCGGCTTCCTCGGTCAGCACGCCGACGAGGTGTACCGGCTCGAGGAGGACGACCTCTATCTCGTGGGCACCTCCGAGGTGCCGCTCGCGGGTTACCACTCGGGCGAGATCCTCGACTTGTCGAAGGGCCCGAAGCGGTACGCGGGCTGGTCGTCGTGCTTCCGTCGAGAGGCGGGCAGCTACGGCAAGGACACCCGCGGCATCATCCGTGTGCACCAGTTCGACAAGGTCGAGATGTTCGTCTACTGCCGGCCCGAGGAAGCCGCGGCGGAACACGAGCGTCTGCTGGCTTGGGAGCGCGAGATGCTCGCCGCCATCGACGTGCCGTACCGCGTCATCGACGTCGCCGCCGGCGATCTCGGTTCCTCGGCCTCCCGCAAGTTCGACTGCGAGGCATGGGTGCCCACGCAGGAGCGCTACCGTGAGCTCACGTCGACGTCGAATTGCACGACCTTCCAGGGGCGTCGCCTGAACGTCCGGTACCGCGACGAGAACGGCAAGCCGCAGACGGCCGCGACCCTCAACGGCACGCTCGCGACCACCCGATGGCTCGTCGCGCTGCTCGAGAACCACCAGCAGGCCGACGGTTCGGTGAAGGTGCCCGAGGCCCTCGTGCCGTTCGTGGGACGCGAGGTGCTCGAACCGGCCGGCTGACCGGTTCACCGGCCGGCCGGTCGACCGGTACGGCTCCGCTTCGACTCCGGCTCCTCATCGCACCCGCGGTGGGGAGCCGTTCTCATGGGCCCGGCCGAATATAACCAACTAGAAGTTGGTTTCTAGAATAAAAACAGTCCCTAAGTCCTTATTCGACGCTATTCTTGGACCATGGAGAAGGTTTTGGTGGTCTACGGAACTCGTCCCGAGGCGATCAAGATGGCGCCGGTCGTCACCGCCTTGCAGAGATCGGAAGTGCTCGAACCCGTTGTCGCAGTGACCGGCCAGCACCGCGAGATGCTGGACCAGGTCAACACCCTGTTCGGTATCGAACCGAGCCACGACCTCGATATCCTCACCCACCGACAGGGACTCGAGGCCATCACGGCCAAGGCTCTCGGCGGGGTGTCGGAGGTGATCGCCCGCGAGGAGCCCAGTGCGGTTCTCGTCCAAGGGGATACGACGACCTGCTTCGCCGCGGCCCTCGCGGCGTTCTACTGCAAGGTGCCGCTCGTACACCTGGAGGCCGGCCTCCGGACCGGGGACCGTTACAACCCCTTCCCGGAGGAGGTGAACCGGCGTCTGACCTCTCAACTGGCGTCGCTGCACCTGGCCCCCACCCCCACCTCCCGCGCCAACCTGTTGACGGACGGAATCGATCCCGGCGACATCGTCGTCACGGGCAATACGGTGATCGACGCGCTCTACACAGTGACTTCGCAGAAGCCGTCGCTCGACAACCCGGATCTCGAGCCCCTGCTCGGGCGTCCGCTGGTTCTCGTCACGGCGCACCGGCGCGAGTCGTGGGGAGAGCCGATGGCCCGGTCGGCGCGTGCCGTCGCCCGTCTGGCCCGCGCGTTCCCGCACCTGACGTTCCTCCTGCCGGCGCACCTCAATCCGATCGTGCGGGAGGTACTCCTGCCACCCCTCGCCGATCTGGACAACGTGGTCGTGACGAACCCGCTGTCCTACAGCGACTTCGCCCTCGCGATGGCGGCGTCGACGATCGTGCTGACCGACAGCGGCGGAGTGCAGGAGGAAGCTCCGAGCCTCGGCAAGCCGGTCCTGGTGATGCGGGAGACCACCGAGAGACCCGAGGCCATCTCGGCGGGCACTGTCCGGCTGGTGGGGACGGACGAGGAACTCATCGTCGAGTGGGTCACCCGTCTGCTCACCCAGCCCACTGCGTACGACGAGATGGCCCGCGCGGTCAATCCGTACGGGGACGGGAACGCGGCGCAGCGTTCCGTCGACGCGATCGAGCACTTCTTCGGCCTCGGACCCCGTCCCGCGGAGTTCGCCCCGGTCGAGGCGGTCCGCTCCTACTGAACTCCGGAAGCGGAACGACCGGTAGGTGTTCTCACACCTACCGGCCGTTCTCCGTCGGTTCAGCGCCACACGCCGCGGGTGTCGTAGACGACTTTGCCCGCCAGGAGACTGCGCGACAGGGACCGGAACTGGTCGTGGTCCACGAGCTCGACGACGATGTCCGCAGCGGCGATGGCCTCCCGGCACCGCGCGGTGCGCACACTCTCGTACCCGAGGAGAGTGTCCGGCACCTCGTGCACGAACGGATCGGCGAGCAGCAGCTCGACGTCGGGAAGCGCCTTCGCGATGAGTTCGACGACGTGCAGGGCCGGGCTCTCCCGGATGTCGTCGACATTGGCCTTGAATGTCAGGCCCAGGCACGCGACCGTGGGATTCTTGAAACGCGAACAGGTTTCGATAACCTGCTGTGCCACGTAGTTCGGCTTGGAATCGTTGATCTCCCGCGCGGTGCGGATCAGTTTCGCCGAACCCGGCGACGCACCGACGATGAACCACGGGTCGACGGCGATGCAGTGCCCGCCGACCCCCGGCCCGGGACTGAGGATGTTCACCCGTGGATGCCGGTTCGCGAGACGGATGACCTCCCAGACATCCAGTTCGAGTTCGTCCGACACATAAGACAATTCGTTGGCGAAGGCGATGTTGATGTCGCGGTAGGCATTCTCGACCAGTTTCGCCATCTCGGCGCTCGCGGCATCCGTCAGGCAGATCTCGCCCTGGCAGAAAACCCGGTAGATGGCCGCGGCGCGTTGAGCGCACAGCGGCGTGATCCCGCCGACCACACGGTCGTTCGTGATCATCTCGATCATGATGCGGCCCGGGAGGACGCGTTCGGGACAGTGGGCGATATGGATGTCGGGCAGACCCTCGTCGGTGTGGGGGAGACGGAGGTCGGGTCGCAGTTCGGACAGCCATCGACTGACGTTCTCGGTGGTCCCGGGCGGTGATGTCGATTCGAGGACCACGATCTCGCCACCACGCAGTTGCGGGGCGATCTGCTCGGTCGCGCGTCGTACGTACGACAGGTCGGCGGTGTGGTCGGCGTTGAACGGCGTCGGCACGGCGATGATGTATGCGTCGGCGAGGGGCACGGTGTCGGTCGCACTCAAGGTCCCCATGGCCACGGCGCCGGCCAGGCTCACCGCGAGATCGGGTTCGGCGAACGGCACCTCGCCCCGCGAGACCGCCGACACGATACGGGGATCGACGTCCACGCCGATGACGTCGATGTCGCGGGTCGCAAGGACGACGGCCGTCGGCAGTCCGATGTAACCGAGTCCGACGACGGCCACGGTGCCGCTGAATGTGTCAGCCATGATGCTTCCTCGGGGTCGGGAACTTCTCGGGACGCGGGTAGGGCGGTGTGGTGCGGAACCGCTCGCGGGCGAGCAGGATCAAGAAGGCGGTATTGGTCGTCAGATAGCGCCGCCACATCCGGCGCGGTTCCTGGAGGAGGCGGTACGCCCACTCCATGCCGGCCCGCTGCCAGTGTTCGGGAGCGCGCTTGGTGATCCCGGCGAGGACGTCGAACGAGCCACCGACACCGTGACGGATCGGGGCGCCCAGCACGTCCTCCCACCGGCGCAGGAAGTTCTCCTTGCGGGGTGACGGCATGCCCAGGAAGAGCATGTCCGCGCCGGACTCGCGGACCGCCCGGGCGATCGCCTCCTCCTCCGATTCCTCGAAATATCCGTGGTGGGCGCCGGCGATCCGGAGACCGGGGTAGGTCGTGGTGAGGACGTCCACGAGCGCGTCGAGCACCTGTTGCTCGGCGCCGAGCAGATAGACGGAGCGGTGTTCGGCGTCGGCCGCGGCGAGCAACGAGGTGAACAGGTCGATCCCGGCGACGCGTTCCGGCAGCGGGTATCCCAGGAGATTCCCCGCCCACACGACTGCCTGCCCGTCGGCGAGGAGCAGATCGCACTCGAGCAGGGATTCGCGCAACGCGGTGTCCTTGCGCAGACGAACGGTCTTCGCCGCGTTGACGACTCCGATGGTCATCCGGTCGCGGCGCTCGAGGGCATCGCGGCACCGCGCGACAGCCTCGTCCATCGTGACGGCATCGAGCGGCATCCCGAACAGGGTCGCCGATGTGCGGACGCCGGTGGTGGAGTTGGTGGTCATCGGGTACCTCCGAGTTCGTTGCGCGGCAGCCACGCGTAGAGCATCCAGCCGAGTTCGTACGGGCGGCATTCGTAATCCACGACTCCGGCGGGCAGGAGCCGGTCGAGTCCCGTAAGCACGGTGCCCGGGCGCAGTGCGGTGGTCGCGGCGGCCACCGATCTCGCGGCCTTGCGCGGTTCCCGACGGCCGACCTTGCGCCAGACGACGTCCTGGGATTCGCAGACGAGATCCGCCAGTGTCTCGGGATGGCTGTGGAGCCAGTCGATCCCGAGTTCGATCGCCGCCGTGTGATCATCGCCGCCGGCCGCCGCGAGGTCGAACAGCACGAGCGGTGCCATCGCGTGCTGGTGGACGCTGTAGACGGGGAAGCGCTCGACCACCGTGTGCCCACGCGAGTCGTAGTGCCACCACCACTGGCCGGCCTCACCCTGCAACGCGCAGATCCGTGTGGCGCACGCATTCGCCGCGGCGAGCGCGACGCCGTCGTTCGTCGCCGCGGCTGTCCGGGCGAGTGCCTGGAGGGGATAGACCTGGTCGGCGAAGGACCCGATGTGCCGGCGCAGTCTGCTGCCCGTGCCGACGGGGATCATGTGGGGGAAGAGACCGCCGGGACCCTGGGCGGCGAGGAGCCGCCTGGTCAGGGTCCGCACGAGACCGCTGGAATCGAACTGTGTGCGTGCGGCGAGTGCTGCCGTGAGTGCCCACGCCGCGTCGACCGTCGCCTGGGGGCTGCCGCTCTCGCACCGGCTGCGGAGATCCGCGTACAGCGCGGCATCGATCGAGCCGGTGATCTCGGCGCAGGCCCACACCGCGAGAGCGACGGCACCGGTGTCGCGGTGGCTGCGAGCCCGGCTCGCGGTGCGACGGGCGAGCTCCACGGCCGTATCCCCGTGCAAAACACTGCGCTGCACGTGTTCGGGCAGCAGGTGCAGCCCGAGGGCGGCGATGGAGGCGTAGCGCGTGTTCCGCCCTTCGAGCCGGAGTTCGGTACCGAAGGAGGTCCTGACGCCGCGTGCCGTCTGGGGGAAGCCGTCCCCGTCGTACATGCGGGTGAGGCCGCGTACGGCGAGATCGGTCAACTGGAGGACGCGCACGGTCGTCTCCGGACGAGTACCGCTCCGCGGTGGTCCGTGGTCCTTGTGCAGTCCTGCCGCACTATTCATGGGAACTCCTTCGCGGACGAATGCCGGTCGTCGTGGAGCGGACGCAAGTCTGTGGATGGCGGAAATAAACTGATGCAAGGATAGCTAATGGGCTAGAAAAAGTCCTAGAGTTTGTTTATGCCTTGTTGGCGGACTTCGAATGTGTTTTAGTGGGTTCACGATCGAATGTCGGCCCGCTCCGTTCGTCTTCGGGGTCCACCGTCAGCCTGGCCTCCGTCGACGAAGACAAGGTGTTGATCATGAAAGTGCTTCCACCCGCCGCCGTGCGCATTCCCGGCCGCAAGACGGAGGAGGTGCGGGAGTCATGATCGAGTTGATGCCGCGCAACGTCCGTGAGGTCGCCCTGTTCGGCGCCCACTGCGACGACATCGCGATGGGGGTCGGCGGCACGCTGCTGACCCTGTCGACGGCGTGTCCGAATCTGCGTGTCCGTGCCTTCGTCCTCTCCGGCGGCGATACCCCACGTGAGATCGAGGAGAACCACGCGCTGCGGGCCCTGTGTCCCGGCGCGGATGTGATGGTTCGCGTGCTGGACATCCCGGACGGGCGTGCCCCGGGCTATTGGGAGGGAATCAAGATCGCGCTCCAGTCCTTCCGTTACCACACCGACCCGGACGTGGTGTTCGCTCCGCAGCGTGCCGACGCGCACCAGGACCATCGATTGCTCGCCGAGATGGTGCCGACGGTGTTCCGCGACCATCTGGTGCTCGGCTACGAGATCCTCAAGTGGGAGGCGGACATGCCGGCCACCGCCGTGTACCACCCGCTCACCAGGGATGTCGCGGCGGAGAAGGCGCGCGTGCTGCTCAAGCACTATCCCTCGCAGACCGACCACGACTGGTTCGACGAGGAGGCATTCCTCGGTCTCTCCCGTCTCCGCGGAGTGCAGTGCCGGTACCCGCACGCCGAGGCCTTCGTCCTGGAGAAGGCGGTGGTCCGGTTCGACGGACAGCGCACCTGACGGACAGCGCATGTGGCGGACAGTGCGCCCGAGGGTGCGCCGCCGGGCGGTCACCACAACACGTCGGCCGGGTTCTCCGAGGAGGGGAGCCCGGCCAGCAATTCCTTCCAGCTTCCCGCCGCCGCGTCACGCGCGCTGATCGTCGTCACCGGGAGCGGCCAGACGATTGCCAGGTCCGGATCGTCGTGTGCCACCGCAAGATCCTCACGCGGGTCGTGCGGCCGGTCGATGCGGTAACACACGTCGGTGACGTCGGCCAGGGCCTGGAAGCCGTGCAGGAAGCCCGGTGGTACGAAGAGGTGGGCGAACTCGACGTCGTCGAGCAGGAACGCCTGCGACCGGCCGAAAGTGGGCGATCCGTAGCGGATGTCGACCAGCACGTCGTGGATCGCCCCGTGCGCGCAGCGCACCAGCTTGGCCTCCCCCTCTCCGGACCGTCCGTGCATGCCCCGGATGACGCCCCGCGCGGAGCGGGACTGCGAGTCCTGCACGAAGTCCGAAGCCCGGACCGCCGGCGAATCCGAACGGCTCTGGAGATACGCGTCGAATTCGGCCGCGTCGAAGGTGCGGGTGAAGAGACCGCGATCGTCGCGGAACGGTTCGGGGCGGAGAACGAGCACACCGGCCAGGTCGGTGGTGTCGATACGCATCGCAGGCCCCCCTCGGACTTGTGGATCGGAAGTCGTGTCGAATCGGAAGATGTGCGGGATCGGGAGGCGCATCAGGTCGGAGCGTTGAGACGGACGGCGACCCGCCCGGCGGCACTCGCGAGCCGCTGCTTCGCCGGATACAGCATCCGGATCGGACCGGGGGCCACCGTGACGGACGCGAGCGCGACGGCAGCGCGCAGCGAGCGCCGGTAGGTGTAGGCGTCCCGGGCCGCGATCCGAGCCGTGGGCAGATCGTTGCGGAGGAAAGCGGACCGGGCCCGACGCAGAGCCTGGTCGTAGCGGAGCCTGCCCACCGTCTCTTCCAGGGCCACGTGCTCCTCGGGGGTCTTCGCCAACGCCGCCCCTGCCTGGAACGACCGGATCAACTGCCGTTCGAAGGTCGCGACGGTGGCCTCGTCCCTCGAGTCCGAGTCGCCGCGCAGCCGGTACCGGGCGAGCCGGTCGGGCAGCATCTGCACCTCGAAACGGTCGGCGAGGCGCAGCCAGACGATCACCGATTCGTCGACGTCGTCGATGCCCGAGGCGTAGGCGTTCACGGCGGACCACGCCTCGCGGCGAACCGCCGCCGTGTAGTAGGGAACCTCGCCGCCGAGGACGTCGAGCAGCGTGAGACGTCCGCGCCCCCGGCGATTCCCGCCCGCCCCGATCGACCGCATGTATCCGGTGGGCAGCAGCCCCTCGGAATCGGTGAACAGGTGGGCGTCCACCGCGACGGCGTCGATCTCGGGCCGCGAGTCGAGCACGGCGCCGACCCGCGTGCAGAAACCGGGCATCAGGTGATCGTCACTGTCGAGGACACACAGGTACCGTCCTCGTGCCGCCGTCGCCGCTGCGGAGATCCCGCCCGCGTAGCCTCGATTCTCCTGTCTCACCAGGATGATTCGCGGGTCGTTCAGATACCGTCCGATCACGCGTGCCATATCGTCCGACATTCCGTTGTCGACGATCACGTGTTCCCAGTCGTCCCGTTTCTGTGCGAAGACGGATTCGATCGTCTCGGCGACGTAATCCTCGGTGCGGTAGGCGGTGGTGAGGAAGCTGAAGGTCGGTTCCATGCTCGAACTCCTCCGACTGTGCGAATCAGATTGTGGGGATCAGGTTGTGGGGAACGGGGTCGTTGCTCGGCAGGAGGGTGTGGACGTGGGTGCCGTCCCCGTCGTGCCATCGGACGGTGATCGCGGCGTCGTGCAGTTCGACGGCGAGTCCCGAGACCACCGGCTCGTCGGCGCCGCACGGTGTCAAGGTCGTCACCAGCGCGACCGGAGGCGTCGCGTGCACGACGCTGCCGACGAGCCATGCAGGGACGCGGGATTCGAGCCGATGCGACCACCAGCCCAGGTTCGTATCGGTGTCGCCCCGGATCTCGCTGCGGATCGGATCCCCCGAAGAGGCCGCGTAGGCGAGCTGCAGGACCGGCGCGCCGTCCCTGAGGACGAGGTGGCCGCAGCCGACGGGCCGGGCGTCGAGGGACGGGTGCAGCGGCCAGGCGGTGCGGAACTCGTGGTGACCGGTGCCGGTGAACACGTCCACCACTACTGCGGTGGCGCGGTCGGGCGGTGCGATGAGCCACCTGCGGTGCACGACGGGTTCGTCGAGGCGGAGGTAGCCGTCGTGCTCGGCGTCCACGAAGCCGGAGGCGATGTCCACGGAGTGGGTGCGTACTCGCGCGTGCTGCCGCCAGAGGAAGGCACCGCCGATGACGGACTGGTCGAGCCCGTCCACCGAGGCAGTGGGATGGGCCCGTGTTCCCCGGTGTGCGGCCCGCCAGTCGGGGTGGCCGTAATAACTCGTCACGCCCGGATGGCCGACGAGCTCGCGGCCGTCGGCACTCAGGGTGACCGCGAGTGCGTCGGCGTGGCCGTGCGCTGCGATCGAGAGGTACCCGAGGGGCCCGACGTCCATGGTGATCCGGCGTCGCCCGGAGCGCAGCACCACGAGACCACCGTCGCGGGCGTGGAAGCTGCCGAAGGGCTCGCTCCCGGTGGGTGCGTCTGCGCGGGCCTCCGTGCGGAGAGCCAGCCACGCCGCGGCCGGCGGGAGGGTGCCGGCCCGTATCGCTTCGGGTGTGCCCAGGACCGCACCCACGAGACCGAGATGATCACGGACGGTACGCACCGGGTACGGGTCGAGACGCAGTGCGAAACCTTCGTCGTCGTCCCCGTAGCGGGGTGCCGGGTCGTGGTCTCCGACCACCGCCGCGAGATAGCGGGCGCTGCGCGTGACGGCATTCGTCAGCAGGACGGGCGCATACGAGTCACGCCGCCGGAGCATCTCGGCCACGAGGAGCAGGAGCTCCGCTGTGAAGACCTGGTAGCCCACGGCCTGTTCGGCGCCGCCGCCGTCGGGCAGGATCTGCCGGTCCGCCTCCGCGCACAAGGCGGTGACGGCGTCGCGCTCCCACCGCGGCGACGGCCGCAGATCGGGGAGAAGGAGTGCGACGGTGGCCAGGCCCGCGAGTTCGCCGATCAGGTGATTGTTGGACGAGCTGTACAACGAGCGTTCGGCCCAGCACCGGCGGGCACTCTCCGCGAGCATGCACACCACGGTGCGGAACCGGGCGACGGTGAGACGCGGACTGTACCGCAGTCCCTGCAGCGCGACGGCCACCGAGATCGCGCGGATGCCCGCTTCGAACGCTCCACGCCACGCGATGCCCCGCCCCGGGGGATTGCCGGCGATCCACGAGTCCAGCTGGTCGAACGCTTCGGCGGCATAGCGATCGTCGTGGGTCAGGAGCCAGGCCTGCGCAAGCCACGGAAGGTGCTGCAGCCGGTTCAATTCCCAGATCCACTTCGGGTCGCCCGGTGCGGTGCGGTGATCGATTCGGTGGGACGGGAGGTTCGGCCATTCGATCCCGCCGACGGGATCGTGGTTCCAGTCGATCTCGGGTCCGAGAGCCGCTTCCGGATAACCGAAGAAGGTGAACCGGTGTTCGAGCACCCGATCCGCGGCAGCGAGCGTGACGGCGGCGGGCTCGGTTCCGGTGAGTGCGTCGATCCGCTCGGGGCCGAGGAGGACGGGACGACCCTCGGCTACGCGGAAACGTTCGAGGGCGCCACGCCAGTCGAGGTCGGGTCCGACGAGTTGCGTGTCGGTGAGCGGTCGGGACGGAAGGCACCGGCCGACGACGCGATGGACCCGCCACGCGATCTCGGCGGCTTCCATCGCGCGGAGGCGATGCGCGTACCAGGTGAGTCGTTGCACGAGACCTCCGTTACGAGGTGATCGACAGGGATCGGCACAGACCGGATGCCCCACCGTAGCAAAATCAGAGTATGTAGATTGCCGCCTAATCAGACTACAGGTATGTTTAGCGCCGAGCGTATCCGAAGCGAAGGTGGTCCCATGGCGCCTCCGAAGAAACTCGTCGCCGTCCAGCACCGCGCACGGCGGATGCATCCGCTCGCCGTCCCCATGAGCCGCGAACTCCGCCGGGTCGCCACGGCGGGCCCCGACGGGATCCGTGCCTTCCAGGAGCGTCGACTCCGGGCGATGACGCGATGGGCGGCCGTCGCCTCTCCTTTCTATCGGCAATGGTTCCGCCGCGAGAAGGTGGACCCGCGCACGTTCCGTACCCTCGACGACCTACGGCGCCTGCCCGTCCTCCGGCGCGCCGACCTGATGGATCGCCCCGAGATGTTCCGCGCCTACCCCGCGCGGGCAATGTGGGAGGCGCACTCGAGCGGGACGTCCGGTCGCGCCGTCACCGTCTACCGGACGCCGGGTTCGTCGGTCTACGAGATGCGTGTGCTCGAGCGGCAGTGGAGTTGGTTCGGACTGCCGCGCACGCCGCGCCGGGTGACTCTGGGCAGCAGCGATTTCGCGGCGGATCGTCCCGGAAGCCCCACCCGGATCGTCCCTGGCGCACGGCAACTGCTGGTGTCGAGCTACCGGCTCACGCCCGACGATCTGCCGATGATCGTGGGGGACATTCGCAGGTTCCGTCCCGACGCGATCGACGGCTGGCCTTCGAGTATCTGCCTGCTCGCGGAACTGCTGTACGAACGAGGGGAACGACTCCCCGTCCGCGCCGTCCTCACGTCGTCGGAAGCGATGCGCTCCGCCCAGCGTGGCCTGATCCGTGAGGTCTTCCGGGGCCCGATCGTCGACCACTACGGTCAAACGGAGCGCGTCGCGATGGCAGGCACGTGCGAGGCAGGTACGATGCACATCTTCCCCGATTACGGCATCGTGGAACTCGAACCCGTTCCCGGCGTCCCGGACAGGTGGGAGATCATCGGAACGCCCTTGCACAACTGGGGTTTCCCGATCTTCCGCTACCGGACGGGTGATCTGGTCGGGCCGGCGCCGGCCGGTGAGTGTGCCTGCGGGCGCGCGTTCCCCGCCCTCGGGGAACTCGACGGACGGGTCGAGGACGCCTTCACCGCGGCGGACGGCAGACCACTTCCGTTGCCGTCGACCGTGATCGACGACGTCACGGGTGTCCGCGAGGCCCAGATCGCACAACTCGCCCCCGGACGGTTCGAGATCCGGATGGTCCCGGGCGTGGGATTCGACGCCGAACGCGTCGAGCAACAGTACGTACGCAATGTCGAGCGGTTGTTCGGTCCCGGACAGGAACTCCGGGTGGTGAGCCTGGAGGCCGTGCCACGCACCGCATCCGGCAAGCTCAAATCGGCCGTGGTGGAGGGCGGAGGTGCCCGAGCCGTTCCGGCGGCCGTGGCGGATGCATTCACCGGCTATCGCCTGGGTCCGGGAGAGTGAGGCGGGATCCCGTGTCCGGGAGCGCCCGACACCGCCTTCGACCCCGGGTATCGAAGCGCCGCACAGTGTCCCGGATCCTGCTCGTCGTGCTCGTGTCGATGTCGTCGTTGTCCTGCGCGGTGCCGACCGCGCGCAACACCACCGCGGACGCGGCATCGACGGCGGTGATGTCCGTGCCGGGTGTCCCCACAGGCCCGGGAGCGACCGGCGAGCCGACCTTCCCGAGAACCGCCACCTATTTTCTCGACCAGGATCGTCTCCCGCCGATGGAGGAGCTCGCTCGGTACGATCTCGTGGTTCTCGATCACGAATGGGCGCATCGTGTTCCGACCTCGTACTTCGAGGGCCTGCGGTCGCGGAATCCGCGTATCCGGCTGCTGGCGTACATAAACCTCATCGACCGTCCGGCTGCGTTGGGCTCACCGGGATACTGGGCCGACCGGTACGCACTGTGGCAATTCGACGGGCCGAACAGTAGTGCCTTCCCCGAGGAATGGGTCGCCACCACGGCGTCCGGGGAACCGGTGAGCGAGTGGCCCAGGACGACGATGACCAACCTTGCCGACCTGGCGCCGCGAGTCGACGGGAAGATGTATGCCGAGTACGCCGCGGAGTGGGTCGTCGACCAGGTCTGGTCCACCGGCGTCTGGGACGGTGTTCTCCTCGACGTCTGGGGAGATCGGATCTACTCGGCCGACGCGGATGCGTGGGACGTCGACGGCGACGGCGAGGACGAACCGGACTCGCAGATCTACGGTCCCGACGGGCCGTGGGCACGAGGTGTCTCCGTGGCGGAACGGCTCATGAGAGAGAGGATGCCCGACGCGATCATCATCGCGAACGGCGACCGCAGCCTGGTGGACGGCCTGCTCGACGGACGCGCCTGGGAGAGCTTCGCGGACCCGATGGCCGAACGCGATCCGGGTCTGGACCTCGAACGCTACCTCGCGACCACCGCGGGTGAGGGGCACCGCCTCCCCGGAGTGTGGATGACGATCGACCGCCTGGGGGCCGGGGGGAGCGTGGCGGACACCTATCGACGTGCCCGCTTCTTCCTCACGGCCACGCTCCTGAGTGACGGCTACTGGGCGCCGATGCTCCTGCACTACGGCAGCACCGCCTACTACGACGAGATGGACGGAGCGGGACTCGGCCACGGCTATCTGGGCCTGCCTGTCTCCGAGGCAAGCCTGCAGGGCGACGCGGGCAGAACCGTCCTCCGCCGAGACTTCGAGAACGGAATCGTGCTCGTCAACAGCGGGGAGACCGCCGAACAGGTGTATCTGGACAGGCCCTATCGTCACCTGCAGGGAACGCAGGATCCGCGCGTGAACGACGGCACCGTCACCGACGAGGTCGTGCTCGAACCGCAGGACGGCCTCATCCTCCTGCGGACGGACTGACCCGCGCCCGCCTGCCCGACAGATCGGTGAGTAGGCTCTCGAACGCGCGTGCGGTCCGGGAGATCCGGTACTCGCGCTCCGCACGCTCGCGCCCGTTCGCGCCGAGACGACGAGCGAGGCGCCGATCGCCGGCCAGCCGGCACAGCCGCTCGGCAAGTGCCGCGGCGTCTCCGACCGGGACGAGGAAACCGTCCGTCCCGTCGGCGACCATGTCGGGCAGACAACCGCATCCGGTGGCCACCACCGGAAGGCCGGCGGCCATCGCTTCGATGACTGTGATGGGTGCACCTTCGTGAACCGACGACAGTGCCGACACGTCCAGCCCCGGCAGCAGCGTCCGGACATCACGACGTACCCCCGTGAACACGGTTCGGTCGGATATTCCGAGATCAGAGGCGAGAGAACGTAGTTCGCACTCCCGGTCGCCTCCACCGATGACCAGTAGCCGCAGCTCCGGGTGCGTGTGCGCTGCGAGTCGTACCGCCTCGAACAACACCTGGTGTGCCTTCTGTCGGCTCAGCCGCGCGACGATGCCGACGGCGAAGTCGTCGTGGGACAGTCCGAGGGCCGATCGGGCGCGGGCACGATCCTCCTCGGTGGGTGGATCGGCCACGTCGATGCCGTTGGTGATGACCACTTCTCGTGTGCGCGACCACGGTCTGCGAGCGACGCCCTCCTCGCGGCGCAGATATTCTCCCTGGCGCGGTCCCAGCAGTACGAGGGCATCGGAGAGGAACAGGGTGGACACCGCCCACCGGGGAAGGCACCGCTTCCCGATATTCGTCAGGTCCATGTCGTGTGCGGCAACCAGATTCGCGGGTGTGCCCGCTAATCGTGCCGCCAGTCTGCCGAGTGCCAGCGCCGCGTGATGGTGATGCGTGACGAGCACGGCGTCGGTCCGGTCGGCTCGGAGTATCCGCACCAGCCGCGACACTCTGCGCGGATCGAAGCGACCGGACCGGGGGACGACTTCCACGTCGAATCCCGCGCGCCGGTATTCCTCGGCGAGCGGGCCGGCTTCGCGCAGGCACACCAGGCGGGGACGCACGACCGACGGATCGAGGTGCCGGAACACCTCGAGCATGAGGACCTCGACGCCCCCGACGAACGTCTGGTCCAGTACGAGCGTCAGACGGATGGGGTCCGTCCGCTCCGTCGGCCGTGCGGGTCGCACGAGCGGAAACCGTGCGGGTCGCACGAGCGGAAACCGTGCGGGTCGCACGAGCGGAGACCGTGCCGCTTCTTCGAGGGCAGCCTCGGCGCCCTCGACGCTTCTCCGGAGTGTGAATTCCGATTCCACTCGTTCCCGGGCGGCCCGCCCCATCTTGCGGGCCAGTTCGGGATCGTCGAGCAGCTCGAGCATCCCGTCCGCGAGCGCCCGCGCGTCACGGGCCGGGACGAGCCTTCCGGTGACCCCGTCGACCAGCATCTCGGGTACGCCGCCGACGGCGGTGCACACCGCGGGTCGCCCGGACGCCATGGCCTCGAGCAGGGCCATGGGAAAGCACTCGATGCTGTACGACGAGAGGACGACGACGTCCAGGGCACGGAGGATCCGGGGGATGTCGTCGCGTGAACCGGTGAAGACGACGTTCGCGCGCAGCCCCGAGCGGTCGACGAGCGTTTCGAGGTCCTCGCGGCACGGGCCGTCGCCGATGACGAGAAATCGGGCGTCGGGGCGCACGTCGACCACCCGCCGCGCCGCGCGGAGGAAGCAGGCGTGGTCCTTCTCCGGCCGCAGTGCCGCGACGATGCCGATGATAGGAGCGTCCCCGGCCGTGCCGAGTTCCGGCAGCACGCTGCGATCGTCGGCGGTGCCGTACAAGGACGGGTCGACGCCGTTGTACACGACGGTGATCTTCTCGGGCGGGTAGCCGAGGTCGTCGGTCATGAATGCACGCTGGGCCTCCGCCACGCCGAAGTAGGCGTCGGTGATCGGATCGAGGCACCGGTCGACGAGCCGTCGGAGCCGGCCGCGGGGTTCGGGGTCGCCGCAGTGGTGGACCCACACCACCACGTGCGGGACGCGGGAGAGGAAGGCCGCCGCGCGTCCCAGGGTCTCGGCGTTGTATCCCCGCGTGACGACGATGTCGGGACGGAACCTGCGCATCTCCCGCACCAACTCGGCGACGGCGCGCACCATCTGCCGCTTGCTCCTGCGCAGGGCCGTTGCGGGGACGGACGATTCGGCGAGGTCGGAGAACAGTGCGCCTGGTTCGCCGATGCAGACGACGCACGACGTGAAACGCTGTGCGTCCAGCCGAGGGAGCAGGGTGGTGACGTGACGTTCGGCGCCACCCACACCGAGATCCGGCACGACGTACATCAGTCGCAGGGGACGGGACATCTGCCGACCTCTCTGTAGAGGGCGTCGAAACGCCGTGAGACGACGTCGACGTCGAAATCCGTGCACACGCGCCGCCACGCCCCGGCCCCGAGGCGGGCCCGTTCCGCGTCGTCGGTGAGGACTGTACGGAGGGCGGTTGCGAGAGCGTCCGGATCGTCGGGTGGGACGAGGATTCCGGATTCACTGTCGACGAGATCGGGTATCCCGCCGACCGGACTGGCCACCACACACAGTCCTGCCGCCATGGCTTCGAGGATCGCCATCGGCTGACCTTCGTTGCGCGACGGCAGCACGAGAATGCGGCTTTCCCGGAGCAGACCCGAAACCTTCTCGGGCGCGGTCCAGCCCGCGATGGTCACGCTGTCGGCGATGCCCAGCTCGACGACCTGCTGTGCGGCTGCGTCCACTGCACCGTCCCCCGCGATCGTCAGGTGCGCACCGGAGACGTGCCCTTCCCGCGCGAGGAGTGTCCAGGCCTCGAGCAGGACGAAGGTGCCCTTGCGTTCACCCACCTCGCCGAGGAAGAGCACGCTCACCGGCTGTCCGTCCGGCAGTTGGGAGACGGGCGTCCGAGGCCGAACGGCGTTGGGAACGACGATGATCCGTGCGCGTGGTGCGATCTCCTGGAGACGACGCGCCCATTTCTCCCCGAGCGCGACCACCGCGTCCGCGCCGGTGAGCGTCGCGCGGATGACGGCCCGGGCGGGTGTGGGACACAGAGCGTAGAAGCGGTGGAACTCGGCGCCGTGGACGTGGAGGATCACCGGAACGCGGGCGGCGCGTGCGATCCATGCCAGCGTCGCCTTCCGGGCGAAGCTTCCGTACGAGGCGGTGTGCAGGTGCACGACGTCGGGTCGCTTCCGGATCATCGTGTAGGTGAACGAGACCAGTCCGACGGCGAAGGCGGCAATCCGCAGCGGTATCGAGCCGTTGCGATGGGTGCTGATGTGTTCGATGTGCCAGTCGCTCCACAGTTCGGTGCCCTGCATCGTGCGGACGAACGACGCGACACCACCTCGGGTCGACGTGCTGGTGGACACCCACAGTGCCCGCTGCGGCTTCACGGCGAGACCTCCTCCGAAGATCTCCCGGGGATCCGGTCCCGCGGGACGAACCGGTCGGACCATCCGATCGCCACACCCGCGATGAGCAGCGCCATCGCGTTGGTGACATCGAAATTGCGGAGTTCGGCGGTGACCCCGGTGACGAGCAGGCAGAGTACGGTGAGGACCGCCGCGATCGCGAGCGGTTGTCCGGTGAGCCGGCCGGGCGGCAGCCGCCGGTAGGCGCGCACGAGTTGCACGACGAGCAGCACGAGCACAGTGAGCCACAGGAGTCCACCGACGACACCGAGTTCGGCGAAGATACCCATCTCGGTGAAGTGCGCGTCGATACCGAACCCGCCTTCCCAGGGGATGCTCGGGCCCCACGACCGGTGGAAGAAGGTGTTGACGGACACGAACCGCGCGACCCCCCATCCGGTCAGGGGTTCCTCGCGGATCGCCCAGACGGCCGTCGCCATCGCGTTGAGCCGGTCGTGGATCTCGCTCGTCGATCCCACCCCGCCGGCCTTCCGATCGGCGCTGGTGAAGGTCGACCAGTTCAGCACCACCGCGATGGTCATCGCCGTGGCCGTCAGGGCGAAGAAACGGCGGAAACCGCGGGCGCACAGCAGTCCGGCGAGGACGACGATCCCGAACGCCAGCCACACCGCGCGCGTGTAGGTCAGGAAGACGCCGTAGGCGCAGGCCACGGCGATGAGGGAGGCGAGTCGCCGGAGCCATACGGGTTCGGATCTCTGCGAGGCCAGGACGACCGTGGCGATGAACCCGAAGATGAGGATCGTCCCGTTGCCCACGGGTTGGTTGGTGACGCCCACGGCGCGTCCCGGCCAGTGGTCGTTCTCGAGCATGTAGCGCGGCCATACCAGTGCAGTCGGGCCCTTGAGTTGGAAGATGCTCATGGCCGCCGAGAACGCCGCGATGCCCGTGACGGTCCAGAGCATGCCCCGCACCGCACGCTCACGATCGAAGGCCAGCCGGCCCATGACGAACACGGCGAAGGGGATCACCGTGCCGATGATGATGAAGCGGGACACCGACGTGGGCTGACCGGTCAGTGGGACCACCGCCGGAAAGCGGTGGGAGGCGAACATCGACCAGAAGTTCCACAGGACGAACAGGCCCATGAAGATTTCGAGCATGCTCAGCTGGCGAAAGCGATCGGGACGCACCGTGATCCACAACCCGAACGAACCCAGCGCGACCGCGAAGAGAAAGACGAAC
Organism: Rhodococcus sp. B50; assembly: GCF_013602415.1. Lineage (NCBI taxonomy): Bacteria > Bacillati > Actinomycetota > Actinomycetes > Mycobacteriales > Nocardiaceae > Rhodococcus > Rhodococcus sp. B50. The sequence goes on along the minus strand of NZ_WPAG02000002.1, from coordinate 3,582,358 downwards.
AGATCCACCGGGAGCATGGGTATCTCGGGCGTGGGGAGCCGGAAGAACATGGCCACGATCAGCACGAGCACCGCAGTGGCGGGGTGGTAGACCGCTGCGGCGATGACGGCCAGTCCCACGGCCCCGGGCAGGATCAGCGCGAGGAGTTCGCCCGGGAGGACGAGCGCGGCGACGCCCGCGGCCGCGAGCAGTGCTGCGGCCGCCGCGGCCGTCACGGCAGCGCGTCCGAGCCGGGCTCCCGACGAACGGATGCCCGGCCGGGCGGCTCCTGCGGTGGTCACGGCGTTCCACCCGGCTTGCCGGACAGCAGCGTCGCGGCGTCCCGATCGGGATGATGTCCGTTGGGCGAGATCTGTGTCGTGTCGGGACCGAGGCTGTCGATCCGTTCGTAGCGCACCGCAGCGACGGGCTCGCCCCGCTTCGTGCGGCGGAAGAGGGAGCGCCCGGTGCCTGCTCGTGGGTCGACGAGGACGGCGCCGAGCAGTTCCGCGTCGGCGAGCAATTCGACGGCCTCGCGGGTGGGCCCGACCCGCCCCGAACGTCGATCCAGGACGAGTACGGTCCGGTCGCTGACCACGCACGCGGAGTGGGCGAACGGGTCTTCGGTGAGCGGCGGGGCCTCGACGATCACGAGGTCGGCGTCGGCCCGGAGTCGCTGCAGGAGTTGCGTGAACCGCTCGCGGTTCAGCGGTACGTCCGGGTCCTCGAGGAGGTCCTCGACGACCGCCGTGCGCACCGTGACGGCATCGTCGGCCGCCGTGCGTTCCTGCACCGTGACGGTGCGCATGTCGGCGTGGAGCAGGACGATGCGCTCGCCTTCTCCCGCCCAGAACTCGGCGATCGCCCGTGCCACCTGTCCGGTCGCGGGGGTCCGGGTGGGGGATGCGACGGCCAGGATCCCCGGTCGCGGTACCTGGCGGTGCCCGGCGCGGGTCGCGAGGCGGACGAAGCCGAGATGCCGCGCGCGGGCCCTGCGCCGGTTTCCACCGCGGGGGATCTCGACGACGGGATTCACTCCCGTCCTCGTGTGCACGTCGTGCGAGGTGCCGAGGGTGGGGGAGAACAGGGCTGCGAGAACCGCGGCGACGGAGCCGAGGACGAGGCCGCCGAGGAATCCGACCAGCACGTTGCGGATCATGCTCGGTTCCGACATCGCGATGCCGGCGTCGGGCTGCAGAATCTGGAGCTGGTTGGTCGAATCACCCTGCAACTGCTGGATCAACGTCTCGAGTTCGATGATCCGTTGGGTCGTGTAGACGGGATCGGCGCCTTCGGCGAGGAGTCGCCGCCGCTCGTCCAGCTGGCTGCGGAGCGCATCGAGTGAGGCGTCCTTCTCGGCGCGCCGCACGGCGTCGACGTCCCACCGGAAGTTCGTGGCCAGGGCTAGGGCGGCGTCCTTCGCTCCCACGTCGCTACCGGTGGTCGCCTCGACGAAGATCATCGAGCTCGCTGCCGCGGTGCGCGCCTCGAACGTCGTGCCCGGGGGCAGATCGGTCGAATCCCGCAGACGCGCTTGGTAGGCGGGATCGTTGAAGAGGTCGATATAGCCGCGCACGATGACGGCGTCCTCCTCGGGGACACGTCCCGGTGAGGAGACGATCAGAACGGTCCGACCGGTGTAACTCGGTTCGGCGGTGTAGGCGCTCACGGCCGACGCGATCACGGCACCGAGCGTGATGAGAAGGACGAGGGGCCAGAAGTGCCGGATGCGCTGCAGTTGGATGCCGACGGTCGTCGCCGTGTCGAGAGTATCGGCGCCGGTCGTGGTGGTCGTGTGTGTCATGGGTACCCCAGGTCCTCGGGAGACGACGCTACAAAACAATCTCAGGGTTTCTTTTTACACAATAGAACAGAGTTGCAGTTTGTTAAATCCCATGTTTGGTGGATTATGGAATCGAATCGCCCGCACCTGCCTGATTCTGAGTATGCTTCGCTTCACCGCACCGCCGGGGACTCCCCGGACCCTCTCTCATCGAGGATCGGATCATCGGATGATCGACAATCATTTCGAACTGCACTCGGACGAGCCGGCCGCGGAGCCGGTCCGCATTCTCATCGAGAGCAGCGAGTATTGGCTTCGCAACAACGGCGACCTGGCGATGCTCGAGGTCACGATCTCGCGCCTGCGCCGCCGATGGCCCGATGCGCAGATCGGCGTGCTCACCGACGTCCCCCTCCTGCTCCGCGCCTACCACCCCACGGCGAAGGGGATCACCGTATTCGCGGCCGACCCCTGGGCGGAGCCGACCGTCGCGGAGGACTTCTTCGCCGCACTGGGACCGCGCATCGTCGGCCCTGTCGCTCTCGGGATGGTCCGTTTCCGGGTCTGGTTCCCGCAGAAGGCCCGCGGTCTCCGCCGACGGCTCGAGCGCCTCGTACGCACCCGCTTCCCCTCCGAGCACGCCGCGGCCGCGCCCGTCTCCGCGGGTGAGGTGGCCGCCCGCCGGCCGGTGCATCCCGGGAGCGCCGCCGCCGTCGAGAAGGCGTCCCTCCTGCTCGTACTCGGCGGCGGCTACATCACCGATTCCGACTTCGCGCAGGCACATCGCGTGTTCAATCTGATCGAGCACGCCTGCGACCACGGCGTTCCCGTCGCCATGGTCGGGCAGGGGCTCGGTCCGCTCGACGACCCGCTACTCCAGCGGCGTGCAGCCGAAGTGATGCCGCGCGTGGATTTCGTCTCCCTGAGGGAGAGCCTTCGTGGGCCGGCCATCCTGGAGCGAGCCGGGTTACCGGAGGGTCGGGTCCTCGTCACCGGCGACGACGCGATCGAACTCGCCTACACCGAATGCGACACCGGGATCGGGACGGACATCGGCGTGTGCCTGCGCCTGGCCGCCTACGCACCCGTGTCCGACAGTGCCCGCGACACCGTCCGCAGGGTCGTGCAGGCCGTGGCCACCGAGTACTCCTCGACCCTCGTACCGCTGATCATCGCGGAATATCGGTCCCAGGACCGCCGTTCGACACTGCCCATCGTGCGTGGAGCCCCGTCGGTGGCCGAGCCGCTGCCCCGATACACCTCGCCCGGACGACTCGTCGAACAGGTGTCGGGATGCCGCGTCCTCGTCACCGGTGCCTACCACCTCGCGGTGTTCGCACTATCCCGGGGAATTCCTGTGGTCGCCCTCTCGTCGACCCGCTACTACGACGACAAGTTCCGCGGTCTCGAGGACGTGTTCGGCGGCGGTCTCACCCTGCTGCACCTCGACGACCCCGCCCTCGAAAGGAAGCTCGCGGACGCGATGCGCGCCTCCTGGCGACAGGCCGACGAGGTTCGCGGTCGTCTGCGTGCCCGTGCCCGAGAGCAGATCCGCCTGGGGCACGTGGCCTTCGAACACGTTTTCGCGCTCACCGAACGAGCACGGGTCGAGAACCACTGAGCTCGAGAACCGCTGAGCTCGAGAACTACTGAGCTCGGGAGCTGTCGAACAGAGTGCAGGCCGGAAGGATATCGACGGAGTGAGCAGTACGACGCCCGAAGAGACGGACCCGGCGGACCGGGCGGTGGATACCGGCCCGCCCGGGCGATCGCTGATGTCCTCGATCGGCCGGGTGGCCGGCGCATCGACCGTCGCACTGCTCTTCTGCGAAATGGTCTCCCTCGCACAGACCGTCGCACTCGCGCGTCTGCTCACGCCGGCGGAGATCGGAACCTTCGTTGCGGGAACGGTTCTGACGACCTTCTTCGGGACATTCGTCGAAGGTGGGCTCCGGTCGGGACTCATCCAGCGCGACACCGACGTCGCCGACGCAGCCGAGACCGTCTTCCGCGTGACGCTGCTGGCGGGGATCGTCATGAGTATCGGCGCGCTCGCAGCCGCACCGGTGATCGGTGCGATCTTCGACAGCACCACCGCGGGTCTGGTCGCCGCTGCGACATCCGGAGTGCTGCTGGTCTACTCGGTCGCCAATGTGCCGGAAGCCATGCTGCAACGTGAGTTCAGCGTCAAGAGGCGACTGATCGTCGGCCCCGCCGTCGCCGTCAGCTACGCGACGGTCGCGGTGTCGACGGCCGCCCTCGGGTGGGGTGTGTGGAGCATGGTGGCCGGTACCTACGTCTCGTACATCACCCTGGTGGTGTCGGTCTGGACGATCACGAACTGGCGCCCCGGTCGTGGCCGCGCCTCGTTCGCCCTCTGGCGTGAACTGGCCCGGTACGGAGCACCTCTCGTGCTGGGAATGATCGGCTCGCGCGTGCAGGCAGCGACGGAGGCGGTGGTGGTCGGCCGAGGTTTGAGCACGTCCGACCTCGGATTCTTCCGGTACGGCCAGCGGATCGCCCGGATCCCGGCGATGGCGATCATCGAGATCGGTTCGGTCGCACTGTTTCCTGCCTTCTCCCGGATCGCGAAGGAACCCGACCGGCTGGTGGCGGCCTACCTGCGTGCCCTGCAGTGGGCGACCATCGGCGCTGCCGCATGCTCCGGGCTGATGATCGCTGCCGGTACTCCCGCCGTGGTCGTCGTGCTGGGGGAACCGTGGCGCGGGGCCGGCCCGGTGGTCGTGGCACTGGCCGGTCTCAGCCTCGGCAAGGCGTTCACCTGCGTCAGCGAAGAGATCATCAAAGGATGCGGCCGGACGGGTCTGCTGAATTGGTACACGCTCACCGAGGTCGGGGTGGGCCTCGTGCTCCTGCTCGTCCTCGTCGGACTCTTCGGTCTCGTCGGAGCCGCGCTGTCGGTGTCGATCACGGCCATCGTCGTCGGGATCGTCGTCATGGCCCTCGCGAGACGGTGCATCCCCGTGTCGCTCTCCCAACTCGCCGGTGCGATCCTCCCGCCGCTCCCCGCCGCGGCGTGTGCGACGGTGGTGCTCTGGCTGTTCGAACACCAACTCGCGCAGAGCGATACGCACCCGACCCTCGTCGCCGTCGCTCTGCTGGCCCTCGACGCACTCGTCTTCGCAGTCGCCTATCTTCTGGCGCTCGGCGTGTTCGCGAGACCCGCCACGACCGAACTGGTCGGCACGGTCCGCCGACTTGTCTCAGCCGCTGTCAGGACGAGGAGGGATAGCCATGTCGATTCCTAGAACCCATCCCGTGAAACAGGGACCGACAGAACTCGCCGCGGTAGCGCGGACTGGAGAAGTGATCCGGCTCCGTCCTCCGCGGTTCTCGGACTACCGGGACTGGCGTCGGATCCGCCTCCGCGACCGTGCCGTCATCGAACCGTTCTGGGCATCGAGTCCGTTGTCCTGGGAGGCGCGGCACACCCAGGACGAATGGGTGCAGGAGTGCATGCATCTGCGATCGGATCGTCGATCGCTCGGCTTCGTCATCGAGGTGGACGGACGCTTCGCGGGGCAGGTCAACCTGTTCGGCATCGATTCCGTGAGCCGCTCAGCGGAGTTGGGTATCTGGATGGATTCCGCGGTGGGTGGTCGGGTCATCGGACACCTTGCCGTGTCCATCCTGATGGACCACGCCTTCACGACGCTGGGCCTGTACCGGCTCACCGCTCCGATCTGTGTCGAGAATCTTCCGGCCTCCCGTGGCGCGGACCGGATCGGATTCGTCCGGGAGGCGACGATGAAGAAGTCGTTCGGGGCAGGAGGCCGGCGCAAGGACCACATCCTGTTCGCCATGACGGCCGATCGGGTGCCCGGTGAGGGGCTGACCGCGAGGTGGTCCGATCCCACGGCCCCCGTCATCCGCCCTCCACAGCCGGTCGACCGTCGGATCTCACCGAGAAACCTCGCCACCAGCTGTCGCTTCGTGCTCGGCACCGCAAAACGGATCGCGCCCGGGCGAGCGGCGCTGCAGGCGGCACCCGCCCACGTCGGGGGGCTGATCCTGCGACCGGTTCATGCCCTGTCGCCCCCTCTGCGGCGACGCCGGCGCGAAGACGAGGGAGGTGTCCTGGAGGGGGTGTGGCAACCGACCTCACCGTGGGCGGGATGGTCGGGACACGCCTTCGGATACCGCGTGGAGCAGAACGGTGTGCACCTCGGAACGGTCGGTTTCGAGCCGGTCGACCTCGTCCGGCACGACGCCACACTGCGCGTCGACGCGACCGGCGACGACAGTCACCGGGCACTGCTGCAGGCGGCGGCCTGGCTGCTCGACCGCGCCTTCGAAGTACTGCACATCGAACGGGTGCAGACCGGCGTCGACTCCTGCAATGCGGCAGCGGCAGGCTTCGCGAAGGCCCTGGGGTTCGCTCTGGAAGGGCGCATGCGTGGCATCACCACACGCGACGACCGCCTGCGCGATATCGACCTGTGGGCGAAGGTCGCGAACACCGGTACCGACAGCGAAACGTGCCGACTCGATCACGCTGCCCCCGTGGGAGAATGATGATGACCGAATCTGCGACCACAGCAAGAAAATTCGAACGGTCCGCGCACCTCCAGCAGCGCCTCCACGAACTCGTGCCCGGCGGTGCCCACACCTACGCCCGGGGACCGGACCAGTATCCCGAACACATGACGCCGATCCTCGTCCACGGCGACGGCGCACACGTGTGGGATGTCGACGGAAACCGTTATGTCGAATACGGGATGGGTCTTCGTTCGGTGACGCTGGGGCACGGATACCGCCCGGTCGTCGAGGCCGTCACCGACGCGGCCCGGCACGGAACCAACTTCAGTCGTCCCACCCTTCTCGAAGTCGAAGCGGCCGAGGACTTCCTGTCACTCGTGCCCGGCGCCGACATGGTCAAGTTCGCCAAGAACGGGTCGGATGCCACGACGGCAGCCGTACGTCTCGCGCGCGCTGCCACCGGCCGCGATCACATCGCCGTCTGCGACCACCCCTTCTTCTCCGTCGACGACTGGTTCATCGGCACCACACCGATGAGCTCGGGTATCCCGGAGAGTGCGCGCTCGCTCACCCTGCGGTTCGGCTACAACGATCTCGCCTCGCTCGAGGCGGCCCTCACCTCGCACCCGGTGGCATGCGTCGTCCTGGAAGCGGCCACTGCGACAGCCGAACCCGCACCCGGTTTCCTCGAAGGTGTGCGGCAGCTGTGCGATCGTCACGGTGCGCTCATGGTGCTCGACGAGATGATCACCGGTTTCCGCTGGTCGGAACGCGGGGCACAGTCGGTCTACGGCGTGCGGCCGGACCTCTCGTGCTGGGGAAAGGCGATGGGGAACGGATTTCCGATCTCCGCACTCGCGGGTCGCCGCGAGTACATGGAACTCGGTGGTCTGGGGACCGACTCGGAACGGGTCTTCCTGCTCTCGACCACGCACGGACCGGAAACGGCCTCGCTCGCGGCCTTCCGCGCAGTGGTACGGGCGTACGAGACCGAGCGGCCGATCGAACGGATGGAGGTCGCCGGCACACGACTCGCCGCCGCGGTGAACGCGCTCTCGGCCGAGATGGAACTCGAGGAGTACGTCCGGGTGGAGGGCAGGCCGTCGTGCCTGGTCTTCTCGACCCGTGGACCCGATCTGAAGCCCTCGCAGGAGTACCGGACGCTGTTCCTCGCCGAACTGCTCGACCGAGGAGTTCTCGGTCAGTCGTTCGTCGTGTCGGCGGCACACACCGACGACGACATCGACCTCACGGTCTCCGCAGTGGAAGCGGCACTCGTGGTGTACCGGAAAGCGATCGACGCCGGTGGCGTCGAAGGTCTCCTGCGCGGACGGCCGGTGGCTCCGGCACTCCGCCGGTTCGCCGCACCGCGCAGGCTGCCGTAGAGGCCGGTCGGCGTAGGGGTTGTCAGCGCAGGATCAGGCAGGTTGTCGAACCCGTCGCGAGCAGCCGGCCCTCGGAGTCGCGGGCCTCGCCGCGCGCGGTCGCCGTGCGACGACCGGTGTGCTCACAGAATCCCTGCACGCGGATGACACCCTTGCCGGTCTGCACCGGACGGACGTAGCGCACCTGCAGGTCGAGGGTCGTGTAGCCGACCCCGGCCTCGAGGGTGCTCGCCACGCAGAAACCCATGGCGGTATCGAAGAGGGTGGCGAGCACGCCGCCGTGGATGCTGCCCACCGCGTTGGCGTGGAACTCTTCCGGCTCGAGGGTGACCTCGGCGAATCCCTCGCCGGCATCGGTGACGGTGAAGCCGAGCGTGCGGGAGGTGGGGTGGTGCGGGATCGTCCCGTCGATCAGCCCGCGCAGGAAGTCGAGACCGTGCATGTCGCGGTTGGCCGCCGACGTCGGCGCCGGGTCTTCCCACGTGTAGGTGCGCTGCCGCTGTTGTTGCTCGTCCGTGCTCACGATGACCGACCGTATCCCACCGTGGAGGGCGTGACATGTGGAGCCGGGCGTGCCATTCTCGTTCCATGCGCCGTCGATGTTGATCCGACCCGGTGATCTCGCTGTCCGTGCGGGTGGTCGCATATGCGTCCGTCCGTGAGTTCGTGCCGCTCTACGGCCTGTACGCGCTGTTGTTCGAGGATCACGGTCTCGACACCCGCTCCATCTCGTCGCTGTTCGTCCTGTGGTCGGTCGTCGCCTTCGTCTCCGAGGTGCCCTCGGGTGCCTGGGCCGATACCGTCTCCCGTCGCGGTCTGCTGTTCGGCAGCGGCGCGTTGTTCACCGCCGCGTTCACGACATGGCTGATCTGGCCCGGCTACTGGGGGTTCGCGCTCGGCTTCGTCCTGTGGGGCGTCAGTGAGTCGATGAAATCCGGCACCTTCGAGGCCCTCGTCTACGACGAACTCGCCGCGCGCGGTAGCGAACACCGCTACACGGCAATCATGGGATACGCCAACGCGGGCGAGATGACATGCGTCTTCGTCGCGATCCTCACCGCGGCACCGCTGTTCGAACTCGGTGGATATGCACTCGTGGGCTGGGTGTCGGTCGCGATCACCGTCGTCGATATCGCGCTCGTGGGAACGCTTCCCGCCGCCCCGAGGGTGGAGGAAACCGACGAGATCGCCGGAAGCGGCGATACCGTCCTCGCCCGCTACATGTCGTCGCTGCGCGCGGGAACGTCCGAGATCCGTACCGACCGGGCGGTGCGACGATCGGTGGTCCTCGCGGCGGCCCTGCTCGCCTGCCTCGCCTTCGACGAGTACTTCGCGCTGCTGGCACGCGAATCGGGGGCGGAGACCGGATTCGTACCCGTGCTGGTCGCACTGACTGCGGTCGGTCAGGTGGTCGGTGCCGCGACCGCCGGGCGGACGGCATCGATGAGCGGCCGCACGATGGGCGTCGTCGTGATGGTCGGGTCGGCGCTGATCGCAGGGGGTGCGCTCGCCGGAGGGATCGCCGGATTCACGGCAATCGGTGTGGGTTACGGTGCGCTGCACAATACGGCGATCGTCGCCGAGGCGCGCCTGCAGGACACGATGTCCGGTCGCGCACGGGCGACCGTCTCGTCCGTCGTCGGCTTGACGAGCGAGGTGCTGTCGGTCGCGATCTTCGCCGGCTACGCGCTCGGCTCGCCGTGGTTGCCGATGTCGGTGCTGGTCGCGGTGACGGTGCTTCCACTGATCGGGCTGGGCATGGTCGCGCCGAGGCTGTTGCCACCGGCGCGATCCGCCCGGCATCGATCGTGAGGGTTTCTATCGGGTGCGGATCACAGCTTGCTGCTGCGCAGCTCGTGTCCCTTCGACGTCTTGCACCGGCCCGACTCGAGATCCCACTGCCAACCGTGCAGGTTGCAGGTCAGCGTCGTGCCCTCGACGACACCGAACTTGGACAGATCCGCCTTCAGGTGGGGGCAGCGACGCTGGATCTCGTAGCCGCCCAACTCGATCGACGCCGAATCGTCGTGTGCTTCGGCGAACCAGCCGTCGGCGTACGCGATGCGCTCGTCGGTCAGGCATTTGAAGAAGGTGTAGAGGAACTCGTTGTATCCGCCGATGCGCCACGCGGTGAACCGGGTGGACAGGAAGATCGTGTTGACCCAGTCGGGTTCGTCGTCACGCAGGACCGTGCGCACCAGTTCGGGTGCGATGCGGAAACCGTAGCGGTACTTGCCTTCTCCATCGATGGGCTCGCGCACGACACGCTTGGGGAAGTCGAGCACCACGGTCTCGTCGCCCATCACCAGGCCCACCGGGTAACCGATGCCGTCGCAGATGAGATCGGACTGCGCCATGATCGGCTCGAACTTCGCCTTGAGCGCGGGCAGCAGCGGCTCGCCCTCGGCGGGAGCCCAGCCGGCCTTCAGCGCCGCGATCACCGGCGCGAAGCGCTGTGCCATGTCCTCGATGTAGGCGGCCTTGTTCGTGAAGATTGCCTCGACCTGGTCGTCGGGGATCGGGTGCGTGAGCGTCATCTGCTCGCTGCCCTTCAGATCCACCACCGAACCCGGGATCATGAGCAGCCCGCCGTCGCGACCGTGGATGCGCAGCTGCTCGAGGAAGACCTGCTGGTCGGGGAAGATGTTGCCCTCGTCGCCGTGGTCGTCGTTGAGATCGCGCAGGTCGCGGTCGAGGAAGACCGGCGGACCGGCCGACGGCACGATCCACGTCGCGTCGACCTGGTCGATGTAGCTGCGGCAGCGATCCATGCCGCGCTGGCGCTTCTGCTTACCGAAGTTGGCCTTCGTCTTCTTCGGGATGTCGTAGACCATCGGGTACCAGATGGCGCCCGAGTACTGCAGCAGGTGGATGTCGATGTGACCGAACGCGTCGAGCATGACGTCCATGTCGATCGGCCGCGCGTCGTTCATATTGAACACGGTCGACTCACCGTCGGACACGACCAGGCCCGAGTCGCCGATCGGTCCGTCGGCCGGCGCGCGCAGCGCGATGATCATGATGTCGAGATCGCCCTTGGGACCACTCACCGTGTGCTTGACCGAGTCGGTGGTCTCGAAGAACTTCGTGAAGCCGAGCTTCTCGAGTTCGCGACGCAGATCCGGCACCGGGTAGTCGGGCAGCAGGACGGTCGCATCCTTGTTCACGTGCTTGCTCAGCGTGTCGGGATCGAAGTGATCCTTGTGCAGGTGCGAGACGTAGAGATAGTCGACGTCACCGAGGGCGTCCCAGTCGAGACCCGTGTTGTCGGGGAACGGCACCCACGACGCGAAATACGCGGGGGTCACCCACGGATCGCACAGGATGGACCCCGCCTCGGTCCGGATGTGGAAACCGGCGTGTCCGACACTGGTGATCTGCACCTTCTGCCTCCTGACGTGCTGACCTACGTACCTTCCAGGGTAGGGGGAGCCGGAACCGGCACGTTCGTCGGCACCTGGCGGCGGATCCGGTGGGCGTGGCCCGGGCACCCCGCTAGGCTGACCGGCGTGGAACCCTTCTATCGGACCATCGTCGGTGTCGCTCGCACGCTCTTCGCAGCGCAAGGGCTGAAATTCGACATCACCGGGGAGCACAACATCCCGGCGACAGGCGGTGCGGTCATCGCGATCAATCACACCGGCTACATGGATTTCACCTACGCGGGGATCCCCGCCCGGGCCACCAAGCGGTACATCCGTTTCATGGCGAAGAAGGAGGTCTTCGACCACAAGATCTCCGGTCCCCTGATGCGCGCGATGAAGCACATCCCTGTCGACCGCGGCGACGCCGGCGAGTCCTACCGCCTCGCCGTGCAGGCCCTGCGTGACGGGCAGCTCGTCGGGGTGTTCCCGGAGGAGACGATCAGCCGCAGCTTCGAGCTCAAGGCGTTCCGGTCCGGCGCGGCGCGGATGGCGAACGAAGCCGGTGTCCCGGTGATCCCGATGATCATCTGGGGGTCGCAGCGGGTGTGGACGAAGGGTCATCCGAAGCGGCTCGGTCGGACGAACACCCCGATCACCATCGAGGTGGGCGCTCCCGTCCAGCCGTACGAGCCGGCAGCGGAGATGACCGCGCAGCTCCACGCGACCATGGAGGAGATGCTCCACAGGGTGCAGGACGGTTACGTCCATGAGCCCCGCGCCTACTGGGTGCCTCGCCGCCTCGGCGGGTCCGCGCCCACCCTCGAGGAAGCGACCGCTCTCGACGAAGCCGCTGCCGCCGAGCGCCGGGCGCGCAAGGCACGCGAACGTGCCGAGCGCGAAGGCACTGTCGGCGACGAGCGCGGCAGCGCAGGAGACGACGAGCGCGGCAGCGCAGGGGGCGACGAGCGCGGTACTTCGGCACAATGACGGAGTGAACGCACAGTCGAGTCGAGAACCACGTCGGGACCACGAGACGGACGCCCCGCGCCCCGGTCTGGTGGCGACCGACGTCGACGGCACCCTGATCGACGACACCGAGAAGGTGTCCGATCGGACCCGCGCCGCGGTGCATGCGGTGGTCGACTCCGGCACCCCCTTCGTCCTGGCCACCGGACGCCCGCCGCGCTGGATCGCACCGGTGGTCGAAGAACTGGGATACGCGCCGATGGCGGTGTGTGCGAACGGTGCCGTGCTCTACGACAGTGCTGCCGACCGCGTGCTCAGCGCCGCGGTGCTCGAGGTGGACGAACTGGCATGGCTGGCCGAGGTGGCGTCATCGGTGCTTCCGGGGTGTGGTCTGGCTGCGGAGCGAGTGGGGGAGCGGGCCCACGACGCGGCGACGCCGCAGTTCGTCAGCGCTCCCGGATACGAACATGCCTGGTTGAATCCGGACAACACCGAGCTCGCCGAGCACGAGGTGATCGGTGAGCCCGCCATCAAGCTGCTCGTCCGGCTCCCCGGCGCGACCAGCCGGGAGATGGCGGAGGCTCTCGTGCCGAAGCTGCACGGGCTGGTCGACGTCACATATTCGACGACCCACGGACTGATCGAGATCTCCGCGGCGGGGGTCACGAAGGCGTCCGGTCTACAGGAGATGGCGCGGCTGCTGGGTGTCTCCCATGAGACTCTCGTGGCCTTCGGAGACATGCCCAACGACATCCCGATGCTGTCGATGGCGCGTCACGGGGTGGCGATGGAGAACGCGCATCCGGACGCGAAGTCGGTCGCAGACGAAGTCACCGCCACCAACGTCGAGGACGGAGTGGCCCGCGTTCTCGAACGGTGGTGGCGGTGACTCGTTCCTGCCGGTGCGCTGCGGGTCAGCCCGCGGGCGCCGGCTCGGGTGCCGGTTCCGGCGCAGGTGCCGGTTCGGGTCCGGGTTCGGGCGCAGGGGCACCCTCGGGTGCGGGTCCTGCGACGTCGGCCGGCTGATCCTGCATCGCCTGGTCGTAGGCGTCGTCGTAGGCGCGCAGCACCTTCGTGACGACACCCGTGACCTCGTTGAAGATCAGCGAGCCGAACTCGAAGTCCGAACGCCAACCGTCCGGCACCCGGTACTCGTCGCTGGTGGGCAACCCCAGCTCACCAGCGTCGAGCCCGTTCTTCTCCCACGCCTTGTAGATCTCGCCGAGTACTGTCCATGTTCCGCCGTTCGGTGATGTGTAGATGGCACCGTTGACGAAATCGACCCGTTCGAAACCGTTCTTGATCGCGGGGAGGATCGAGGTCACCGCCTGTCCGAGCCGTCCGAGTTCGCCGCCTTCGGCGAGCCACTTCTGGACCAGCGGGTGACCGCTGAGGCGGATCAGATCGTCGACCACACCCTCGGCCGTGTCGGCCGATCCCGAGGCCAGTGCTCCGACATTGATGTCCGGCACGTTCGGCGACGGGTTCGACGGTGACGGATTCGAGGGCTGCGGGTTCGACGGCTTCGGGTTCGAGGGCTGCGGGTTCGACGGTTGCGGGCTGCCACCGCCACCCTTCGCCGTGGCTGCGGCGATGTCGCGGATCTTCCCCATCTGCGCGTAACCGGCGTCGCCCGGGCAACTGGTGTTGCCCACGTCGCGGTGCGCGAAGATGATCGGCAGGTCGACCGCCGTGCCGCGCGGGTACGGAGTGAACGACGTGCCCTCGGAGTACATGGTGGTGCGGCCCTTGGGGTCGAGCCCCGCCCGTGCCAGTCGCCAGCCGAGGAACTTGCCGACCGACTCCACCGCGGCCTGCGGCGGGGCCTGGGTCGAGAAGTCGCCCATCATCGCGATGCCGTGGGTGTTCTCGTTGAAACCACCCGAGTGGGCGCCCTGCACGTTGCGCTCGAGACCACCGGCGCGACCCTCGAAGATCTGGCCGTACTTGTCGACGAGGGTGTTGTAGCCGATGTCGCACCAGCCGAGCGTCCGTGCGTGGTACGCGTAGATCGCGCGCACGATCTCGGCCGATTCGGCCTTCGAGTAGTTGTTGCTACCCGCGGTGTGGTGCACGGTCGCACCTCCGAGCGAGTCGTCGAAGGTCGGGTTCTGGCACCGCATCGACTCGTCGGCGCCCCACTGCTGCCGGGTGATGACCTTCAGGCCGGAGCTGCCGAGCGGGCTCGCGATGTCTTCCAGTCGCGCGTCCGACTCGCTGCTGCCGGGCGAGATGAGCACTGCGCTGACCGCTTCGGCGGCCGCCTGCAGCGGGTTCTCGCGCAGCGGCCGAGACGAGGACGCGGGCACGTATCCGAGGTCGGGCGCGTCGGCTGCGGCGACCGGCGCCGGTGCCTCGTCGACCGGGGTCGGGGCCTCGGCCGGTGCTTCCGGAGCAGGAGCTTCGGGTGCGGGGGCTCCGGGTGCGGGAGCCTCTGCGGGGGCTTCGGGTGCCGGAGCTGCCGGCGGGGCCTCCGCTCCGGCGAGGTTCGGTTCGGGGCCGGGGCGCGGCGTCAACAGCACCTGCACCGCACGCGTGGCGCCGACGTAGATCGGCTCGGTGCCCGTCCGCCCTACCTCGGTGGCGTCGTCGGCACGCGTCTCGATCGGTTCGGTCGCGGTCCACGGACCCCAGCTGCCGTCGTCGTGCTGCGCGCGGATGAGCGCGTCGGTCGCGGCGACATCCTCGGCCGCGAGGGCGACGAGGCTGAACGGGGTGTCGCGGGTGAGTTCCTTGACGGTCGCGCCGACCTGCTGGACGATCCCGCCGTTCGGGTCGGGCGCGGTGGTGATCTGGGGGAGCCCGTCGACGATCTCCTTCAGGCTGAGATCGGGCAGGTTGAGACCGGTCAGTTCCTCGAGCGGGATGATCAGGTCGGGCACCGAGGCGAGCACGACTTCCGCGATATCGGGTGCCACCGCCTCGACGGTGTCGTTGGCAGGCCGGATCTCGGGAGCGGTGCTGGTCAGCCCGGAGACGGCGAAGGGCGTCGCGACGGCCAGGGCGGCGACGGCACCCAGGACGATCGACGGCTTGGGGCGGCGATGCGGCACTGTTTGCTACTCCCTGTCGTTGGTGCTCGAGCGGACGGTTCCGACTTCGGATCGTCCCTTACGTGTCGCTTTCGTAGTCCGGATCGAACACGAAAGTTCTGTAACGCGTGATTCTTGTGTTGCTTCTGTGACATTTGTTGCCTAGCTCCGTCACTCTTGTCACACTAGACGCAGCAAACCTTAAGCCTCAACCTGAGCTTGAGGATCGGTCGAAATTGTCCGATATCGCGGATCACGAGTTCGCGCCGAAAGCGACAACGAGGGAGCAACGTCATGTCACGACAGTCCATCGGGCGCAGAGGCAAGATCCGGAGGCGGCGCATCATTCTCGGCAGGCCGCTGCGCAACGGATGGCGTCCCTCCGTCGCTCGTGCTGCCGCGATCGGGGTGGCCCCCGCACTGCTCGTCGGCGCGGGTGTGGGTGCCCTCGTACAGAACAACCAGGCGACACCGGGTGTCGTTCAGGCGGTCTCGGCCGACACGCCCTTCACCTTCACCGGCTTCGGCCACGGCCACGGCCGCGGAATGGGGCAGTGGGGTGCCTACGGCTACGCCCAGGACGGATGGACCGCCGAACGGATCATCGCCCACTACTACGGCGGAACCGAGCTCGGCACGGTCGACGATCCGATGATCGCGGTGCGCCTCGTCGGCCGCGACGACCACACCCTCGACGTCTACTCCGACACGGGGATGATCGTCGCCGGAAAGCAGCTCGCGCCCGGTGAGGCCGCCCACCTGACGCCTACCCCGGACGGCGGCGCGAATGTCGTCGTCACCGCGGGGTGCAGCGGCGAAGTGCTGTGGCAGGCCGCCACCGACCTGCCGTGGGTCGACCCGATCGACCTCGCCGAGGACCGGCCCGCGAACGAACATCTCACGATGTGCTCGGACGACAAGACCTACCGCGGCGCGCTCGGTGTGGTGCTCGACGGCACCGCTCCGCGCACCGTCAACCGCCTCCCCGTCGAGGACTATCTGCGCAGCGTGGTTCCCGCCGAGGCCCTGCCCGGCTGGGCGGACACCGGTGGCGCCGAGGCCCTGCGGGCGCAGGCCATTGCCGCGCGGTCCTATGCACTCGCCGAGAAGCGTCACGAGAAGTGGCAGACCTGCGACACCACCGACTGCCAGGTCTACGGCGGGTCGGGAGTCGAGGATCCGCGCACCGACGACGGTGTACGCACCACGCGCGGAACAGTCCTGATGAAGGACGGTGAGGTCGTACGCAGCGAGTTCTCCGCCTCTACCGGCGGGTTCTCGGCCGGCGGTACTTTCCCGCCCGTCGAGGACGAGGGCGACAAGGTCGCCCCGAACCGTGAATGGGCCAAGACCTTCACCGCCGCCGAGATCGGCAGCAAGTTCGGTGTCGGCGACCTGCAGGCCTTCGAGGTGCTCGCCCGGAACAACCTCGGTGCCGAGGGCGGCCGCGTGACCCGGGTCCGAGTGATCGGCTCCGACCGCACCATCGAGACGACCGGCGCCGAGGCGCGGACCAAGCTGGGGCTGCGTTCCGACTGGTTCACCGTGAAGGAAGGTATCGACGAGGACGCCCCGGAGATCACTCCGGCACCCGAGCCCGGCCCCGAGGTCGGCACCGACCCCTTCGGCAGCGGCACGGGCACCTCGCCCATCGAGCAGGCCTATCTGGACCTCGGCGGCGTCGACAGCGTGCTCGGCTCGCCCATCGGCCCCGAACTGATGCTGCCCGACGAGATCGGTAAGTTCCGGATCTTCACCGGCGGCGCGATCGTGTGGACACCGGATCTCGGTGCCCAGGTGATCGACGCGAGCTTCTTGAAGGACTGGTTCCCGAGCACGGGTAGCGCCGAGTAACCCGACGGCCACCCACCGACGACCGGCCGGTCACCCGCACTGGGCGACCGGCCGGCGGCGTTCGGCCCCTCGCCGACGGGTGTTGACATTGACGCAACGTCACGATGCACGCTGGTCGTAGCCGGAACGAGGAGGTGAACAGGGTGCGGCAGGAGTGGTCGATCCAGCAACTGGCACGCGCCGCCGGAGTCACCAGCCGCACGCTGCGCCACTACGGCGAGGTGGGGGTGCTGCGCCCGAGCCGCACCGGCAGCAACGGCATGCGGTTCTACGACGAGGACGCTCTCGTGCGTCTTCAGCGAATCCTGTTGCTGCGCGATCTGGGGCTGGCGCTGCCTGTCATCCGCGACGTGCTCGCCGGGCACGACGACCCCGCGAGCGCCTTGCGCACCCACCTCGACCTGCTCGAACACGAGCGCCGGCAGTTGGAGCGCCGAATCGCGGCGGTTCGCACCACCCTGGCGAAGACGGAGAGAGGGGAGGAACTCGTGGCAGACGAAGTGTTCGACGGGTTCGACCACACGCAGTACCGGGACGAAGTGATCGAACGGTGGGGCAAGGACGCCTACGACGAAGGCGACCGTTGGTGGCGAGGCATGGACGACACCGCCCGGGACGACTGGAAGAGGCAACTCGACCGGTTGAACAGCGAGTGGATCGCGGCGGCCCGGGCCGGACTCGACCCGGCCGGACCCGAGGCGCAGGAACTCGCGCGGCGCCACGTCGCCTGGTTGTCGTCGGTCCCGGGCACCCCGGGATACGGCACTCCGGAGGGGAGTCCGCGGGAGTACGTGCTCGGTCTCGCCGACATGTATGTCGAGGACGAGCGTTTCGCGGCGAACTACGGAAGCAGGGCAGGAGCCGAATTCGTCCGTGACGCACTCACCCTGTACGTGTGAGGTGTGACCGCCCTCTCGGTCCGCCCGGACCGAGAGGGCACCTCCGGGCGAGAGTCGCATACCCTGGTCTCCCGTGACTGCTGCATCAGCGCCCCAGCCCTCCACCGGTGAGTACGACCTGATCGTCGTCGGCTCCGGATTCTTCGGACTGACGATCGCCGAGCGCGCGGCCACGCAGCTCGGCAAGCGAGTGCTCGTGATCGAGCGTCGCCATCATCTCGGTGGCAATGCGTACTCCGAGCCCGAGCCGGAAACCGGGATCGAGATCCACAAGTACGGTGCCCACCTGTTCCACACCTCCAACAAGAGGGTGTGGGACTACGTGAACCAGTTCACCGACTTCACGAACTACCAGCACCGCGTCTTCGCGATGCACAAGGGCCAGGCCTACCAGTTCCCGATGGGTCTCGGACTCGTGGCTCAGTTCTTCGGCCGGTACTTCAGCCCCGAAGAGGCACGCGCCCTCATCAAGGAACAGGCCGCCGAGATCGACACCGCCGAGGCGAAGAACCTCGAGGAGAAGGCCATCTCCCTGATCGGCCGCCCCCTCTACGAGGCGTTCGTCCGCGACTACACGGCCAAGCAGTGGCAGACCGACCCGAAGGAGCTGCCCGCCGGCAACATCACCCGGCTGCCCGTGCGCTACACCTTCGACAACCGCTATTTCAACGACACCTACGAGGGTCTGCCGGTCGCCGGGTACACGGCGTGGCTCGAGAACATGGCGAAGGACGACCGGATCGAGGTCCGGCTCGACACCGACTGGTTCGAGGTGCGCGACGAGATCCGCGCGGCGAGCCCCGACGCTCCCGTCGTCTACACCGGCCCGCTCGACCGCTACTTCGACTACGCCGAGGGCCGCCTCGGATGGCGCACCCTCGACTTCGAGACCGAGGTGCTCCCCACGGGCGACTTCCAGGGCACCCCGGTCATGAACTACAACGACGCCGACGTGCCCTACACCCGGATCCACGAGTTCCGGCACTTCCACCCCGAGCGCGACACCTACCCGGCCGACAAGACGGTCATCATGCGTGAGTACTCGCGTTTCGCCGAGAACGACGACGAGCCGTACTACCCGATCAACACCCCCGAGGACCGCGAGAAGCTAGGCGCCTACCGCGCTCTCGCGAAGCAGGAAGCGGCCGAGAACAAGGTGCTCTTCGGTGGTCGTCTCGGCACCTACCAGTACCTCGACATGCACATGGCGATCGCGAGTGCGCTGTCGATGTTCGACAACGTCCTCGCCCCGCACTTCGAATCGGGAGCGCCCATCGCCGGGGACGCCTCGTGAGCGCCGCGAAGCACGCCGCTGCCGCGAAGCCCGGGGCGGGGAGTGCCCCCGCCGGCGAGGACGAACTGCTCGGCCGGTCGCTGCTGCAGCGCATCATCCTGCCGCGACCGGGCGAACCCCTCGACGTTCGCACCCTCTACCTCGAGGAGTCGCCCACCAACGCGCGTCGCGCCCATGCGACGAGCCGGACGACGCTGGCGATCGGCGCCGAGTCCGAGGTGTCGCTGTGCACCTACTTCAATGCCTTCCCGGCGAGCTACTGGCGTCGCTGGAGCACGCTCGGCTCGGTGGTGCTGCGACTCGAACTCACCGGCCACGGCCGTGTCGACCTGTACCGCAGCAAGGCCGACTCGAGCCGCATCCACGTCACCGGACGCGAGTTCCGCGGGTCCGACACGATCGTCGAGATCGACGCCGACCTGGGACCGTTCGAGGACGGCGGCTGGCTGTGGTTCGACGTGACGACCGACAGTGACGTCACGCTGCACGCCGCCGGCTGGTACGCACCCGTCGAGGCACCCGGACGCGCATCGGTCGCGGTGGGCATCCCGACCTTCAACCGACCGGCCGACTGCGTGAAGGCGCTGCGTGCGCTCGCGTCCGACCCGCTGGTGATGGACGTCGTCGACGCCGTCATCATCCCCGACCAGGGCACCCGCAAGGTGAAGGACGAAGCCGACTTCGCGGAGGCGGCCGAACCCTTCGGTGACCGTCTGGTCATCCACGACCAGGGCAACCTCGGTGGTTCGGGCGGCTACAGCCGCATCATGTACGAGGCGCTGAAGACCACCTCCAGCCCGTACATCCTGTTCATGGACGACGACATCGAGATCGAACCCGACTCGATCCTGCGCGCGCTCGCCCTGTCGCGGTTCGCGAAGAAGCCCATGCTCGTCGGCGGGCAGATGCTCAACCTGCAGGAACGCAGCCACCTGCACACCATGGGCGAGGTCATCCACCGCTCGAACTTCATGTGGGGTGCCGCGCCGAACGTCGAGTACGACCACGACTTCTCCACCAAGCCGCTGCGCGACCGGGAGAACTCGAAGCTCCTGCACCGTCGCATCGACGTCGACTTCAACGGCTGGTGGATGTGCATGATCCCGCGCGTCGTCGCAGAGGAGATCGGCCAGCCCCTGCCGCTGTTCATCAAGTGGGACGACGCCGAGTACGGCCTGCGGGCACGCGAGGCCGGCTACCCCACGGTGACGATGCCGGGCGCCGCGATCTGGCACATGGCATGGAGCGACAAGGACGACGCCATCGACTGGCAGGCGTACTTCCACCTGCGCAACCGGCTCGTCGTGGCCGCGCTGCACCAGCACGGCGACGCCAAGCCCATGGTGCTCGACACGATCAAGGCCACGATCAAGCATCTCGTGTGCCTCGAGTACTCGACGGTCGCGATCCAGAACAAGGCCATCGAGGACTTCCTCGCCGGCCCGGAGAACCTGTTCGATCTGCTGCCGCGCGCCCTCGGTGAGGTGCACGCGCTGCGGAAGAACTTCCCCGACGCGGTGGTGCTGCCGTCGTCGACCGAACTGCCGATGGCATCCGGCGCCGAGGTCGGCGCCGTGGGACTGCCCGAAGGCGCGGTCGCGAAGGTCAAGCGCCTCGCGAAGGGGGTGCTGCACAACGTGCGTCCCGAGAACCGCGAGCACCACGAGCGACCCCAGCTGAACGTGCCGACCATCGACGCGCGGTGGTTCCTGCTCTCGCAGGTCGACGGCGTGACGGTCACCACGGCGGACGGTCGGGGCGTCGTCTACCGTAAGCGCGACCGTGCGCAGGCCCAGGCTCTGCTCACGGAGGCGCTCCGGTTGCGACGCGAACTCGCGCGCCGGTTCCCCGAGATGAAGAAGCGGTACCGGGACGCGGTTCCCGCCCTGACCAGCAAGGAGGAGTGGGAGCGTGTCTTCGGTATCGGCATCTGACAGCGGCGCTGCGTCCGCAGCAGCTGCGTCCACGGTCGCAGACAGTGTGGCTGCACGTCACTGGAGGAGCACCGACACCGAGGTACGGGTCCTGCAGACCGTCCAGGCCACCGCCGGTGCCGTGCCCGCCGCGACGACGATCGCCCGCGGCATGTCGCACTTCGGTGAGCACGCTCTCGGCTGGATCGCGATCGGCGCCGCCGGCGCCCTCGTCGACCGTCCCCGTCGCCGGAAGTGGGCGAGCGTGGCGGTCGGCGCGTTCGGTGCCCACGCGGCGTCCGTCGTGATCAAGCGGGTCGTGCGCCGTCCGCGGCCGGTCGACCCGACCGTGCAGGTCAACGTGTCCACGCCGAGCCGGCTGAGCTTCCCGTCGTCGCATGTGACGTCCACGACTGCGGCGGCCGTGCTGCTCGCCCGCACCACCGGGCTACCCTTTCCGGCGGTGCTCGTGCCGCCCATGATGCTGTCCCGCCTGGTGCTGGGCGTGCACTATCCGACGGATGTACTGGCGGGTGCGGCACTCGGTGCGGCGTCCGCGGCCGTCGTGGCGCGGGCAGAGACGAAGTGGGGAGATCGATGAGCGAGGAACCGGCGCCCGTCAAGGAGGCGCCCAAGAGCCTGGGCGCCGGGATCGTCAAGGCGGTCCGCCCCCGGCAGTGGGTGAAGAACGTCCTGGTGCTCGCGGCGCCGATGGCGGCCGGCTCGGTCACTCAGGTCGACGTGCTGCTGCCCGTCGCGCTCGCCTTCGTCGTCTTCTGCATGGCTGCCTCGGGCATCTATCTCGTCAACGACGCGATGGACGTCGAGGCCGACCGTGCGCATCCCACCAAGCGGTTCCGGCCCATCGCGGCCGGTGTGCTCCCGGTGCGACTCGCGTACATCATCGCGGTGGTGCTGCTGACGGGTTCCATCCTGCTGTCGTTCCTTGCGAACTGGCAGCTCGCCGTCGTCATGGCGGTGTACATCGGCATCCAGCTGGCGTACTGCTTCGGACTCAAGCACCAGGCCGTGCTCGACATCTGCATCGTCTCGTCCGGATTCCTCATCCGGGCCATCGCAGGTGGTGTGGCCGCCGAGATCCCGCTGTCGCAGTGGTTCCTGCTGATCATGGCGTTCGGCTCGCTGTTCATGGCGGCGGGCAAGCGCTACGCGGAACTGCGTCTCGCGACCCGTACCGGCGCGAAGATCCGCAAGTCGCTCGAGTACTACACGGAGACCTACCTGCGGTTCGTCTGGACCGTGGCGGCGACCGCCGTGGTGCTCTGCTACGGCCTGTGGGCGTTCGAGCAGGACAACGTGGCCGGATCCAACTGGTACGCGATCTCGATGATCCCGTTCGTCGTCGCGATCCTGCGGTACGCGGTGGATGTCGACGGGGGTGAAGCCGGCGAACCCGAGGAGATCGCGCTGAAGGACCGGGTGCTGCAGTTGCTCGCAGTGGTGTGGATCCTGGTGGTCGGCGGTGCTGTCTACCTCTTCTGACGTCGTGCGCGGCGTCGACGACACCGAGGCCGGACCGTCCCGTACGGTCCGGCCCGTTCGGCATGATCGCCTCGCCCGTGGCGCGTTCGTCGCGGGCGTGGTCGTCTCCGCGCTCCTGATGTTCTGGGGGGCATGGGAACGGCGCTGGATCGCGGATGACGGGCTCATCGTCCTGCGGACCGTGCGCAACCTCCTCGCCGGCAACGGACCGGTGTTCAACGCGGGGGAGCGTGTGGAGGCCAACACCTCCACGGCGTGGACGTACATCGTCTACGCGGGTGGATGGCTCACCGGGATCCGCCTCGAATACGTGGTGCTCGCCATCGCGCTCGTGTTGTCGACGAGCGCGATCGTCCTCGCGATGTTCGGTGCGGCGCGCCTGTACCGGTGGCGACTGCGGGCGGCCTCGGGAACCGTGCTGCTGTTGCCCGCCGGTGTCCTCGTCTACATCGCGGTGCCCCCTGCCCGCGACTTTGCGACCTCGGGCCTCGAATCCTGCCTGGTGATCTGCTGGCTCGGCCTGTTGTGGCTGCTCATGGTCAGGTGGGCGACCCCGGCGCCGGGAGGAAGCGGACCCCTCCCGGGTACAGGGCAGATCCTCGCCACGGCCTTCGTCGCCGGACTCGGCCCGCTGGTGCGACCCGAACTCGCGCTCGTCGCGGTGCTCACGCTCGCGATGCTGTTCCTCGCGCCCGGCCTCGACGTGCGCATCCGCGTCGTGATGGTCGCGGTGGCCGGAGCGATCCCGGTCGGCTACCAGATCTGGCGCATGGGTTACTACGGGCTGCCCTATCCCAACACCGCGGTCGCCAAGGACGCCGGCGGCGCGAAGTGGTCGCAAGGCCTCGAATATCTCGGCAACCTCGTCTCGCCGTATCTGCTGTGGTTGCCGCTGCTGTTCCTCGTGCTTCTCGCCGCGCTCGTCCTCGCGACCAGCCGCGACACCGCCCGTCTCACCGCCCCTGCGGCCCGCCCCGATCCGCGTGACGTGCGGGCCACGATGTCCTGGGCGCAGAACTTGCTGCGCACACCCACTGCCGTCGTCGTGTTGTTCCTCGGCTCCGGTGTGTTGCTCGCGCTGTACTCGCTGCGCGTGGGCGGCGACTTCATGCACGGCCGCGTCCTGCTGCCGCCGTTGTTCTGTCTGCTCCTGCCCGTTGCGGTCGTTCCCCTGCGGATCCCGGACCGTGCGGAGATCGGCAACAACCGGCCGACGCAGGTCGCGGGTGTACTGGCCGTGCTGTGGCTCGGCACCGTGGTGTGGACGGCCGCAGCGGCCAACACCACCGGCATGACCGAGGGCGCCGTGGTGGGCCGCTCCGGCATCGTCGACGAGCGCGCGTTCTACGCCCTCAACACCGGGCATCTGCATCCGATCCGCGCGGAGGATTATCTCGACTACCCGCGCATGCGTGCCATGGTCGAGGCCATCGCGAACACCCCGAACGGCGGTCTGCTGCTGCCCACTCCGTCCTACGACGCGTGGGACGTGGTGCCGCCGCCCGAGCCCATCCCGCCGGGTGGCACCGGGCACACGGTCTTCTTCCTGAACCTGGGCATGACCAGCATGAACACCGGGTTGGACGTGCGGGTCGTCGACCAGATGGGTCTGGCCTACCCGCTCGCCGCGCACACCGAGCGTCTCGAGGACGGGCGGATCGGGCACGACAAGATCTTGTTCCCCGATTGGGTGGTCGCCGATTCGGGCATGGTCGACGTGCATCCGTGGTTGCCCGGTTATCTCGACGAGGACTGGGTGGCGATGGCGAAGACCGCGCTGACCTGCCCCGAGACCAGGGAGATGATCGACTCCTCGAGCGCCGAACTGACGTGGGCACTGTTCAAGCGGAATCTGCGGAACGCGTTCGACTACGCCTCGTACCGGATCGAACGGGTGCCCGAATACGAGATCCAGCGCTGCGATCTGCCGATGCCGCCTCCGCGGGGGTGACGGCCGGACTCCGAGATCAACTTGGACCGCTCAGGGCTGTCTCGATAGGATCACGGCGCATCACGGACGGGTAACTTTCCGGCAGCGTCGCCTTGACCTACGGGTCAAGGGGTGCCCAAGAGCTGTTGAAACCAGGGTTTGTCAGAGATCACGTCGTCCTTTACAGTTTTGACCGCAGTGTGACTTGGGGCGGCCTTCCGCGGCCGTCTTCGCCGGAATCCGGGGGACGCGAACGCGGACGCCGCAGACGAGAAAGAGAGCATTGTTCATGCGTTTTGTCCCGAGGTTGAGGCAGGGCCTTCGCCGGCGACTGCTCGGCACCGCCGCCGCAGCTCTGGTCCTCCCCGTGGCTGCAGGCCTCGTCGGAACCACCGCCGCGGTCGCCGCGCCTGCGCAGGGAGCGCCGGTGTCGCACCGCGCGCCCGCAGGGGGCTTCGAAGAGGTCTTCGTCGAGTCCGACATGGGCCCGATCAAGGTCCAGATCCAGTGGGCCGCGCGCGGCGGCGATGCGGCTCTCTACATGCTCGACGGCCTGCGCGCTCGGGACGACGTGAACGCCTGGACGTTGGAGACGAACGCCCTGCAGCAGTTCTCCAACGACAACGTCAGCCTGATCATGCCGGTCGGCGGACAGTCGAGCTTCTACACCGACTGGTACGCGCCGTCCAACCTGAACGGCCAGGACGTCACCTACAAGTGGGAGACGTTCCTGACGGAGCAGCTGCCCGATTACCTCGCCACCCGTGGCGTCTCGCGCAACAACAACGGCATCCTCGGCCTGTCGATGGGTGGCTCCGCTGCTCTGACGCTCGCCGCCTACCATCGCGACCAGTTCAAGTTCGCGTCGTCGCTGTCCGGCTACCTGAACCTGTCAGCTCCCGGCATGCGTGAGGCCATCCGCGTCGCGATGCTCGACGCCGGCCGCTTCAACGTCGACTCGATGTGGGGCCCGCCGTGGAGCCCGGCCTGGCTGCGCAACGACCCGTTCGTCTTCGCTCCGAAGCTGGAGGGCCTGTCGCTGTACATCTCGGCCGCCAGCGGTCTGCCGGGCGAGCACGACAACCCGCAGGGCTTCGTCGGCTACTACAACACCGCCAACGGCATGGCTCTCGAGGCTCTGTCCCTCGCCCAGACCCGCGCGTTCCAGATCAAGCTGGCCACGCTCGGCATCCCGGCCACCTTCGACTTCCCGGCGCGCGGCACGCACGCATGGAAGTACTGGGAGGATCAGCTGTGGAAGGCACGTCCGCAGATCCTCGAGGCGCTGAACGCGTTCTGATCTCCGGTACGCACTGCTAGCAACGACGCCGCCCACTCACCGATCCGGTGAGTGGGCGGCGTCGTAACTTTCCGCAACAATTTTCTCACCTGTCACAGCGCGGCACCCTCGATTCCGGGTGCCGCCGGTGTAGAAACAACAGTCGGGACTCCGGTACCCCGAGTCGGCACACCCAGCCGGGACGCCCTGCCACTGCCGCCGTCGCGGTCCATCCGAGCCGCCCCACGGCAGGAAATCCGGCAACGCAGAAAGTGAGCGATGCAGATGCGAACTGAGCTCGAGCACGCTGAGCGACGGACAGGGCCTGCCAGGAGAGCGGCTCGCATTGCGGGTGCGCGGAGCGGCAGATCCCGTGTGCTCGCACTGGTCGCGGCAGCCCTCGTCGCACCGGTCGCTGCGGGCCTGACCACCGTCTCGGTGGCCTCCGCCGACCCGCTCATCGCCCAGTCCGGCCCGACGAGCACCGCCGGCGCGACCGTCCGCAGCGTCGACTGGCTCACCGACCGTCGCGTCGCCCTGTGGATCGACTCGCCGTCGATGGGGACGCCGATCCAGGTGCAGCTGTTGCTCGCGCGCGACTGGAACAGCAAGCCCGACGCGAAGTTCCCCTCGGTGTACATGCTCGACGGCATGCGGGCGCGCGACGACGAGAACGGATGGACGCTCGAGACCGACGCGGAGGCCTTCTTCGCCGACAAGAACGTCAACGTCGTCCTCCCGGTGGGCGGCCAGTCCAGCTTCTACTCCGACTGGATCGACCAGAACAACGGGCAGAACTACAAGTGGGAGACCTTCCTGACGAAGGAACTTCCCCCGCTCCTCGAACGTGACTGGCGCACCACCGACAAGCGCGGCGTCGTCGGTCTGTCGATGGGTGGCACCGCCGCGATGTTCCTGCCCGCCCGCAACCCGGGCTTCGCGCAGTTCGCGGCGTCGCTGTCCGGCATCCTCACCACGACCACGCTCGGCATGCCCGAGGCCATCCACTACGCGATGCAGGACGCCGGCGGTTTCGACTCCGAGGCGATGTGGGGTGCGCCCGGCTCCGACGGCTGGGAGTCGCACGATCCCTACCTGCTCGCCGACAAGCTCAAGGGTGTGAGCCTGTACGTCTCGAGCGGCAGCGGCACCACCGGGCCGTACGACGATCCCTCGGGCATCCCCGGTGTCAGCACCAACTACGCCGGCATGGGCCTCGAGATCCTCTCGCGCCTCACCTCGCAGGCGTTCGCGACGAAACTCAAGAAGCAGGGCATCCCCGCCCAGATCGTGTACCGGCCGTCGGGCACCCACACGTGGAAGTACTGGGAGTTCGAACTCCACCAGCTGTGGCCGCAGCTCGCCAACACCCTCGGTGTCGGGGTCGACAAGCCCGAGTGCACTCCGACCGGCGCCTTCGGCGACGTCGCGAACGCGAACGCCTGGCTCGGCGACTGTCTCACTTCCGAATACGCCGTCGCAGGTGGCACGGTGCAGGACTTCCGCTTCGGGCGTGTCTTCTCGTCCGAAGGCACGACCGTGCCGGTCGCGGGTGCGATCGGCGGCGCCTACCAAGGCATGGGCGGTCCGGCCGGGCAGCTCGGTTTCCCGACCACCGAGGAACGCGTCGCTCCCGACGGGCGCGGACGGTTCAACCACTTCCGGGGTGGCGCTGTCTACTGGACGCCCGAGCACGGCGCCCACGCGGTCCGCGGCAAGATCTTCGAGGAATGGAAGAACCAGGGCTGGGAGGGCGGCCCCCTCGGCTATCCGATCCTCGACGAGGCGGCGACCCCCGACGGACGCGGCGCGGTCCAGGGCTTCGAGATCGGCGCCATGTACTGGAGCGAGGGCACCGGCGCCCACGCGGTGCAGGGCATGATCCTCGGCAAGTACGCCGAGCTCGGTTACGAGACGGGTGTCCTGGGCTACCCGACGACCAGCGAGCGGCCCGCGGGGCGTGACGGTCGTGCCAACGAGTTCCAGCACGGACACGTCTACTGGAGTCCGCTCACCGGCGCCTGGCCGGTCCGGGGCAAGATCCTCGAGGCCTGGCTCGCCGAGAAGGGCGCCGAAGGACGTCTGGGTCTGCCGATCAGCGACGAGTTCCCGGCCGAGAACGGCAAGGGTGTCCAGCAGAACTTCCAGAACGGCTTCATCACGCTCGACGGCGACGAGGTGAAGCTGCAGCCGTAACAGACCGCGAAGCGGGTCCGGCCCGTGCGACCGGGGGAGGCGGGACGCTCCCACCGGCCGCACGGGCCGCTCTGTAGCCTGGGGCGCATCTGACCTAGTTCGACCGACATCCGGATGTGAGGACCCCACCACATGCCTGCACGGACCCGCTCGCGCTCGACCCGCGTCCTCGGCGCACTCGCCGCGGCACTGACTGCCACGGCCGTTCTGTCCGCGTGCGGAAGCGACGACTCCACGGCGACGAACACGCCGACGACGTCCGCCACCACGGAGACCTCGACGTCGACCTCGACATCCGCGGCCGAAACGTCCACGCCCACCGCCGCCGGCACGGAGACCACGGACGACACCGACACGAGCGATGCGTCCCCGGCCCCGGCCTCGCCCGGCGCCGAAGGCGACACGGGAGCCGGTACGGGTGCGGCACCCGCTCCCACGCCCGGCGCGCAGGCCTTCCTGGACGCTCTCCGTGCGGAGGGAGTCGAGCCCAGCGACGAGACCGGCGCGGTGAACATCGCCGATTACATCTGCAGCGCCCAGGCGCAGGGCGGGTCGCCGGAGGAGATCAAGGTGTTCGTGACGGCGCTCGTGGGTAGTGATGCTGCAGCCGGTGGTGTCGAGTTGTCGGAGGAGCAGGCCTCCTCGACGGCCGACACCTACATCGCCGTCGCCGGCGAGACGTACTGCAACTAGAACCAGGAACGCGGGGACAGCACGAGATGGTCAGGACGAAGCAGCGTCGCGGACGCAGGATCGTGGTCGTAGGGGCGCTGCTCGTCCTGGCGATCGTGCTGGTGCTCTGGTATCTGCTCGCAGGGCGATTGGACATCCCCTCGCCGATTCCCACGCCACCGGGGCCGGAGGAGCCGCAGTCGCAGCCGGCCTCGTGCCCCGATGTGCAGGTCGTCGCCGTGCCGGGCACGTGGGAGTCCGCAGTGGGCGACGATCCGTACGCTCCGGCCGCCAACCCGTACTCGCTCCTGCTCAACGTGACAAGGCCGCTGCAGGAGCGTTTCGACGCCCAGCGTGCCGACGTCTACACCGTGCCGTACGTCGCGCAGTTCTCGAATCCCGTCGCGATCCCGCCGGACGGTCAGCAGTCCTACAACAACAGTCGCAGTGAGGGATTCGCGGCGACCACCGACATCCTGGCGCGACGTTCGGCCGAGTGCCCGCTGACCACCTACGTGCTCACCGGTTTCTCGCAGGGCGCGGTGATCGTGGGCGACGTCGCCGCGCAGATCGGTGCCGGCAACGGCCCGGTCCCCGCAGATCGGGTCCTCGGTGTCGCGCTCGTCGCCGACGGTCGCCGCGACGGGGTGTCGGGTACCGACATCGGTGCGCCCGTCGCGGGGGTGGGCGCCGAACTGTCGCTCGACGGCCTACGACTGCCGGGCATCACGATGACCGGTGCGCGTCCCGGGGGATTCGGGGAGCTCGACGACCGCACCGTCCAGATCTGCGCACCTACCGACAGCATCTGCGATGCACCGCCGAACGCGCTGAATCCCGCGAATTGGATGTCGGCCGCTCCGCGGCTGCTCGAGTACGTCAACAATCCGATCCACGCGATGTACAACACCTATGTGGTGGACGAGAACGGCACCACCGCGACGCAGTGGATTGCGAACTGGGCGGCCGAGAAGATCGACGGCGCACCGGAACCCGCAGAAGAATGAGGCGGCGGCGCCACCGGTGAGCGGGGTGGTTCCACTCGAGGTGAGCCTTCCCACATATTACTCGTCGGTAGTGTCCGATCTCACCACCCGGTACACTCGATTGACGGGCTGCCTTTAGACTCATCCCTCGGCTGCGTGCCCGGCCGTCCGGGATCGTGGCGCACGACGACTGCCACAGGAGAAGAGGTTCATGGTGCCAGCGACGGCACGGCGAACGGCCGGCCCCCTCCGGGGGTGTACCGACGGCCCGCGACGGGGAATGATCCTTGTCACGAGCTCTCGCGTCGGTCGGTCGTACGTATCCGGGCACCGTTCCTGGGCAGACGCAGGCGACGGGCAGCACTGCCGGCCGGTGTCGGCGCCGAAAAACCGTCGCACACAATCGGATCGTGCGCTCTTCTCGTTCGACGGGCGCGGAATGTGTGCGTGAAGACGACCATGTCGTATCTTTGTGTTTCCCGTAAGCAAGGGGGAGCGTTCCTCCGGGCGACCGCACTTTGCAAGGGTGCGAGTGATGCCGATCTGTAACATATTCGTGATCTGGGGTCGATGGACACGTTCGACGAGTGGACCGCCGGAAGCCGTGGGGGGCGGTGTCGGTACGACGATCCGCCGGCGCGGAGGAAAAGTTAGTGGCGCAACCATGTCGAGTGGTTGTGGGATCGCTTCGACAGGGAGAAGGAATTGAGCGTCGGGTTCGAAGAGTTCATCGATGAGAACGGGCGGATCAGGCTGCCGCAAGGGCAGACCCTGCTCGATCACCTCGAAGAGAACTTCGCTTCAAACGGTGACGACCTCGCCTACCGGTACATCGACTACTCGCGGGAACGCGACGGCGAGGTACACGAGCTGACCTGGGACCAGTTCGGCGTGCGCATCAAAGCCATCGCCGCGCGCCTGCAGCAGGTCACCGCCCCCGGCGACCGCGTCGCGATCCTCGCTCCGCAGGGGCTCGACTACGTCGTGTCCTTCTTCGCTGCGATCTATGCCGGCACCATCGCGGTACCGCTGTTCGATCCCGACGAGCCCGGCCACACCGATCGACTGCACGCCGTTCTGGGCGACTGCACACCCAGCGCGATCCTCACCGCCACCTCGTCCGCAGCCGGCGTGCGGCAGTTCTTCCGCCCGCTCCCCGCAGCGCAGCGCCCCCGCGTCATCGCCGTCGACGCCATTCCCGACGCGGTCGCCGAGTCCTGGAACCGGCCGCCCATCGGCACCGACGACATCGCCTATCTGCAGTACACCTCCGGTTCGACCCGGGTTCCCGCCGGCGTCGAGATCACCCACCGGTCGGTGCTCACCAACGTCATCCAGATGGCCGACTCCATCGAGCTGAACGAGTCGTCGCGTGGCGTGACCTGGCTGCCGCTGTTCCACGACATGGGTCTGCTCACCGTGATCCTCCCCGCGGTCGGCGGCAAGTACATCACCATCATGAGCCCGCGTGCCTTCGTGGCCCGCCCGAGCCGCTGGATCCGCGAGCTCGCCGCAGTCTCCGACGGTGCCGGCACCTTCGCCGCCGCGCCGAATTTCGCGTTCGAGCACGCCGCGGCCCGTGCGGTCCCCAAGCCGGGTGAAGAACTCGACCTGAGCAACGTCATCGGCCTGATCAACGGCAGCGAGCCGGTCACCACCGCGTCGATGCGCAAGTTCAACGAGGCGTTCGGCCCCTACGGCCTGCCCCGCACGGCGATCAAGCCGTCCTACGGCATGGCCGAGGCCACCCTGTTCGTCTCCTCCACCCGCCACAGCGACGAGGCGAAGGTCATCCACGTCGACCGCGCCGCGCTCAACGCCGGCCGGATCGTGCGCGTCGAGCCCGACGCCGAGAACGCCATCCCGCAGGTCTCCTGCGGTTACGTCGCGCGCAGCCAGTGGGCCGCGATCGTCGACCCCGAGAGCGGCGCCGAGATGCCCGACGAGCACGTCGGGGAGATCTGGCTGCACGGCGAGAACATGGGCATCGGCTACTGGGGTCGCAAGGAAGAGACCGACAACACCTTCCACAACCGCATCACCGAGCGTCTCCCCGAGGGCAGCCACGCCGAGGGCACCCCGGACGACAGCAAGTGGCTGCGCACCGGCGACTACGGCGTCTACATCGACGGCGAGCTGTACATCACCGGTCGCGTCAAGGACCTCGTGATCGTCGACGGCCGCAACCACTACCCGCAGGACATCGAGTTCTCGGCGCAGGAGGCCAGCTCCGCCCTGCGCCCCGGCTTCGTCGCGGCCTTCGCGGTTCCGGCCAACCAGCTGCCCCGCGAGGTGTTCGACAACGACGCCTCCGGCCTGCAGTTCGACGCCGACGATTCTTCGGAGCAGCTCGTGATCGTCGCCGAGCGCGCTCCCGGCGCCGGCAAGGCCGATCCGCAGCCGATCGCCGACGCGGTGCGTGCCGCGATCTCCACCCGGCACGGTGTCACCGCACGCGACGTGCTGCTCGTGCCGGCCGGTTCCATCCCCCGTACGTCCAGCGGAAAGATCGCGCGGCGGGCGTGCAAGACCGCATATGTCGAGGGAACGCTGCGCGGTGGTTACCAGCAGCAGGCCTTCCCGGACAGCGTGTAAGAACGAATGTCCTCTTTCCCGGGTAGCGTGGTGGGTTGATGTCTGACACTGAAATGACGGTTGCGCAGCTGCGCGAATGGCTGCGCAACTGGATCGCCGACGCGACCGGTCAGCCGGTCTCCCAGATCTCGGACGATCGTCCGATGGAGGAGTTCGGTCTGTCCTCCCGGGACGCAGTCGCCATGGCGGGCGAGATCGAGGAGCTCCTCGGTGTCACGCTGAACGCGACGATCGCCTACCAGCACCCGACGATCGCGTCCCTCGCGACGCGCATCATCGAGGGCGAGCCCGAGGCACCCGCCGACGACGACTCCGCCCTGTACACGGTCGGTGCGGTGGCGGGTTCGAAGGACATCGCCATCGTCGGCCTGTCCACCCGTTTCCCGGGCAACGTCGACACCCCCGAACAGATGTGGGAGCTGCTCGCGTCCGGACGCGACGGCATCAGCGATCTGCCCGAGGGCCGCTGGTCGGAGTTCGAGAACGACCCGGCCGTGTGGGAGTCGATCCGTAACGCCAACACCAAGGGCGGCTATCTCGGCGACGTCAAGGGCTTCGACGCCGAGTTCTTCGCGATGTCGCCGCGCGAGGTCGAGATGGTCGACCCGCAGCAGCGTCTCGCGCTGGAGCTGACCTGGGAGGCGCTCGAGCACGCGCACATCCCGCCGAGCGAGCTCAAGGGTGGCTCGGTCGGTGTGTTCATCGGCAGCTCGGCGAGCGACTACATGCTCCTCGCGGTCGGCGACCCGTCCGCAGCGCATCCCTACGCGCTCACCGGCACCTCCACCGCGGTCATCGCCAACCGCGTGTCGTACTTCTACGACTTCCACGGCCCGTCGGTCACGCTCGACACGGCGTGCTCGTCGTCGCTGGTCGCCGTGCACCAGGCTGTGCGCGCGCTGCGCAACGGCGAAGCCGACGTCGCCCTCGCCGGTGGCGTCAACATGCTGCTCGCCCCGGCCGGCACCCTCGGCTTCGACGAACTCGGCGTGATGGCCCCCGACGGCCGCATCAAGGCGTTCTCCGCCGACGCCGACGGCATGATCCGCGCCGAAGGCGGCGGTCTCGTGGTGCTCAAGCGTCTCGAGGACGCCGAGCGCGACGGCGACGACATCCTCGCGGTGATCGCCGGTTCGGCTGTCAACCAGGACGGTCGTTCCAACGGTCTGGCCGCCCCCAACCCCGAAGCGCAGGTCGACGTATTGCGCCGCGCCTACCGCGACGCGCAGATCCTGCCGTCCGGTGTCGACTACATCGAGGCGCACGGCACCGGCACGGTGCTCGGCGACCCGATCGAGGCCGACGCGCTCGGCCGTGTCGTCGGCCGCAGCCGCGAGGACGACAAACCGGTCCTGCTCGGGTCGGCCAAGACCAATTTCGGTCATCTCGAGTCCGCTGCCGGTGCGGCCGGTCTCATCAAGGTCGTTCTCGCGATGCAGAACGACCGGCTCCCGCCGACGCTCAACTACACGGCGCCCAACCCGTACATCCCGTTCGACACCGCGCACCTGAAGGTCATCCCCGAGGGCGCGACGTGGCCGCGCTACACCGGCCGCGCCGTCGCGGGCGTGTCCGGATTCGGTTTCGGTGGCACCAACGCGCACGTCGTCGTGCGCGAGTACACCGGCCCCGCCGATTTCGAAGCTTCCGAGGCCGAGGTCGAGGTGCTGCCCGAAGAGATCCCGGCGACCCTGGGGGAGCAGGCCGAGACCGCTCGCGAACTTCCCGTCCTGCTTGCCGTTTCGGCCGCGATGCCGTCGCGTCGCCGTCGTGCGGCCGCCGACCTCGCCGACTGGCTCGAGACCGAGCAGGGCAGCACGACGCCGCTCGCCGACGTCGCCCGCACGCTCGCGCGTCGAAACCACGGCCGGTCCCGCGCGATCGTCGTGGCGGGCAACCACGGCGAGGCGATCGCCGGTCTGCGTGCCGTTGCCGCCGGCAAGCCCGCACAGGGCGTGTTCACCGCCGACGCTCCGGCATCCAAGGGCGCGGTGTGGGTGCTGTCCGGTTTCGGTGCCCAGCACCGCAAGATGGCCAAGCAGTTGTACCTCGAGAACCCGGTCTTCGCGGCGGCCGTCGACGAGGTCGACGAGCTGATCTACGACGAGTCGGGCTACTCCATGAAGGAGAAGTTCCTCGACGACGCGCAGGACTACGACGTCGAGACCGCGCAGGTCGGCATCTTCACGATCCAGATCGGTCTCGCCGCGCTGCTGCGTCACCACGGCGCCGAGCCTTCCGCGGTCGTCGGCCACTCGATGGGTGAGGCCGCCGGTGCCTACATCTCGGGCGGACTGTCGCTCGAGGACGCCGTGCGCGTCATCTGCTCACGCTCGCGTCTGATGGGTGAGGCCGAGTCCGGCCTGACCGGCGACGACATCCGTCTCATGGCCCTCGTCGAGTACAGCGCCGCCGAGATCACCGACGTGCTGCCCGACTTTCCGCAGCTCGAGGTCTGCGTCTACGCGGCGCCGACCCACACCGTCATCGGTGGCCCGCAGGAGCAGGTCAACGCGATCGTCGCGCGTGCCGAGGCCGAGGAGAAGTTCGCCCGGGTCCTGCAGACCAAGGGTGCGAGCCACACCTCGCAGGTCGATCCGATCCTCGGCGAACTCGCGGCCGAGCTCGCCGGTATCGAACCGCACCGCCTGAAGGTCGACCTGTACTCCTCGGTCGATCAGGAGACCCTCTACCGCGCAGGTCACGACGGCATCCACGACGTCGAGTACTGGACCAAGGGCATGCGCCACAGCGTGTACTTCACGCAGGCGATCCGCCAGGCCCTGTCCGACGGGCACACCACCTTCGTCGAGCTCAACGCCAACCCCGCGACGCTCATGTCGGTTGCGGCGACGGCCTTCGACGCCGGTGTGCAGGACGGCCAGTTCATCCAGACGCTGAAGCGCAAGGAGGACGAGTCGCTCGGCGTCCTCGCCGCCCTCGCGCAGCTCTACGTGCACGGGCAGTCGGTCGACCTGAAGACCCTGCTGCCGGAAGGCGACTACGCCGATCTGCCGCGCACCGCCTTCCTCCGCAAGCCGTACTGGGTCGACGCCAGCATCGGCACCTCCGGCAACGGCCGGGTGCCGGGCGCCCGGGTCGCCCTGCCCGACGGTCGCTACGTCTGGGAGGTGCAGGCCTCCGTCGTCACCGACACGGCCGAACTGCTCGTCGCGGCGGCCTCGCAGGTGCTGTCCGACGTCACGCTCACCGCGTCCATCCCGCACACCGACGTCCCCGCGACCGGCACCCTCACCACGACGCTCACCCGGCATCCGGGTGGCGCGTCGCTGCAGGTGCACGCGAACACCGGCGACGGTTTCACGCTCGTCCACGAGGGTGTCGTCACCTCCGGAGAGCCGCTGCCCACACCCGTCGCGGCTGCTGCGAAGCCCGCCGCGCAGGCCGAGGAGCTGCCCGAGGTCGTCGAGTCGTTCGGCGACAAGTGGGATCCGAACGGATCGCAGACCCTCGACGACCGCCTGAGGCTGATCGTCGCCGAGTCCATGGGCTACGCGCCCGAGGACCTGCCGGCCGAGATCCCGCTCATCGAGCTGGGCCTCGACTCGCTCATGGCCGTCCGAATCAAGAACCGCGTCGAGTACGAGTTCGACATCCCCCAGCTGCAGCTGTCGGCTGTCAAGGACGCGAGTCTGCGCGACGTCGCGAAGTACCTGCGGTACGCCGTCGAGAATCGCGAGGAGGTCGCGCAGCTCGCCGAGCAGCAGGCCGCCGAGAAGGCAGCCGAACGGGCCGCCGCTGCTGAACAGCACGAGCTCCCGCAGGTCGCGGGGCAGGACGAGCTCCCGCAGGTCGAGGACACCACCGCGGTGGGCGAGGCCGAACAGATCCTCGCCGAGGCCGAAGCACAGACCACGGCCGAGGCATCGGCAGCGACCGAGCCCGAACAGGAGTCGAGCGGAGTCGACGTGCCGCCGCGCGACGCCGCGGAACGGTTGACCTTCGCCTCCTGGGCGGTGATCACCGGAAGGTCGGCCAAGGGCATCTTCAACCCGCTGCCGAAGCTCGACCGCGCCGACGCCGAGCGACTCGCCGCCCGGCTGACCGAGCGGTCCGAGGGCGAGATCACCGTCGACGACGTGCTCGCCGCCTCGACCATCGAACAGCTCGCCGAGACCGTCCGGCAGCACCTCGAATCCGCCGACCGCATCGACGGACTGGTGCGCACGCTGCGGCCCCGCGTCGAAGGATCGGACGCCGTGCCGGTCTTCGTCTTCCACCCCGCGGGTGGATCGACCGTCGCATACGAGCCGTTGCTGCGCCGCCTCCCGGCGCACACCCCGGTGTTCGGTTTCGAGCGCACCGAGGGCCCGATCGACACCCGCGCCCAGGCGTACCTACCACTCATCGAAGAGATCCAGGGCGACGGACCGTACGTACTGTGCGGCTGGTCGCTCGGCGGTGTCCTCGCTTACGCGGTGGCCCGTCTGCTGCGCGAGAAGGGTAAGGACGTGCGCCTCGTCGGCCTCATCGACACGGTCATGGCCGGTGAGAAGGTCGAGGACACGCCCGACGAGATCCGCAAGCGCTGGCAGCGTTACTCGGCGTTCGCGAAGAAGACCTACGGGATCGACGCGCCGCTGCCCTACGACCTGCTGGCCGAGGCCGGCAGCGACGAGGAGCAGATCGGCATCCTGATGGGGCTGCTCGAGCTGAGCGGGGCGCAGATTCCCGGCGGCATCATCGAGCACCAGCGCACGTCGTGGCTCGACAACCGTGCCATTCAGACCGCGGAACTCGCGCCCTACGGCGGCAAGGTCGTGCTGTACATGGCCGACAAGTACCACGACGACGCGATCGATCTCGAGCCGGCCTTCGGCACCCGGCAGCCCGATGGGGGTTGGGGCGAGGTCGTCGAAGATCTCGAGGTCGTACACGTCGGCGGCGATCACCTGCAGATCGTCGACGAACCGTACATCTCGAAGGTGGGGGAAGACCTGACCCGCAAGCTGGCCGACATCGAGGCCTCGAGGAGCTGAACGAACAAGTGAGCACCACGGCACAGAAGCTGGCCGAGCTGCGCGAGAAGCTGGAGGTGGCGAAGGAGCCTGCGGGCGAACTCGCCGTCGCCAAGCGCGCGAAGAAGGGCATCCCGAGCGCCCGCGAGCGAATCGACATGCTGCTCGACAGGGGCAGCTTCGTCGAGATCGGCGCGCTGATGAAGACGCCCGGCCGCGACGACGCCATGTACGGCGACGCCGTCGTCGTCGGACACGGGACGGTCGACGGCCGCCCGGTCGCGGTGTTCTCCCACGACCAGACCGTCTTCGGCGGCAGCGTCGGTGAGATGTTCGGCCGCAAGGTCGCCGCGGTCCTCGACTTCGCGCTCAAGATCGGCTGTCCGGTCGTCGGCATCAACGACTCCGGTGGTGCCCGCGTGCAGGACGCCGTCACCTCGCTCGCCTGGTACGGCGAGATCGGCAAGCGTCACGAGCCGCTGTCGGGTCTGTGTCCTCAGATCTCGGTGATCGTCGGCAACTGCGCCGGTGGTGCGGTCTACGCGCCGATCAACACCGATGTCGTGGTCGCCACCGAGGGCTCACACATGTTCGTCACCGGCCCGGACGTCATCAAGGCGGTCACCGGTGAGAGCGTGAGCCTCGAGGAGCTCGGTGGTGCCCGTCAGCAGGCCGAGTACGGCAACGTGCACCACGTCGCGCCCGACGAGAAGGCCGCCTTCGAGTGGGTGCGGCGGTACCTGAGCTACATGCCGTCCAACGCGCAGGAGAAGCCGCCGATCGTCAATCCCGGTCTCGAATCGGAGATCACGCCCGACGATCTCGAACTCGACACGTTCATGCCCGACGCCGACAACTCCGGCTACGACATGCACGACATCCTGCTGAAGATCTTCGACGACGGCGACTTCCTCGAGGTCCGCTCGCAGACCGCGCCGAACATCATCACCGGCTACGCGCGTGTCGACGGTCGTGCCGTGGGTGTCGTGGCGAACCAGCCGCTGTACCTGTCGGGTGCGCTCGACGCCGCAGCCGCCGACAAAGCCGCGCACTTCGTGCGCGTGTGCGACGCCTACGACATCCCGCTCGTGTTCGTCGTCGACACCCCGGGCTTCCTGCCCGGTGTCGAGCAGGAGAAGATCGGCGTCATCAAGCGTGGCGGCCGGTTCCTGTTCTCGTACGTCGAGGCGTCGGTGCCGAAGGTGACCGTCGTGGTTCGCAAGTCGTACGGTGGCGGTTACGCGGTGATGGGTTCCAAGCAGCTCGGCGCCGACATCAACTTCGCGTGGCCCACCGCGCGTATCGCCGTGATGGGTGCCGAATCGGCCGTCGCGGTGATCGGCCGCCGGCAGATCGAGGCCGCGGGCGAGAACGCTCCGGCGGTTCGCCAGCAGCTCATCAACTTCTACAACGAGCATGTCGCGACGCCGTACATCGCGGCCGAGCGCGGATATGTCGACGCGGTGATCGAGCCGTCGACCACCCGCCTCGAAATCCGCAAGGCGCTGAACCTTCTTCGTGACAAGGAAGTGTTCAAGAACCCGCGGAAGCACCATCTGCTGCCGCTGTAGAGCCGTTGCCGACGGGGCCTGTGCACTAGGACGTGCGCAGGCCCCGTCGCGCGTATCCGACGATCTGCTCGACCTCTGCGTCGGCGTCGAAGGTGGACGCCTCCCTCCACAGCAGATGCTCCATCACCGCGAGCAGGAGGATCGAGGTGGTGAGCGAATCCCGTTGCGGGTCGGTCGATCCCAGCTCGGTGATGGGGACGGCGAGCACCTCCGCGACCGCCTTCTCCAGATCCTCGCGCACCTTCGGTGCGTGCGACCGGCCACCGGCGGAGGACACGACATTGCGGGTGGCGGCGGCGATCTCGGGATCGACGGCCTGGCTGAGGACGGCCGCTATGCCGGCGCGCAAGGCGTCGTCGGGGTCGGCGGCCTTGTCGATCCTGTGACGCAGATACCGGACGAGGCGGTGC
The DNA here is from genome assembly GCF_013602415.1 of Rhodococcus sp. B50. NCBI lineage: Bacteria > Bacillati > Actinomycetota > Actinomycetes > Mycobacteriales > Nocardiaceae > Rhodococcus > Rhodococcus sp. B50. Next base: position 3,543,267 of record NZ_WPAG02000002.1, on the reverse strand, counting down.
CCGCCCTCCTCGACGACGGCGTCGACGAAATCGCCCTTGCTCTTGAAATAGCGGTAGAAAGCGTCGTTGGAGAGTCCCGCGGCGGCCACGATGTCGGCGACTCGGGCGGGTTCGCCCCGGGTGAGCAGTTCGCGTCCGCACCGGATCAGGGTGTCGACGTCGCGGCTCGCGGCCTCCTGCCGGGGCGACAGGCTTCTCTTCACGGCCTCGGAGGCGCGGGGCGACAGGGTCGACCCAGCTGAATTCTCGGTGGTCACCCGCTCATTCTAGATTGCAGGAACCGCATTCTCGCAGCGCGTGGCGTCGTGGGGCCGTGCTCAGGGAACCGTCCAGGAGCCCCGGCCCGGCAGGAAGGTGATGTCGGTGGTCGTCACGACCGCCTCGATACGTCCGGACCCGGTCTCGAACCAGGGGTACTCCCAACCTGCGGAGGGGATAGGCGGGTAGATCGGCAGGGTGACGGTGCCACGCTGTCCGGTGGTGACGTTCGTCCAGTTCACGAGGCACGGACACTGGAAGCTGCTGCCGAATCGCGAGAAGCCGGGACGCTCGGGGTCCACACCGACGGTCACGCCCTCGTTGACGAGGAGACCTCCCCACCCCGCGGACCCGGTACCACCGGCCGCGCCGATCACCGGGCTCAGGGTCGTGGCCACGACGGGCTCCGCGGACGCCGCGGGAGCGGCGACCACGCCGAGCGCGAGAGCCGCGCCCAGGGCGGCCGTGAATGCGATCTTCCTCGAGGTCGTCATGACCTGCGTGTCGCCCGGAGCGTCACATCCGTTACTCGCGCCCCACCCCTCACTCGTAGACGCGCATCGGCGCGGGCTTCCACAGACCCGACCGCGTCACCTCGGTGGTGGTCAGTTCCGCCGGCTGCGCGTTGGGGTAGAAGCGCACGTACCGCTCCACCGAACCCCAGTCGCGACCCCAGTCGTTCTCCAGGTAGGTGGGCACCTGCTCGGGTCGCGCCAGGACCTCCGCGAAGCCGAGCGGGCCACCGTTGTCGGCGGACTGCCAGGTGTCGGTCGACGACACCGCGAGCGGACGGTCGGGAAGGACCCGGTAGTTCGGCATCTCGGCGACGCCCGCCCAGTGGTCGAACGGCCGCTGGCACGGGAACTGCAGACCCACGGCCCAGTCCAGCAGGAGCGGCTGCTCGGAACCGAGCTGGGCGTCGAGCCGCTCGAGGGTCGGGACGCGCGGCGGCGTGAACGCCAGCCACTGGTCGCCGGTGAGGTTGGGGTCGTTGGCGACGATGCGGACGGCATCGACGTCGTCGGGCAGGTCGGCGAGCGGCACGCGCAGGTTCCGCCACGACGGTGCGGGACCGATGTCGCGCGGCAGGTAGGTGCCCTTCGCCTCGACAGTGCCGTCGGCCTGGCGGGTGCCGTACTCGACGAGCAGCGACTGGCCGTAGGTCAGTGCGCCGGTGTCGTCGTACGACCAGATGCGACCGGCCGCGGAGATGATCACCAGCGGCGTCTCGTCGGTGATCTCCGGCAGGGCGTACCAGCTCGACGTGAGCGAGGCGGGTTCCTGCACGCCGTCCTGGTAACTGCCGAGCACCGGCGTGACGGCCGGGTCGAGTCCGAAGGGCAGGCGCACGGTGCTGCCGTTGACGGTCTGCTCACCCGAGCCGCCCGTGGTGCCGCCGCCCGCGCCGGTCTCGAAGGTGGGGCCGACGCTCTGGTTGTCGGTGTTGCCCTGACCGGGCTTCACCTCGACGTAGTCGGCGGTCAGATCGGACGGCACGCCGTCGGGAGTGAAGCCGCGCGGCGCAGCACCGGCGAGCGGATCGCCGTCCGCCGGGGGATTACCCGGATCGATGATCGGTTCGAGACGTCCCTCGTTGGGGTCCGCCTCGACGAGCACGTCGTTCGCGAGACCACAGGTCTGCCCGGCGACCGCACCGATGTTGGACCGGGCGAGCGAATACGCGGGGTACTGCGACACCGCACCCTTGAGCAGCGACAGCACCTCGAACAGCACCATCGCCGCGGCGACGACCGTGAGCGGCGCGGCCGCGAGGGCGCGGATCCGGCGGCCCTTCCTCGTCTCCGGCGACTCCGGCGGCGGCGCGTATCCCTCGCGGAGGTACTGCCACGCGACGAGTACCAGCGCGAGCCCGAACAGGATCAGGAACAGCGAGCTCGACTGGTAGCCGCTCAGCGAGACCGTCTTGTCGAACCACGGCACGCCGTAGCTCGAGACGTACCACCAGCCGTTGATACCCGCGAACGACACCGCCAGGATGAACAGCAGTCCGGCAAGGAAGATCGTGCGGTTGCGGCGCGACCGCAACGCGCTCGCGGAGACCACGACGGCGGTGACCGTCGCGAGCGATCCGGCGATGCCGGCGTACGCCCCGAAGTGGTGGGTCCACTTCGTGGGGTTGAACATCATGAAGAAGATCGTGCCGAAGACGATGCCGAGCAGACGCCAGGTCGGGCTCACGGCGACCCCGGGGATGCGGCGGCGGCGCAGCAGCACGAACAGTGTCGTGAACAGGCACAACAGCATCACGAGGAACGCGAAGCGGCGCGGCAGCGACCCGTCGACGGTCTGCACCATCAGGTAGTAGTAGCGGAGGAAGTCGTTCCACCACTCTTCGTTGGGGCCGATGATGGTGCGCACGCGGGTCGCTTCGAGGACCGCGGCGAGGGTCTGGTCGGAGAACACCACGACGAGCACGAGCAGGCCGGCCGCGCCGATCGGGGCGAGCAGCGGCAGGGTGCCGACCTCACGGTGGCGGCGCACGATGATCCGCGTCATCGGCCGGATGCCGGCGATGAGCGCGGCGATACACATCAGGCCGGTCGGTGCCGCGGCGAGGGTGAAGGCGCCGATGAACACCGCCGTCGCGGCGGGCAGCAGACGACCGGTCGCGATGGCGCGTTCGATCGAGCACCAGGTGAGCAGCGCACCGAGCGCGACGATCGGCTCGGGCCGCAGACCGTTGTTGTAGGGCAGCCAGAAGGCGAGGAAGACCAGTCCGCCGGTCCACAGCGCGATGCGGTTGTGCCGCACGGCCCGGCCGAGACGCGGCACCACCTCACGGCTGATGACCATCCAGCACAGGATTCCGGCGATCAGCGCCGGGATGCGCATCCACGGGCTGGCCGTGGAGATCTTCGCGAACGCCGCCAGCACGTCGTAGTACCAGCCGAAGGGAGCTTCGGGGACACCGAACCAGCGGAAGTAGTTGGCCATGTAGCCGGAGTTCTCCGACGCCCTGGCCATGGTGAGCAGGTAGCCGTCGTCGGAGGTGTTCGCGCCGAAGAAGTGCCAGCCGACGAGCGTGACGACGACGACGACGTCGACACCGGTGAACTTCCACCAACGGGACGGCAGGAACCGGCGGTGCCCACGACCGTCCGTGCCGTCGAGCTTGGCCAGCGCGCCGAGCGCGAGCGCCGTCGACAGCACCGCGAGGATCATCGCGAGGGATTTCACCAGTGTCGGCGACGACGTGAATCGGGAGTCGACGTCGACGGTGACCTCGAGGCCGGGAACGGCGGTCGGCAGGTCGCTGAACACACCGACGACGAGCGGCCGCAGGTCGCCGGTGAGCTCGCCGGCCCGCGGGTTGCCGTTCTCGTCGGAGAGGCCGACGAACTCGGCTGTGGTGCGTTCGGAGTCGGAGAAGATCTGCAGTTCGCTGCACGCACCCGACTCGACGTCGGCGCGCGGCGCGGTCGCGACCACCACGTTGCGGTCGAGGACGTCGACGTTCTCGGCGCCGACCCGCACGAACATCGCGTTGAGCGCGGCGTCCTGCCCGCTGGTGGGGGCGGTCGCGAGCAGCATGCCGCCCTCGGCGGGCATCCCCGCGATGGCGGTGCACGGCACGGTGGCGCGGAACTGCAGGGGGACCTGCGACATCAACGGCAATTCGACGTCGGTCGCCGCTGCGTCCTGCGGCCACGACATCGTCGCCTCGGTCACGCGGACCGGAAGGAACGGTGTGGCCAGCGCCAAGATCATGCCGAGCAGCCCGGCGACGACGGCGACGAGCCGCGCGGTCCGGTACCGAGTGCGAAGGTCCTCGCCCATCGACCGTGGAGCGGTCGGAGCGGGCGCGGGTGAGGTCGTCACGTCGTCGGGCACGGGAGTCGATGGTATCCGGCGACGTGGTGTGACGGCACTCGCCCTTACTCCAACAGGACCGGTACCCCGTCACGGATGCGGCCGGGCGACCACAGGCCGGAGCGGGTCGTCACGTCGGTGCCGATCTCCGCGGGGGAGGCCTCCGGATCGATCGGGAGGTACTGCTCGAGCGATCCCCAGTCGCGATCCCAGTCGTGATCGAGATAGGTGGGCACCGTCTCGGCGTTGAGCAGCAGCGGGATCCAGCCGAGCGGGCCACCGCCGATGTCGTCCTGCCAGCCGTTCGTCGCGTCGGCCCCGACACGGTCGGGCAGGATGCGGTACTCGGGGACCTCGGCGACACCGTTGCGGTGACCGAACGGGCGTTGGCACGGGAAGGCGAGACCCACCGACCAGTCGATCAGCACCGGAGCGTCGGATCCGACGACCTCCTGGAGGGTCTCCATGCGCGGCATACGCGGCGGGGTGACCGCGACCCACTGGTCGGAGGAGAGGTCACCGTCGTTCACGACGATCCGGACGGCGTCGGCGTCGGCGGGGATCGCGTCGCTCGGCACGCGCAGGTTGCGCCACGAGGGCGACGGGCCGATGTCGATCGGGGCGACGGAACCGAGCGGTGTCACGTCCTCGCCGGATGTCGTGCCGAACTCGAGGAGGACTTCCTGACCGGGGGTGATGACACCGTCGGGGTCGACATAACGCACGCGTCCAGCGGCGGTCACGACCAGCAGCGGTGTCTCGTCGGTGCGCTCCGGCAGCGCGTACCAGCCGGATTCGAGTTCGGCCGACTGCTGCACCCCGGCGCGATAGCTGCCGAGGACCGGGGTGGTCTGCGGGTCGAGTCCGAACGGCAACTTCACGGTGCTGCCGTTGATGCCCTCGTCGCTGGTGCGTCCGCCCTCGGTGCCGGCGCTGGTGGAGGTGGTGGTGCCACCCTCCTCGCTGTCGACCGTGTTGGCGCCACCGGTCGTGGTGGTCTCCGCGTCGGCCGTGAGGTCGAGCGCCACTCCGTTCGGGGTGAAGCCGACTGCGGTGCCCGCGCTCAGTGCCTCACCCGGATCACCGTCGACGGGCTGCAGCATCGTCGCGTTCGGGTCGGTCTCCACGAGCACCTCGTCGGCGAGCGCGCAGTGGTCGCCGGTGAGCGCCGCCGCGTTCGACTTCGCGATCGAGTAGGCCGGGTACTGCGAGACCGCGCCCTTGAACAGCGACAACACTTCGAACAACACCACCGCCGCCGCGACCAGCGTGAGCGGCGCCGACGCCAGCGCCCGGACCCTGCCGTTGCGGTCGGGGCGCGGCGTGGTGAACGGCTCGCGCAGGTGGAACCATGCGGCGAGGAGCAGCGTGAGCACCGTCAGTCCGAGCAGTGCCGTGGAGAAGGCGTAGCCGGAGATCGACGGTGGCTTGTCCCACCACGGGATGCCGTAGCTCGAGACGTACCACCAGCCGTTCGAGCCGGTGAACGCCATAGCCAGGACGAACAGCACCCCGGCGGTGAACAGCGCCCGGTTGCGTGCCGAGCGGATACCGACGGATCCCACCCCGATCGCGGCGAGCGCCGCCACCGACGCGGCCAGGCCCGCGTACACACCGAAATGGTGCGTCCACTTCGTGGGCGTGAGCATCATGAGCAACAGCGACGCGAAGACGATGCCGAGGATGCGCCGCGACGGTCCGATCGCGGTGCCCGGGATGCGGCCCTTGCGCAGGATCAGCATGACGCACACGACCAGGCACAACAGCATCACGAACACACCGAACCGGCGGGCCAGCGAACCGTCGGGGGAGACGGTGAGCAGCGCGTCCCAGCGCAGCCGCTCGTCGAACCACGGCACGTTCGGGCCGACGGCCGAGCGCACGCGTGTCGCCTCGAGGACGGACGCGAGCGTCTGGTCGGCGAAGACCGCGATGAGCACGACGGTGCCCGACGCGAGGATCGGCGCGAGGGGCGCGACGACACCGACGAGATATCGGCGCGCGACCAGCACCTTCACCAGGGGGCGCAGCCCCGCCACGAGCGCGGCCACCGCGATCAGGCCGGTCGGGCCGGCGGCGAGCGAGAAGGCCGCGACGAGCACCGCGATCGCGGCGGGCAGCATGCGCCCGGTCGCGACGGCACGCTCGACCGAACACCAGGTCAGCAGTGCACCGACCGCGATGATCGGCTCCGGGCGCAGGCCGTTGTTGTAGGGGAGCCAGAAGGCGAGGAAGACCAGTCCGGCCGTCCACAACGACACCCGGCTGTGCCTTACGGCGACACCGAGCCGGGGGATGACCTCGCGGCTGATGACCATCCAGCACAGAATCGCCGCGACGAGCGTGGGCAGCCGCATCCACACGCTCGACGTCGAGACCTGCGCGAACACGACGAGCACGTCGTAGAACCAGCCGAACGGCGCCTCGGGCACACCGAACCAGCGGAAGTAGTTGGCCATGTACCCGGCGTCGCCGGACACCCGCGCCATGTTGAGGATGTAGCCGTCGTCCGAAGTGTTCGCGCCGACGATGTGCCAGAGCAGCAGAGTGCTCACGACCACGGCATCCACGAGGGTGAACCGCCACCAGCGGGCCGGCAGGAACCGGCGCGCGCGGCGCCCGTCGATCCCGTCGAGTCGATGCAGGGCGACGAGGGAGACCAGCGTCGCGAGCGCACACACGATCATCGCGAGAAGTTTGAGGACCGTGGGGGTCGAGGTGAACCGCGAGTCGAGCTCGGCGCGCACCGACAGCCGTTCGGCGGAGTCGCTGCCGTCGGGTTCGAAGGTCTCCGCAGAGCCGGTGAGCTCGCTGAAGACCCCCACCACCTGGGGGCGCTCGTCGCCTTCCAGCTCGACCGTGACCGGCGGGTCCGCGCCCACGATCTCGGCGGCGGTGCGTTCGGAGTTGGAGGCGACGGTCACCGCGGTGCACGGCGTGTCCAGAGGCGCCGCGACGAGCACAGAGTTGCGCAGGACGGCCTCGATGGTGCCGGGGGCACCATCCTCGCCGGGGACCGCGCGGATCACGAGGCCCTCGGCGGTGGCGTCGGGGGAGCCGGACGGAATGGTCGAGACGAGGGTGCCGCCGTCGGAGCCGAGTTGCGATGCCGCCGCACACGGCACGCTCACCCGCAGCGTGAGCGGGGTGTAGGTGACGAGCGGCGCCTCGACGCTGTCGACGGTGCCGTTCTGCGGCCACTGCAGCTCACCGGTCTCCTGACGGACCGGCAGGAAGGGCAGGCTCAGCGCCAGCACGAACCCGAGCAGCCCCGACACGATCGCAACGATCCGCGCGGTGCGGACCCGCGATGTCGGATCGGACGAATCGGTTTTCCCGGGCGAAGTGGTATCGGCTGGCACAAGCGTCGATGCTAGGCGAGTCGCGTCACGGGGCTGGGTCCTGCCACTGCACGAGCGCTGCGGTGTCAGGGTGGCCGCACTACTGCCGGCGTACTTCCGCGGTTCTGCCCGACCACCTCCGGCACGGCGTCCCCGCCACTAGCATCGCTGTCTATGAAGACCTCCACCCCGATCGGGCGCGCTCTGCGCGCGGCGGGCATCGGGGAGGTCTGCGACGACTCGACCACGCGCGCGCTGTACTCGTCCGACGCCTCCCTGTACCGCGTTCCGCCGCAGGCGGTGGTGCGCGCCCGATCGATCGACGACGTCGCCGCGACGCTCGACGTGTGCCGGCGCGAGGGTGTTCCCCTCACCTCCCGCGGCACCGGCACCTCGCTCGCGGGCAACGCTGTCGGGCCCGGCGTCGTCCTCGACTTCTCGCGTCATCTGAACCGAGTTCTCTCCGTCGACCCCGAGACCCGGACCGCGCGGGTGCAACCGGGTGTCGTGCAGGCCGAGCTGCAGCGCGCCGCCGCTCCGCACGGTCTGCGCTTCGGTCCCGATCCGTCCACTCACAACCGGTGCACGATCGGCGGGATGATCGGTAACAACGCGTGCGGGGCGCGTGCGCTCGGTTACGGCCGCACGTCCGACAACGTCGTCGCTCTCGAGGTACTCACCGGCACCGGCCACCCCCTGTCGCTGCCCGGTGAGGATCCGATGCTGGAGCCGTTGCGGGAGATCGTCGCCCGCGACCTCGCGACCATCCGCACCGAATTCGGCCGCTTCGGCCGGCAGGTGTCGGGTTATGCGCTCGAGCATCTGCTGCCGGAGAACGGTTTCGACGTCCGGAAGCTGTTCGTCGGTAGCGAGGGCACGCTCGGGATCACGACCGAGGCGACGGTGCGGCTGGTCGTCGATCCCGCCTTCCGCACGATGGTCGTGCTCGGTTATCCCGACATCGTCGCCGCCGGGAACGCCGCGCACGGACTGCTGGGTTTCCGGCCCACGGCGTGCGAAGGGCTCGACTCGCGGATCGTCGACATCGTCCGCGCTCGGCGCGGACCGGACGCGGTACCGCCGCTCCCTTCGGGTGCGGCATGGCTGTTCGTCGAACTGGCCGGTGACGACGCGGACGAGGTCCGCGACCGGGCATGCGCACTCGCTCAGGCCGCCGCTGCCACCGACGTCCTGCACGTCGAGGATCAGGCGCGTGCCGCTGCGCTGTGGCGTATCCGGGAGGACGGGTCCGGCCTGTCGGCGAGAAGTCCGAAGGGATTGCCCGCGCACGCGGGATGGGAGGACGCCGCCGTCCCCGCTCACCGCGTCGGCGACTATCTCCGCGACTTCGAGGAACTGCTCGCCGGATACGACGTCACCGGCTATCCCTACGGGCACTTCGCCGACGGCTGCATCCACATCCGCCTCGACATCCCCCTCGAGGTGCCGGGACTGTTCCGCGAATTTCTCTTCGAGGCCGGCAAACTCGTCGCCGAGTACGGAGGGTCGATGTCGGGGGAGCACGGCGACGGACGCGCCCGGAGCGAACTGCTGCCCGTGATGTACTCACCCGACGCGCTCGCGCTGTTCGGGGCCGTGAAGTCGGTCTTCGATCCGGAGAACCTCCTCAACCCCGGCGTGCTCGTCGACCCGCGTCCCGTCGACGCCGACCTCCGCGTCCCGGCGGCCCGGAAGATCCGGGAGGGTCTGGCCTTCCGCTATCTCGAGGACGGCGGCGACTTCACGCAGGCCGTGCACCGGTGCACCGGGGTCGGCAAGTGCCGCGCCGACAACACCGGCACCGGCGGGGTGATGTGCCCGTCCTTCTTCGCGACCCGCGAGGAGAAGGACTCCACCCGAGGACGTGCCCGGGCGCTGCAGGAGATGCTCAACGGTCACCTCGTCGACGAGTCGTGGCAGTCGCCGGAGGTGCACGAAGCGCTCGAGCTGTGCCTGGCGTGCAAGGGATGCCTGTCGGACTGTCCGACCGGGGTCGACATGGCGACCCTCAAATCCGAAGTCCTGCACCAGACTTACCGAGGGCGACGACGTCCGGCCGGCCATTACGGCCTCGGCAGACTGCCGAAGTGGGCTGCGATCGCCTCCCGTGCGCCACGCGCTGTCAACGCCCTGGCCCGGGTCCCGGGTGTCGCCCCGCTCGGGTTGACGGTCGCCGGTCTCGACCGACGCCGTCGTGTACCGACGTTCGCGCCCCGGACTTTCCGGAAGTGGTTCGCCGACACTCTCCCTCGACGATCCCGCACGGGCGACCCGGTGCTGCTGTTCGTCGACACGTTCACCGAGTACTTCACCCCGGAGATCGGGGCCGCCGCCGTGCGCGTGCTCGAGGCGGCCGGGTACAGCGTGCACATCACCGACGAACCCCGATGTTGCGGACTGACGTGGATCACCACCGGTCAGCTCGACCAGGCACGAAAGATCCTGGGTCGCACCGTCGCCGAGCTCTTCCGCAGCGGCATGCCGATTGTCGGGCTCGAGCCGTCCTGTACCGCCGTCCTGCGCTCCGATGCGGTCGAACTGCTCGGTTCCGCACCTGCTCGTCTCGTGGCCGACAGCACCACGACCCTCGCCGAACTCCTCGCGGACTGGGAACCGCCGTCGTTGGACGGCACACAGATCGTCGCGCAACCCCACTGTCACCACCACGCCGTCATGGGGTGGGGCGCCGACGCAGCCCTGCTGCGACGCGCGGGTGCCGACGTGCAGAGGCTCGGCGGATGCTGCGGCCTGGCCGGGAACTTCGGCGTCGAACGCGGGCACTACGACGTGTCGGTGGCGGTCGCGCGGACCCAGCTGCTCCCGGCGGTGGAGGCCGCGTCGGACGATGCGGTGATCCTCGCCGACGGGTACTCGTGCCGTACCCAGCTCGACGATCTCACGACGCGGCGCGGAACCCACCTGGCCGAGTTGCTCGCCTCACGACTGCCCTGACGGCGAGCCGGTCGTCGGCGATGAGTTTTCGTGCGGACTCCGGTCGGTATCTGCGACCGCACCGATGCTCCGTCTACCAGGAGGACGTCATGAACACCTTCACCGCATCCACCCCCGGCACCCGCGACGACACCGCCGCGGCGCCCTCACGCACCGCCCGCATCGCAGGTCTGATCGTCAGTGGTCTCGTCGTCCTGTTCCTGCTGTGGGACTCGATCATCCACATCGCCAACGTTTCGCAGGTGCAGGAAGCGATGGCCGATCTCGGATTCGACCCGAGCCTCAACCGAGTGTTCGGCGTCGTCCTGCTCGTCTGCCTGATCGCCTACGTCCTGCCGCCTACCGCGATCCTCGGCGCCGTACTCCTCACCGGCTATCTCGGCGGTGCCGTCGCGACGAATCTGCTCACCGAACAGCCGATCGTCAGCACGACCCTGTTCCCGATCTACACCGGAATTCTGGTGTGGGGCGGATTGTGGTTGCGCGACATCGGAGTTCGTCGCATCATGCCGGTTCGCCCGTCGCGGTGACGACGACGAACGGACCCACCTCGGTCACGGTGAATCGCGGATCGTCGAACAGTTCCTTGGGGAAGGTCACCGTGTACCGCCGCACATTGGGATCGTTCGGGTAGACGTCCTCGGCCAGACGCAGCGTGTAACCCTCGGCGCCCTGTCGGAAGACGACGGCGTCGGGGGCTCGCCACGGCAGCTCCTCCCACGCGGCGAGCAGTTCGTCGGGGGAGGAGAGCTCGGACCACTCCTCGATCGCCGTCGCGCGCGCGGAGAATTCAGCCAGCGGGTTGGCGTAGTGCGAGGTCAGGGCCTGGAAACCGAAGTACGGGTAGTAGGCGAGAAAGGACGTGTCGGCCGTGAGGACCACGTGGTCGTCACGATCGCCGCCCAACTGCGACAGCAGGACGTCGTCCACCTCGGCATAGTAGGACGCGGCGCCGGCGGGACGCTGGTCGGCGCGTTCACCGGCCCCGTCGGTGTCGGTGTAGGCGACGGTGATCTCGCCGGCGAGCACCTGCGGAATGTTCTGGGTGAACGCCAGTGCGCCGAGAGCGCCCACTGCCACGAGAACCCTACGCACGCGCGGGTTCTCGCTGGTCGCCAGACTGATCCACCGCGAGAAGTCGACGAAGGCGAATGCGCCTGCAGCAGCGAGGAGCACGAGCAGAATCACTTCGAGACGGAACGCGAGCAGGGTGTTGCCCACTGCGGTCGCCGCCATCGACGCCAGGTACCACAGGTAGACGGCGATCACGCCGAGGCCGAGCGCCTGCGCCCGATGCGACGACGACGCCCGGCCCACGAGCCACACGGTGCCCAACAGAGACAGCAGTCCGATCAGGGACATGTGGAACATCGGCAACGGCAGTCGCGCACCGGCGTCTGGGAGATAGTGCGTCGCGGTACCGGATTCGGACGGAGTGTTGCCACCGAGCACCTCGAACACGAACGGCGCCCATACGATCAGGGCCACAAGCATCGCGATCGCCGCGATCGCTACGAAACGCGTGAGGACGGGAAGAGCCGCGCGCCACGATCCACCGGCGCGACGCGCAAGGTACGCCGCGACGACGGCCATCACTGTCACCGCGAAGGCCGCGATGCCGAGATAGAGGGTGTAGAAGGTCGCGGCGATGCCGAGGAACAGGCCCGTGCCCACGACGGCACCCCAGCCCTGCCGTGCGCGCTTTCGGTAGTCGGAACTACCAGAAACGCGCACGGGTGCGAACGCGCCCCAGGCCAGCACCAGCGCCGGCGCGACCAGCACGGCGATCACCGCCCCGTACGGCTCCGGCGAGCCGTAGGCCAGCACGACCAGCGTCGTCGCCGTGGCCGCGAGCACCGCCAGGTCGGAGCGGACGAGCTCGGACCACAGCACCAGTGCGACGACCGCTGCGACCGCCAGCGAACCGATCGCGTACGGCTTGAACGCTTCCCAACCGTCCATGCCCAGCAGATTCGCGACGCGGCCGCCGACCCAGAACCACCCGGCCGGATAGAACGACGGCAGGTCGGCGTAGTTCATGTCACGCAGCGCCGCGCTGTCCGTCAGCCGCGTGAGGAACTGGGTGCGGAACTCCTGGTCGACGGAGATGCCGTGCAGGTAGAGGCGGGTCGCGGCGAGCGGCATTCCGAGAGTCGCGGTGACCAGGCCGGACAGTGCCGCCCACGACAGCACGCGCGCACCCGTCACCCATCTGCGGCGACGCAGCAGATAGATCGACAGGCCGAGGGCAGCGAGCGCCGCGAACTGCATGACGGTGGTGACGGCCTGCGTCACATTCGACGAATTGAACGCCGGCCACTGCACCCGGTCGAAGGCGAACAGTCCCACCGCCGCGACGAGTGCTGCGATGAGCGCTGCGCAGGCGAACTGCACGAGCGTCGAGATGGCACGGCGTAACGGGGCTACTGCTACAGGAGTGTCGACGAGCACCCCACGAGCATAGAGATGCGTCCGCGAGGCGAACGGTGGCCCGATCCGAGCCGCAAACTCCCACATTTTTCCCGTCGCGACCCTCATTCTGGAAGTTGCGTCGGGAAACCGGGCCGTCGGTACGGCCCGGGGAATCCGAACGAAAGGCTCAGATCATGACAGGTAAAGCGGTTCGTGCGGCACTTGCGGCACTCGCGACGGCACCTTTTCTCGTCTTCGGGGCGGCGCAGGCCTCGGCGTATCCGGTGATCGAACCGGGTGCGCCCGGCGGTCCCATCGACGGCCGCCTGTACGACCACCGCGGTGTCGACCCCTACCAGTGCATCGTCCTCGGGACACCGGGTGTCGGCTACGCCACGAACGAGGCGGGACAGGACGGCACCGTGAACGGTGTCTTCGTGAACGAAGGATCGATCAACCACTGGTGCTACGGGCCACCCGGGATGATCCACAGTGGAACCGGGTACGTCAGGTAACCCCCTGAAAAGGCGACTGCCCCGCCGGATCGGGTCCGGCGGGGCAGCGGGGTGCACGACTGTCAGATCGGCAGCTTGCGGAAGATCGCGCGCGGCAGGTGGCGCAGCACGATCATCACGAACCGGAAGGTTCCCGGCGCCCAGACGATCTCCTTGCCGCGATCGGAGGCCGCGACCGCGAGCTTTGCGACGTCTTCCTTGTTCACGGTGAGCGGGGCTTCGTCGACGTGCGCGCTGAACTGCGTGCGCACCTGGCCGGGGCGCACGACGGTCACGCGCGCACCGAACGGCCGCAGTGCCTCACCGAGTCCGAGGTAGAAGCCGTCGAGACCTGCCTTGGTGGAGCCGTAGACGAAGTTGGCGCGCTTCACGCGCTCGCCTGCGACGGACGACATCGCGATGATGCGGCCGAAGCCCTGCGCCTTCATCTTCTCGCCCACCAGCACACCCACGGAGACGGCGGCGGTGTAGTTGACCTCCGCGACCCGCACGGCCTTGCTCTGGTTCTGCCACAGCTCCTCGGCGTCGGCGTCGAGGCCGAAGGCGACGATCGTGATGTCGACGTCGCCGTCCTTCCACGCCTGGTCGATGACGGCGGGGTGGCTGGCGGTGTCGAGTGCGTCGAAGTCGATCAGGTCGACCTGCGTCGCACCCGCGGTCTTCGCCTGGGCGACGGCGTCCTCACGGCGCGGGTCGCCGGGCAGGGCCGCGAGGATCACGCGAGCCGGTGCCTTGCGCAGGTACTCCTCGACGATGGCCAGGCCGATCTCGGAGGTGCCACCGAGCAGCAGCAGGGTCTGGGGATTGCCGACGGCATTGATCATCAGTGGAGTTCCAACCTTCTGGACATATCGGAGGCGAAGACGTTCGTGGGGTCGACGGAGCGGCGCACCTTCAACCACTCGTCGATCCGCGGGTACATGGCGTGGAAGGTCGCCGCGTCTGTCCGCGAATCCTTCGCGGTGTAGAGGCGACCACCGAATTCGAGGACCCGCTTGTCGAGCTCGCGCACGAACTCGTTCAGTCCCGGCTTGATCCGGAAGTCGACGCAGATGTTCCAGCCGGGGATGGGGAAGCTGAGCGGAGCCTTGTTCCCCTCACCGAACAGCTTGAACACGTTGAGGAACGAGTGATGTCCCGACGCCTGGATGTCGCGGATGATCTTCTTGAACTCCTCGACCGCTTCCGGCGGCACCACGAACTGGTACTGCAGGAAGCCGTTGGGTCCGTAGCCGCGGTTCCACTCCCCGAACAGGTCGAGCGGGTGGTAGAACGCCGTCAGATTCTGAACCTGATTGTCGGCATTCTTCGTCTTCCGGTAGTACAGCTCACCGATCACCGAGAAGTTGAACTTGTTGGCCAGCCCGTTCGGGAACACGTCGGGCAGGGTCAGCAACGTCGGCGCGTCGAACTTGAGCGGGTCCTTCTGCAGCTTCTTCGGCAGCTGGTCGAGCTTCGCGAGGTTGCCTCGCGAGACTGCGGCGCGGCCGAGCTTCGGCTCCGGCGAGATGGCGTCGAACCACGCGCTGGAGTAGTCGTAGTTCGCTTCCGAACCATCGCTGTGCAGGGCGATCGTCTCGTCGAGCGACTCGGTGCGGCGACTGTCGGCGATGAAGTACGCCGTCTCCGTGGGGGTCATCTCGATGGTCGCGCGCAGGATGATGCCTGTCAGGCCCATACCGCCCACGGTCGCCCAGAACAGCTTCGCATTGCGTCCGGTGGGCGTGCACGTGCGGACCTGACCGTCGGCGGTGAGCAGATCGATGGACCGCACATGGTTGCCGAAGCTGCCCGCGCTGTGGTGGTTCTTGCCGTGGATGTCGGCACCGATCGCACCACCGATGGTGACCTGGCGTGTGCCCGGCAGGACGGGAACCCACAGACCGAACGGCAGCGCGGCGCGCATGAGCTGGTCGAGGCTCACGCCACCGTCCACCACGACCTTGCGGGAGTCGCGGTCGATGCTGTGGATCTTGTTCAGCGCCGTCATATCGACGACGAGCCCGCCGGCGTTCTGCGCGGGATCGCCGTAAGAGCGCCCGAGCCCGCGTGCGATCACACCGCGACGCAGGTGCGACGGCTTCGCCTCGTTGTCTTCCGCGACTCGCGCAACGGCCTTCGCGATCACTTCGACGTCGGGAGTGGACAGCACCTCTGCGGTGGTCGGCGCGGTGCGCCCCCAGCCGGTCAGGGTGCGGGTCTGGGTGGGGAGCGGCTCGCTCGCCTGCTCCGTAGCTGTCGTGGACATCGGGATAAAGGCTACCCGTGTGTCCTGGTCACCCGGCAAGATGCTGTTCCTCACGGGCGTTACCCTCGTCTGCGTGCCGGAATCCCACGACCATGTGCAGCCGCTGCCGGAGCACCACGCCCCACTGGCTCCCGAACTGCCGTTGACCGATTCGACGGCCGACGAAGCGCTGGACCTGAAGACGCAGCTCACGCGGTTCGTCCTGACCGGCGGATTCTCGGCGATCGTCGACTACGGCCTGTACGTCCTGCTCATGGCGTTGGGTGTGACCCGCGACGCCGCGAAAGCCCTGTCGTTCGTGGCCGGCACCACCACCGCTTACCTGATCAACCGCCGCTGGACCTTCAAGGCCCCGCCCAGTCGTGTCCGTTTCGCTGCCGTGGTGGTCCTGTACGCCGTGACCTTCGCCGCACAGGTCGGCATCAACCGTGTACTCAACGAATCCCTCGGCGACGAGTGGTGGGTCACCCCCTTCGCCTTCGTGGTCGCCCAGGGCACCGCGACGGTGATCAACTTCGTCGTCCAGCGGGTCGTGATCTTCCGCCTCCGATGACCGATTTGGTTGGTTCGACGGCGGTATGCGCGGTTGATCCAACCAAATCGCACAGGTGGGGAACCGTTCGGAAGCCTGTGGCGTCGAACCGGATATGTCACGCTCCCGAGCGCACGCGATCATGGCCCGGCAGGACGGTGTCGTCACCCGAGATCAGGCCGTGAGATGCGGACTGAGCATCGCGATCATCGACCATTACGTGCGATCCGGCGAATGGGTCTCCCTGGCGCCCGGTATCTACCTGCGCGCCGACCGGGAGCGTACTCCGTCGGTGCATTTGCGCACCGCGGTCTACAGCGCGGGACGTGCGGCGACGGCATGGGGTCCGAGCGCCGCGTGGTGGCACGGCATCCTCGACAGGCCTCCCGCCCGTTACTTCGTCACCGTCCCACACGGGCGGGCGATTGTGAGGAACGGGAATGTGCACCTCCGTCGCAGGGACCTGCCCGCCGACGACATCGTGACCGTGCGCGGGCTGCGGGTCACAGGTGTACCTCTCACGGTGTTGGAGGCAGCGGTCGAACTGAAGGAGGGTTCCGTCCTCATGGATAGAGCACTTCAACGACACACGTCATTGGCTCTGCTGGAGCGGTCCCACCGCCGGAATCCGGGACGTCGTGGGTCGCGCGCTGCGGAGAAATTGTTGTGCACCGCCCGGGACGGCGGGCACTCCCAGGCTGAACGCATCTTCCATCGGCTGCTACGTCAGGCAGGGCTCACCGGCTGGCGTGCACACGTGATGAGCTGTGGATACGAGATCGACGTCGCGTTCGAGGCCGAACGGGTGGCGATAGAGATCGACGGATGGGCGTGGCATCGCGACGCAGACCGTCACCGCCACGACATCGAAAGACAGAACGTCCTGATCAACGCAGGATGGCACGTTCTGCGATTCACCTGGCACATGTTGACGCAGGACCCGGGCGGCGTCGTACGCCGGATCCGTGCGGCACTCGGCCGCACCCGATGATCTGGTTGTTCCGACCGCGCTGAACGCCGTCGGAACAACCAGATCTGCTATCGGGCGGTCCAGTTGGCGACGCCACGAACGGCGGTGACGCTGACGTTGCCGTCGATGGTGACGTATGCCGAGATCTCCCCGGCACCCGTTTCCGAGGGGAGCAGAGTGCTGTTGGCACGTACCTTCCCGCGCTCACCTGTGGTCTCGTTGTGCCAGTGCACGGTGCAGGGGCAGAACGGTGATCCGATTCCCCCGATCCAGAACGGCAGTTCGGGAGAGGCGGGGTCGGTTCGGAGCACGACCGGCGCATCGATGAACGGGGTTGCGTTGCCGGCATACCCGCTCGAACCCGTATCGAGGTGCAGACCCACCGTATTGGTGAACGTGGTCCAGTTCGAGTCCGCGGAAGCGGTGGGAGTTCCGGCAACAGCGAGGCCGGCGGTAACGGCGGCTGCGACGCCGACGCTCGCTACCCGTCCGAGGGCGGTATTCAACTTCACGGTCGGATCCTGTCTCTTCGGTATGTCGGTGCGGAAGCGCTGCTCTGGCTATCGGCAAGAGTCCCAAGATGTTACGAACCGGTGGCTGATCCCTATACGTGCGGGAGACGGCCCGCTTCGCGGGCATCGGCAAGGGTGGGTGCCACCCGGTCCTTCGCGGACAACTCGTATTCGAGCGGACTCCCATCGGCACCTGTTGTGGGCCAATCGATCCCGATCTCCGGATCGAGGGGATGCACTTCGTGCTCGCGGTCGGGGTTGTAGCCCGTCGAGCACAGGTAGACAACGGTCGAGTTGTCCTCGAGGGCGAGGAAACCGTGACCGAGGCCCTCGGACAGGAAGATCGCGCGACGGTCCGTCGTATCGAGCAGCACCGAATCCCACTGCCCGAAGGTCGGCGAATCGACCCGCAGGTCGACGACGACGTCGAGCACCGACCCCGACACGCACGTGACGTACTTCGCCTGTCCCGGAGGCACATCCGCGTAGTGGATGCCGCGTAGCACCCCGGCGGCGGAGACCGAGCAGTTCGCCTGCGCCAACTGCAGGGGCCGGCCGGACGCGTCGGTGAAACTCTCCTGCTTGAACCATTCGAGGAACACGCCCCGGTCGTCGCCGAACTGTTTCGGCGTGACCTCCCACGCCCCGGCGATCGCGAGCTCGCGGTACTGCACCTACCGGTCCTTTCCTCGTTCGAGCAGATCGAGCAGATAGCTGCCGTATCCCGACTTCACCAGCGGCTGCGCTGCGGCGCGCAGTTGTTCGTCGTCGATGAACCCGAGGCGCCACGCGACCTCCTCGGGCGCGCCGATCTTCAGTCCCTGGCGCTGTTCGATGGTGCGCACGTAGTTCGACGCGTCGAGCAGAGAGTCGAAGGTGCCGGTGTCGAGCCAGGCGGTGCCGCGCGGCAGCACCTCGACCTGCAGTTTCCCCGCCTCCAGGTAGGTGCGGTTGACGTCGGTGATCTCCAGCTCGCCCCGCGCCGACGGCTTCAATCCTCGGGCGATCTCGACGACGTCGTTGTCGTAGAAGTACAGCCCCGGCACCGCGAAATTCGACTTCGGGTCGTCGGGTTTCTCCTCGAGCGACAGGGCGCGACCGGTGGAGTCGAACTCGATCACCCCGTAGGCCGACGGCTCGGACACCCGGTACGCGAACACCGCACCGCCGTCGACGTGGGCGAAGCGCTTGAGCTGGGTGCCGAGGCCGGGGCCGTAGAAGATGTTGTCGCCGAGGATCAATGCGACCGGCTCGGTGCCGATGTGGTCGGCACCGAGGACGAATGCCTGCGCCAAACCGTCGGGCGACTGTTGGATCGTGTAGGTGATGTTCACCCCGAACTGGGAGCCGTCGCCGAGCAACCACCGGAACTGTTCGGCGTCGTGCGGGGTGGTGATCATGAGGATGTCGCGGATCCCGGCGAGCATGAGCGTCGACAGCGGGTAGTAGATCATCGGCTTGTCGTAGACGGGCACGAGCTGCTTGCTGACGCCCTGGGTGATCGGATGCAGACGCGAGCCCGTCCCACCCGCGAGGATGATTCCGCGCATGTCGGACAGTCTCGCATGAGTAGGCTTGCCCCAATGAGGCTGCTCGTCACCGGTGGTGCCGGTTTCATCGGCGCGAACTTCGTCCATCAGACCGTCGGGGAACGACCCGACACGCAGGTCACCGTGCTCGACAAGCTCACCTACGCCGGCAACCGCGCCTCCCTCGACCCCGTCGCCGACAAGATCACCTTCGTCGAAGGCGACATCGCCGACGCCGAGCTGGTCGACCGGCTCGTCGCCGGCACCGATCTGGTGGTGCACTTCGCCGCCGAATCCCACAACGACAACTCGCTGGCCAACCCCGCGCCGTTCGTGCACACCAACCTCGTGGGCACCTTCACCCTGCTCGAGGCCGTCCGCACGCACGACGTGCGCTATCACCACATCTCCACCGACGAGGTCTACGGCGACCTGCCACTGAACGATCCGATCAAGTTCACCGAGGCCACCGCCTACAACCCGTCGAGTCCCTACTCGTCGACCAAGGCCGGCTCGGATCTGTTGGTGCGCGCCTGGGTGCGTTCGTTCGGCGTCCGCGCGACCCTGTCCAACTGCTCCAACAACTACGGCCCCTACCAGCACGTGGAGAAGTTCATCCCCCGCCAGATCACCAACGTGCTCACCGGCGTGCGACCGAAGCTGTACGGCACCGGCGCCAACGTGCGCGACTGGATCCACGTCGACGACCACAACAGCGCGGTGTGGACGATCATCGAACGCGGGCAGATCGGCGAGACCTATCTGATCGGCGCGGACGGCGAGACCGACAACCGCACCGTCGTCGAAACCGTCCTCGAGCTGTGCGGCAAGGACACGACCGCGTTCGATTTCGTCACCGACCGCCCCGGCCACGACCTGCGGTACGCCATCGATGCGACCCGCCTGCGCACCGAACTGGGCTGGCAGCCCCGCTACCGCGACTTCCGTGAGGGCCTGGCCGCCACCATCGACTGGTACCGCGCCAACGAGCAGTGGTGGACGCCACAGAAACGGGCCACCGAGGCCGCCTACAGCCGCACCGAACGCGTTCTGGGCAGATAATCTGCGCCGTTCGGGGTGATCCCGGCACAATTCGCGAATGGGTCGAAACACTGGTGCACGACGCACACAACCGTGGAGCTCCTGTTTCCGCTGCTACTGTCGCATCGAAAACAGCGGACCGACCACGAGCGGGGAGTAGCCCGATGGAGCAGGCAGCTGCCGGCGACACAAGCACGATCGGACACGATGCGGACACGCTGGACGAGGTTCTCACCGAACCGGTCCGCCGTGATCGGCTGATCGTTCAGCGCGGCGTCTTCGCATCTCTGTCGCCGCGCGTGCCGGAGAAGATGTACGTCCACACGAAGGGCGACGCCGCGTCCGACCGTTACGGGCTGCAGCTCGCCGACGGCGCGACCGCCCACACCAACACCTATTTCGGGCGTTTTCCCGCGACGTTCTGGCAGCGCTGGACCGACGTGAAGACGGTGAACCTGCAGCTCACCTACGGCTGCTCCGGTACCGCGAAGTTCACCGTGTGGGCGTCCGACGCCCGTGGACGCGAGAGGATCGTGACGGTCGAGACGGTGTCGGGTTCGGGTGAACTCGACCTCGAACTCCCCATCGAGCGGTTCGTCGACGGTGGTGCGATGTGGTTCTCCATCGATGCCAGTAACGGATCGGTGCTCGTCTCCGACGCGCGCTGGACGGTTGCCGCACCCGAGCACCTGCGACCCGCTGCCGTCGTCATCTGCACGTTCAACCGCGCCGACGACTGCACCGTCACCGTGGGCACCCTCGCTTCGGACGACGGGGCGATGGCCGACATCGAAGCGGTGTGCATCGTCGACCAGGGCACCGATCAGGTGCGCTCGCGCTCGGCGTTCGCCGAGGTCGCCGACAAGCTGGGCGACAAGCTCATCTACCTGACCCAGCCGAATCTCGGTGGCGCGGGTGGCTTCTCGCGTGGCATGTACGAGATCACCGGGTCCGCCAAGGCCGAGCACGCCAACGTCATCGTCATGGACGACGACATCCTGTGCGAACCCGAATCGGTATTGCGTCTCAACGCTTTCGCGAACATGACGGTGCAGCCGACGATCGTCGGCGCCCAGATGCTGTCGCTGAGCAACCCGCAGGTCCTGCACGTCTCGGCCGAGCGCGAGGTGCTCGACGAGATCACCGCCGGCGCACTGACTCCGGGTGCGCGTATGGGCATCGACCTCGTGAAGAAGAAGCAGGACATGCGTTTCGACGCCGGCTGGAACGGCTGGTGGACCTGCCTGCTGCCCGCCGAGATCATCGCCGACTGCGGTCTGCCCATCCCGCTGTTCTTCCAGTGGGACGACATCGAATACGGCATCCGCGCCCGGTATGCGGGTCACCCCACGGTCACCCTGCCCAATGCGGGTGTGTGGCACGCGGACTTCTACCTCAAGGACTACGACGACTGGGCGCGCTACTTCAGCATCCGCAACGGTTTGATCGTCTCGTCCATCTACGGGCGCTTCGACGGCAACGACATGTCGAAGTACCTGTTCCGCAAGATCAGTGAGCTCATCGTCTCGATGCAGTACGGTCTTGCCGCGACTTTCATCAAGGCTGCGGAGGACTTCCTCGCCGGACCGGACTTCCTCTACGACGGCGGACAGTCCGTGCTGAAGGAACTGCGCGACCTGCGCGACCGGTATCCCGAGACGAAGCCGCTGCCGGCCGCGCAGGTGGGCAAGGAATCCGATCCTCATACGCAGATGTCGGTGTGGGAGTTCGAGCCCGACAAGAAGCGCGAGGGCCTGGTGCTGCTCAAGCGTGCCGTGCAGCAGTTCGCCGGCAAGGTCGATCGCCGGACGGTCACCGTTCCCGCGCACTTCGCGTCGTGGTGGCATGTGTCGTTGTTCGACAAGGCCGTCGTCACCGACGCCTCGCAGAACGCGGTGCGGGTGCGTCACCGCGACAAGGACACCGCCGTCGACCTCGCGAAGCAGGCCGCGAAGGTGTGCTGGCAGCTCCGCAAGGAAGCGCCCCGGATGAAGACGGTCTGGCAGGAGGCGCTGCCCAAGCTCACGAGCCGGGAGAACTGGGCGCGGCTGTACGGCATCGACGGGTAGACCGTGAGGGCATGGTCGCTTCCCCTGCTGATCGGGGTTGCGACCGTGCTCGTCGCGGGGGCGTTCTCGTGGGTGCCCTCGCTGTGGTGGGACGAGGCCGCAACGATCTCGAGCGCCGACCGGCCCGTCGAGGGGCTGCTCCGCGTCCACACCCGGATCGACGCCGTACACGGCCTCCACAACCTTCTGCTGCACTACTGGTTCTCCCTCGTGGGCGTCGACGAGTTCACCGCCCGCCTGCCGGGTGTGCTCGCGCTCGGGGTGGGTGCCGCCGCCGTCACTGCGACCGGCCAGGCGCTGGCGGGCCGTCGCGTGGCGGTCGCTGCCGGGGTGCTGTTCGCCCTGTCGCCGAGGGTGACCTGGGCAGCCACCGAAGCCCGGTCCTATGCGTTCGCTGCGGCACTGGTCGCGGTGTTGTCGCTGCTGGTCGCGTTCGGCTGCACGACCGGCCGTAGACGCTGGTGGGCGCTCTACGCCGTCGTCCTGCCGGTCGCGACGGTGATGTTCGTGTACTCCGCGACGGTCGTCGTCGCGCATCTTCTCACCGTGCTCGTCCGTGGTCGTGGGCGCGTCGCGTTCCTGCTGTCCGCAGGTGTGGGCGCGGCCTTGTCGACATCGTTTGTGCTGCTCGCCTACGCGCAGGCCGAGCAGGTCGCGTGGATTCCGCCGCTCGACTCGACGATCATCCGCACCATCGCCCTCGACCAGTGGTTCCCCCGAGCGCCGTGGACGGCCGTGCTGTGCGCGGCGATCATCGTCGCCGGTGTGATCGTCGCTGCTCGTCGCGGCGTGGCACCGGGGGAGCGCACTCTGCTGTGGCTTGCGGTACCGGGCTTCGCCGTGCCGATGGCGTTGCTGCTCGGGTACTCGCTGCTCGCCGACAACATGTACCTCGACCGCTATCTCTCGTTCACCGTTCCCGCGATGGTGCTGCTCGTAGGCTGGGCCGCAGCCCGTGTTGCGACGCGCTGGTGGTCGGCGCTGGTGGTGTTCACGGCGGTTGCCGTCAGTGTCGCCCCCGCCTACGTGCAGCAGCGACAGCCGTTCGGCAAGCCCGGCGGGATGGACTACAGCGTGATCGCCGACCGGCTCGTCGAACGTTCCGAACCCGGCGACTGCGTCGCGTTCGAACCACGCGTCTCGTGGGCGCCCACCTCACTGCGTGCGGTTGCCGATGCCCGGCCCGACGCGGTGGAGGGCCTCGACGACGTGGGGCTCGGATACGACGCTGTCGACCGTGTCGACTTGTGGTCGACCGACGCCCCGCCGGCGGAGCTCGCCGAGCGTGCGGCGGCGCGGTGCGAGGTGCTATGGGTGATCGCCGACGGCGAGCGCGCGACCGGCTTCCGGGTGTTGCACCCGAACAACGTGTGGTGGCGGTTCGACCCCCACCGGTTCACCGACACCGAGACCTACCGGGCGCTAGAGTCCGTCGGTTTCCGGATCACCGACAGGGAGCCGATCCACCGCTCGCAGTTGATCCGGCTCGAACCGGCTCAGACCCAGTAGGCGACGCGCGACCGGTAGTTGCGCATCGCGAGCAAAGCCACACCCCAGCCGACGACGGTGATGATCAGGACGATGACCCAGTGGTAGAGCTGCTGGTCGCCGCCGAGGAGCGGGGTCCGCACGATGTCGAGGAAGTGGTACAGCGGGTTGAGCTCGGCGATCCGCGCGCGGTCCTCGTTGCCGGTGCCTTCGAGGGTCTTCTCGGTCCAGATGATCGGCGTCATGAAGAACAGCAGCTGGACGATGCTGCCGAGCAGTGGCGCGATGTCGCGGTAGCGGGTTGCGAGGATGCCGAACACCAGTGACACCCACACCGCGTTGATCGCGATCAGGGCCAGGCCGGGTATCGCCGCCAACGCCGTCCAATGCAGCTGACGTGGGAAGACGATGAAGATGCCGATGTAGATGACGATATTGTGCGCGAACAGGATCATCTGCCGCCACACCAGCCGGTAGACGTGCACGCTCAGCGGGGTGGGCAACTGTTTGATCAGGCCCTCGTTGGACATGAACACGTCCGCGCCCTCGAGGATCGACCCCTGGATCAGATTCCAGATGATGAAGCCGAGTGCGACGTACGGCAGGAACTCCGGGACGTCGAGGTTGAACAGCGTGCCGTAGAGCACACCCATCGCGATTGCCGACACACCCGTGGCGATCGTGATCCAGAACGGGCCGAGCACCGACCGGCGGTAGCGCTGCTTGATGTCCTGCCAGCCGAGCAGCAACCACAGTTCGCGGTGGTTGAAGCCTTCGCGCAGATCCTGGAACGCACGCCGGAACGAGCGTGAGGACGACTCGATGGGTTCATCGTCGACGGTGAGGGCATCAGACACGGATCCCGAGCCTACCCGCGGCGGAAATGTGACCTGCCGGGGCGCGGGGTGAGCGGGACTCCCACCGGATGCGCAGGTCCTGTCGATCTTGCACGATTTTCTCGACGAAAACTGCACGCCGGTGTCGATCGCGGTCCGGTGCGGTATCCGGACCGTGGCACTACCGATCCGACCACCGGGGAGACATCATGACGCTTGCTCTGCAGGGTCTGGACGAGATCCGCGCGGACCAGGAGAACTTCTACCGCGACCTGCACGCCCATCCGGAGTTGTCGCATCAGGAGACGCGCACCGCGGCCGAGGTGGCCGCACGATTGCAGGCCGCGGGGTGCGAGGTGCACACCGATGTGGGCGGCACGGGCGTGGTGGGCGTTCTGCAGAACGGGGACGGCCCCGGTGTGCTGCTGCGCGCCGATATGGACGCACTGCCTGTCCGGGAGAAGACAGGTCTGCACTACGCCAGCGCGGCGACGGCGACGGACGCGGACGGTAACGAGACTCCTGTCATGCACGCGTGCGGGCACGACGTGCACGTCGCGTGCCTGGTCGGCGCGGTGGAACTGCTGGCCCGGTCCACCGAGCAGTGGAGGGGCAGGCTCGTCGCGGTGTTCCAGCCCGGGGAGGAGGTCGCGGACGGCGCGCGGCGCATGGTGGACGACGGACTCGCCCGGATCGCCGGGAAGGTCGACGTGGCGCTGTGCCAGCACGTGCTCGCCTTTCCCGCCGGTCTCGTCGGTACGCGCAGCGGCCCGACCCTCTCGGCCGCCGACAGCATGCGCATCACCGTCCACGGCCGAGGCGCGCACGGGTCGATGCCGCAGGCATCCGTCGACCCGGTCGTGCTCGCCGCCATGATCGTCATCAGGCTGCAGACGATCGTCGCCCGCGAGACACAGCCCGGCGAGCCGGCGGTGCTTACCGTCGGCAGTGTCCAGGCCGGGACGAAGAGCAACGTCATCCCGGACGAGGCGACGATCCTGCTCAACATCCGCACCTACGACGAGAACACCCGCCGCTCGATTCTCGCCGCCGTGAAGCGGATCGTCGTCGCCGAGTGCGAGGCGTCCCGCTCGCCGCGACCCCCCGAGTTCGAACTGTTCGACCAGTACCCGATGACGGACAACGACCCCGTGGTCACCGCGAAGGTCGCTGCGGCGTTTGCCGATCACTTCGGGGACGACGCCGGCGAACTTCCGCTGCAGACGGCGAGCGAGGATTTCAGCGACATCCCGCGTGCCCTCGGCATTCCTTACACCTACTGGGGGATCGGTGGCGTCGATCCCGATCTCTACCGGCAGGCCGAAATCGAAGGACGCATCGCCGACGATGTACCGGTCAACCACTCGGCGACGTTCGCCCCGTTGATCCAGCCGACTCTCGACACCGGGACGACAGCGCTGGTCGTCGCTGCGCGAACGTTCCTGGAAGACGCGTGACGAGCGGAGGCCTCGCGTGGACGTGAACACGCAGAGCACGGCGCTGCTCGTGCTCGACCTGCTCGGTACGTTCGCGTTCGCCCTCAACGGAGCGCTCACCGCCGTCCGCGTCACCCGCATCGACATCGTCGGCGTCGTGACGCTCGGAATGATCACCGCGCTGGGCGGCGGCATCATCCGCGACATCCTCATCGACGACCTGCCACCCGCGACGTTCAGCGACTGGCGATACCTCGCGGTCGCCGCGGCGGGGAGTCTCCTCGCCTTCTTCGCCCGCAAGCTGGAGCGACTGGCCACCCCCATCACGATGTTCGACGCGGCCGGTCTGAGCCTGTTCGCCGTCACCGGAGCGGGCAAGGCACTCGATTTCGGCCTCGGTCCGGTGCAGGCGATCATCCTCGGCACGATCACCGGCGTCGGCGGCGGCACGCTGCGCGACGTGCTGATCCGTCGGGTGCCGGTCGTGTTGAACAGTGAGCTCTATGCCATCCCCGCGATGGTTGCGGCGACCGTCCTCGTCGTCTGCGAGAGTCTCGACGTGGCGACCCTGCCGGCGGCGCTCGGTGCCGCGGCGCTGTGCTTCGTGATCCGGATGGTGGGAGTTCGCTACGACCTCAACGCTCCTGGGCCGCGCGGGTTCGACGGTCCCGACCCGCCGAAGCGGGTGTGATCGAAACCGACGTGGTTGTCGATTCTCGGGCGGGTTCTCGCACACAACGCCGTACTCGGCGTCAAATCGCTCCGACTGTTCGATTCGGTTCGGCTCTGCGCGCTTCGGCGCCGGTGTCAGGGGTTGTACGTGAACCGGTCCATCGTGGCCGCTGCCGTGGGCATCCCCAACGGTCGCGCGATCGCCGCGACCCACCCCCGCCATGCTGGGCACGGCGGAGGAGGGCGATTGTTCAGGAAGCGGATGGCTGCGTCCTCGAAGGCCGGTGACAACGGAAGGTTGGGGTGGGCAGTCCGGGCCGGGCATCCGTTTCGTTCGACGTCGAAGTGCCACTCGCTCGCCAGGGGTAGGTCGGTGACCGACGGGAGGGTCGTCGCCCGGACTCCCACAGGGAGAGGCCGGGCGAGAATGGATTCGGCCGCCCCCGCGGTGCCGAGCAGTCCCCGAGCCGCGGGGGTCTCGGGATCGAAGTGCAGGCGGAACAGGTCGGTGACGGGGACGGCGGCGCGCAGCAGGTCGCCCACGACCCGCCCCGGCTCGTTCACATGTGGGGGAGGGTAGCCGGTCGGGGTGCTCGGAAACGGTCCGATCAGCAGGAGCACGTCGGCGCCGACCCGCCCGGTTGTGACCGCTTCCCACACCACCCATACGGCGTGCGAATGCGCCGCGACCGTCAGCGGGCGAGGAAGCGCGGACGCCTGCTGCGCGAACAGGTCGACCTGCTCTTCGAACGGACGTTGGGTGTCGCTCGGCCCGTAGGGCGCACCCGTGCGGATCGGGCAGGTCGCGTCGTGCTGCGGCTGTCCGACGCCCGGTCCGGCATACGAGAAGTAGTACACCTGCTCGCAGTCGTAACCGAGGCGGTGGACGTCCGTCGCGTGGATCCTGCCCTGTCCCGAGGCCGAGTTGATCCCGGACAGGATCATCAGCGAACCCGGCTGCGGCGGGCCGGGTTCGGGCCTGTCGGACTCGTGGGTCGTGACGAACGTTATCGACACGGCGACGAGCACCGCGACGAACGCGGCCAGGACCGACCTCGGTCTGCGCAGGGAGGGACGATCCATCATCGCGATCGCCAGGCCGGTCGCGAGGGCCGAGACCGGTACGAGCGGCACCGTGAGGGTGGGAAGCCGGTCTGCCACTACACCCAGCGTCGCGACGACTGCGCAATACGGCACCATCACTTCGATCCGCAGCCCACGACGCCACGTCAGTGCGCCGGCCTCCCGCAACCGGAATCGGCCCTGCCAAGGGACCGGTCCGAGGACGAGCGCCATCATCGCAATGAGGGCGACGGCGGGCCAGAACATCCGGGCATACAGAACGGCGAATGCCCCCGCGTCGGCGCACGCCGCCACCAGCACCGGCCCGAACGCGACCGCATAGAACAGAGCCGCGAAGCGCAGCCGCCGGGCGTCGAGTCCGCCCAGGAGCCATGCCATGAGCACGACCCGGGCTACGGCCACCAGAGCGAACAAGACCAGGAAGGCCGGCCACGACGACGCCCGCGACATCAGAACCCGCAGGTCGGTGAACTGGTCCAGGGGCGGCAGGGCCATCAGATGGATCAAACCGGGCCAGGTCGGGATCACGTTCGCCGCGGCGAGCAGCACGACGAACGCCGCTCCGGCCGCGAGCGGCCACCACCGCCTCCACTGTCCCTGTCGCATCCGCGGGACTCCCGTTGCCGACTGCCTCGAATGTAAAGGATGCGATGGTGGAGGAGCGAACGAGGAAGACTTCTCGTTGCCGCTCGCACGGACAGGAGGACTGCATGGTCGAGGTAGCGAAGGGATCGAAGACGGATCTCACCGATCTTCGATACGAGGTGAAGCTCGGTTCCGCAGTGGACGGAGTGGTCGACCTGATGGCCGTCCTGCTCACTGACGACGGCCGCGTGCGCAACGACGACGACTTCGTGTTCTTCAACAACCCGAAGGCGCCGGGCGTCCACCTCACCTCCGACACCTCCGTCACCGTCGACCTGACCGCGGTGCCGTCGGATGTTCAGCGGGTGCTCGTCGCCGCGAGCACCGAAGCGCAAGGACGCACCTTCGGTGAGGTGCCGGGTGTCAGCGTCGAGGTCGGTGGCCCGGGTCAGGCGCTCGAGTTCGTCCCGCCCGGACTGACCACCGAAACCGTCCTGCAGGTGGTCGCGCTGTACCGGCGCGGAAGCGGGTGGCGTCTCGACGCCGTCGGTCAGGGTTATCAGGACGGACTCGCGGCGTTCGCCTCCGATCACGGGATCGTCGTCGACGATTCGGACGAGCCCGTGGTGAACGCTCCT
This sequence comes from Rhodococcus sp. B50, assembly GCF_013602415.1. Classification (NCBI taxonomy): domain Bacteria; kingdom Bacillati; phylum Actinomycetota; class Actinomycetes; order Mycobacteriales; family Nocardiaceae; genus Rhodococcus; species Rhodococcus sp. B50. Next base: position 3,514,319 of record NZ_WPAG02000002.1, on the reverse strand, counting down.
GCGTCGAAGGCTTCCCCTGCATCGGAGCCGATCTCGTTCGAGAAGGTGCAGATCTCGCTCACCAAGGATTCGCCCACGCAGACGGCTCGGATCGATCTGCGCAAGTCCCAGGGCGATCCGAACTGGGTGCTCACCGTCGGACTCGAATGGGACGGTCGTGGAGCGACATACGACCGCAACGGCAACGTGAAGAAGTACGGCAGCGGAGATCTCGACGTCTACTTCTACTGCCGCAACGAGCACACGAACGATTACGTCGTCATCAGCGGAGATCCCGGTCATCGTGGGAGTCTCGACACGTGGCCGTACATCCATCACTACGGCGACAGCAAGGGCCCGGGAAACGGGAAGAGGCCTGCGGTCGAACAGGTTCGGGTGCTGCCGAACGAGAACGGCGACCTTCTGGTCAACATCTATCAGAGCATCGACAACGGCGCGGGCGCGATCGACAAGTTCGGAAAGCCGCGTGTGGCAATCCGATACGGCCGCGCCGGGCGCGACGGTCTGCCCGGACCCGATGCCGACGAGATCCTCGTGTACGTCGGTAACGGCAAGAATTCGTACTGGGCGACCGTCGCACACATCGACGTGCAGGACGGCGTGCTCACCGTGGACGGGGAGACCCGGTACAGCCGGTTCGGGAGCGAACGCATGCCGGGACTGGACTCGTCGAGCAACTGGGTGCGCGCCCCGAAGGGCGGTCCGACCGGTCGCAGCAAGAAGCGTAACAACGGTCTCGGTCTGGACCGCTACAGCGGGGCGTGCCCGAAGTAGAAAGTTATCGCCGCCTACCGCCCTGCTTGCGTTGGGCGATGGCGCGCGTGATCAGGAAAGTGATCACCACCCCCGCAATCGATCTCACCACTCTGTTGACGTCGACGGCCGGTCGCCACGACACCTTCCCGTCCCTGATGACGTAGGCGCCGGCCGGCCGGGCTCCGACGCCGAGGCCGCCACCCTCGCCGTTCTCGCCCTCCGCCGACGAGCCGCCACCGCCGCCGGCGCCTCCCGAGATCGCCGCGGCGGTGATCACCGTGACTCCGTCCTTCTCGAACGGCTTCGAGAAGACCCGTTCGGCGGTCACGGTGTCCCGAACGGTGCTCATGAGTTCTGCGATGCTCATCCCGGTGCCTCCCTGCTCGGTCGTGTAAGCCGGGTCGAATCCATTGTCGGCGACGAGAGTGAGGGAGACCAGACGTGGGGGGCTCCCGCGGCCAGTGCGCGCAGACGCCGATGATCGAACCATGGGGAAGGAGGACATATGTCCTCTTTGTGGCGTCGTCCTACGCGGTATCGGGGGAGAATGGCGGCGGGAAGTACCGGAGATGGGAGTGACGGGGCATGAGGGCGACAGCCGAGTCGGACGAGACGTGGTCGGCGGAACGCCTGTTCGCGGGGCCGGGAGAAAGTCTGGAACGGTTCCGGAAGGCCGACTGGTCGGCCACCCCACTGGGGCCGGTGGAGTCCTGGCCGCCGGAACTGCGCATGGCGGTGCGGACGGTATTGCCGTCCGAGGTGCCGATGCTCCTGTGGTGGGGGCCGCAGCTGGTGCAGATCTTCAACGACGCGATCATCCCCGTCCTCGGCGACAAGTACCCCGCGGCGGTCGCGCAACCGGCGCCGGAATGCTGGCACGAGGTGTGGGACGAGGTGGGCGCCCGCGTAGAGCGGGCGATGGCGGGTACCGCCACCTTCGCTGAGGAAGAACTGCTGTTCATGCAGCGTCACGGTTACGAGGAGGAGACCTACTGGACCTTCTCCTACAGCCCGATCCGCGACGAGTCCGGCGAGGTCGCGGGGGTCTTCGTCGCGACCACCGACGTGACCTCACGGGTACTCGGTGAGCGTCGCCTGGAGGCTCTGAGCCGCCTGGGTACGGTGGCGATCACCGATTCGGGCATGTCGGTGATCGACACGTGCCGGAACGCGCTGGACGCGCTCGCTCCGAGCCGGCAGGACATTCCACTGGCTGCGCTCTTCCTCGACGCCCGCGTGGTGGATCCCGAAGATACGCAATCGAACTGGAAGCGGCTCGCCTCGATCGGCACGAAGCCCGGCTTTTCCGGCGCGCTGCTCGGTCCGGACGAGGATCGATTGCTGTCGAAGGCCGTCACGGCCTTCGAGCCGATCGTCGTCTCCGACATCGCCGAGCGCTCCCCGGACCTGCTCGACCAGCGGCGGGCTCTCGGCGACCATCCGATCGACAGCATCCTGCTCGCGCCGCTGAGAGCGTCGGGACACGATGCCCCACTCGGTGTTCTCGCGGTGGGGCTGAGCCCGTATCGGGTGTTCGACGACGCCTACGCCACCTTCGTCGAACTCGTCGTCACCAAGATCTCGGGGCTGCTGCGCGATGCGTCGGCGATGGACGCCGAGCGTCGCCGGGCCGATGCGTTCGCTGCGCTGGACGCCGCCAAGACGCGGTTCCTCGAGTCGATCAGCCACGAGTTCCGCACACCGTTGACGCTGCTCCTCGGTCCGTTGCAGAGCGTGCTCGACGAGGCGCCGGCACTGACGGATGCGCAGCGGCAATCACTGGAGGCCTCGCAGCGCGCTGCGGTCCGGTTGCGGCGACTCGTCGACGCGTTGCTCGAGGTGACGCGTGCCGAAGCCGATCCGTCGGGAAAATCCCTGAAACCGAGCGATCCGGCGGCGCTCACCGCCGAATGTGTGGAGCTGTTCGCCGATGCGGCGCACCGTGCGGGTCTGGACCTGCGGAGCCGGATCGCCGAGGCTGCGGCCGAGCAGACCCAGCTCGATCCCCAGCTGTGGGCTCACATCGTCCTGAACCTGCTCTCCAACGCGGTCAAGTACACCCCGGCCGGGTCGATCGATCTGGATCTGGACGTCGAGGACGATCGACTGGTCCTGACGGTCGCCGATACCGGCCTCGGTATTCCGGAGGCGGAACTCGGTCGTATCTTCGAGCGCTTCCATCGCATCGAGAGCGTCGGAGGACGCAGTCAGGAGGGCATCGGGCTGGGTCTGTCCCTCGTCTCGGACTGGGTCCACGCACTCGGCGGAAGTGTGACCGTGTCCAGCGAGCTCGGGCGCGGCAGTACCTTCACCGTGTCTGTTCCCCGCGTTCTCGGTCCGGTGTCGGAATCCCCGGCCGGAACCGTCCCGGGGGACCTGAGTGCCCTGTACGTCGGGGAAGCGCACCAGTGGGACAGGGACATCGTCGCCGAGGCCGGATCTTCCGGGCAGGAGAAGGAGCTGCCGCAGATCCTCGTGATCGAGGACAACGCGGACATGCGCGACTACCTGACGCAGTTGCTGCGTCGTGAGAACTGGCACGTGGATGCGGTGGGGGACAGCGACGCCGCGCTCGAGCGAATCCGGTCGCAACCGCCACACCTCGTCCTGAGCGACATCATGCTGCCCGGCCGGGACGGGGTGGCGCTTCTCGAGGAGATCCGCAAGGACCCGGCAACGTCTCGCCTGCCGGTCATCCTCCTGACCGCCCGGGCCGGCACGGAGGCCACGATCGGTGGGCTGCGCACCGGCGCCGACGACTACATCACCAAACCGTTCAACCCCGGCGAGCTCGTCGCCCGTATCCGCGTCAATCTCGAATTGTCCTGGCTGCGTGAGCAATTACTTGCCGCGCGGGAACGCGAATCCGACCAGTTGAAGACGGCGTTGGAGACGCGGTCGACGATGAGCAAGGCGGTCGGGTTGATGATGGCCACGTTCAAGTGCGACGCCGACACCGCGTTCGAGAAGCTCGTCGCCTTCTCCCAGCACCGCAACGTCAAGGTACGGGAGATCGCCGAGCAGATCGTCGGTGATTACACCGCCTCGCTCACGAATTCGTCGAAATAGCTCGGGCTCAGCCGCCGAGCGAATCCGACAGGGCGTTCCGTCCGGTCACGAACTCGTCCCATTGCTTCTGGATCTCCTGGGATGTCTCCTCTCCCAGGGCATCCGAGCAGAGGCTCGTCACGCTCGCCATGCTGATGGTGACGGCGTCGAGGGGGTCGTAGCCGGCCTTCCGGGCCGGTTCGGTGAAGCCGACGACCAGATCTGTCGCCGAAGCATTCCCGTCGGCGCTGTCGGCATTCGTCCGCAGGTGGTCGCAGATCTCCTCGCCCACAGCGAGCAGGGCGTCGCGGTCGCCGGTGTCGATCCCCGCCTCTCCGAGACGGGCGATGTAGGTGTCCTCCCCGCCTTCGGCTCCACCGTTGCCGCCGCAGGCTGCCAGGGCGAGCGCGGTCGCGCTCGCGAGGGCGATCGAAACGAACGTGCGCATCGTCAACGCATTCTCTCTCCGTCGAGCCGCCGTTCCCCCTGAACGGTCCCGTGAATTATGCACATGCGGCTACGGGACCGTGCAGGGGGTACTCGTCGTGAGCGCGGTGACGAATCGGGCCTGCTACGCGTAGAGCTTGTCGATCTCCTCCGCGTACTTCGCGTCGATGGGCTTGCGCTTGAGCTTCATCGTCGGGGTCAGTTCGTCGCCCGAGGGTTCCCAGATCGTCGGCAGTACCGTGTACTTCTTGATCTGCTCGACCCGCGACAGCTTGGTGTTCGCTTCCTCCACCGATTTCGCGATCGACTCGAGGACGACGGGATGGTGCGTGAGTTCCTCGTGGCTGCCGCTGAGGCCGTGTTGTTCGGCGAAAATGGCCAGGGCATCGGGATCGAGCGCGAGCAGTGCGACGTTGTAGGGACGGTCGTTGCCGATGGCGACGGCACCGCCCAGCATCGGGCAGGCGGCACGCAAGGCGCCTTCGATGTTGGCGGGAGACATGTTCTTCCCCGCCGCGTTGACGATGATCTCCTTCTTGCGGTCGATCAACCGCAGGTAGCCGTCCGCGTCGATCTCCCCGATATCACCGGTGTGCAACCAACCATCGGAATCGATTGCGTCCGCCGTCTTCTCCGGATCGTTGCGGTAGCCCTTCATGAGCAACGGGCCGGAGACGAGCAGCTCGCCGTCCTCGGCGATCCTGATCTTCGCGCAGGGCACGGCCTGGCCGACTGTGCCGATGCGGATGGCGCCCGGCCGGTTCATGGTGACCACGCACGAGGTCTCCGACATTCCCCATACCTCGGAGCACGGGATACCCAGGGCCAGAACGAACTCGAGGACTTCCGGCGAGATCGCGGCGGCACCTGTGACGGCGGCGCGGACCTGGTCGAGGCCGAGCTTGCCGCGGATCGCGGACAGCACCAGCTTGTCGGCGACCGCGTGCTGCACTTCGAGGGTACGGGGGACCGGCTTGCCGTCGGACTGCAGCCGGGCGCGTTTGCGTCCGACGTCGATCGCCCACAGCGCAAGCTTCTTCTTGACCGGGCTCGACTCCTCGGCGAGCGTCTTGTCGATCGCAGCCTTGAGCTTGTACCAGACCTGCGGGACGGCGCCGAAGAGTGTCGGCCGCAGGCTCGGCAGCACCGTGATGGCCTGCTTGAGATCGTCGAGTGTGGTGATCTGCATGCCGCTGTACAAGCTCGAATAGTGCGAACCCCAGCGGTTGGCGATGTGTGCGTCGGGCAGATACGACAGGATCCGGTCGTCCGGGCCGGTGGGCAGATACGAACTCGTCGCCTCGAGTTCGGCGAGCAGGTTGGCGTGGGTGAGTTCGACACCCTTCGGCGGACCCGTGGTGCCCGAGGTGTAGATGAGGGTCAGCAGGTCGGACGGCTGCACGGCCTTCCATGCGGCGTCGAAGTCGAAGGACGGCTCGGCGGAGGCCTCGAGGTCGTCGAGGGACATGGTCCCCTCGGGTTTGCCGTCGATGCACACCAGGTGCTCGACCTTCGTGTCGCCGATCGCCTGCCGCAGGACGGGAACGAACTGTTCCTCGGCGATCATCACCCGGTTCCCGGCGTTGCCGAGTACGTACGTGATCTGCTCGGCAGTCAGCGAGTTGTAGATCGAGAACGGCACCGCGCCGAGGTGGAGTGCGGCGGTGTCGAGAAGGTGGAATTCGGGCCGGTTGGTGAGCATGAGCCCGACGGTGTCGCCGCGCTTCACTCCGAGACCGGCGAGCCCCGCGGCAAGGCGCTCGACGCGCTGCGCGTACTGGCGCCAGGTGTAGCGGACCGAGTCGTCGGGCGTGCGCAGCGCGACCTTGTCGGGGTACGCCGCGGCGGTGGTCTGAAAGGCTTCGCAGAGGGTCGACGGGGTGGTGGTGCGAGGGGTCATCACTACTCCAGAGGTCGAGTGTGGCGACAGCGTAAGGCGAACTGGCAACGCATGTGGTCGGATTTGCCGGATTGTTGTTCGAGGACCGAACTCTTTTCCGGAGCGGGGACACGTATGAGGATTCCGCGGCGGTCCTCCCGGGTACCGCCGTGTCATGGCCACCGTGGATCGAATCGCGGACCCGTGGGGCTCGCGTACCCCGTACGGACCGGGCGGGCGCTGGCCCACTCGCGTCGACACCTTTCTCGCCGAGGGGCTGACCGAGGACGACGTCGACAGGTGGGTGCAGTCGGCGACGATCCTGCATTCCAACGGTGACGGACTCGACATCGCAGTCAAGGACGGGCGCATGGTGGGGGTACGAGGACGTGCCGTCGATCGGGTCAATCACGGTCGGCTCGACCCGAAGGACCTGTTCGGCTGGCAGGCGAACCACTCGGCGGACCGGCTCACGACACCGTTGATCAGGCGCGACGGCACGCTCGTCGAGACGGACTGGGACACCGCGATGGATGCCGTCGCCGGGCGCACGAAGCACTTGCTCGACGAGCGCGGCCCCAGTTCGGTCGGCTTCTACACCACCGGCCAGCTGTTCCTGGAGGAGTACTACACCCTCGCGCTGATCGGTCACGGCGGCATCGGCACCAACCACATGGACGGCAACACCCGCCTGTGTACGGCGACGGCGGCGGCCGCTCTCAAGCAGTCCTTCGGATGCGACGGCCAGCCCGGGTCCTACACCGACATCGATCACGCCGACGTCATCGCGCTCTACGGACACAACATGGCCGAGACGCAGACGGTGACGTGGAGTCGGATCCTCGACCGGCTCGCCGGCCCGAATCCCCCGGCGGTGATCTGTGTGGATCCGCGGCGGACGCCGGTCGCGCGGGCCGCGACGGTGCACCTGGCCCCGCGTCCGGGCACCAATGTCGTCCTCATGAACGGGCTGCTGCACGAGATCCTGCAGCGCGGGTGGATCGACGAGGACTACATCGAGAACCACACCGTCGGATTCGACGAACTGCGCACCCAGGTCACCGACTACTCCCTCGGGAAGGCCGCCGAGATCTGCGACGTCCCGCTCGAGGATCTGCGGGAGACCGCTCGGCTCCTCGGCACCGCGAAGCGGCTGCTCTCGACGGTCCTGCAGGGCTTCTACCAGTCCCATCAGGCCACCGCGGCCGCCGTGCAGGTGAACAACATTCATCTCGTACGCGGCATGCTGGGGAAGCCCGGGTGCGGAATCCTGCAGATGAACGGGCAGCCCACCGCGCAGAACACCCGCGAATGCGGAGCCGACGGCGACCTGCCGGCCTTCCGGAACTGGGCCAACGACGCGCACGTCGAAGACCTCGCGCGCGTGTGGAACATCGACCCGATGCGGATCCCGCACTACACCGCGCCCACCCATCTGATGCAGATGATGCGGTACGCCGAGGACGGTTCGATCCGCTTCCTCTACGTGAGTGGGACGAACCCGGCCGTGTCGCTGCCGGAACTGCGTCGTGTACGCGAGATCCTCTCCCAGGAAAGGCTTTTCCTGGTAGTCCAGGACATCTTCCTGTCGGAGACCGCGCAGCTCGCCGACGTCGTCCTGCCCGCTGCGACCTGGGGTGAGAAGACCGGGACGTTCACGAATACCGATCGGACCGTGCACCTGTCGGAGAAGGCCGTCGAACCGCCCGGGCAGGCCCGGCCCGATCTCGACATCTTCGTCGACTACGCGCGCCGGCTCGACCTGCGGGACAAGGACGGCGATCCGCTCGTGAAGTGGTCCACGCCGGAGGAGGCGTTCGAGGCGTGGAAGGAGTGCACGGCCGGGCGACCGTGTGACTACACGGGCATCACCTACGAGAAGTTGCGCGGTGGAAGCGGGATCCAGTGGCCGTGCAATACGGACGCCCCCGACGGGACCGAACGTCTCTACGAGGACGAGAAGTTCTGGGCCGCACCGGATTACTGCGAAAACTACGGGCGGGATATGGTCACCGGCGCGCCGGTCGAACCCACCGAGTACCGGGCACTGAACCCCTTCGGCAAGGCGATCATCAAGGCCGGTGAGTACCTTCCCCCGCACGAGACCGTCTCCGACGACTATCCCTACCTGCTCACCACCGGCCGCACGCTCTACCACTTCCACACCCGCACGAAGACGGGCCGCGCCCCACAACTGCAGCGCGCCGCACCGGAGGTGTGGGTCGAGATGTCGGAGAGCGATGCCGAGCGGCATGGATGGTCGGAGGGAGACCTGTTGCGGATCGACACACCGCGCGGTCACGTCACCGCGCGACTGCGGATCAGTGGGATCAGGACCGGGGTGCTGTTCCTGCCCTTCCACTACGGCTACTGGGACACCCCCGCCGGTCACGAACCCGCGCTCGAGGGTCGCGCGGCCAACGAACTGACCTTCACCGATTGGGATCCGGCCTCGAAGCAGCCACTGTTCAAATCAGGTGCCGCCCGCGTCGAACGGGTCGCCGTCGCCGACGACGGGCCCTCCGCGGCGCCGACCACCACCGCGTCCGCACCCGTTTCCGGGACCGCCCCCGCCACCTCGGGTGGACCGGACGCCGAGACCACCGAGATGTTCGACGACGGAGGCCCGCGATGAACAAGGTGTCCCTGGCGATCCGCGAACTGCACCGCTCGGAGAACGACCTGGCGGGGGAGCTGCTGCGGACGGCCGACCGGCACAAGGTCGACCACGAGATCTTCCACGTGGCCAGGGACATCGCCGGCTGGTCGCAGCAGCACGTCCGCGAACTCGCCCGTGTAGGTCACGACTACGGACTCGACCTCGACGACGACCCTGGCGACGTACACGAGCTGCTGGCCGGGCTGCGACGGAAGGGCAGCGAGATGCTCGGACGTCGGCATGCGCCGAGCGTGCTGTTGCTGCGGGACCTGCGCACCGTGCACCGCATGGCGGCGGGCGTCTCGCTCGACTGGGAGATCCTCGCCCAGACGGCACAGGCCCTGAGCGACCGCGAACTGCTCGCCGTCTCCGAACGCTGCCACCCCCAGACCCTGCGTCAACTGCGCTGGGCGAACGCGAAACTCAAGGAGATCGCCGCCCAGACCGTCGTGACCGCGTGAGTGTCAGGGGTATCCGAGGAGGCGTCAGGGACGCTCGAACTTCTCCTCGCGTCCGAGCCTGCGCAACCGGATCCACTCGCGCAGCCCGGCCGGGTCGCGGCGGGTGACGAGGAAGTACCAGCCGAACCGCACCCATTCCTGGGGCAGCAGCCGGCGCAGTCCCGGCTGCGACAACAGGTAGCCACGGTTGCGGTAGGTGAAGAAGCGTTTGGTGTCGTTGTCCGGGTACTGCGTGTGCATCCGGCCGCCGAGGATGGGCTTGAACTCGTCGGCGCCGTCGGGATGCAGGTAGGCCGTCTGCAGGCAGGTGCCGAAGGGCAGGCCCGAACGGACGAGGCGTCGGTGCACCTCGACTTCGTCGCCGCGGACGAACAACCGCAGGTCGGGCACGCCCACCGCGTCGATCGCCGCGGTCGTGAAGAGCGCACCGTTGAACAGCGAGGCGATGCCGGGGAGCAGGTCCTCGTCGCCGAGTTCATGCCGCCACCGCCGCCACACGACGCCCCGGCGCAGCGGGAAGGCGAGGCGGTCGGGTTGCGCGATGTCGCACACGACCGGTGACACCTCGGCCAGACCGTTGCGCCGCGCGCAGTCCAGCAGCGTCGCGAGCACGTCCGGTCCCTCGGGGCGACCGTCGTCGTCGGCGAGCCAGACCCTATCGGCTCCCAGCGACAGCGCGTACAGGATGCCGAGGGCGAAGCCGCCCGCGCCGCCGAGATTGTGCTTCGAGCCGAGATAGCTCGTGGGCAGGTCCACCGCGTCGACGAGTTCGCGCACCGCGTCCTCGTCGCCGTTGTCGACCACCACGAGATGGTCGAGCGGACGAGACTGCGAGGCAAGAACTTTCAGGGAGTCGGCCAGCAGTTCGCGGCGACGGTGTGTGACGACGACGCCGATGATCCGTTCGTCAGCCACCGTTCGAACCCGTCGAGGCGGCGGCGTCGTGGGCGGACTTCGCGGTCCGCTCGCGCTCGAGCTCGTGGAGGATCGTGCGCACGTGGTCGCCGGCCTCGTCGCCCTCGTAGGACCGCACCACGTGCTCGATGTCGCCCTGCTCACGGATCTGTCCGTGATCGATCCACATCGCCTGGTCGCACAGCTGGGCGAGGAACTCGTTGGAATGGCTGGCGAACACGAGGATGCCCGAACGGGCGACGAGATCCTGCAGACGCACCCGCGCCTTCTTCATGAACTCCGCGTCGACCGCGCCGATGCCTTCGTCGAGGAGCAGGATCTCGGGATCGATACTGGTGACCACGCCGAGCGCGACACGCACCCGCATGCCGGTCGAGTAGGTGCGCAGCGGCATGTTGAGGTAATCGCCGAGCTCGGTGAAGTCGGCGATCTCGTCGACCTTGGCCAGCATCTGCTTGCGGCTCATCCCGAGGAACATGCCGCGGATGATGATGTTCTCGTAGCCGGAGATCTCCGGATCCATGCCGACGCCGAGATCGAACACCGGCGCGACGCGGCCCTTCACCCGAGCGTGGCCGCGCGTGGGCTCGTAGATCCCCGAGAGCAGGCGCAGCAGGGTGGACTTTCCGGCACCGTTGTGGCCGACGAGTCCGACGCGGTCGCCTTCCTTCAGCGACATCGTGATGTCGCGCAGAGCCTCGACGACCACCACGTCGGAGTTGTTGCGGCCGATCGCTCCGCCCGCCTTACCCAGGAAGGCCTTCTTCAGGGAGCGGGTCTTGGCGTCGAAGATGGGAAAGTCGACGCACGCGCCGCGCGTTTCGATGCTGACCCGACTCACGATGCTGCTCCAGACGCTGACACGGGACCCGAGCGTACCCGTCGCGGCGATACCGGAGTCCCGGGGCGTACCCGCCGGGACTAGAGGTACTGGCCGGTCCCGGGGTGGGTCTGACCGGGAAGCTGTTGATCGGTGTGACCGTGACCGCCCTGCGCGACGCCGGGCGGAAGCGCTCCCTGACGCATCTGCTCGAGCTGGGCGCGGGCCGCCATCTGCTGAGCGAACAGGGCCGTCTGGATCCCGTGGAACAGACCTTCGAGCCAGCCGACGAGCTGGGCCTGCGCGATGCGCAGTTCGGCATCGGAGGGCACCGAGTCCTCGCCGAAGGGCAGCGCGAGCCGCTCCAGTTCCTCACGCAGGTCGGGGGCGAGTCCCTGCCCGAGCTCGCGGATGGAGGAGAGGTGGATGTCCTTGAGCCGGGTGCGGCTGGCGTCGTCGAGCGGCGCGGCCTTCACTTCCTCGAGGAGCTGCTTGATCATGGTGCCGATCCGCATGACCTTCGCCGGCTGCTCGACCATGTCGGCCAGAGATTCGCCGCCGTTCTCGTCCGCCTTGGCCTCCGAGTCGGTGTCGACCTCGACACGAGCGGCCTCCTCGCGGGAGACACGGATGGGCCGGCCGTCGGGGCCGATCACGAGAACCTGGTCGTTGTCCGGATGCGTCATGACTCCATTCTTCCCTTTCCCACCCGGGGGTGCCCGGTTGCCCGATGGTCCCGGGAGTGCCGGGTACCCGATCGAGCCTACCGAGAGGGCAACACCGAGTGCAGGTACGGCGCGTCCCGATTGACATCGGGACCTAGAGTGTCTGCCATGGCTTACGACGTTGCCCGGATCCGGGGGCTCATCCCCTCGCTCGGCGACGGTTGGATCCATCTCGATCCACGGGCCGGCATGCAGATCCCCGACGTGGTGTCACGCACCGTGTCCACTGCGTTCCGGAACTCGGCCGCCTCGGCCACGGGACGGCACCTGTCGTCGCGTCGCAGCGCCGCGATCCTCGAGGAGGCGCGCGTCGCGGTCGCGGAACTCGTGGGTGCGGATCCGGCCGGGGTCGTCCTGGGCCCGAGTCACGCGGTGTTGCTCGCCTGGCTCGCCGAAGCCCTCAGTTCCCGCCTCGGACTCGGCACCGGCATGGTGTTGTCGCGGCTCGACGACGAAGCGAACATCGCTCCGTGGCTGCGGGTCGCGAGCCGCTACGGCGCGCAGGTGCGGTGGGCCGAGATCGAGATCGAGACGTGTGAGCTGCCCACCTGGCAGTACGAGGAACTCATCACGCCCACCACCCGGCTCGTCGCGCTCACCGCGGCGTCGTCGATCGTCGGCACCGCGCCCGACGTGCGAGCCGTGGCCGATCTCGTCCACGAGGTGGGTGGCCTCATGGTCGTCGACGCCGCCGGCGCCGCCCCCTACGCCCATATCGACATCGACGATCTCGGCGCCGACGTCCTCACCGTCGACATGGCCGCGTGGGGCGGACCGCAGATCGGCGCGCTCGTCTTCGCCGACCCCGGACATCTCGAACGGGTGCCGGCGATGTCGCTGAACCCGCATGCGCGCGGGGCCGAGCGCCTCGAGGTGGGCGGCCACCAGTTCGGCCTGCTCGCAGGCATCCCCGCGTCCATCGACTTCATCGCCTCGCTCGACGACGACGCCACCGGCTCACGACGCGAACGTCTCGACATCTCGATCAGCTCGATGCAGAACTACCAGGACGTGCTGTTCGACCGGCTGATGCGGCAACTCGACAGCCTCACCGGTGTGATCGTGCTCGGCCGCGCGTCGAGTCGCGTCCCCACCCTGAGCTTCACCGTCGACGGGGTCCCGGCCGAGAAGGTGGCTGCGCACCTCGCCGACCGTCGCATTGCGACGGTGGCGAGCACCCGCGGATCGAGCCGTCTCCTCGACTCCCTCGGCGTCAGCGACGAAGGGGGAGCGGTGAGCATCGGTCTCGCCCCCTACACGACGAGCTTCGAGGTGGATCAGCTCGTCCGCGAGCTCCGCAACCTCTAGTTGCATTCAGCTCCGCAACCTCTGGTTGCATTCAGCGCCGCAACCTCTAGTGCCGCTCGATCCGCAGCACGACCTTCCCGACGGTCTCGGGACTGTCGAGCAGTTCGTGTGCACGTGCCGCTTCGGTGATCGGGAGCTCGGCGTGCACGACGGGATGCACCTTCGCCTCCTCGATGAGCGGCCACAGGTTGGCGCGCACGGAGTCGATGATCGCGCTCTTGCCCGACGGTCCCGAGTCCGGCCGGCCGCGCAGACCGGTCGCGATGACGTGACCGCGCTTGGCGAGCAGTTTGCCGAGGTGCAGTTCGCCCTTGGTGCCGCCCTGCATGCCGATGACGACGAGGCGTCCGTCGGGAGCGAGGACGTCGATGTTCCGGGCCAGGTACTTCGCGCCCATGTTGTCGAGCACGACGTCGGCGCCACCGAACGCGTTGCGCACTTCGCTGACGAAGTCCTGCTCGCGGTAATCGATCGCCAGATCGGCACCGAGTTCGCGGCAGCGGTCGAGCTTGCCGGCAGAGGCCGTCACCGCGACCTTCGCACCGAGCGCCTTACCCACCTGGATGGCGTGCGTGCCGATACCGCCGCCGCCACCGTGGACGAGCAGGACGTCGCCGCGCGTCAGGCCGGCCGTCATCACGACGTTCGACCACACCGTGCACGCGATCTCGGGAAGCGACGCGGCGACCGCGAGGTCGATGCCCTTCGGTACCGGCAGCAGCTGGGAGGCGGGTACCGCGACCTTCTCGGCGTACCCGCCGCCGGTGAGCAGGGCGCAGACCCGGTCGCCGATGTTCCAGCCCGTCACACCCTCGCCGAGTTCGGAGATCACGCCGGAGCATTCGAGGCCCAGGATGTTGCTCGCTCCCGGGGGCGGCGGGTAGAGGCCGCGCCGTTGCAGCAGGTCGGCGCGGTTGACCGCGGTCGCCGCGACATCGAGAAGTACGTGCCCGGGAGGCAGGTCCGGGTCGGGCTGCTCGGTCCACCGGAGAACTTCTGGACCACCGGGTTCGGTGGCGACGATTGCATACATGTGTTCGACGCTATCGCGTGCGGCGCAGTGAGGGGACGGTCACTCCGGTCGCGACACCGTCACCTGCTCGAAGCTACCGAGGGGTAACACAACGGACGTTCGGCATTACACTCCCCGGCGTGACCAGCGAACGAGACGAACCCAAGTGGTTGACCGCGAAGGAGCAGGAGGCCTGGCGTCTCTACATGGACGGGAACAACCGTCTCATGAGCGCACTCAGCCGGTCTCTCAACGATCGACACGGCTTGTCGCTGGCGGAGTATCGGATCCTGGTCATGCTCTCCGAAGCCCCCGACGGCGCGTTGCGCATGAGCGATCTCGCCGACGGTGTGCTGTCCTCGCGCAGTCGTCTCACCCATCAGATCCGGCGGATGGAACAGGAGAAGATGGTCGTACGCAGCTCGTGCCCCGACGACGGTCGCGGCGTGCTCGCCACCATCACCGACGAGGGCCGGCGGCGACTGCGGGAGGCCGCGCCCACCCACGTCGACGACGTGCGTACCCACCTCATCGATCTGCTGTCGGTGGACGAGCTCGACATGCTGGCGCGGGTCTTCGCGCGCGTCGAGCACACTCTGGCCGACCGCTGAGGCTTCGAATCGGTTAGGTCTTGTTCGCGCGGAGCGGTTAGGATCTGCCACGGAAGCGTGGCAGAGCGGCCGAATGCACTCGCCTTGAAAGCGAGCTTGGGTAACACCAACGGGGGTTCAAATCCCTCCGCTTCCGCGCAGGTTCACAGCCCCGGTGGATATCCACCGGGGCTGTGCGCGTTCCGGTCTTCGGACCGCCTCAGCTCGGCCCGGCGAGCACCGCTCGCTCCACGGCCGCGGCCGCCCCGTCGTGCCAGGGCTCGCCGTGGCCGACGAGGACGTGTTTCGCGCCGGTACCGGCGATGGCCGACAGTGAGGCGAGAGCGGTAGCGCTGTCGGCGGTGGCCGCACCCGAGACGATCTGTGGACCGTGCCTGCCGGTGTACGGGTCGAGGGTGACGATCGCGTCGCCGACGATCACGGTGTCACGATCAGGAAGATGCAGTGCGCAGTGCCCGTAGGTGTGGCCGGGGGTGTGGAGAGGGACGGGACGACCGGGCAGGTCGAGCGGCTCGGAGCCGTGGAAGAGCGCCACGTCGTCGATGCCGCGCACCCACAGTGCCCCCGCCACGGTCATCCGGGTGAGCACGGGGATGCACGCGGGATACCGGACCGGATAGAGCAGCCGATTGCGTTCGTGCTGGTAGCGATAGGGATGTGCGGCGAGGAACTTCTCGTCGCGATGCGCCCAGACCGGCACGCGCCACCGTTCACGCAGTCGCTTCGCCGAACCGACGTGGTCGAAGTGGGCGTGCGTGAGGACGACTCCCTGCACGTCGTCGACGCGTCGGCCGAGCCGTGAGATCGCTCCTTCGATGCGGCCCGCGGTCGCGGGCAGTCCCGTGTCGACGACGGTCACTCCGTCGTCGTCCTCGATCAGGTAGACGTTGACGTCGGCGTGTGCGAGACGATGTACGCCCGGCGCGACATCCGTGTGCAGCATGGCGGCCCTTCGCTCGTGGGAACGTGCGGGTTCAGCTGTGGCCGTCGATCTCGTCGGCGATGAAGGCGGCCCACGACCGCACCTCGTCCTCGCCCGCGGACGGGGCGAAGGAGCGGTAGTCGAGTGCCGCGAGCTCGGACACCGGATCCGGTGTGTCCTCGCCGCTTTCGTCGCCCACTGCGAACAGCCACACGAGTTGCTGACTCAACCCGGAGGCCCGCGACGACAACAGTTCGAGGGTGTCCGGCGAGTATTCACCGGCGTCGACCTCACCTCCGAAGACGACGCCTTCGAATTCCTCCGACCGCTCGAGATCCGAGATGTCACCGACGGTGACGTCGATGTCCCGCTCACCCAGCGCATCGGCGACGAGCCGGGCGATCTTCTGGGTCGGACCTTCGGGACTGTCCGTGACGACGAGAACGGTCATTGTGTCTCCAACATGTTCGACGACTCGGGTTCACTGGTGCGTTCCCGGTCGCCGAGGGGTGGAAACATGGCCCGGCCGCGTCAGTGGGCGGCGCCGAGCGCTCGCACTCCGGGCGCCCCCGAGCGGCGGATGAAGTCGGAGTCGGCGAGCCGTTCGTCCGTACCGAGGTTCAGCGACAGGTCGACGGTGCCGGCGAGCCGGTAGGGCTTGCTCTCGATCACGTCTCCGATCGCGCGTCGCAGCCGCGACACCTCGGCCCGGACCGACACGGCATGGTCGTCGTCCCCGTAGAGGGCCCGGCTGAGCGCCGCGACCGTCATTCCGTCCGGGCCGCGTTCGTGCAGCAACAGCAGGATCTCGGCCTGACGGGCGGTGACGAGGGTGCGCCACGAGTCGTCGTCCCCGAAGACCTCCACGGTCGGCGACGACGACACGTGCAGAATCATCCGCAGTCTCGAGGTCGCTGCCGCCCCGCGTATCAGCCAACCGTGTGAAAGACGTTCGGGTACACACAATCCCATTCCCGGCACGGTCAGGGGACGGGCCTGCCGCGGAACCGCGACCCGCTCGGCGGCGATACCGGAGGCGTGCGCGACCCAACCGTCCTCGTCGACGAGCAGCACCGGTCCCCGGGTCGACGACAGCAGCGGAGCGGCCTCGGTGCGGAGCCGTTCGAGGCGCACCTCGTGCCGTCGCCACAACTGCGATTCGGCGAGCCGGACGGCGGTGTCGACGAGGGCGATGATGGCCGGATGCAGGGTCAGTGCAGGGCCGCTGACGTCGACGATGCCCAGCAGGTCGCCGCGGATCGGGTCGTGGATCGGGGCGGCGGTGCAGTACCAAGGGTGCTGGGTCGTCTCGAAGTGCTCACCCGAGAACAGTTGGACGGGTGCGGCCTCCGCGAGCGCCGTGCCGATGGCGTTGGTGCCGACCGTCGATTCGGTCCACACCGTTCCCTCCTGGAAACCGAGGGCGTCGGCGCGGGAACGGATCGGTGCGGAACCGCTGCGCCAGAGAATCACGCCGTCGGCATCCGTCACCACCAGCAGCAGATGGGAGGCGTCGGCGACGGGCGTGATCACCTGTTCGAGATCGCCGATCACCGCGGAGAGAGCGGACGCGCGGCGGCGTCGCTCGACCTCCGCGGCCGGCAGGCGGTTTCGCTCGTTGATCCCGGTGGGATCGAGGCCTGCGTCGAGCACGCGCTGCCACGAACGGGACACCAGCGGCCGGGGTCGCATCGGTGACCGGGCGCCGCCGATCACTGCGTCGTGCATCCGCGTCAACTCGCGCGCGTAGCGCGACAGGTCGGTGCCGGGCGCGATCGCGCTGAACGTGGTCACGGTCTCCTCTTCGTCGTCGTCCTCGGAGCATAGGGCGCAAATGTGTGCTGCGCCACAAATGGGTGCCCGTGCAACGTGACGCAACGCTTGCCCGGGTGCAGGCATGGGGAGTGTTCTGGATCACATCACTACGGGAAAGGACTCACCATGACCGACACCCTCGACAAGCCTGCGACCACCGGCTCCGCGACTCCCGACGACCGCGTCGACGCCTGGTTGCAGACTTTCGGCACCGCCCTCGCGCAGCGCGACGTCGACGCCGCTGCCGGCCTGTTCGGCACCGACTCCTTCTGGCGCGATCTCGTCGCCTTCACCTGGAATCTCAAGACCGTCGAGGGACGCGCGGGCGTCGCGGACATGCTGCACGCGCGACTCGCCGAGACCGACCCGAGCGGTTTCCGCGCTACCGAACCGGCGTCCGACGACGACGGCGTGCTCAGCGCCTGGATCGCATTCGAGACCGCGGTGGGGCGTGGCGTCGGCCATCTGCGTCTGAAGCGCGACGAGGAGAGCGGTGAGGATCGCGCCTTCACGTTGCTGACCACGATGCAGGAACTGAAGGGATACGAGGAGAAGAAGGGCACGCGTCGTCCGCGCGGTACGAACCATGGCGCGGACAAGCAGAGGGTCACGTGGTCGGAGCAGCGAGAGATCGAGGAACGCGAGCTCGGCTACACGCGCCAGCCGTACGTCGTGATCGTCGGTGGTGGTCAGGGCGGCATCGCGCTCGGCGCCCGCATGCGTCAGCTCGGGGTCCCCGCGATCGTGCTCGACAAGTACGACCGGCCCGGCGACCAGTGGCGCGGCCGCTACAAGTCGCTGTGTCTCCACGACCCGGTCTGGTACGACCACCTGCCGTACATGCCCTTCCCCGACAACTGGCCGGTCTTCGCGCCCAAGGACAAGATCGCGGACTGGCTCGAGATGTACACGAAGGTGATGGAGGTTCCGTACTGGTCGAAGTCGGAGTGCACCTCGGCGAGCTACGACGAGGAGACAGGGGAGTGGACCGTCCACGTCGTGCGCGACGGCGAACCGGTGGTCCTCCGGCCGAAGCAGCTCGTCAT
This sequence comes from Rhodococcus sp. B50, assembly GCF_013602415.1. NCBI lineage: Bacteria > Bacillati > Actinomycetota > Actinomycetes > Mycobacteriales > Nocardiaceae > Rhodococcus > Rhodococcus sp. B50. The sequence goes on along the minus strand of NZ_WPAG02000002.1, from coordinate 3,495,895 downwards.
CGCGACCGGCATGTCGGGTAAGCCGAACGTCCCCGACTTCCCCGGGATGGACCTGTTCCGCGGCGAACAGCACCATTCCAGCGCCCACCCCGGCCCCGACGCCTATGCCGGCAAGAAGGTCGTCGTGATCGGTGCCAACAACAGCGCACACGACATCTGCGGTGCCCTGTGGGAGGTCGGCGCGGACGTCACGATGGTGCAGCGCTCGTCGACGCACATCGTCAAATCCGATTCGCTCATGGACCTCGGCCTCGGCGACCTGTACTCCGAGCGGGCCCTCGCCGCAGGCGTCACGACCCAGAAGGCCGACCTGACCTTCGCGTCCCTGCCGTACCGGATCATGCACGAGTTCCAGATCCCGATCTACGAGAAGATCCGCGAGCGCGACGCCGAGTTCTACGACCGGCTCGAGAAGGCGGGCTTCCGGCACGACTGGGGCGACGACGGTTCGGGTCTGTTCATGAAGTACCTGCGTCGTGCGTCCGGCTACTACATCGACGTCGGTGCCTCGGAGCTCGTCGCGAACGGCGACATCGAGCTGGCCCACGGCAACGTCCGTGAGCTCACCGAGACCTCGGTGATCCTCGAGGACGGCACCGAACTCGACGCCGATCTCGTCGTCTACGCGACCGGCTACGGCTCGATGAACGGCTGGGTCGCCGACCTGATCTCCCAGGAGGTCGCAGACAAGGTGGGTAAGTGCTGGGGTCTGGGCTCCGACACCACCAAGGACCCAGGTCCGTGGGAGGGCGAACAGCGCAACATGTGGAAGCCCACGCAGCAGGACGGCCTGTGGTTCCACGGCGGCAATCTGCACCAGTCGCGGCACTACTCGCTGTACCTGGCGTTGCAGCTGAAGGCGCGCTACGAAGGAATCCCGACCCCGGTCTACGGCCTGCAGGAGGTGCACCACCTCCGTTGACCACCCGGCTCGCACGCGTCGCCCTCGCCCACCCGGCGGGGGCGACGCGGCCGTACATCCTCCGATTCGTCACGAAACGGAGGATGGGTATTAGGGTCGCGTGCAGGTCCGCTTGACCGGGTACAGGTAGGGACTGTGAGATCACTCCAGGTCGTCGGGGGACGGGGAGTTCGATGGTGAAGAGACTTGCGGCGGCTGTCGCGGTGGCGTTGATGGTGCCGATCTCCGGCGCGACGATCGCCCATGCCCAGCCGGCGTCGGCGAGGATCGACCACGTCGAACGCGTCGGCGACAGGCAGACGAAGCTGTTCGTCCATTCGCCGGCCATGAACCGGATCGTGCAGGTACAGGTGCTGCACCCGGCGTGGGAGGGGGCACGCCCCAGCCTGTACCTGCTCGACGGTGTCAGCGCCGGTGAAGAGTCCGAGTTCCGCGAGAGCACGTGGACGCAGCGCACCGACATCGAGGAGTTCTTCGCCGACAAGAACACCAACGTCGTCCTTCCCGTCGGTGGCACCGCGAGTTACTACACCGACTGGAACACTCCCGACCCCGTCCTCGGGGTCAACAAGTGGGAGACCTTCCTGACCGAGGAATTGCCGCCGTTGATCGATGCCGAATTCGGCGGCAACGGTGTCAACGCGGTTGCGGGACTGTCGATGGGAGCCACCGGGGCGATGTCGCTGATCACCCGCAATCCCGACCTCTACCAGGGGGTCGCGGCGCTGAGCGGGTGCTACGACACATCCAGCGACTCCTCCCGCGACACGGTGCGCGGAACCGTTGCCTACAAGGGCGGCAACCCCGACAACATGTGGGGACCACCCGAGGACGGTCGGTGGGAGGAGCACGACTCCTACCTGCTCGCCGAGAGGCTGCGCGGCAAGGAGGTCTTCCTGAGTACCGGCAACGGACTACTCGGCCCGCACGATCTCGGTGCCGGCCAGGACGTGCTCACCGTCGGTGCGCCCCTCGAGCTCGGCACCTTCGTGTGCACCGTCACCTACGACCGTCGCCTCCGCGAACTCGGCATTCCCGCGCGCGTCGTCTACCGCCCCTGGGGCACGCATTCGTGGGGTTACTGGCAGGACGACATCAAGGCCGCGTGGCCGACCCTCGAGGACGCGCTCGGACTCCGCTGACCACGCCCCGCGCCGACGGGGACCGTCTCAGTGCAGGCGGATGCGATCGACGGCCGGCGACTCCACACGCGAGCGGGTGGCCAGATAGCTGTTGAGGGCATCCAGATCCTTGCCCGCCCCGACCAGTCCGTGCGCTTCGGTGCACACGGTGAAACCGTCTCCGCCGCCGGACAAGAAGTTGTTCACCACCACCTTGTACATGCGATCGGGGTCCACGGTCTCGCCGTCGATGGTGATCGACCGGATGCGTTCTCCACGCGGCGCGAGCCGGTCGAGGGTGTAGTGCAGGTTGTGCGACGGCGCCAGGATGCGTTCGACATCCGAGCCCACCGGACTCTCCTGGAACTGTTGCTCGAGCAGTGCGTCGAGTTGAGCTCCGGTGAGGTCGAGCACCTGCAGCATGTTCCCGAAAGGCTGCACCGCGTAGGTCTCCCGGTACGAAATGGTGCCGTCTCCGGCGAGCAGGTCGCTGCGGAGTCCACCGGGGTTCATCAGGGCGATCTGCGCCCCCAGATGCCGCGTCGCCGCGAGTTGGGCGTCGGCCACCAGATTGCCCAGTGCCGATTCCCCGCTCGAGGTCTCGCGCCGCGTGATGTCCGCGCCGATGCGAGCGATCGACCGGTTCGCGACCTCCGCCGACTTCTCCACCGCGCGGTCGACGAACTCGAGTGTGGTCGGATCCGGATCGATGTCGTGCGTGACGACCTGGGTGAAGACGACTGTGCTGTCGCGCAACACCTCTCGGCTCTGACGGTCGATGACGAGGTCGGCGACCGACAGGATGCGCCCGTGAGAGGCGCCCTGCACGACGGTGCGCGGCCTACCCGCCGGGTCGGTGTAGGTGCAGTTGAAATGCCGGTCGCCGTCGGAGGTGATGATGAGGTCCACGTCGGGGGAGACGGACGTCGCGATGGCTGCTGCCCCGCCGTCTCCGTTCGGACACGGATCGTCGCCCTCGATGGCGCCGATGTCGCCCTTGTAGAGCACGACGATCGAGCGGACGCCGAGCGCGCCCAGGATGTCGGCGGTGCGGTTGACGGAGGCGATCTCGTCCTCGAACTGCAGCCCCGCGATCGCGTCGGGCCGGATCATGTCGGGGGTGTTGCTCGGCACGACGCCGATGACCCCGACGGGTAATCCGCCCACGTAGTCGATGCTGTAGGGGAGTGCGGCAGGTGTTCCGGCGGTCGTGGTGAGGTTGGCGCCGAGGATCGGGAAGTTCGCGCCCTCGAAGAGCTCGGCGTAGCGGCAGCCTTCCTCGGGGTGGCAACCGCCGTCCCGCAACCGCTCGAATTCGGCGTAACCGCGGTCCAGTTCATGGTTGCCCAGAGTCGCCGCGGTGAGGTCGAGCTCGTCGAGCAAGGCGATCGTCGGCTCGTCGTGGAACAGGCCCGACTCGAGCGGCGACGAACCCCACGTGTCGCCCACGGCGTAGAGCACGGAGTTGTCGGCCTGCTCCCGGAGCTGCCGGACGTAGGCGGCGAGATAGGCCGCACCCCCCGCGGGGACCGAGACACCATCCGATCGGACGACCTCACCGTGCAGTCCCTGCGGGGGCAGAAGATTTCCGTGCAGATCGCCGAACGCGATCACCCGGAGCGGGACGGTGTTCGAGGGCGCGCTGCTCGACGGTGCAGCGCCGGCGGGCGCCGAACCACCGAAAGCGACCAAGGAGCCGACGAGCGCGCAGGTCGACAGGGCGCGACGCACCGTGCCTGCCCCCATACAGTTCCTCCGACCCCGGCTCGATCCGACCGCACGAGTCTGTCAGGGTCGGATCACGCCGCCGATACCCAGCCATAACGGTTGGGTCTCGTCACAGGTCAGCCCAGGCCGGCGAGTGCCCGTCCCTGCCCGGTCGCGAAGTCGAGGAACAGGTCGTTCTCATGAGGGTCGCCGATCGTCACCCGGGTTCCTTCGCCGGTGAAGTTGCGCAGCACCACGCCCGCCTCCGCTGCGGCCTCGGAGAACGCGGCGGAGCGTTCGCCCAACGGCAGCCACAGGAAGTTCGCGGCGCTCGCGGGGACCTCGTAGCCGGCGTCGACGAGTGCGGCGTGGACCCGCTCCCGTTCGGCGACGACACCCTCGGTGCGGGCCAGTAGCTCGTTCGCGGCGGCGAGCGACGCCACGGCCGCCGTCTGGGCAAGCGAGTTGACGGAGAACGGGGTGTGGACCTTGCTCAGTGCGGTCACGACCGACGGGTCGGCGACCGCATATCCGACGCGAATGCCCGCGAGGCCGTAGGCCTTGGAGAAGGTGCGGAGCACGACGACGTTGCTGCGACCTTCTGCGAGTGCGAGACCGTCCGGCAGATCCTCACCCGGCTCGGGGCGGACGTATTCGAAGTACGCCTCGTCCAGGGCGACGACGATGTGTTCGGGGACGGCGTCGAGGAACTGCTCGAGTTCGGCCTTGCCCAGCAGCGATCCGGTGGGGTTGTTCGGATTGCACACGAAGATCAGCCGAGTGCGGTCGGTGATCGCGGCGAGCATGGCCTTCAGGTCGTGTCCGTGATCCGCGGTGTTCGGAACGCGCACGGCGGTCGCGCCGGCCACGGCCGCGATGATGGGGTACGCCTCGAACGAGCGCCACGCGAAGATCACCTCGTCGCCCCCGTCGCACGTGATCTGCACGAGTTCCTGGCACAGACTCACCGATCCGCAGCCCACTGCGATCCGCTCGGTCGGCACGCCGAGCCGCTCCGACAAAGCCGCGACGAGTTCGGTCGCGCCGTTGTCGGGGTAGCGGTTGAGGCCGGCGGCGGCTTCCGCGAGCGCCTCCCGGACGCTGGGGAGCGGGCCGATCGTCGTCTCGTTGCTGGCGAGCTTCACCGCACCGGGGAACGAGCGGCCCGGAACGTAGGCGGGGATCGATTCGAGGTCGGGGCGGGTCCGTGGAGTCACGTGGTGATTATGCGCCTCGTCGGTCGGCGACCTGCGGGCAGGATGTCGGATACCGCCCGTCTGCAAGCTTCTGACCAGGCGTTTTGCGTTTCCCCTCGGGGCATGTGTAATGTTTCGATCCGGCGGTTCGAGAGCATCGAATCCCCGAGGAGGCGTGCCAGAGCGGCCGAATGGGACTCACTGCTAATGAGTTGTCCCCCTTACCGGGGACCGGAGGTTCAAATCCTCTCGCCTCCGCCAGTTGGTGTAGCGTCACCGACGACAATTGAATACACATGCGCCCGTAGCTCAACGGATAGAGCATCTGACTACGGATCAGAAGGTTAGGGGTTCGAATCCCTTCGGGCGCACACACGAAAACCCTCACCGGTCCTGCCGGTGAGGGTTTTCTCGTATTCGGTTCTTTCACACGAGCTTCGTGATGATCCTCTCTGCGAAGTCCTCGATGGGCGCGCGGTACTGACCGGCGGTGCCGAGAAGGTGATCGTGATCTCCCGAATGGGTGGCCTCCCAGTTGGCCCAGGGGGACACCATGACGCCGGTGATGCCGATCTTCTCCGCCCGGCGGTACAACTCCACGGACGGTTCGTCGCGCAGGCCGACGATGATGTCGAACGGCTCGTTCTCTCGTCCGTACTCGCGGCGATAACCGTTGATGCGCTCGATCCATTGCTCTGCCACGTCGAGGGTGTAGGCGGTGCCGACCCAGCCGTCGCAGTAGCGCGCGGCGCGTCGGAGGGCCGGCGCGGATTCGCCACCGCACAGGATCGGAACCGGGCTCGGGGGGTGGGGTTCGATGGTCATCTCGGGGATGTCGTAGTACTCGCCCCGGAACGAGACCCATCCGCCCTTCCACAGTTCGCGGAGAGCCCGGATCATCTCGTTCAACCGGGGCCCGCGGTTGTCGAAGTCCTGGCCGAGCAGGTCGAACTCCTCGCGCATCCAGCCCGCGGACAGGCCGATGGAGACGCGTCCACCCGCGATCGCGGCGGCGGTGCCCACCTGCTTGGCGACCTCGAGAATCGGTCGGGACGGCGCGATGTAGACGTTGTTGCCGAAGTGCAGTTTCTCCGTCACGGCGGCCATCGCGCCGATGAGTACCCAGGCGTCGGGCCACTCGGTCTCCGGCGACCAGAACGGCTTGCCGCTCTCGTGTCCGGGGTAGACGGTCTTCAGTTCCTTCGGGTAGATCAGGTGGTCCGAGACGAGCATGCCGTGGAAGCCCGCCTCGTCGAGCATGCGTGCGACGGCCGGCATCTCCGCGGTCTTCATGAATGCGGTCCCGCTCCAGAACTTCACAGACGTGCCTCCGAACTTCGATATCCACCGACTGCCGACGCTGAAAGAGTGACATTTACATTCTCAAGAACAACGTTCTATCAGAATATGTGACCGCAGTCACCGCATCTCGTGGGCGCTCCACGTGGTTTCTGCGTGTCGAGTGAACGTTCCGTCTTCTCATCCGGCAGGTGTCGCCTGCGGGCCGCGCGCACACCCATGTTCTCGTCGTCGGACTCGGATCGTGCCGTTACTGCAGGTGAAATTCGTCTATTGACGAGTCCGCTCGGCCGGAAGTAGATTTCGAAGCACTCTCGAAAAGTTAACGACAATTCGCACGACGGCCCGGCAGTGGCGGTCGCGCTCTGCGGGGAGAAGACATGGAACTAGCGTGGTCAGAGGCCGACGCCGCCTTCAGAGACGAGGTGCGATCGTTTCTCGACGAGAAGCTGACGCCCGAACTGCGGCGGGCCGGACGCCTCGCAACGAGCGTGTACTCCGACCACGAGGCGAGCATGGAGTGGCAGCGCATCCTCCATGAGCGTGGTTGGGCGGCGCCGGCCTGGCCGGTCGAATACGGCGGATGCGACTGGACGCAGACGCAGCACTACATCTTCAGTCGCGAGTCGATCCTCGCCGGCGCGCCGTCGCTGTCGCCCATGGGTATCCGGATGGTGGCCCACGCGATCGTCGCGTACGGCACCGAGGAGCAGAAGAACTTCTTCCTGCCCCGGATCCTCACCGGCGAGGTCTTCTTCTGCCAGGGCTACTCCGAGCCCGAGGCCGGATCCGACCTCGCCTCGCTCAGCATGGCGGCGGTCGACGACGGCGACGACCTGATCGTCACCGGCAGCAAGATCTGGACCACGCACGCCACCGAGGCGAACTGGATGTTCGCGCTCGTGCGCACGTCGAAGACCGGGCGCAAGCAGCAGGGCATCACCTTCCTGCTCATCGACATGACCACGCCGGGTATCGAAATCCGGCCTCTGGTCATGACTTCCGGTGAGGAAGTGCAGAACCAGGTCTTCTTCGACGGGGTGCGCGTCCCGAAGAAGAACGTGCTCGGAAAGATCGACGACGGCTGGACCGTCGCGAAGTACCTGCTCATCTTCGAGCGTGGGGGCGCCGCAGCAGCCCCCGCGCTGCAGGTGATGGCCGAGCGGGTCGCCGCAGCGGCGGCCGAACAGCCCGGCCCGGCCGGCGGCACACTCATCGACGACCCGGCGTTCTCCGCCAAGCTCGCCGAGGCACGGATCCGCACGGAAGTGCTCGAGATCCTCGAATACCGCACTCTCGCAGCACTCTCCGCGGGCAAGGATCCCGGTCCCGCCTCGTCGATGCTGAAGATTCTCGGCACCGAACTCAGCCAGACGATCACCCAGCTGACGCTCGAAGCGGCAGGTCCGCGCGGCCGGGTCTACCAGCCGCACATCACCGCGCCCGGTGGCCCGGTGGCCGACTACGTTCCGCCCGCCGACGAGTATGTCAGCGGTGAGGAATGGCAGGCCGTCGCGCCGCTGCGTTACTTCAACGACCGTGCCGGGTCGATCTACGCCGGCAGCAACGAGATCCAGCGAAACATTCTCGCAAAAGCAGCATTGGGGCTCTGATGGACTTCGGTTTGAGCAAGGAGCAGGAGCTCCTTCGTGATTCGGTCACCAAGTTCCTCGCCGGTCGCTACGACCTGGCGCAAAGCCGGAAGGTCGCGACCACCGGTGAAGGTTGGCAACCGGAGGTGTGGCGAGCATTTGCCGAGGATCTCGGAATCCTCGGGGCGACGCTTCCGGAAGATGTGGGGGGAATGGGCGGCGGACCGGTCGAACTGATGGTGGTGTCCGAAGCACTCGGACATGCACTCGTCGTCGAGCCGTACGTCGACACGGTCGTCCTCGGGGGCGGACTGCTCGGTCGCGCGGGGGTCGATCGAGCCCGGTCCGTCCTCGAGGCGATCGCTGCCGGAGAGGCCGTCACGGCCTTCGCCGCGACGGAGCCCACCTCCGGGTACGTCTTCCACGACGTGTCCACCACTGCGCGTCGCGAAGGCGACGAGTGGGTCCTCGACGGGGAGAAGACCGTCGTCACCAGCGCTCCGCTGGCGACGCACCTGCTCGTGACCGCCCGCACGTCGGGCGAGCGCACCGACACCGACGGGATCTCGCTGTTCCTCGTCGACTTCGATCCCGCAGACCCGCCGGCCGGTGTGGAGATCCACTCCTACCGCACGATCGACGATCGACGCGCTGCCGACCTGGTCTTCTCGGGTCTGCGACTGCCCGCCGGCTCGTTGCTCGGCGAGGAGGGCGGCGCATGGCCGTCCATCTCCCGCGGCATCGACGAGGCGATCGCCGCCGTCTCGGCCGAAGCGGTGGGTCTCATGCGCAAGGTGCTCGCCGACACGGTCGAGTACGCGAAGCAACGTCAGCAGTTCGGTCAGTCCATCGGCAGCTTCCAGGCGCTCCAGCACCGCATGGTCGACATGTACATGGAGGTCGAGCAGGCGGTCGCCGCCGCCTATCTGGCCGTTCTCCATCTCGACAGCGACGATGCCACGCGGGCGCGGGCATCCTCGGCCGCGAAGGCGACGATCAGCCGCGCGGCACGCTTCGTCGGCCAGAACGCCGTCCAGCTCCACGGCGGTATGGGCATGACGGAAGAACTCGCCGTCGGGCACTACTTCAAGCGGCTGACCGCGATCGAGTACGAGTTCGGTACCGCCGAGCAGCACGTCGCGCGGTACGCGCAGCTCACGAAGGGCTGATCGGGTAGGTCTCGGGGCCGGTGCGGGGAGGTCATCCCTGCGCCGGGCCTCTGTCCGTGTCCGGGGGCGACGACAGAGCAGTCTCCACGCGAGTCGCGGCGGCGACGGGGTCCTCGTGCTCCCATACCCGCACCACCGTCCACCCCGCGGTCTGCAGTCGCATGTCGGTGTCCCGGTCGCGCTGTACGTTGGCCGCCAGCTTGGCCGCCCACCATTCGGCGTTGTTCTTCGGGTAGGTCGCGTGCTGCGGGCAACTGTGCCAGAAGCAGCCGTCCACATAGACCGCGACCCGGCGACGAGGAAAGACCAGGTCGGCGCGTCGTCGCAGTCCGGGCAGCGGAGCACGGTCGACGAAGAACCGCCGACCACGGCGATGCAGTTCTCTGCGCAACGCAACTTCGGGAACGGTGTCGCGTCGACGCTGCCGGCTCATCCGCGCACTCGTACGCGGATCCGTCCCGGGCCGATCCGACGACATCACCGCGACTCCGTCACCGTGGCTCAGGCCGCCACTCGCGGGAATCCACCCATGCGTTCGAGGTGGTTCTCGACGTCCTCGAGGAATCCCGGCAGGAAACGAAGGTTGCCGGACCGTGCGCGCCGGAGGAAACCCGCCGTCGCCCGCGCCGAGAGCAGACGAGCGTCGAGGAGGAAGTCTCCGAGGTCCTCGTAGGATGCCTGGACGGGCCATTGCGACTCGTGCACGCGGAACGCCTGCCCACGCGTACCCCACGCGGCGGTCGGCCAGGTGTCACCCGGACGCAGCGGTGTCTCGTGATCGGAGCTGTACTCGATCGGGTTGTTCAGTCGGTGGCCCACCCACGACGCCATCCGGACGCTGACCGCATTGCCGACCAGACGCCACCGGTGTCCGGATCGGACGCCGGGAGCCTCGACGGCGGGCGCGGTCCAGTCGGCGTCGAATCCCTGGAGTCGTTCCGCGTCGGTCAGGCCGGGGGTGACGATCTCGCCGGACGGCAGTCGCACGGCCGGTGGACTGGCGATTCCGAGGGTCGAGCCGCCCTTCAGTGTGGGCACGGCGTTGACCGCCCATCCGAGTCCGCGCACACCCTCCGTCCAGTAGAAACCACACGGGAACAGATCGGGATTGCCCTCAATGGGCATCCCGGCATCCTCGCCGAACAACACGGTGCGGGGGTCGTCTGTGCGCGAGGCGACCATCAGGACGCGGTGCCGGCGCTGGGGAAGGCCGAATGCGCGGGCGTCGACCACGCGATAGGCCCACATGTAGCCGAGTTCCTCGAACGCGTCGGTGATGTGGCGCATCGCTGCACCACGACCGAGCTGCAGCATGAAGGGAACGTTCTCCACGACGAGCCAGCGCGGGCCGTTCTTACGTTTGACGAGACGGAACACCTCGTCGACGAGTCCGGACTTCGATCCCGTGATGCCGGCCGTGCGACCCGCCTGGGAGAGGTCCTGGCACGGGAAGCCTGCGGCGACGAGTTCTGTATCGCGGGGGAGAGAGCGGAGACGCGTGACGTCCGGATGAAGGGGAACGTCGGGGAAACGCGTGCGTAGTACTGCCTGAGCCCCCGGCTCGATCTCGCAGAGGAGTTCGGTGTTCCAACCGTGTCGCCCGAGTCCGAGCTCCAGCCCGCCGATACCGGCGAACAACCCCACCATGTTCCCCGTCGACGTCACGGCACCCTTCCTCGCTCAACTCAACCGTGAACGTTACTCGAGAAGTAGGACGATCCGTGAGCGGACGCGACGGGCACCACGGTGGACGGGTCGTCCTGTACCTCTCATAAGGGGATCGGAGAGGCCAAAACATGCGTTGATCAGGCGATTTGGTTTTCTCGGAGATGTTCGCGTAACTTATTCCAGGTCAGAGCGACACGGACACCGACCCGGGCCGAAAGGAACGGGACAACGAGGTTGGACGAAGGCGCCTGCGAATGTGATGGCTCCGAACCTTCTGGTAAGGTTTCGAGTCGCCCCTGGTTCCGAAAGCAACACGGACTTGCGTCCGTGAGCAGAAGGAAGTAGGCTGGAACAGTTGCCTCAGAGCGGTTCGGACAACAGTCCGGAACGTGATGATGTGTGCGTGTTCTTTGAGAACTCAACAGTGTGCCGATGAATGTCAGTGCCAAATAATTTTTGGTGCGGCCATCGAATTTTGTTCGGTGGTTGTTGCTGGACATCGCATTCTTCCGTCTGCGGTGGTTCAGTGTTTTGCTAGTTTGAGTTTTTTTGCTAGTGATTTGACTCGATGTCTTTGACTGATTGCCCTTTCGGGGGTGATTGTGAGTCTTCAACGGAGAGTTTGATCCTGGCTCAGGACGAACGCTGGCGGCGTGCTTAACACATGCAAGTCGAACGATGAAGCCCAGCTTGCTGGGTGGATTAGTGGCGAACGGGTGAGTAACACGTGGGTGATCTGCCCTGCACTTCGGGATAAGCCTGGGAAACTGGGTCTAATACCGGATATGACCTCTTGCTGCATGGTGAGGGGTGGAAAGTTTTTCGGTGCAGGATGAGCCCGCGGCCTATCAGCTTGTTGGTGGGGTAATGGCCTACCAAGGCGACGACGGGTAGCCGGCCTGAGAGGGCGACCGGCCACACTGGGACTGAGACACGGCCCAGACTCCTACGGGAGGCAGCAGTGGGGAATATTGCACAATGGGCGCAAGCCTGATGCAGCGACGCCGCGTGAGGGATGACGGCCTTCGGGTTGTAAACCTCTTTCAGCAGGGACGAAGCGCAAGTGACGGTACCTGCAGAAGAAGCACCGGCCAACTACGTGCCAGCAGCCGCGGTAATACGTAGGGTGCGAGCGTTGTCCGGAATTACTGGGCGTAAAGAGCTCGTAGGCGGTTTGTCGCGTCGTCTGTGAAAACCCGCAGCTCAACTGCGGGCTTGCAGGCGATACGGGCAGACTCGAGTACTGCAGGGGAGACTGGAATTCCTGGTGTAGCGGTGAAATGCGCAGATATCAGGAGGAACACCGGTGGCGAAGGCGGGTCTCTGGGCAGTAACTGACGCTGAGGAGCGAAAGCGTGGGTAGCGAACAGGATTAGATACCCTGGTAGTCCACGCCGTAAACGGTGGGCGCTAGGTGTGGGTTTCCTTCCACGGGATCCGTGCCGTAGCCAACGCATTAAGCGCCCCGCCTGGGGAGTACGGCCGCAAGGCTAAAACTCAAAGGAATTGACGGGGGCCCGCACAAGCGGCGGAGCATGTGGATTAATTCGATGCAACGCGAAGAACCTTACCTGGGTTTGACATGTACCGGACGACCGCAGAGATGTGGTTTCCCTTGTGGCCGGTAGACAGGTGGTGCATGGCTGTCGTCAGCTCGTGTCGTGAGATGTTGGGTTAAGTCCCGCAACGAGCGCAACCCTTGTCCTGTGTTGCCAGCACGTGATGGTGGGGACTCGCAGGAGACTGCCGGGGTCAACTCGGAGGAAGGTGGGGACGACGTCAAGTCATCATGCCCCTTATGTCCAGGGCTTCACACATGCTACAATGGTCGGTACAGAGGGCTGCGATACCGTGAGGTGGAGCGAATCCCTTAAAGCCGGTCTCAGTTCGGATCGGGGTCTGCAACTCGACCCCGTGAAGTCGGAGTCGCTAGTAATCGCAGATCAGCAACGCTGCGGTGAATACGTTCCCGGGCCTTGTACACACCGCCCGTCACGTCATGAAAGTCGGTAACACCCGAAGCCGGTGGCCTAACCCCTCGTGGGAGGGAGCCGTCGAAGGTGGGATCGGCGATTGGGACGAAGTCGTAACAAGGTAGCCGTACCGGAAGGTGCGGCTGGATCACCTCCTTTCTAAGGAGCACTTCTCCCGGTGAGGGTTCACACAGGTGAATTCCTCACGGGCAGAGACTGTTTCGTTCCCACAGGTGGAACGGCAGAAGCTCATGGGTGGAACGCTGACAAGCATTTTCTTCACTACTGCCGGCCCGAGTGCCGGTGGGAGGAAAGTTATATCGGTGCACTGTTGGGTCCTGAGGGAACACGCGATGTGTTTTTTCAGCGACGATGACTTACGAAGGCGGTTGGCCCGAGGGCCGGCGTTGGTAGGGGTTGTTGTGTGTTGTTTGAGAACTGCACAGTGGACGCGAGCATCTTTGTTGTAAGTGTTTATGAGCGTACGGTGGATGTCTTGGCACCAGGAGCCGATGAAGGACGTGGGAGGCTGCGATATGCCTCGGGGAGCTGTCAACCGAGCTGTGATCCGAGGATTTCCGAATGGGGAAACCCAGCACGAGTGATGTCGTGTTACCCGCATCTGAATATATAGGGTGTGTGGAGGGAACGTGGGGAAGTGAAACATCTCAGTACCCACAGGAAGAGAAAACAACATGTGATTCCGTGAGTAGTGGCGAGCGAAAGCGGATGAGGCTAAACCGAGTACATGTGATACCTGGCAGGGGTTGTGTATTCGGGGTTGTGGGGTTCGTTGTGTCGGCGCTGCCATGCCGGCCGACAGTGAGAAATCGTCGTGTTAGTCGAAGTGGTCTGGAACGGCCCGTCGTAGAGGGTGAGAATCCCGTAGACGAAAACACGGCGACTGTCGATACGAATACCCGAGTAGCACCGGGCCCGTGAAATCCGGTGTGAATCTGTCGGGACCACCCGATAAGCCTGAATACTCCCTGGTGACCGATAGCGGACAAGTACCGTGAGGGAAAGATGAAAAGTACCCCGGGAGGGGAGTGAAATAGTACCTGAAACCGTGCGCTTACAATCCGTCAGAGCCGATGCACGATTCAGTTCGTGGTGGGTGATGGCGTGCCTTTTGAAGAATGAGCCTGCGAGTTAGCGGCATGTCGCGAGGTTAACCCGTGTGGGGTAGCCGTAGCGAAAGCGAGTCCGAATAGGGCGACCTGTAGTGGCATGTTCTAGACCCGAAGCGGAGTGATCTACCCATGGCCAGGGTGAAGCGACGGTAAGACGTCGTGGAGGCCCGAACCCACTTAGGTTGAAAACTGAGGGGATGAGTTGTGGGTAGGGGTGAAAGGCCAATCAAACTCCGTGATAGCTGGTTCTCCCCGAAATGCATTTAGGTGCAGCGTCGCGTGTTTCTCACCGGAGGTAGAGCTACTGGATGGTCTAGGGGGCCCACAAGCTTACCGAAATCAGCCAAACTCCGAATGCCGGTGAGTGAGAGCGCGGCAGTGAGACTGCGGGGGATAAGCTTCGTAGTCGAGAGGGAAACAGCCCAGATCGCCGGCTAAGGCCCCTAAGCGTGTACTAAGTGGAAAAGGATGTGGGATCGCTGAGACAACCAGGAGGTTGGCTTAGAAGCAGCCACCCTTGAAAGAGTGCGTAATAGCTCACTGGTCAAGTGGTTCTGCGCCGACAATGTAGCGGGGCTCAAGTACACCGCCGAAGCCGCGGCATTCACACAACACCCACTTGTTTCTGCGGAAACTTGTGCAGTGGTGTGGATGGGTAGGGGAGCGTCGTGTGGCCGTGGAAGCGCCGGAGTGATCCAGGTGTGGAGGCCATGCGAGTGAGAATGCAGGCATGAGTAGCGAAAGACGAGTGAGAAACTCGTCCGCCGGATGACCAAGGGTTCCTGGGCCAGGTTAATCCGCCCAGGGTGAGTCGGGACCTAAGGCGAGGCCGACAGGCGTAGTCGATGGACAACGGGTTGATATTCCCGTACCCGTGTATCCGCGCCCAATGGCGAATCAGTTGTGCTAACCGTCCAAAAGTCTCCTGTGTCCCTTCGGGGGCTCGGGGGATGGCTGCACGGGACCCCGATTGTAGTAGTCAAGCGATGGGGTGACGCAGGAAGGTAGCTGGGCCAGGTGATGGAATACCTGGTGTAAGCCGGTAGGGCGAATGGTAGGCAAATCCGCCATTCACACAGCCTGAGAGGTGATGCGTACCCGTTGAGGGGAATTCAGTGATCCTATGCTGCCGAGAAAAGCCTCTAGTGAGTTGGTACACGGCCCGTACCCCAAACCGACACAGGTGGTCAGGTAGAGAATACCGAGGCGATCGAGAGAACTGTGGTTAAGGAACTCGGCAAAATGCCCCCGTAACTTCGGGAGAAGGGGGACCACGCTCGGTGACCGGACTTGCTCCGTGAGCTGGGGGTGGTCGCAGAGACCAGAGAGAAGCGACTGTTTACTAAAAACACAGGTCCGTGCGAAGTCGTAAGACGATGTATACGGACTGACGCCTGCCCGGTGCTGGAAGGTTAAGAGGACCGGTCAGCCATTTCGGTGGCGAAGCTGAGAATTTAAGCCCCAGTAAACGGCGGTGGTAACTATAACCATCCTAAGGTAGCGAAATTCCTTGTCGGGTAAGTTCCGACCTGCACGAATGGCGTAACGACTTCTCTGCTGTCTCGACCACAGACTCGGCGAAATTGCATTACGAGTAAAGATGCTCGTTACGCGCGGCAGGACGAAAAGACCCCGGGACCTTCACTATAGCTTGGTATTGGTGTTCGGTTCGGTTTGTGTAGGATAGGTGGGAGACTGTGAAGCTCATACGCCAGTATGGGTGGAGTCGTTGTTGAAATACCACTCTGATCGTATTGGACCTCTAACCTCGGACCATGATCTGGTTCAGGGACAGTGCCTGGTGGGTAGTTTAACTGGGGCGGTTGCCTCCCAAAATGTAACGGAGGCGCCCAAAGGTTCCCTCAGCCTGGTTGGCAATCAGGTGTCGAGTGCAAGTGCACAAGGGAGCTTGACTGTGAGACTGACAGGTCGAGCAGGGACGAAAGTCGGGACTAGTGATCCGGCACCGGCATGTGGAAGCGGTGTCGCTCAACGGATAAAAGGTACCCCGGGGATAACAGGCTGATCTTCCCCAAGAGTCCATATCGACGGGATGGTTTGGCACCTCGATGTCGGCTCGTCGCATCCTGGGGCTGGAGTAGGTCCCAAGGGTTGGGCTGTTCGCCCATTAAAGCGGCACGCGAGCTGGGTTTAGAACGTCGTGAGACAGTTCGGTCTCTATCCGCCGCGCGCGTTAGAAACTTGAGGAAGGCTGTCCCTAGTACGAGAGGACCGGGACGGACGAACCTCTGGTGTGCCAGTTGTCCCGCCAGGGGCATGGCTGGTTGGCTACGTTCGGAAGGGATAACCGCTGAAAGCATCTAAGCGGGAAGCCTGTTCCAAGATGAGGTTTCTCACCCCCTCGAGGGGGTAAGGCCCCCGGCAGACCACCGGGTTGATAGGCCGGAACTGGAAGCCCAGCAATGGGTGGAGGTGACCGGTACTAATAGGCCGAGGACTTACCACGAAGATGTTACGCGTCCACTGTGCGGTATCTGAAACAACACACACATCAGAACCGGAAACACCCCGCGGGGTGAACCCGGTTCGGTGCGTGGTTACTGTTTCATAGAGTTACGGCGGCCATAGCGACAGGGAAACGCCCGGTCCCATTCCGAACCCGGAAGCTAAGCCTGTCTGCGCCGATGGTACTGCACTCGACAGGGTGTGGGAGAGTAGGACACCGCCGAACACCCGTTCCGAAAGGGGACCCACAGCAGTGGGTCCCCTTTCGTGTTTCTGTATCCGGAAGATGTGCCGGCTCAACGGTTTTCGAGAACCGAAGCCGCTGCTTCCCGGCTCGGAACGAACCGGGAAGCAGCTCTACATCAGGAGCGTGATGCCTTCGGACGCGCGACCGGCCTGGGCAGAGCACGCGTCAGACGCGGCGCCCAGCCGTGCGACGGCCAGCGCTTGAGACCGAGCCGGTCGGGTGTGACGCGAGTGTTGACGAACTTGCCCTCGAGCTCTTCGTCGGCTTCCCCGACGAAGCGGTAGAGGATCGTGCCGCCGTTCTCCTCCGTGCGAGCGGCCGCCTCCCAGCCCGTGGCGCGGTAGACCGCCCGGACGACATTGTCGGCGACGACGATGATCGGTAGTCCGTCGATTCCGCGAGCCGCCGAACCCGCCGGCCACGGCTTTGACGCGAGTTCGCGCACCGCTGCGGGAGAGGCCTTCTTCGCTTCGTTGACCCGGAGTACCACGCACGGCGTAGGCAGTTCGGGAGCGGGCGAGGCCGAGTACTGACGCACGAGTTCGGCGATCGGGATCGCCGTGCGGTCGGCCTCGGATTCCTCGGTGGAGCCCGCCAGGTTGGTCAGTACCCATTCGCCGCGGTGCGGTTCGATCAGTCCGAGTGCCGCGATGACCGCTTCGGCCGTTACCGCGGCGGTGTGGTCACCGTCGGTCTTCGGATTCAGGGCGTCGGCGACGACGAAATGCTCCACCGCGTAGCCGGACTCGTAGACGGTTCGGATGCGCCGCAGAGCCGCCTCGGTCTCCGGTGTGGACAGTGGTGCCTTCTCGCCGGACTCGGTGAGCTTCGAGGTCTCCCCGAGTGCGGTCCACACCAGAGTGAAGATCCGGTTTCCGCGTCCGGCACCGATGTAGAAGATGCTCCGGTCGCGAGGGTCGAGCAGGGCGTAGACGTAGGCACCGAGCTGGTCGCAGATGTTCTTCGGAAGCAGTTTCGGGCTGGGGGCGCGGTCGTCGACGTGGTTCACGAGGGCCCGCAGAACGGTCAGGCGCAGCGCTACCGGTACCTTGCCGGCGGACCCGCCGAACAGTTCGCGGTTTGCTACATCCACGGAACCGAAGGTGCGTCCGATGTGACGACTCAGTGCGCCGAGCGCATGGGTGAACTCCGCGAGTCTCTGGCGTGGATCGTCCGCTGTGTCCGGCAACTCGTTGCTGGTCAGGAACATCTGGATCTCGGGAGATTCCAGCAGAGTTTGGGCAATGTTCGGAGGAACTGTCCACACTGTGCGCATAGAGCGACTCTAGGCCACACAGCAGATCGGGGAGCCGCTCCGCGCAGGCGCCGCGCCGCCGAATCCGGCGGAGAAGCCCGAGGAGAACCCGGCCGGGATATGCTCGCGAGCCATGACCGCGGTGCTGGCCCGTTCCCGTTCTCGGCTGTTGCGGGACACCGCATCGTCCGCGCAGGTCGAAGCACTCTTGATCATCGCGGTGGCGACCATCCTCGTCACGCGTCTGTACCTGCACCTGACGGGCTATCCGCAGGTCGGCGGGTCGGTCCTGCACATCGCTCATGTGCTGTGGGGTGGGCTGCTCATGATCGCCGCGTTGATGGTCTCGATGACCTTCGTCGGCCGGGCACCCGATCGCATCGCGGTGGTGCTCGGCGGTATCGGCTTCGGCTTGTTCCTGGACGAGGTCGGCAAGTTCGTCACGAAGACCAACGACTACTTCTACCGCCCGTCTGTGGCGATCATGTACGTGGTCGTCGTGTTGTTGCTCGTGGCCAATCGAGCGGTGCATCTCCGTCGTGGCCCGTCGGCCGACGAGTATCTCGCCAACGCAGCGCTCACTGCGACGGACGGGCTCACCCACGGTCTGACACCGACCGATCGCGACCGGGCGCGAATGCAGCTGGAACGCGCGCGGGAGGGCGGCGTCGACCTCGAGGTCGTCGAGCAGATCGACCTACTTCTCGCTCGGTGCCGGGAGGTGCCGTCGCGCTTCTCATGGGTGTCGATGCGGCTACCGGATCGACTGCGGGGCGACCGGAGCGTGCGGGTGGCGGCGGCTCTGCTCACGCTGTTCTCCGTCGGAATTCTCGTCAACGCGGTCGCCACGCTGCAGGAGGATCTTGCCGAGCGGACGAACGACGTGATGACCGTGATCCAGCTCGTCGGCTCCGGCGTCACCGTCCTGCTGTGCATGGTGGGTTCGGTGGCTTTGTGGCGCCGGCAGAGATGGGCCGTTCGTGCACTCCGCACGGCCGCGTTGATCACCGTCTTCTTCGTCGACGTCCTGGAATTTGCAGTGCAGGAGTTCGGAGCGCTGCTCAACGTCGCCGTCGGCGCTGCGGCGTTGTCGGTGTTCTCACATCATCTGCGGCAGGCATCCCGGCACGAGGCGTTGCCGGACACGGCGTAGCGGAACAGGAACCCTGCCGCGGTCGGGGCCGACGAATCACGACACCGCCGCCCACCGTGTGCGCTTCGTCGCATACCGTATAGACCGTGAGCACCCCAGCCTCTGACGCCACTGGTTCCGCGTCTCCCTGGCCCGCGCTACTCACGTGGCGTGCGGTCGATGTACCTCGGATGGAGTCGGTACGAGTACAGCTCTCCGGCCGCCGCATCAAGGCATCCGGCCGCATCGTGGCTGCGGAGTGCACCGACCATCCGGCATTTAGTGCGTCGTACGACTTGGTGACGGACGAGAACGGTGTCACCCGCAGATTGTCGGTGCGCACGACGCTCGCCGCAGGTGAGCGCCACATGTCGCTCACGAGGTCCGAAGAGGGCATCTGGATGTCCGACAACGGCAGCAACCATCAACGGTCCACCTTCGGTGGGGCACTCGATGTCGACGTGGTGTTCAGCCCGTTCTTCAATGCCCTGCCCATCCGCCGGCACGACCTGCAGACCGGGGCCGACGACGTGGAGGTGCCCGTCGTCTATGTCAACCTCATCGATCTCAGCATCGGGGAGGCCACGGTCGTCTACAGCAGTGCGTCCGACGGGATTCACGTGCTGTCGCCGCGATCGTCGTCGTCGGTGACCGTCGATGAGGACGGTTTCGTCCTCGAATACCGAGGTCTCGCCTCTCGGATCTAAGTCTGCCCCGACGCCTCCACCGCCATGGCCACTGCGAACGCGGCCGATTCGGCGGGATGGCTCCCGTGCCCGCGGGTACCCCCGGTGAGCCCGACGATCTGGAGTCCGACCGGCGTCGAAGCACCGCCCGGGGCGGGCACCGACATGGCCGGAACACCGAGGACGCTGAACGGGATGCACATCTGCAGCAGCGGCGCGCGCAGCTCGACGGGATCGCTCGTCAGCGGCGCCGAGCGCACGCCGGTGGTGACGGTGATCAGCGCGTCGAGCTTGTCCGCGGTGCGGAGGCGATGCACGACGTCGTGACGCAGTCGCGCCACCGCCCGGGCCGCGTGGATGTATTCGTACGCGGGCCGGGCGCGTTGTGCGGCGAGCAGAGCGGCCGTCGGGGGCTGGTAGCGGTCGGGATCGGCTTCGAACCACGCACGATGCGTCTCGTACGCTTCCGAACCGGTGACCACGGGATACAGCCCGAGCATCTCGTCGGTCTCGGGCAGGTCCACGTCGACGACGCGGGCGCCCAGGTCGGTGAGGGTGCGACACGCCGTCTCGACCGCTTCGTCGAAGACGGGCGACAGATCCCAGATGCCACCACGGAGCCGTCCGATGCGCAGTTCGGAGACCGGGGTGCGCAGGTGCGCGATGCCGGGAAGGGCGCCCCACGCGAGCGAAGCGTCCAGGGCGTCGGCGGCGAGCAGACCGACGTGATCGAAGGTGGTCGACAGCGGGAACACGCCCTGCTCGGGCAGGACCCCGAAACCTGGCTTGAAGCCCACGATCCCGCACAGCGCGGCCGGGGTGCGCACGCTGCAGCCCGTGTCGGTTCCCAGCGCGACGGGCACGATGCCCCTCGCGACCAGAACTGCGGATCCCGACGAGGAGCCGCCACTGATCAGATCCGGGTTGTGCGGATGCGTGGCCGCCCCGGACGCATTGATCAGTCCGGTGGGCCCGTAGGCGAATTCGTGGAGGTGGGTCTTCGCCACCACGATCGCCCCGGCCTCACGGAGTTTCTCGATGATGCGGGCGTCGCGCCGGGCCGGGGGTGCGTCGGCGAGGACCGCGCTGCCACAGCGGGTGGGGAACCCGGCGACGTCGATGTTGTCCTTCACCGCAACTGCGACGCCGTGCAGGGGGCCGATCCAGTTCCCTGCGGCGATCTGCTCGTCGGCAAGGGCTGCGGCTTCGAGCGCCGCCTCGTCGTTGCGGGCGGCAACGACGTTCTCCCAGGGGGTGCCGGTGAGAGCGTCGAGTTGGGCGAGGACCGATCGGACGTGTTCCGTGGCGGTCGTCTTGCCGGTGGTCAGGGCCGATGCCGTGTCGCGGAGGTTCATCGCGTCCACACTCCACCGCGACGTCCGGCCTCGCGGAACGCTGCGATCCAACCCTCGTCACCGGGCTGCATGCCGACGATGGGATCGCGGCGACGCTGTTCGTAGCGGGTGCGGGCCTCATGACCGGCGCGGGTGAGTTCGGAGGTGCTTCGGTCGGCGAGCTGCTCCCGGGCCGTGGTCAGTACGTCGAGGGTCTCGTCGAGCGCGACGAGCAGGGCCTCGGCATTGCCCTCGCACATCGCGTCCACAAGGGTCGGGGCCGTCGCCGCGACCCGCGTGCCGTCCCGGAACGAACCGGCGGCGAGACCGAGCGCGAGATCACCACCGCCGGCGCCCGACAGGGCGAGCGCCTCGGCGAGGAGGTGGGGGAGATGGGACACCCGCGCGACCGCCGCGTCGTGCTCCTCGGACTCGGCGGGCACGACGACGGAGCCGCAGTCGAGCGCGAGGTCGGCGACCTGCCGCCACACCTCGGGATCGGTGCCGTCGTCGACGGTCACCACCCACACCGCGTCGCGGAACAGATCGGCGGTTCCTGCGGTCCATCCGGACTCGGCCGTACCTGCCATGGGGTGTCCACCCACGAAATGCCGCGACAACCCGTGGGCGGCGACGGCAGCGGCCATTTCGGCTTTGACGCTCACCACGTCGGTGAGGGCGACATCGGGTGCGTGCTCGGCCACCGCCTCCAGGATGCTGCTCACCGCCGGCATCGGCACCGCGATCACCACGAGGGCGCCGCTGTCGGTTGCGCGACGGAGCGTGGCGGTGAGGTCGGTGGACGCGTCGAAGCCGTCGGCGACGGCGGCCTCCACGGCCTGCGACGACCTGTTGTAACCCCACGCTTGCCGACCGGTCGCCACGGCGGCGCGGAGCAGCGAACCACCGATCAGGCCGAGGCCGAGGACACAGACGGGCGGGGAAGAGACGGCTGAGGACACCTCATCAGGTTGGCATATCCCGTGCTGGGCTTCATACACCGGACGTGGCCGACTACCGTTGCGCCCATGGCTGCACAGCGTGTAGGGAACAAGAGCCCTTCCGTTACCCAGAGCGGGAACCCCGCGGGGAGTTCGAACGACGACCTCGACGGCTTCGCCGTCGCCGTGACGCGGGAGGAAGGTCGCTGGAAGTGCCGGGCATTGTCCGGTGCCGCACTGACGAGTCTCGATACCGCGGTGACCGAGTTGAGGGAGCTGAGAAGTTCCGGCGCGGTGTTCGGTCTGCTGAACGTGGACGACGAATTCTTCGTCATCGTGCGTCCCGCACCTTCGGGAACGAGGTTGCTGCTGTCCGATGCGACGATGGCCGTCGACTACGACATCGCCGCCGACGTACTCGATGCGCTGAACATCGAGATCCCCGACATCGACCCCGACGAGCTCGACGACATCGAGCCGTGGGAGGAGGGCGACCTCGGCATCCTGGCCGACATGGGCCTGCCCGAGCCGGTGTTGTCGGTGATCCTGTCGGAGACCGATCTGTATCCCGACGAGCAGCTCGACGAGATCGCGCAGCGACTCGGTTTCGACGACGTCCTGGGCAACACCCTGGACAAGCTCCGTTAGATGGGGCTGCGCGACGACGAGGAGTTGATTCGGGTCGCGCTGGAGGCCGCCGCTGCCGCGCCCGCCGGTGATGTGCCGGTGGGCGCGGTGGTGTTCGCGCCGGACGGCACCGAGATCGCGAGAGCCGCGAATTCCCGCGAGGCCACCGGAGACCCCACAGCGCACGCGGAAGTGCTCGCCCTGCGTGCGGCAGCGCAGGTCTACGGCGACGGATGGCGTCTCGAGGGCGCAACCCTCGCCGTGACCCTCGAGCCCTGCACGATGTGCGCGGGTGCGCTGGTGCTCTCCCGCGTGTCGCGTGTGGTCTTCGGGGCGTGGGAACCGAAGACGGGTGCCGTCGGGTCGTTGTGGGACGTCGTGCGCGACCGGCGGCTCACGCACCGCCCGGAAGTACGCGGTGGTGTGCTCGAAGCAGAGTGCGCTGCGGTGCTCGAGGCATTCTTCCGCGAGCACCGTGGTCCGGCATCGGAGCTGTGACCAGGGGATTTCGGCTGAGGCGTCCGATCCGGTAAAGTCTTCTAGCGGTGGCGTGTCCGAGCGGCCTAAGGAGCACGCCTCGAAAGCGTGTGACGGGTAACCCCCGTCCGTGGGTTCAAATCCCACCGCCACCGCCAGAAGCCTCTCACCTGTTCAGGCAGGTGAGAGGCTTTTTCTTGTCTATGGATCCCGCCCATGGCTCCCGAACCTTTCGCTACTGCTTTCGCTATCCGCTGCGGCAAATCGCTGTAGCGGATAGCGAACTTGTTCGCGAATGGACATCCGGGAGTTAGCGGATAGGTGACCGGTCGTCGTCAGAGTTCGCGCCAACTCTCGTCGTTCATGTCGTGCCCGTGCGCGGCCATCAGCATGAGGCCGCCGTCGACGGGGATCGAACGGCCCGTCAGGTACGACGAACGAGGGGATGCGAGGAACGCGACGACGGACGCGACCTCGTTGACGTGCCCGGGCCGGCCGGTGGGATTGCCCGGTCGCTCCTCGTGGAAGGCCTCCGATTCGTCCATGCCGGTCATGGGCGTGGAGATCTCACCGGGAGCCACCGAGTTGACCGTGACGCCGTACCGGGCCCATTCCAGCGCGAGACATTGCGTGAGCATGCCGAGTCCGGCCTTCGCCGTGCAGTAGGCGGAGGCGCCGTAGCGGGGGATGTGCTCGTGGACGCTCGTGATGTTGACGATCCGGCCGCCCTTGCCGGAGTCGATCATGTGCCGGGCCGCGCGCTGCGAGCAGAGGAACGGGCCGTCGAGGTCGGTCGCGAGCATCTCCCGCCACCGTTCGAAGGACAGGTCGAGAACCTCGTCGCGATGCCCGGTGCCCGCGTTGTTGACCAGCACCCCGAGACCGCCCAGTTTCCCGGCGAGTTCGTCGATCACGTCGGCGGTGTCCGGGCTGGTCAGGTCCTGTCGGGCCACGAAACATCGCTGCCCGCGCTGTTCGACCGCGGCACGGGTGTCCTCGGCTCCGGTCTCGTCGGTGTGGAAGGTGATGCCGACGTCGAAACCCTCGGCGGCGAGCAGTTCGGCGGTCGCTTTACCCATGCCGGAGTCGGCGCCGGTGACGATGGCGAGTCTGTCGTGAGCTGGAGTGGTCATGCGTCGTGGTTACCCATGAGTGCCCACGGCACACTGCGAACCCACGGCAGACTGAGGACCATGCGTCTGTTGCTGCTTGCCGACACCCATGTGCCGACGCGGGCCCGCGACCTGCCGTCGCAGGTGTGGGACGAGGTGGATCGCGCGGACGTGGTGATCCACGCGGGCGACTGGATGGACGTTGCGCTGCTCGACGCGCTGGAGGAACGCTCGCAGCGGCTGGTCGCGTGCTGGGGCAACAACGACGGTCCGATCGTGCGGGAACGGTTGCCGGAGGTCGCGCGCGTCACCCTCGACGGTGTGCGCGTGGCAGTGGTGCACGAGACCGGAGCGTCGACGGGCCGCGACAAGCGGATGGCCGCGGCCTACCCCGACACCGACGTCCTCGTCTTCGGCCATTCGCACATTCCCTGGGACACGACGGCACCGAGTGGATTGCGTCTGCTCAACCCGGGTTCACCCACCGATCGACGTCGGCAGCCGCACTGCACCTACATGACCGCGACCATCGCGGACGGCACGCTGCGCGACGTCGAACTGCATCGGCTCGGGTGAGGGCGATCGAAGGGGAGGTTGTGTGCGTATTCTCGCGGACGGACGCACACAACCTCCCCGAAGTCAGTCGCTCGGGCCGATCAGTTTCCGTACGACGTCGAGGAGTTCGTCGACGTCCTCGGGGGGCGTCTCGCTCGTCTCGCCCGACATCGCGGCGCCGTAGTAGAGGCCGTCGCCGATGAGCATCACCGCTCGTGCCGCAGCGGGATCGGTGACCTCGTCGGACAGTGCCTCGAACCAGCCCTGGTGGATGCGGCGCAACGCCTGCTGGGCGCGCGGGTTCGCGGTCTGGCTCAGACGGGTCAGGGCGACGACGGCACGGTCGAGCGGAGTGTCGGCGAAGACCGAGGTGCGGATGTAATAGGTCGCCGGTCCTTCGGGAGCCGCGCGCATCAGTTCGGCGTCGTCGGCTGCGAGTGTCTCGAGGTGTTCGGCGAGAGCCTCGACGAGGGCGTCCTTGGACGGGAAGTGATAGAGCAGGCCACCTTTGGACACGTTCGCCGCCGCGGCGACGGCCTCGAGTGTCGCGGCGCGCTCGCCCTGCTCGAGCAGGATCGTCACGAAGGCGTCGAGGAGTTTGGCGCGGGCGGCGGGGGCGGGGGGCACGGCCCGATCGTACGACGTCGTTACTGTACCGTCCAGCTGGTACAGTAACGAGGGTTCGAATCCCCCTCGCGAAAGTCGATAACCGTGGCGACATCTGTGCCTGTTTCGGAACCCACCGTGACGAAGGCGGCTGCCCGGGACTGGGTCGCCCTCGCGGTACTGATGCTTCCGGTGCTGCTCGTGTCGGTCGACAACACCGTCCTGGCCTTCGCGCTGCCCGGGATCTCCTCCGCGCTGCAGCCCACCGCTGCGCAACAGTTGTGGATCATCGACATCTACCCGCTGGTGCTCGCAGGTCTGCTGGTGGCGATGGGCAGCCTCGGCGACCGCATCGGGCGACGCCGCCTGTTGCTCATCGGCGCGACCGGATTCGCCGCCGTCTCGGTCGCTGCGGCCTACGCACCTTCCGCGGAACTGCTCGTGACCGCCCGCGGTGCACTCGGCTTCTTCGGGGCCATGCTCATGCCCTCCACATTGTCGTTGCTGCGCAACATCTTCCTCGATGCCACCCAGCGCCGTCTCGCCATCGCGATCTGGGCCTCGTGTTTCGCGGCGGGCGCTGCACTCGGGCCGATCGTGGGCGGATTCCTGCTCGAACATGCCTGGTGGGGCTCGGTGTTCCTGCTGGCCGTGCCGGTGCTGATCCCGCTGCTGGTGCTCGCGCCGATCTTCGTCCCCGAGTCGAAGGATCCGAATCCGGGCCGCATCGACGTCGTGAGCATCGCGCTGTCGCTGCTGGCCCTCGCGCCGATCGTCTTCGCGATCAAGAAGATTGCCGACAGCGGCCTCGGTGCCGTCGCCGGCGTTCCGGCCGTGGTCGGTGTGGTCGCGCTCGTTGCGTTCGTGCGCCGGCAGTTGCGGCGCCCGAATCCCATGCTCGATGTCCGCCTGTTCCGTGTTCCCACCTTCTCCGGCGCTGTCGCGGTGAACCTGCTGTCCGTCGTCTCCCTCGTGGGCTTCCTGTTCTTCGTGTCCCAGCATCTGCAATTGGTGATCGGACAGAGCCCCATGCAGGCCGGCCTGAGTCTGGTTCCGGGCCTGGCGGTGATGGTCGTCGCCGGGATGTCGGTGGTCGCGATCGTGCGGTGGGTGCGGCCGTCGTCGATCATCGTCTCGGCGCTCCTGCTGTCGGCGATCGGCTACGCGCTGGTCTTCCTGCTCGCCTCACCGTCGGCGCTCACACCGATCATCGTCGCGTTCGCGGTCCTCGGCGCGGGTATCGGTGCGGCGGAGACGTTGTCGAACGACCTCATCGTGTCGAGCGTCCCGCCCGCGAAGGCCGGTGCCGCGTCGGCGGTGTCGGAGACGGCCTACGAGATGGGTGCCGTGCTCGGTACCGCGATCCTCGGTTCGGTGCTTTCTGCGTCCTACACCGCGCACCTCGTGCTCCCTGCCGGGTTGAGCGCGGAGCAGGCGGATGCCGCCCGGGAGACGCTCGGCGGCGCCCATGCCGTGGCCGAGAGTCTGCCCGCCGACCGGGCCGACGCGCTGCTCGCCGCAGCCGGATCGGCGTTCGACAGCGGCGTCACGATCACCTCCGGGATCGGAGTGGCGCTCATGATCGCCTCTGCCGCAATCGCGTGGCTCACCCTGCGGCCGCGCCGTGACGTAACACTCCACGCGGAATCCGACATCGTTTAAATTTGCAGGATGCGGAAACTGGTGTGGGCCCTCGTCGCCGTCGTGGTCGTGGCGCTTCTCGGCTTCTTCGTCGCGCCATGGGTATACGGGACGTTCATCGCCGAGGACGACGCACCTGCCGCGTCCGTCTCGACCGAGGGCGCCGAAGCCGCGACCGGCGAGCTCGACGGTGAGTGGACCGTCGTCGAAGGCGTCGAACCCAACCGCACCGCCGCGGGCTACACCGTGCACGAGATCCTGCGCGGCGCCGACGTCACCGTGGTGGGCAGCACCGATCAGGTCTCCGGTTCGGCGACCGTCACCGACGGCACCCTCGACGCTGCGGAGGTCGTCGTGCAGGTGGACGGCATCACTACCGACAGCGGTCAGCGCGACGGCCAGTTCCGCACCCGGGTGATGGATACCGCCACCCACCCGACGGCGACGTTCACGCTCACCGAGCCCGTGGATCTCTCGTCCGTGCCCGACGACGGCAGCATCGGGTCCGTGACCGCGACCGGCACGCTCACCCTGCGCGGTGCGGAACGGCCCGTGACCGTCGACGTCGACGTCCTGCGTACGGGCGAGCGCCTCGTGGCGTCGGGGAGCATCCCTACCACCTGGTCGGACTACGGCGTCGAACCGCCGAACCTCGGATTCGTGACGGTCGACGACGCGGGCAGCGTCGACTTCCTCGTCACGCTCGAGCAGAACTGACGGTCTCGGTCTCCTCCGCGCGGGTCGGCCGCGGCGCCCAGCCCGGCGGCCCGAAGACGTAGCCGAGCTTGTCGCGGAGCTTGCCTGCCGTGCGCCAGTCGCGGGCGATCGCCCGGTACTCGTGCGTCTGCAGATCCCAGATGTTGTACGTACCGACCGGCTTGGTCAGGCCGTAGGTCGGGCGGTGTTCCTCGGCCTTGAAGGTGCCGAACATCCGATCCCAGACGATGAGGATGCCGGCGTAGTTGCGGTCGAGGTAGTCGGGATCGGAGCCGTGGTGGACCCGGTGGTGCGAAGGCGTGTTGAACACGAACTCGATCGGTCGCGGGAGCCTGCCGACCCGCTCGGTGTGCACGAAGAACTGGTAGACGAGGCTGACGGAGAAGCCGACGAAGACCATCCACGGCGGGATGCCGATCAGGGGCAGGGGCAGCCACATGATGATCTCGCCGCTGTTGTTCCACTTCTGGCGCAGGGCAGTCGCGTAGTTGAAGTACTCGCTCGAGTGATGCGCCTGATGGGTCGCCCAGACCAGGCGGACGCGATGGGCCATCCGGTGGTACCAGTACCAGAGGACGTCGATGCCGACGAGCAGGATCACCCACGTGTACCAGGCGTCGGCGGGCAGGTGCCACGGGGCGACGTAGACCCACAGGGCCGCATATCCGACGAGCGCGAGGACCTTCCAGGCGGCACTCGTGACGATGGAGACCAGGCCCATCGAGATGCTCGCGCGCGCGTCCCGCTTCTCGTAGCCGCCGCGCGGGGGACGGGTGCGTCCGTCGGGTCCGGGTTCGACGCGTTCGAGGGTGCGCGCGGCCACCCACTCGAGGATCAGGAAGGTGAGGAAGGCGGGAATCGCCAGAGTCACCGGATCGTGGAGGGGGTCGAGCAGCGACCCCCACGATTCCTGCAGGGTTTCCCACATCGCAACGACCTCCGATAACTGTGAACAACCGTCCACATTACCGCTGCTGTGGCGTGGATCACCAGAGGCATGGACCGGTGACCGGTACCCGCACGATTCCGGGCGGTTCGGTATTGCTGGTAGGAATTGACCGTCCCCGTCGAGACGGGCACGTCGATGACATCGGACAGCGCGAGAGGCATGAGATGCACATCACCGCGAGGGTCGACTACGCCGTGCGGACCCTCCTCGAACTCGCGGCGATCGAGGACGGTCGCCTGGCGAAGGCTGAGACCCTCGCGACGGCGCAGAACATTCCGCACAAGTTCCTCGAGGCCGTGCTCGCCGACCTGCGGCGCGGCGGGCTGGTGAACAGCCGGCGGGGACCCGAGGGCGGCTACTGGCTCGCGCGACCCGCGACCGAGATCTCCGTCGCCGACATCATCCGCACGGTCGAGGGTCCGCTGGCATCGGTGCGCGGTGAGCGACCCGAGGACGTCGTCTACACCGGGGCCGCGGAGCGCTTGCAGGACGTGTGGATCGCGGTGCGCGTGAACCTGCGAGCCGTGCTCGAGGAGGTGTCGCTCGCGGACGTCGTCACAGGAGACCTCCCCGGTTTCGTGGAGGATCTCACAACGGATCCGGGTGCCTGGGAGCGCCGACGGGTATGAAACCCGCGAGAGATCACGATCGAGTGTGGTCGATGTCATAAGTTTGCACGAATCTGCAAACTTACAGACCTCTGCAATTTCGGTACCTTGGATGGAGTGACCATCACTCCCGGGCTGCGCGACCGCAAGAAGGCAGCCACTCGCGCGGCTCTGGCGACCGCCGCGGCCGAGCTGGCACGAGAACACGGTCTGCACGCCGTGACGGCCGACGCGATCGCAGCGCGTGCCGGTGTCTCGACCCGGACCTTCCACAACTATTTCCCGAGCAAGGAAGACGCGGTCCTCGCGTACCTCGAGACCAGGGTCGAGGAGTGGATCGATCTGCTGCGCGATCGCCCCGCCGACGAAGACATCATGGATTCGCTGCTCATCGTGGCTCTGGACGTCGTCCGGAACGCCGATTGGCCGTTCGACGAGATCGTCGCGTGCATCACCCTGCTCGAGGAGAGCAACGTGCTGCTGTCCCGGCAGATCGAGGTCGAGCGCCGCTCCTCGCAGCTGCTCGTCGAGATCATCGCCGAGCGCACCGGCACCGACCCCGCGTCGGATCTGTACCCCTCGCTGCTGAACTACGCGGCCATGGGCGCCGTGCGGGCGGCTATGGAGACACACATGACGGGGACGACCGAGCGGTCGGTCGAGGACCTCATCCGCGACGCGTTCGACCAGCTCCGCCGCGGCTTCCCGTAGCTCTGTCCGACAGCCCTGCCCGGCAGCGCCGCCGACAGCCGTACCCGACTCCCACCATCCGATACCACCAGGATCTTCCGACATAGAAGGGGTGCCCCGTGGCGACCTACCTGTACCGGCTGGGCAAGTTCGCCCACAGACGGAAGGGCGCAGTGCTGTCCTTCTGGATCGCGCTGCTCGTCCTCTTCGGGGTCGGTGCGGCAACTCTGTCCGGGCCCACCACAGATGCGTTCACGCTTCCGGGCACCCCCGCGCAGAAGACCCAGGACCTCATGGCCGAGCGGTTCCCCTCCGCCGAGGACCCGATGAACGGGCTCAGCGCGCGTTACGTCTTCGCGGCACCCGACGGGCAGACGCTCGACGAGCCCGGCAACCTGGCCGCCGTCGACGAGGTCCTCGCCGCGATCCGCGACATCGACCGGGTCTCGCCGCCCGCGAAGGTGGACCCCGCCACCGCGGCTCCGGAGGAGCAGGCCGGCGTCCTGGTCAACCCGGTCCTCGCCGACGCCGGTCTCGTCGAACAGATGAAGGCGGTCGCCGCGCAGCAGGGCACCCCCGAAGAGGCTGCGCTGTCCGACGCCCAGGCCCTGTCGCCGCTGAGCGCCGACCGCACCGTCGGCTTCGTCACTGTCCCGTTCGAGGGCGAGATCACCGACGTCGACCAGGCGATGCGCGACCAGATCGCTGCCGCCGCCGAGCTCGGCCGCGACGCCGGTCTGACCGTGGAGGTCAGTGGTACGGCCGCCGCCGAGATGGGCATGCCCGGTGGCACCGCCGAGCTCATCGGCATCGGTATCGCCGCGATCGTGCTCACCCTCACCTTCGGTTCGCTCGTCGCCGCCGGACTTCCGCTGATCACTGCGCTCGTCGGCGTCGGCATCGGCAGCCTCGGCATCACCATCGCCACCGGCTTCGCCGATCTCAGCTCGATGACTCCGACGCTGGCGGTCATGATCGGTCTCGCCGTGGCGATCGACTACTCGCTGTTCATCGTGTCCCGTTTCCGGCACGAACTCACTGTCACCTCCGATCGCGCCGAGGCCGCCGGACGAGCCGTGGGCACCGCCGGTTCCGCGGTCGTCTTCGCCGGCCTGACGGTCATCATCGCCCTCATGGCGCTGAGCGTCGTCGGCATCCCGTTCCTGTCGGTCATGGGTTACGCCGCCGCGTTCACGGTGCTCATGGCCGTGCTCATCGCCGTGTCGCTGCTGCCCGCCGTGCTCGGACTGTTCGGTGAGAAGGTCTTCGCCGGCCGCGTCCCGTTCCTGAACAAGCGTGAGTCCGACGAGGACACGCCCAAGGCGGGCGCCAAGTTCGTCGGCCTGATCACGCGCCGCCCGGCGATCCCGCTGATCGCCGGTGTGGTTGTTCTCGGCGCGCTCGCGCTGCCCGCCACCGGACTGAACCTCGCGCTGCCGTCGGAGGGCACCTCCGATCCGGCCACCAGCGCCCGTAAGGCCTACGACCTGGTGGACGAGGGATTCGGTCCCGGACGCAACGGCCCGTTGGTCGTCGTCGTCGACGGCCAGGACGCCGAGGTGGAGGCTCCGGTCGCATTCGGTGCCGTCGTCGGGTCGCTCTACGAGCACGACGAGGTCGTCAACGCACAGATCGTCGCGGTGAACGAGACGGGCGACACCGCCCAGATCCTGGTCACCCCGCGTAGCGGCCCCACGGATCCCGCGACGATGGATCTCGTCCAGAGCATCCGCGACGGGGAAGCGGAGCTGAACGAGGAATTCGGCCTGTCCTACGGCGTGACCGGTCAGACCGCGCTCGAGGGCGACGTCTCCGACAGCCTCCAGAGCGCTCTCGTCCCGTACCTCGCCGTGGTCGTCGGCCTCGCCTTCATCCTGCTGATGCTGGTGTTCCGCTCGATCCTGGTTCCGCTCACCGCGACCCTGGGCTTCCTGCTCAGCGTTCTGGCTACCTTCGGCGCCACCGTCGCGGTGTTCCAGGAGGGCTGGGGCGGCCTGATCTCCAACCCGCAGCCCATCGTGAGCTTCATGCCGATCATCCTCATCGGTGTCGTCTTCGGTCTCGCGATGGACTACCAGGTGTTCCTGGTGACGCGTATGCGCGAGGACTACGTGCACGGCGCGAGCGCACTGGACGCGGTCCGCAGCGGTTTCGCGCACGGCGCGCGTGTGGTGAGCGCCGCGGCGATCATCATGATCTCGGTGTTCGCGGCGTTCATCGCCGAGCCGGACTCGCTGATCAAGTCGATCGGTTTCGCGCTCGCGGCTGCGGTCTTCTTCGACGCCTTCATCGTCCGCATGGTCATCATCCCGTCGGTGATGGCACTGCTCGGCGACAAGGCGTGGTGGCTGCCGAAGTGGCTCGACAAGATTCTTCCCAACGTCGACGTCGAGGGTGAGAAGCTCACCCGTGAACTCGGCGCCACCGAGTCCACCCCGGAATCCGCACGAGTGTGACGAACCACCGGGCGGCCGCGTACCCGAAGTGGTGCGTGGCCGCCCGTCCGTCCGTGAAGATCGTCGCAGGGAGGCGCAGGTAGCGTAATGCGCATGTTGCTACGGCTGTTGCGCCGCTTCATGGCGCCCTACCGGGGTGCCCTCGCGGGAGTCGTACTCCTGCAGCTGATCGCCACCGGGGGCATGTTGCTGCTCCCGAGTCTCAACGCCGACATCATCGACAACGGCGTGGCGACCGGGGACATCGACTACATCGTGCGAACCGGTCTGCTGATGCTCGGCATCAGCGCCGTCGAGATCGCCGCCGCGATCGGTGCCGTCTACTTCGCGGCGCGCGCCGCGATGGGCTTCGGCCGTGACGTGCGACTCGCGCTGATCCGCAGGGTCGGGCAGTTCTCGGCGCGCGAGTTCGGGACGTTCGGCGCCCCGTCGCTCATCACCCGCAACACCAACGACGTGCAACAGGTCCAGATGCTCGTGCTCATGACCTGCACCATCGTCGTGACCTCCCCGATCATGGGAATCGGCGGTGTGATCATGGCGATCCGCCAGGATCCCGGCACCTCGCTGGTCCTGGTCGTCGCCGTTCCGGTGCTGATCTTCACGATGGTCACGCTCATCGCCCTCATGCTTCCCGGCTTCCGGGTCATGCAGAAACGAATCGACTCGGTGAACCGGGTGCTGCGCGAGCAGATCACCGGTATCCGGGTGATCCGGGCGTTCGTGCGCGACGAGACCGAGAAGGCCCGTTTCGACGGCACCAACGACGACCTCACAGCTACCGCCCTGCGCGTCGGGCGCGTGAACTCCGTGCTGTACCCCGCGGTGCTGCTGATCTCGAACGTGAGCACCGTGGCCGTGCTCTGGGTCGGCGCCCACCGCATCGACGCCGGTGCGATGCAGGTCGGCTCCATCACCGCGATGATCACCTACATCGCCCAGATCCTCATGGCCGTGCTCATGACGTCGTTCGTCGCGATCATGGCGCCACGCGCCACGGTGTGCGCCGAACGCATCCTCGACGTCCTCGACACGGAACCGACGGTCGCGTCGCCCGCCGAACCCGTCCGCGAACTCCCGTCCCGCGTCACCCTCGAACTGCGCGGCGCCGGCTTCTCCTATCCGGGCGCCGACGCCCCCGTGCTGAGCGGGGTGTCGTTCCGCGCCGATCCCGGTTCCACGACCGCGATCATCGGCGGCACCGGCTCGGGCAAGAGCACGCTGATGCGGCTCGTGCCGCGGCTGATCGACGTCACCGCCGGGCAGGTGCTCGTCGCGGGTGTCGACGTCCGGGCGCTCGACACCACCGTGCTGCGCTCTC
Organism: Rhodococcus sp. B50; assembly: GCF_013602415.1. Lineage (NCBI taxonomy): Bacteria > Bacillati > Actinomycetota > Actinomycetes > Mycobacteriales > Nocardiaceae > Rhodococcus > Rhodococcus sp. B50. The sequence goes on along the minus strand of NZ_WPAG02000002.1, from coordinate 3,462,295 downwards.
GCATCGCCGTGGTTCCGCAGAAGGCGTACCTGTTCTCCGGCACCATCGCCGACAACCTCCGGTACGGGCGCGCCGACGCCACCGACGACGAACTGTGGCACGCCCTCGAGGTCGCGCAGGCCGCGGACTTCGTCCACAAGAGCGAGGACGGGCTGAACACGGTCCTGGCCCAGGGCGGCACGACCGTCTCCGGCGGCCAGCGGCAGCGACTCGCGATCGCCCGCGCCCTCGTCCGCCGGCCCTCCATCTACCTGTTCGACGACGCCTTCTCCGCCCTCGACCCGGCAACCGACGCCCGGCTGCGGGCCGCACTCGAACCCGAGACGCGCGACGCATGCGTGCTCATCGTCGCGCAGCGGGTCTCCACGGTGCAGGACGCCGATCGCATCGTCGTCCTCGACAACGGCCTCATGGTCGATTCCGGGACGCATCTGGGACTGCTCGGCCGGTGCCGGACGTACTCGGAGATCGTCGAGTCGCAGAGGATGGCCACGGTATGACGACTCCGGAAGCCGCTGCGCCGTCGCGTGTGCGCACCATCAGCCGGGTGCTCGGTCTGCTCCACCCGCACCGCTATGCCGTCTATTCGGTCCTGCTCTCCGCCCTCCTCGGCGTCGTGAGCATGTCGGTGGCGCCCTTCGTGCTCGGCCGCGGCACCGACGTCATCTTCGACGGGGTGGTGGGCATGCAGCTCCCCGCCGGTCAGTCCAAGGAGGAGGCCGTCGCCGGTCTGCGCGCCGACGGACGCGACCAGTTCGCCGACATGGTCTCGGGGATGGACGTGGTGCCCGGGCTCGGCATCGACTTCCCGGCCCTCGGCCGGATCCTCGTCATCGTGCTCGCGCTGTACCTGCTCTCGTCCGGCCTGATCTGGGTCGCCGCCTACGGTCTCAACGAGATCGTGCAGCGCGTCGTGCGCGACATGCGGTCGCGGGTCGAACGGAAGATCCACCGGTTGCCGCTTCGCTATTTCGACACGCATTCGCGCGGCGACCTGCTCAGCCGCGTCACCAACGACATCGACAACGTCTCTGCGGGCATGCAGGAATCCATCTCCCAGCTCGTCCTCGCGGTCCTGACCCTGCTCGGCCTCGTCGTGATGATGCTGTACATCTCGCCGATGCTCGCGGTGGTCGCGATCCTGACCGTCCCGGCGTCGGTGGTGGCGACGGCGATCATCGCGGGTCGCTCGCGCAAGCACTTCGCCGCGCAGTGGGAGACGACCGGCAAGCTCAACGGGCAGATCGAGGAAGCCTTCACCGGACACGAGCTCATCACCGCCTACGACCGGACGGGGGAGGTGCAGCGGCGCTTCACCGACACCAACGAATCGCTGTACCAGGCCTCCTATCGTGCGCAGTTCGTGTCCGGGCTGGTGATGCCGTTCGTGACCTTCCTCGGCAACATCGGTTACGTCGTCATCGCTGTGCTCGGTGGTCTGCGGATCGCGTCGGGCACTGCGACGCTCGGTGAGATCCAGGCGATGATCCAGTACTCGCGTCAGCTCGTGCAGCCGCTCGCGCAGATCGGCGCGATGGTCAACCTGCTGCAGTCGGCATCCGCGTCGGCCGAGCGGGTATTCGCGGTGCTCGACGAACCGGAGGAGGAACCGGAGGTCGCGGCGCCGACGATGCCGTGGAGCCGGCACGGGCTCGTCGAGTTCGAGAACGTCGCGTTCTCGTACACCCCAGACCGGCCGCTCATCGAGAACCTGTCGCTGCGGGCCGAGCCGGGCCAGATGATCGCGATCGTCGGGCCCACGGGCGCCGGCAAGACCACCCTCATCAACCTGATCCTGCGGTTCTACGAGGTCGACGCGGGCCGGATCCTCGTCGACGGCGTGGACATCCGCTCGATGTCCCGCGACGAGCTGCGCTCGCGCATCGGCATCGTTCTGCAGGACACCTGGCTGTTCGGTGGCACCATCCGCGAGAACATCGCCTACGGCAATCCGTACGCCACCGAGAATCAGATCATGTCGGCGGCCCGGATGAGCTACGTCGACCGGTTCGTGCGGGCCCTGCCCGACGGCTACGACACCGTCATCGACGAGGAGAACGACGGCAACCTCAGCGCCGGTGAGCGTCAGCTCATCACGATCGCGCGGGCGTTCGTGTCCAAGCCCTCGATCCTCATCCTCGACGAGGCGACGAGTTCCGTCGACACCCGCACCGAACTGCTCGTCCAGCAGGCCACCGCGCGGTTGCGCGACGACCGCACCAGTTTCGTCATCGCCCACCGCCTGTCGACCATCCGCAACGCCGACCGCATCGTGGTCATGGAGGACGGACGGATCGTCGAGCAAGGCACGCACGAGGGGCTGCTCGAAGCGGCCGGTGCGTACGCGAGGCTGTACGACGCGCAGTTCAAGGCACTCGTGGAGTGAACGCGGGAGACTTCGGCGCGGCCTGATACAAACCGTTCCGTCCTCGCGGGCGGAGCGGGACACTTCTGGCCATGACGGGGGTGCGGACATCAGCGGTGCGGTCGCCGCTCGACTTCGTGCGGGCCGCACGAACGGGAGTCGCCCACGCCGACGAGACCATGCCGGCCGGGCGGATCATGCAGCAACTGCGGCGGTGCGGGCCGGCGACGCGCACTGTGCTCGCCGAGTGCACCGGCCTGTCGTCGTCGACGGTCAATCGTGCCGTGTCGGCGTTGCTCGAGTACGGTCTGCTGCGCGACCGGCCCGATCTCGCCCCGCGTGGACGGGTGGGCCGGCCGCACGTGCCGGTCGAGGTGGACACGGACCAGGGCTTCCTCGCCGGTATTCATCTGGGGGAGCGGGAGACCTGGGTGGTCTCCGGCGACCTGCTCGGACGGGAACTGCACCGGACGACTTTCGCGACGCCCGCCTCGGCGTTCGACGTGTTCGCCGCGATCGGTGCGGCGCTCCGGGTGCACGAGGTTGCGCTGCAGGGGCGGCGGGCATTGTGGGCAGGTCTCGCGGTGGGTGGTCTGTACGACGGGCACCGCGGGGCGCTCGACCATCCACGGCTGGGGTGGTGCGAAGCGCCCGTGGATGCGTTGTTCCGGGCGATCGTGCCCACGCCGTACACGGTGGTTCCGTACGTGGAGGCGGTGGCGGAGGTCGAGTACCACCGGTTCGAGAGCGCCTTCCGGCGACGTCCCGAGAGCTGGTTGTATCTCTGGGCCGAGCAGACGATCTCGATGGCGTGGCTCGTGGACGGACTCGCGCGGTCGTCGGCCGATGACATCGAATCGTTCTGTGCGGTGACAGGGCAGAGCTCGGGTGATGATGCCGATCCGTCCTCGAACCGGTCGGTGCTCCTCGGGCGTGCGGTCGCCCTGGTTCGCGACGTCGTGAACCCCGACGTGGTGACGGTCGGCGGCGACGCGGTCACGCGGCAGGGCCCGGAGCGCGAGGACGTCTCCGACGGTTACCGGCAGCGGTCGTCGTACAACGATGTGCCGCTACTGTTCTCGGAACCCGACGACGGTCTACGGTCGGCCGCGGCGCTCGGTGCGGCGTCGCGGGTGATGTACGTCGACCCGATCGGCGCGATGCAGGCGAGATGAAAACAGGTGCTGGGGCACCGGTGTGATCGAACCGTTCCCGATCTCAGTGCAGCACTTCGCGCGCGGTGCGACGGACCGCATCGGTCAGCGCGTCGAGCACGGGGGAGTCCAGCCGCCACCGCTGCCAGTAGAGCGGCACGGCGATCGGGTCGTCCGGTGCCAGGCTCACGAGATCGGTCGTGTCGGTGACCATCGCATCGGGGAGCATGGCCCAACCCAGCCCCAGCCGCGCGGCTTCGACGAACTCGAGGGCGCCCGGAACGTAGTTGCGCGGCGGATCGAGCCGTCGCCGGGTCCGCTTGCGGACGAAGCGATCCTGCATGTCGTCCTTGCGGTCGAAGGTGAGCATCGGGGCCTCCCGCAGTTCGGCCGGGGTCATGCCCTCGGGGAACCAGCGTTCGGCGAAGTCCACGCTCGCCATCGCGTGATAGCGCATGGCGCCGAGCTTTTCGGACGTGCAGCCCTGCACGGGTTCGGGTACGGAGGTGACCGCCGCCATGGCGGTGCCGTCGCGCAACAGATCCGTGGAGTGGAACTCGTCCTCGCGGTGTAGTTCGAACAGTGCGCGATAGCGCACGGGCATCCGGGCCAGCGCACGCAGCATCCACGTGGACATCGAGTCGGCGTTGACGACGAGCGGGATCGTGGCGTAGGTCCCGGTGTCGGCGCCGAGGCCGAGTTCCTCGGAGGCGTCCTGCTCCAGCCGCGCGACCTGCCGGGCCAGTCGCATCACCACCTCGCCGGCCGCGGTCGCGCTGACGGGCCGGGTCCGCCGCACCAGCACCTGACCGACGTGTTGTTCGAGCGACTTGATGCGCTGGCTCACCGCGGACGGTGTGACGCGAAGAACAGCCGCCGCACCCTCGAAAGTGCCCTCGTCCAATACCGTTGCAAAAGTGCGAAGTTGAGCGAAGTCGAGATCCACATAAGAAACTCTAATGCAGGTACAGCAAAATCAACTGTTCTTATCCGGACAGGATTCCTAGCGTCGGTGCCATGTCACTCGTCGTCGCCGGATTCGTCACAGGTCTGTCCCTCATCGTCGCCATCGGCGCGCAGAACGCCTTCGTGCTGCGCATGGCCATCGCGCGACGATTCGTGCTGCCTGTGATCGCGATCTGCGTGATCTCCGACGCCGTGCTCATCACCGCGGGCATCGCCGGGATCGCGACGATCCTCGACCGCGCCCCCGGCGCGATCGACGTGATTCGTTGGGCGGGTGCCGCTTTCCTCATCTGCTACGGGCTCTTCGCGGCACGTCGTGCGCTGAAGCCGTCCGCACTGTCCGCCGCCCCGGGCGGCGCCGTCACCATCGGCGCGGCCCTGCTGACCTGTCTTGCGCTGACCTGGCTCAATCCCCACACCTATCTCGACACCGTGCTCATGCTCGGCTCGGTGGCCAACCACTACGGCAATCCGGGACGCTGGTGGTTCGGTGCCGGGGCGATCATCGCGAGCGTCGTATGGTTCGCGGCCCTCGGGTACGGGGCCCGTTATCTGCGCGCCTGGTTCGCCAAGCCCTCCTCGTGGCGCATCCTCGACGGCGGCGTGGCGGTCCTCATGCTCGGTCTCGGCGCGGGCCTGATCACGTCCGCGTGATCCCGCCCGACCGCCCGGGCTCGGCCGGTGCGCGGGTGGGTTCGAGATGGCTGAACACGACGACGCCGGGCAGCGCTTCGGCGAGGTCCGCCTCGATGCGATCGAGAAGGTCGTGTCCTTCGCGTACCGTCCGGTCGCCCGGCACCCGCACGGTGATGTAGACGAACCGCTGACGTCCCGACTCCCGTGTGAGCGGCGGCAGGATCGTCACCTGCCCCGGTTCCCGATAGCGGTCGAGGATGGCGTTCACCGCGAGCACGTCCTCCGGAGGAAGGACCGTATCGAGCATGCCGACGACCGCCTGCCGTACGAGGTCGAACCCGATCCTCAGGATGTTCAGTGCCACGAGAATCGCCACGATCGGGTCGAGTACGTCCCAGCCGAACAAGGCCACGAGTGCCACGCCCACGAGCACACCGACCGAGGTCCACACGTCCGTCAGCAGGTGCTTTCCGTCCGCGACCAGCGTGATCGACCGGTGTGCGCGCCCTTGCCGGATCAACAGCAGACCCACCACGAGATTGAGTACCGATGATCCGGCCGACAGGACGAGGCCGATGCCGACCTCGGTCACCGGCTGCGGTGAGATCAGCCGCTCGATCGATGTCCACAGGATCGCCGTCGCAGCGGCGAAGACCATCGTGCCCTCGACTGCCGCTGAGAGATATTCGGCTTTTCCGTGCCCGAAATCGTGGTTGGCGTCGGCGGGTTTCGCGGCGAGGCGTAGCGCCGCGAGACCGACGAGCGCTGCCACGAGATTGACCCCGGATTCGAGCGCGTCCGACAACAGACCCACGGAACCGGTGATCCATGCCGCCGCAGCCTTCAGGAGCATCGTCGCGATCGCGGTTGCCACCGAGAGCAGCATGAACCGCATCAAGGTGCGGTGCTGCAGGGCGGACGTCGTCACGATTCAGCGCTTGACGAGGGTGAGCCGCATCCCGGTCAGATCGGTGGCAGTCACCGCGACGTAGTCGTACTTCGGGGTGGGGACCCACGGCGTCAGTCCCAGCGCGTCGATTCTCGCGGCATCCTCGAAACTGCGCAGGACCCGGGCGTGTCCGTGCAGCACGACGCTCCACGCGGAGTCCTCGTGGATCTCGTCGACCTCGAACGCGACCTGCGGATGCACCGCCACTTCGGAGAGTTTGCTGCCCTCGCCGCTGCGGAAGTACACCGTGCGCTCGTCGACGACGTAGTTGACGGGATAGATCTCCGGCCGCCCGTTCACGACGGTGACGAGTCGGCCCACCTTGCCTGTCGCGAGCAGGTCCCAGCACTGGTCCTCGTCGAGCGGGACGATGGGATCGTCGGTATTCGGGTTGTCGCTCATCGCGTTCACTCCTCCGGGTCCGCTGCCGTATCCAGCACATCACGAACCGGCTTCCGGCGCAGTGGAACGCTCCGGCGGTTACGGTGAAACCGGCCGTCAGGACCGCGTTCACCCGATCCGCCGAGAGCAGCCCGAATGAGGAGTGCCGATGCCCGCACAGGCTCCCGCGACCACCTCGAGTTGGCACACCCGCGACGCGGCCGACGTGGCCGAGGCGTTCGCGGTCGACCCGCAACGCGGCCTGACCGCGGACGAGGTCGAGCGGCGTCGCGCCCAGCACGGTCCGAACCTGCTCGACGAGGCGAAACGGGTGCCGACCTGGCGGCGGGTGCTCTCGCTGCTCGCCGACAAGATGACGCTGGTATTGGTCGTGGCGGCAGTGGTCAGCGCCACCGTGTCCCGTGAATGGGAGACCCCCGTCGTCATCTTCGCGGTGATCGCGCTCAACACCGTGCTGAACTACGTGCAGGAATCGCGGGCCGAGAGCAGTCTCGCGGCGCTGAAGAAGATGTCGGTGTCCACCAGCAGGGTGCTGCGCGACGGTCGCGGGACGGAGGTGCCCCGCGCCGAACTCGTCCCCGGCGACATGGTGCTCCTCGAGGCCGGCGACACGGTCCCGGCAGACGGCCGTCTCGTCACCGCCGTCCGGTTGCAGGTCGCCGAGGCCGCGCTCACCGGTGAATCCCAGCCGGTCGACAAGCAGGTCGATGCCGTCGACGATCCCGGCGCGCCGCTCGGCGACCGTACCGACATGCTGTTCATGAACACCGAGGTCACGCGGGGACGCGCCGCGATGATCGTCACCGGTACGGGTATGCGTACCGAGATGGGTTCCATCGCAACACTTCTCGGGTCGGCCGGCACCGAACAGACACCGCTGCAACGACGCATCGGTCAGCTCGCCCAGACCTTGACGATCATCGCGATCGTGACGGTGGCGCTGGTGTTCGTCCTCGGTCTGCTGAGGGGACAGTCGTGGTCGGATCTCCTCGTCACCGCCGTGTCGCTGGCGGTCGCGACGATTCCCGAGGGGCTCACGGCCGTGGTCGCATTCACCCTCGCGATGGGTGCCTCACGCCTCGCCGCGCGCGGCGCGATCGTCAAGCGGCTCGCCGCAGTCGAGACGCTGGGCAGCACCACCCACATCTGCACCGACAAGACCGGCACCCTCACGCTCAACGAGATGACGGTGCAACGTCTGCTCGTCGCCGGTCGCGCTTTCCGTGTCACCGGCACCGGTTACGGAACCGACGGCAAGATCCTCGTCGGTGACGGGCTGCCCGCACCGGATTTCACGGACGCGCTGCTCGGTATGGGTCTGTGCAACGACGCGACGGTGCGGAACGGGGTGCTTGTCGGCGATCCCACCGAGGGCGCGCTCGTGGTGCTTGCCGAGAAGGGTGGTATCGACGTCGAGGGTGCGCGCGCCGCGCTGAACCGCATCGCGGAGGTGCCGTTCGACTCGGATTACAAGTACATGGCCACCTTCCACACCCTGCCGGGCGGTGGATACCGCTGTTTCGTGAAGGGGGCTCCTGGTGTGCTGCTCGACCGCGCCATGTCGATCGCCGGGTCCGCCGGTCCGCTGCCGCTCGACGACGACGGTCGCGCGAGGATCCACCGGGCCGTGGAGGCGCTGGCGTCGGAAGGTCTGCGCACCCTCATGGTCGCCGGTCGCGACCTCGATGCCGTCCCGCGCGGCGACACGGATGCCCTGCAGGAGAGGGTGTGCGGCCTGACCATCCACGCGATCGTCGGCATCGTCGATCCACCGCGGACCGAGGCCGAGGACGCCATCGCCGTGGCCCACGAGGCGGGCATCGCGGTGCACATGATCACGGGTGACCATCTGGTGACGGCCTCCGCGATCGCCGAGGAACTCGGGATCCGTGGCTCGGCGGCCTCCGGCGCCGACCTCGATACGCTAACGGACGTCGAACTGCGGGACAGGGCAAAGGAATTGGGTGTCCTCGCTCGCGTGGCGCCCGAACACAAGATCAGGTTCGTCGAGGCGCTGCAGGCCGACGGACAGATCGTCGCGATGACGGGCGACGGCGTCAACGATGCTCCGGCACTCGAACAATCGGACATCGGTGTCGCGATGGGTATCACCGGCACCGACGTCTCCAAGGGTGCCGCGGACATGATCCTCACCGACGACAACTTCGCCACCATCGTCGCCGCGGTCGCCGAAGGGCGCGGAATCTACGACAACATCATCAAATTCGTGAAATTCCAGCTCACGACGGCGTGGGGCTTCGTCCTGATCTTCCTGACGGCCGGTGTACTCGGACTCGCGGGCGGGGCACCCTTCAGCGCGCTGCAGATCCTGTGGGTGAACATCATCATGGACGGACCGCCGGCCCTCGCGCTCGGTGTCGATCCGACCGCCCCGGACGCGATGAGACGACGTCCGCGTCCCGCGAACGAGGCCCTGCTCGAACGCTCCCGGGTGCAGCGCATCCTCGGACTCGGTATCGTCATGACGGTCGGCACCGTCGCGGTTCTGTACTTCGGTCCGGAACTGTTCCCCGACAGCGCATCCGACCCGCTGTTCGCGACCACCCTGGCGTTCACCACGTTCGTCTTCTACCAGATCTTCAACCTGTTCAACGTGCGCTCGGACCTCGGATCGGTGTTCTCGGCGCAGACGTTCACCAATCACACGATCTGGATCGCGATCGTCGCCGTCGTCGTCCTGCAGATCTGCGTGGTGCAACTCGGCGCCCTGCAGGGATTCATGGACACCACCTCGCTCACCTCCGAGCAGTGGCTGCTCGCGGTGGCCGTCGGCTCGACGGTGCTGTGGGTGGACGAGGCCGGCAAGTTCGTCGCGAGGAGACTCGAGGCGCGCAGGGCCGAGCGGGCGGATACGACCTTCCTCACCTGACGATCACGAGATGGCGCAACTCACGTCGCCACGGGAAGAAGTGAGTGGCCGGACTGCCCCAGAATGGAAGCCGACCATGCGCCGCTCTCCGAGGGCGCCCTCTGGCCGCCCTCGCGGGCGGCGCGACCGAACCGTCCCGGGCCGCACAGCGTCCGGCTCCGGGACCATCGACGATCGAAGGTTTCCTCACCGATGACCACCACGGCTTCCGGCCGCCCCATCGACGATCCTGCCCACGCCGCCTCCGGGCATCCCGCGCGCACTCTGGTGATGTGGGCGCTCGCCCTCGGCGGGTTCGGCATCGGAACCACGGAGTTCGTCGCCATGGGGTTGCTCCCCGAGATCGCGACGAGTGTCGGCGTCTCCGAACCGACCGCGGGCCACGTCGTCTCCGCCTACGCGGCCGGTGTCGTCGTCGGTGCACCGCTCATCGCCACGATCGCCGCACGAGTACCACGCAAGACACTGCTGGTCGCGCTGATGGTCGCCTTCACCCTCGGGAACGCCGCGACGGTGCTCGCCCCCGACTACGGTTTCCTCGTCGCCTCCCGGTTCGTCGCCGGCCTGCCGCACGGCGCGTACTTCGGGGTCGCCGCGCTGGTCGCAGCGCATCTCGCCGGTCCCGGTCGCCGCGCGCGGGCGGTCTCGCTGGTGATGATGGGGCTGTCGGTCGCGAACGTCGTCGGTGTGCCCGCTGCCTCGTGGCTCGGCATGGCGCTCGGCTGGCGCGCGGCGTTCGTGCTGGTCGCCGTGATCGGAGTGGCCACCGTCGCCGCTCTCGCGGCCTGGGTGCCCTCGCTCTCGATACCGACCACCAGCGTGCGGGTCGAACTCGGCGCGCTGAAGAGCAGCACCGTCTGGCTCACACTCGCCGTGGCCGTCATCGGCTTCGGTGGCGTGTTCGCCGTGTACACCTACATCAGCACGACGCTGACCGACGTCGCCGGAGTGTCGAGATCGCTCGTGCCGGTCGCGCTGATGCTCTTCGGAGTGGGCATGGTCGTCGGCAACGCCGTCGGTGGCCGCGTCGCCGACCGCGGTGTGATCCCCGGCGTCTTCGCGTCGATCACCTCGCTCGCGGTGCTGCTCGCGCTGTTCGTCGCCGCCGCCCACAACCCCTGGACCGCCTTCGTGATGGTCTTCGGTCTGGGTGTCGGATGCGCCGCGGTGGGCCCGGCCCTGCAGGTGCGGTTGATGGATGTCGCGGAGGACGCACAGACGCTCGCGGCGTCGCTCCACCACGCGGCGTTCAACCTCGCCAACGCGTTCGGTGCGTGGATCGGCGGGGTCGTGATCGCCGCCGGTTTCGGCTACACCGCTCCCGCAGCGGTCGGCGTACTGCTGGCGCTGGTCGGTGTCGCCGTGTTCGCGGTCTCGGTGCGGCGACGCGACGCGGCCTCTGGTCGCCCACATGATTGGATACGGAAGTGACCGATCCCAGCATTCCGGCCCCGTCCGATCCCTTCTTCACGGTCGGAGAGCGTCTCGACAACGGACTCGGCCGCACGGGCACGATCCACACCCCGCACGGGGACATCCGCACCCCCGCCTTCGTCCCAGTGGGCACGAAGGCGACCGTCAAGGCGGTGCTGCCCGAGACGATGGCCGAACTCGGCTCCCAGGCGCTGCTCGCCAACGCCTACCATCTCTACCTGCAGCCCGGTTCCGACATCGTCGACGAGGCCGGCGGACTCGGGAAGTTCATGAACTGGCCCGGCCCGACCTTCACCGACAGTGGCGGTTTCCAGGTCATGTCGCTCGGGGCCGGTTTCAAGAAGGTCATCGCGATGGAGTCCGTCGGCGTCCAGAACGACGACGTGATCGCCAAGGGCAAGGAACGGCTCGCGCACGTCGACGACGACGGGGTGACCTTCAAATCACACCTCGACGGGTCGCGGCACCGGTTCACCCCCGAGGTGTCGATGCGCATCCAGCACGAGCTCGGGGCCGACATCATGTTCGCCTTCGACGAGCTCACGACACTGATGAACACGCGCGGCTATCAGGAACGCTCCCTCGAGCGGACCCAGGCATGGGCGGTGCGGTGCATCGCCGAGCACGAGAAGCTCACCGCCGAGCGTGCCCACCGTCCCTATCAGGCATTGTTCGGGGTCGTGCAGGGCGCGCAGTACGAGGACCTGCGACGACAGGCCTGCCGAGGCCTCGAATCCATCGTCGGTGAGACCGGCCGCGGGTTCGACGGCTACGGCATCGGCGGTGCGCTCGAGAAGCACAACCTCGGCACGATCGTGCGCTGGTGCACCGAGGAGCTGCCCGAGCACAAGCCGCGGCATCTGCTGGGCATCAGCGAGCCCGACGACGTCTTCGTCGCCGTCGAACACGGTGTCGACACCTTCGACTGCGTCAATCCGTCGCGGGTCGCGCGCAACGCGGCGATCTACCACCCGGACGGCCGGTTCAACATCAACACGAGCCGCCACCGGCGCGACTTCACGCCGATCGACGAGAACTGCGACTGCTACACCTGCCGGAACTACACGCGGGCGTACATCCACCATCTGTTCAAGGCGAAGGAGATGCTCGCTTCGACGTTGTGCACGATCCACAACGAGCGGTTCACGGTGCGGCTTGTCGACGACATCCGGACGAGCATCGAGAACGGTACCCTCGCCGAGTTCAAGGCCGAGACGCTCGGCCGCTTCTACGCGAGCCGGCGTCAGGCGTGAGTCGTCGGGCGTGACTCGTCACGCGTAGGACGGTTCGCGCTTCTTGACGTGCGCGATCACGCGGTAGGTCACCGGAAGCACGATGATCTCGACCAGCGTCTTCCACAGGAACCCGACGATCACGAAGTTGACGAAATCGGACCAGGTCGTGATGCCGATGGCTCCTGCGGCGATCGAGCAGAAGATGAGGGTGTCGGCGAACTCGCCCACGACGGTCGAGCCGATCAGGCGCGCCCACAGGTACTTCTCCCGCGTGCGTTCCTTGATCCAGACCAGGACGTACGAGTTGAGCAACTGCCCGACCGCGTATCCGGCGAGTCCGGCGATCAGCATCCTGGGCACCACTCCGAGCACGTTCTCGAAGGATTCCTGCCCGGCGTAGAAGTCGGCGGGCGGAAGCTGCTGCGTGAGCCAGAAGCACAGCGCGGACAGCGCGACCGCTCCGAATCCGTAGAACACCGCGCGACGGGTGGCTGCGAAGCCGTACACCTCGCTGAGCACGTCACCGAGGATGTAGGCGAGGGGGAACAGGAAGAACCCGCCGTCGGTGATGATCGGCAGGATCTGCAGTGGACCGAACCCGAGGTCGGAGTCGGTGAAGAAGGCGATGCCCTTCGTCGCGGAGATGTTGGAGATCATCAGCACCGCGGTGAACAGGACGACGATCCCCGTGTACGGGCTGCGGCTCACGCGTGCGAAGGCGGCGTGGTCGAAGAGGGCGGGGGAGGTGTTCGATCCGTGCTCGGTCACCCGGACATCCAAGCATCACCACGTGACGATCACGAAGTTGCGGACGGTCTGTATGTGCTCGAACACCCCATATACGACGAACGGACCTCGTCCGGTGAAGGACGAGGCCCGGACGCGCGGGCGATCAGGACTTGCGAACCTGGGTGCCGCCGGCGAACTTGTCGTGGAAGCCCTGCTTGTTGCCGTCCTGCTCGATGGTGACCGCGATACCGATGTACGCGGCGAACGACAGCAGGCCCGCGAGGAAGCCCAGCAGCGGGATGCCCGTGAGGATCTGCAGCGCGACGAAGGCGTTGCGCTTGGCGGCCTGCTCGAGGGTGGGGTTGCCACCGGCGGGGCCGGCGACCGACAGTCCGAGGAGCTTCTTACCGAAGGTCGCGCCGTGGGTGGACTCCATGTACGTCCAGTAGCCGAAGGCGACGACACCGCTGACGACCGTCATGAAGAAGTTCACGAAGCCGCTTCCGCCGCTCGCGAGGAGCATGATCGCCGTCAGGATCCCCATGGGGATGCCGACGATGAGGCCGTCGATGATGCGGGCGCCGAGACGCGGCAACAGCTGCCCCGGGGTGCCGGTGCCGAAGTGGGGGTCGGGAAATCCCGGGCCCCCACCGAACTGGTCACCCTGCGGAGCGCCGTACTGGGGTGCTCCGTACTGAGGTGCGCCGAACTGAGGAGCTCCGTTCTGCGGTGTTCCGTACTGAGGTGCTCCGTACTGGGGGACACCGTTCTGGGGCGCACCGTACTGCGGGAACTGCTGGGTGTAGTCGGACGGTGTGCCACCGTACGAGGGGGAACCGCCGCCGGGGTATCCACCCGGAACGTGAGGGTCCTGCGGAGGTGGTGGGTATCCGCCTGTCGTCAAAATGTCTCCCTTGTCGCGATCGGAATGGCAACGCGCCACGGTACAGCGTGCCGTGGCGCGTCGGTAGATGCCTCGAGGGATGCGACGGGAGGGTGCCGTCGAACCGGATCAGGCCGCTACGGGACCTCCCGTGGTGACCCGGTAGGCGTACGTGATGGCGATGATCGACACGGGCACCGTGACCAGCAGGCCGATCAGGCACAGCAGAGCACCGAGAAGGTTGATGCCGAACAGTGCGAGGGCGAGCAGGAACAACGTTCCCGCATTCGACTTCACGGCGTTGAAGCTCGACTTGATCGCGGTGACCGCGTCCTGGTTGCGATCGATGACGAATTGCATCGTCCACCACGCGAAGAACGCGAACACCAGGCCCGGAATGATGCACAGCACGAGACCGATCGACGTGCCGATGCCCACGAGCAGGCCCGCGATGATGACCGCGCCGATCGGGCCGATCTGCAGGAACGTGCCGAATGCGGGCCGCTGCCCGTCCGTTTCGGCCAGCGCACCGCGCACGAAAGCAGCCTGGATCAGGTAGCCGACGATCGCTGAGACGATGCTGCCGACAATATTCAGAGCGGAGAACTCGGTCGTGTCGCCGCTGAAATCGAATCCGTTGAAGATGCCGCTGATCAGGCCCTGTATGACGAACGCGACGAGCATGAAGACGATCCACACGCCGGCGTTGCCGCTGAACTTGGACCAGCCGTAGGAGATCGCGTCGCCGACGCTCAGCTGATTCGGGGGCGGCCCGCCGAAGTTTTCGGCGCCGTACGCGCCCGGCGGGGGCGGGTAGTTGCCACCCGACGGGGGAGGCGGGTAGTTCCCCGGAGGCGGGTAGGACCCACCCGGAGGCGGGTAGTTGCCACCCGAGGGCGGGGGGTAGTTCCCGGGAGGCGGGTAGTTGCCGGGCGGCGGATAGTTCCCACCCGGCGGCGGGGTGCCACCGCCCGACGGCGGTGGGTAGTTGCCGGGCGGCGGATAACCACCCGGGTTCTTCGGATCCTGATTCGGGTCGTAACCACCGGTGGTCATGGCTGCCTCTCGTCTCCGGGATCGGACACTTCCGAGAGAGTACGGACATCACCTCGGGTCCGCATCCGCTATGTCCGCATCGTGTCCTATCGGATGCCTTCCTCCGACGGGGTGAACACCCACGGGTCTCGGGGGAGCCTCACGGGATTCCAGCGGTCCAGCAACAGTTCCGGCGACACGGGCTCGCCGGGGTCGGCGAGTCGCAGCGACACGGCGATCGTGCTCAGCACATCGGCGGCCGTGTGTCCGAGCGCGAGCTGATCGGCCAGTGTCACCGCGCCGTCCCGTTTGGCCAGCCGCTTGCCCTCCCGATTGAGCGCGAGCGGTACGTGCGCGTAGACGGGCTCCGACAATCCGAGAAGGTGTGCGAGATAGGCCTGCCGGGGAGCGGAGGTGAGCAGGTCGTCGCCGCGCACCACCTGATCGATGCCCTGGTCGGCGTCGTCCACCACCACGGCGAGGTTGTAGGCGGGGGTTCCGTCGTTGCGGCGCAGGACGAGATCGTCGACGATGCCTGTGAAATCCCCGTGCAGCAGGTCGTGGATCGTGAACCATTCCTCGGACGCCCGCAACCGGATCGCGGGGGTACGGCCGGAGGCCCGGCGTCCGGTGCGCTGCTCGTCGGTGAGGCTGCGGCAGGTGCCCGGATAGGCGCCCGCGGGAGCGTGGGGAGCGGAGGTGGCCTCGAGGATCTCGCGTCGGGTGCAGAAACACTCGTAGGTCAGGCCGGTCTGCTCGAGCCGCGCGATCGCCTCGTCGTACAGGCGCCGGCGACGGGACTGGTGGACCACCCGGCCGTCCCAGTCGAGACCGATCGCCGCCAGATCCGCGAGTTGGCGTTGTTCCGCACCGGGACGCACTCGGTCGAGATCCTCGACGCGCACCAGGAACCGGCGATCAGTCGACCGCGCGAACAACCATGCCAGGACGGCGGTGCGCAGGTTGCCGAGGTGCAGGTCGCCGGAGGGACTCGGTGCGAAGCGGCCCGCTCCTGCTTCGTCCTCGTCCGAAAGTGACACCCGTGCACTCTAGCGAGCGACCCCCAGGAGCACCGCCCGCTGGGCGTGGGCGACCTCCCTGATCGCCGCGACCGCCGCAGCGACCTCCGGTCGCCGCAACGTCTCCGAGCGCGCGACGAGCCAGTAGGCCAGGCGTGCCTCGACCTCGTCGGGCAGGATCCGGACGAGATCGGGGTGCCGATCGGCCATGAAGCACGGCAGCAGACCGAGGCCTCCGGCGGCACGAGTCGCCTCGACGTGCACGAACACGTTCGTCGAGCTGATCGAATCCTGCATGTCGGGGGCGATGCGCCGCGCGACGTCGAGGTCGTCGACCTGCAGCATCGAGTCGATGAAGTACACGAGGGTGTGCTCGCGCAGCTCGCGGACCGACGACGGGGAACCGTGCGCGGCGAGATAATCGCGCGAGGCGTACAGGCCCAGGGTGTAGTCGGCGAGACGGTGCGCTTCGGCCCGGTGCACCTGCGGCCGCCCCACGACCACCTCGACGTCCATCCCCGAGCGCTGCTGCGAAGCGCGACGGGTGGTCGCGACGATCTCGACGGAGATACCCGGGTGGCGTTGCCGGACGAGCGCGCCGGCCGGGGCTGCGATGTATGCGCTGAAACCGTCGGTGGCCGAGACCCGCACGACGCCCTCGAGTCGTCGCTCGCCGCGCGGATTCCGCAGCCGCCCGACGGCGGCTTCGATGCGCTCGGCGGCGTCGAGTGCTTCACGGCCGAGATCGGTCAGTTCCCAGCCCGCCGCCGACCGGGTGAGTACCCGACCGCCGAGGCTGCGCTCCAGCGCGGTGATCCGGCGGGAGATCGTCGTGTGGTTGACGCCCAGGTCGTCGGCGGCGCTGGTGAACCTGCCGCTGCGTCCGACGGCGAGCAGGACGAGGAGGTCATCGGGCGAGGGCACGCTCATATGTGCAGTTTTGCAGATCGTATCTGCGAATCGCGTCATTGTGGATGCATATGTGCGTACCGATACTCGGCATATGTGTTTGGAAGTGTTCCCCGTCACACATCGTCCCCGGAGGGTGCAGCAATGAGCGTCGAACAGGCACGAACTGATGGGCCGGAGAGTTCACCGTCGGCATTGCGGAGGGTCGTCGGTGCGTCCATGGCGGGCACCGTCGTCGAGTGGTACGAGTTCTTCCTCTACGGCACCGCCGCCACCCTCGTCTTCGCCAAGGTCTTCTTCCCCGACGGCGGCAACGAGCTCGACGCGATCATCGCGGCGTTCGTCACCTATGCGGTGGGTTTCGTCGCGCGGCCGCTCGGCGGGATCGTCTTCGGCCATTTCGGCGACCGGTTCGGACGCAAGCAACTGCTGCAGACCAGCATCATCATGGTCGGCGTCGCGACCTTCCTCATGGGCTGCCTGCCGACCTTCGGTGCCATCGGGTACTGGGCGCCGGCGCTGCTCGTGACGCTCCGGTTCATCCAGGGCTTCGCGGTCGGCGGTGAGTGGGGCGGCGCAGTGCTGCTGGTTGCCGAACACAGCCCCAACCGCTCGCGCGGGTTCTGGGCCTCGTGGCCGCAGGCGGGCGTGCCGATGGGCAATCTCCTCGCGACGGTCGTCCTGCTCGTCCTCACCACGACGCTGCCCGAGTCGGCCTTCCTGTCGTGGGGCTGGCGCGTCGCGTTCTGGCTCTCCGCCGTCATCGTCCTGATCGGCTACTACATCCGCACCAAGGTCACCGACGCCCCGATCTTCCTCGAGGCACAGCAGGAGGCCGAGCAGCTGAAGGAGACGTCGTTCAACGTCTTCGAGGTGCTCAAGCGCTACCCGCGCGGCGTCTTCACAGCGATGGGGCTGCGGTTCGCCGAGAACGTCATGTACTACCTCGTCGTCACTTTCTCGATCACCTACCTGAAGGTCGTCGTCGGTGCCGACACCAGCCACATCCTGTGGTGGATGCTCGCCGCCCACGCCGTGCACTTCGTGGTCATCCCCATGGTCGGACGCTTGTCGGACACGCTGGGACGGCGGCCCGTGTACATGATCGGTGCCGTCACCGCCGGCGCCTGGGGCTTCCTCGCCTTCCCGATGATGGACACCGGTAACAGCGCGCTCATCGTCTCGGCGATCGTCATCGGACTCGTCTTCCACTCGTTCATGTACGCCGGGCAGCCCGCGATCATGGCGGAGATGTTCCCGACCCGCATGCGGTACTCGGGCGTCTCGCTCGGCTACCAGGTCACGTCGATCGTCGCCGGGTCGCTCGCCCCGATCATCGCGGCGAGTCTGCTCAGCCGCTTCGACTCGTCGGTCCCGATCTCCTTCTACCTGCTCGGCTCGTCGCTGATCACGATCGTCGCGGTGATCGTGGCCCGTGAGACGAAGGGCATCTCGCTGCGCGACATCGACGCCGCCGATGCGGAGACGGTCGCGCAGGAGAAGGCCGCCGGCGAGAACACCAGGATCTCGGCATGAGGGCGCGCACCGCACTCGTGACGGGTGGAGCCGGTGGGATCGGAGCGGCCTGCGCGCGCGCCCTCGCCCGGCAGGGAGTCCGGGTGACCGTCGCGGACGTCGACGAGGTCGCCGCGAAGACGCTCGCCCACGAGATCGGGGGAGAGGCGTGGGGCGTCGACCTGCTCGACACCGACGCCCTCGACGGTCTCCGCCTCGACGTCGACATTCTCGTCAACAATGCCGGCATCCAGGTGGTGCGGCCGGTGGAGGAGTTCGCTCTCTCCGACTTCCGCCGCATCCAGACACTCATGGTCGAGGCGCCATTCCTGCTCGTGAAGGCCGCCCTGCCCGCCATGTACGACCGGGGTTTCGGCCGGATCGTGAACATCTCGTCGGTCCACGGGCTGCGGGCCTCGGCGTTCAAGGCCGGGTACGTCACCGCCAAGCACGGCCTCGAAGGGTTCTCCAAGGTGGTCGCGCTCGAGGGCGGTCCGCGCGGGGTGACGAGCAACTGCGTCAATCCGGGTTACGTCCGCACCCCGCTGGTGGAGAAGCAGATCTCGGAACAGGCTCGCGCACACGACATCCCGGAGGGTCGCGTGCTCTCCGAGGTGTTGCTCACCGACCAGGCGGTGACGCGGCTGGTCGAGCCGGACGAGGTGGCCTCACTCGTGTCGTGGCTGGCCTCCGACGAGGCCGGGATGGTCACCGGTGCGTCGTACACCATGGACGGCGGCTGGTCGGCCCACTGACCGCACGGCGTGATCGCATTCCTGACCCGCGTCCCGGATTCCGGGGCGCGGGTCAGTGCGCGTCGGCGCCGTCGAGGACGAGCTGGACCTGGGCGTGCAGGGCGTGGGTGAGATATTCGCGCGGATGGAGCTCGGGGCTGGCCGCTGCATCGAGGGCGAGCCCGTTGGCCGCCGAGAGCAGCAAGGCGGCCCGGGTCTCCGGATCGGGTGTACCCGCGCGGATCAATACGCGCGCTATGCCTGTGCGGATCGTGAACAGGGTGGCGGTGCGGATGGCACTCAGCGTCGGGGAGGTGACTGCCCGCACGGTGAACGCCGACATCACGTGCACCTCGCTGCCGCGTTGCTCGTCGAGCGGGAGCAGCTGGCTGAGCGCGGAGAACAACGTGCGCGCCGGATCGATGTCCGGATCGACGTTGGTCAGCCGGTTCAACACCCGGTCCGAGAGGGTACGGAACGAGTACGCGAGCATCTCGTCCTTGGTCGGGAAATGGTGCTGTACCGCCCCGATCGAGACCCCTGCCTCGTTGGCCACCTCCCGGACGCTTGCCGCGTCGAGACCGTTGCGTGCGGCGACCTCGAGCAGTGCCGCAGCGAGCCTTGTGGGGCTGGTGGTGACATAGGGGCGCGTGCGCATGGGTGCACCGTAACCGAGCGTTCCACCGTACGAATGTACGGGGAGTCGGGAATCACATCCCGCCGGTCAGTTCGTGGTCGGAGAGGAAACGCACCGACACCGTCAGCGCCGCCGCGAACACCGCCGCGATCCACAGAGCGTGCAGACCCAACGCTCGGTGGGCGAGCGCGCCGAGAACGGCACCCGTCACCAGACCGCCCCACAGACCCAGATAGGGCAGCCAGCTCCAGCGCGGACCACCGAAGAACGCCGCCGCGACCCGCTGACCGATCTTGACCAGCGCGCCCGTCATGTAGGTGAGCGCGACGGCCGTCTCTCCCTGCCGCCGGAACACCGAGTTCTCGGTTCCCATCGCCAGCGTCATCGCCACCACGGCAACGGGCGTCCAGCCCGCCAGGACGGCAACGGCACCGATCGTCAGCAAGGCCGTCACCGTCGCAAGGACCGCGGTCTTGCGGGTACGCCGGTCGCGGTCGGTCAGTTCCGCCACCACGCTGCCGAGGATCACCCCGAGCACGAACAGCGCGAGCACACCACCGATCAGCGCCACCGTCTCCCACATACCGTCTGCCGTGCCGACCGCGAGACGCGTGGAGTTCCCACTCATGAACGACACGAAGACACCGCCGAGGGTGATGAAGCCGAGGGCATCGATGAACCCCGCGAGAGAGGACAACGCGATCGCGAGTCCCTGCAACTGCCTGCCGTAACCGACCACAGGACGATAGTAGGAACCGTGTCGACCGGGACGACGTCGGCAGCAGCTACCGGGATACTTACGTGCTGTAACGACCGGGTGCCGTGGACGCGATGGACAAGGGGAGCCAACCGGCGCCGTCGTTCACAGGAGTTCTCCCGATGTCCTTGCCCCGCTTGTCGTCCCGGCTGTCCCTTCTCGTCGTCGCGACGGTCGCGGGTCTGACCCTCTCCGGTTGCGACTCGACCGCCGAAGACACCTCCGTCGCCCCCGCGGCGACCTCCGAACGATCCCCGGCACCGAGTTCCGACACCTCTACGACGACGCCGTCCGGCACGACACCTTCCGCGTCCGCGAGCACCCCGAGCCCTGCTGCCCAGAGCCCGGCCGCCTCGGCGGACTCGTCGGATGCCCTGGCCCGGCTGGCGACCCTGCCGATCAAGGGCCGTGCACCCAAGACCGGCTACAGCCGCGACCTGTTCGGCCAGGCGTGGAGCGACGACGTGTCGGTGGAGTTCGGGCGCAACGGCTGCGACACCCGCAACGACATCCTGCGTCGCGACCTCGTCGACATCGTCTACAAGTCCGGCACCCGCGACTGCGTCGTGGCGTCGGGAACCCTGAACGACGTGTACACCGGGACGACGATCGCGTTCACCCGAGGACAGGACACCTCGACCGCGGTGCAGATCGACCACGTCGTCGCGCTGTCCGACGCGTGGCAGAAGGGCGCGCAGCAGCTCGACGCCGGCACCCGGGCCGATTTCGCCAACGACCCGCGCAATCTCCAGGCGGTGGACGGGCCGACCAACCAGCAGAAGAGCGACGGTGACGCCGCCACCTGGCTGCCACCGAACCGTGCGTACCGCTGCACGTACGTCGCGCGGCAGATCGAGGTCAAGGCGATCTACGGGCTGTGGGTGACGCAGGCAGAGCACGATGCGATGGCTCGGGTCCTCACCGAATGCGGAGGTGGGGCTCCTGCCGGCGCCGCGACCGCAGTCGTGCCCACGACGACCCCTGCTCCGGCGCCCGCACCCGCACCCGCACCTGCTCCGGCTCCGGCACCCGCTCCCGCTCCCGCAGAGCCCGCACCGGTGGCACCTGCGCAGCCCGCCGCTCCGGCGAGCGTGTACTTCGAGAACTGTTCGGCTGCCCGGGCCGCGGGAGCGGCGCCGCTGTACGCGGGGCAGCCCGGCTACCGTCCGAAGATGGACGGTGACGGGGACGGCGTGGCCTGCGAGTAGCGCTCCGCCGCGATCTGCCGGTCAGCTGAAGCGGTCGGTGAGATTGCGGCGCATGCGGTGGAGCTCGCGGAGTTGGGCGGCCAGCCGCTCGACCTCCGCGTCGAACCGGCGCGCCCGGTCCACGGCGCCCACCCGATGTTCGGCACGGGCCTTCTGCTCGGTCTTCTCGATGGCTGCGGATACCTCGTCGATCTCGCGGTCCAGCATGTCCACCCAGACCGAAGCCTGCTCGTGGTCGGCCTCGCCGGCGAGCGGGAAATTGTCGTCCGCGGTCACGAGACGCATCGTGCCCGAGATCGGCCGGGTATGCGAACACGGGGATCGGAAAAGCAGAAACCCCGCGGGACGCTGTGCGTCCCACGGGGTTCCGTGGCGGAGGATAGGGGATTTGAACCCCTGAGGGCGTTAACCCAACCCGCGTTCCAGGCGAGCGCCATAGGCCACTAGGCGAATCCTCCGTGGGGAAGCATACCGAATGGTGACCCCAACTTGCCAAACGAGCACGTCGCACCCGGAATCCGAGTGCCGCGCGGGGGCGGGTTCGCCGCTGGGGCACACGTTCCTCTACACTTGCCGATGGATCCCGCGCGGCGCGCATCCTGTGAACTCCCCCAGGGCCGGAAGGCAGCAAGGGTCAACGGGCTCTGCCGGGTGCGCGGGGTCCTCTTACATTCCGCCGATGCCCGTGTCGCCGTGCACGGTGAAAGGTCCCTCCGCATGCCTACGCAAACCCAGTTCGGGTTGATGAGCCATGAGGAACTCGTTGCAGAGCACGAGCGCCAGTCCGCCAACTACGACCGGTTGAAGTCGGAGAAGCTGACGCTGGACCTGACCCGCGGCAAGCCCTCGCCCGAGCAGCTCGACCTCTCCGCGGAGTTGCTGTCGCTGCCGGGTACCGACGATTTTCGCGACGGTAACGGCACCGACACCCGTAACTACGGTGGTCTGACGGGCCTGCCCGAGCTCCGCGCGATCTTTGCCGAGTTGCTGAACATCCCCGTCGAGAACCTCGTCGCGGGCAACAACGCGAGCCTCGAGATCATGCACGATCTCGTCGTCTGGTCGCTGCTGCACGGCACCGTCGACTCGCCGCGCCCGTGGTCGCAGGAGTCGGTCGTCAAGTTCCTGTGCCCGGCACCCGGCTACGACCGGCACTTCGCGATCACCGAGTCGCTCGGCATCGAGATGATCCCCGTGCCGTTGCGCGAGGACGGCCCCGACGTGCGGTTCATCGCCGATCTCGTCGCGAACGACCCGCAGATCAAGGGCATGTGGACGGTCCCCACCTACTCGAACCCGACCGGAGCGGTGTACTCCGAGGAGGTCGCGCGCGAGCTGGTGTCGATGCCGACGGCCGCTCCCGACTTCCGGATCTTCTGGGACAACGCCTACGCGGTGCACCCGCTCACCGAGCACCTCGCGCCCGCGATCGACATCCTCGGTCTGGCCGCGCAGGCCGGTCACCCCCATCGCGTGTTCGCGCTGGCGTCCACCTCGAAGATCACCTTCGCCGGCGCGGGCGTGAGCTTCTTCGGCAGCTCCACCGAGAACCTCGCCTGGTACCAGAAGCACCTGGGCATCAAGTCCATCGGTCCGGACAAGGTCAACCAGCTGCGTCACCTGCGCTTCTTCCGCGACGCCGAGGGTGTGCGCGCCCACATGGCCAAGCACCGCGAGATCCTCGCGCCGAAGTTCGCGCTGGTCCGCCGCGTCCTCGAGGAACGCCTCGGTGCGTCGAAGGTCGCGTCGTGGACCGAGCCCGAAGGCGGGTACTTCATCAGCCTCGACGTCGTCGAGGGCACCGCCGCCCGCGTCATCGCCCTGGCGAAGGAAGCGGGTATCGCGCTGACGGGTGCCGGTTCGGCGTTCCCGTACAAGAAGGACCCCGAGGACAAGAACATCCGTCTCGCCCCGAGCTTTCCTTCGCTCGGTGAGCTCGAGAAGGCCATGGACGGTGTCGCGACCTGCGTGCTGCTCGCCGCAGCGGAGAATGCGCTCGCCGGCAAGTAGTACGCCGACAGGCACGCAACGCGAGGATGAGGCTCGCAACACCAGCAGCGACTGCCGGGGTTGCGAGCCTCTTTTCTGTGTTGCGTACCTCCTGTCTGCGGAGTCTGTGAGTTTGTTCCCAGCCTGTGGATAAAGTTGTGCACAACACGTGGATGGGCGGTGGACAACCCCGATCCGCGCTGTTCGGAGCGTTTTCTGGACCCCGCGTCACACCGACTTGCTTTCCCCTACCGACCTGACATACTCGCGGGTCAGGGTCGCCGCATACCGTGCGGCGGGTTCGGAAGTGGTGAGTGTGATGGAAAACCGCGCGCTCGTGGATTCCGGAGTCGGCGTATCGGCCGTCGGATCTGTCACGGGATGTGTCGGGGTACTGAAGGTGTTCCTCTTGGCGCTCGATATCGAGGCGGCGCCCGAGACGCCGCCGCGGGTCCCGCCCGTCGAGAAGGTGGAGCCCTTCCTCCCCGCACGCATCGCCGACCACCCCGACACCGACCACGGTGTGCGTCCGCCGTGCCTGCTCGCCTTCCGGCACGTCGTCGACCCGGCACGGCCGGCCGTCTCATTCGGCGCGTCGACGGGTTCGCTGCGGGAGGCCCCGGCTGCGACACGGCCGTATGTGGGACATCCCGCGACGTGCGTGTCGCTGTGGAACGTCCCGGGTCACGGCCTCGTACTGGCGCTGGAATCGCTGACGGACAACGGCTCCCCGTTGATCGACTGGCGGAGCGACCCGCTGCAGGACCGCGACGGAGCCGGTCTGCGTCCCGTGCTCGGCGAGTTCCTCGCACCCTTCGAACTGACGGCCGACGACTGCCTGAACGATATCTTCCCGGGCCTGAACAGGCGGTTGTGCGCGCCGACGACGTTCCGTCCCCTTCACGAACTCGTCGTCCACCGCCACCGGGGAGTGGGTGATCGGGAGGTCGTCGAGGGGATGGTCGTGGAAGTGATCTCGAGCGGGGGCGAGCGTGTCCGCTCGCTCGTCGACGGACCGCGCATCGGCCCGGAGGCCCGCGCCGCGGCACGGTCCTGGGGCGTGCTGTGGAGATGGGACCGCGTGCCGCTGGTGGACCGACCTGTGCAGCCGGGCGCCGCCATCGCGGTGCGGGAGGACTCCGGCGCGGTGCTGTTCGACCTCGAGGCCACCTCCCTCGGCAGCGACTATGTCGGGCACGGCACCCGCGAGATGATCTACGGGCTCATCCCGTGGGTGGCGGTGCGAGCGCGGGCCTCGGCCGACTACTGGACGACCATGGATCATCTGCGTCACCCCGAAGGGCTCCGCGGGGATCGGCTGGCCACCGTTCTCGACGACATCGCGATCATGCAGGCCCGCCGGACGGACCGCGCTCTCCTGCGCAAGGAATCGATCCACGAGAACCGGTTCCACTCGTGGACGCAACCCACCCAGCTGCGCGCTCTCATGGCCGGGCGGGTCGCCACCGAGATGGCGGAACTCGACGCGGAACTGTCCGAGATCGTGGAGGTCGTCGAGCATGCGTTGCTGCACAGTGCGGAGCTGCGCGGGGCGAGGCACACCCGCCTCGCCCAGGGATGGTCCGCGGCCGCGTCGGTCATCGCCGTCGTGGCGTTGTTCGCTGCGCTGGCCGCCGTTCCGGCAACGTCACAACCGACTCTCTTCCCGCACTGGTTGCATGCGCTGACCACGTCGATCGCCCTCACATCGGGCATCGTGATCGCGGTGGTCGTGTGGCGCCGGCCCTGACGCGCAGGGCATGATCGTCGTCATGTCATCGACGTTGAACCTGGTCGGAGATCCCGACGCCGACGCACTGCTGGCCCAGGACCCGCTGGCGCTTCTCATCGGCATGTTGCTCGACCAGCAGGTGCCGATGGAGGTGGCGTTCGCCGGACCGAAGAAGCTCGCCGACCGTCTCGGTGGTCTCGACGTGCACCGCATCGCCTCGGCGGATCCCGACGAGTTCGTCGCGGTGTGTGCGCAGCAACCGGCTGTCCACCGGTTCCCCAAGTCGATGGGTCAGCGGATCCAGGCGTTGTGCGCGGCGATCGTCGAGGACTACGACGGCGACGCCGCAGCGCTGTGGACGTCCGGCGACCCGGACGGCAAGGAAGTTCTGCGGAGGCTGAAGAAGCTGCCGGGCTACGGCGACCAGAAGGCACGCATCTTCCTGGCGCTGCTCGGCAAGCAGATCGGCGTGCGACCCGAAGGGTGGCGGGAAGCTGCCGGCGACTACGGGCACGAGGATGCGCGCCGGTCGATCGCCGACGTCGTCGACGAGCAGTCGCTGCGCGAGGTGCGCGAGTTCAAGAAGTCGATGAAAGCTGCGAAGAAGTCGTGAGACGCGCATTCGCAGTGTGTTGCGCCGCCGCCGCATTCGCCTCCGGAGCTGCGGGCGTGGCCTCGGCGGGCGGGGGAGACGACCGGGTCGTCCTCCGGCCCGGCGACGGGATCTCGTTCTCGGCGGAGCCGACACCGGGCTGGTGTTCCGTCGCGGCGGTCGGGCACGACGACGCGGGTCGTCTCGTCGCCATCACGGCGGGGCACTGCCACCGGACGGGATCGTCGCCGATCTGGAAGGTCGACGAACAGCATCGAGGTCCGATCGGTGTCGAAACAGAGGTCGCGAGTACGGGTTCGATCGATCCGCTCGGATTCCCCACCGACGAGATCGCGGATTACGCGGTGGTCGCCCTCGACGAGACCCGCGTGCGGGGGTCGAACACGTCGGTGCCCAACGACCGCGGTGAGCGCGTCGTCCTCGAATCGGTCGCGGCGTTCGGGGAGGGTGAACTGCCGGTCGGGACACACTGCGCGGCAGGGCGAAGCACGTCGGTGGCCTGTGCGACCGGCGATGTGCGGGTGGACGGAAACCTGATGTCGTCGCCGCTGCTCATGCGGCCGGGCGATTCCGGAGGTCCGCTCGTGCGCGCCGAAACGGGTGAATGGATGGGACTGTCGGTGGGGTACCGCTTCCCGCAGGTCCGGGCCTCCGACGACCGGCAGGTTCCCGACACCAGATTCGCCGCCTACCAGCGGGCCGACCGGATCCTCGCCGAGATCGACGCGCGCGACGGGATCGGCTCGGGGTTCCGGCTCGTCGATACCCCCTGACCGATCCCGCCGACGCTGCCGTCAGAGTTCGTCGAAACGCGGAATCAGGTGCTCCGCAACGTTCTTCGCCTCGTCGATGAGTGGCCATCCGGCGAGGATCAGGGAGGTCAGTCCGGTCGCGTCTCGCAGGCTGCGCACGTGGCCGGTGATCTCGTCGGGGTTGCCGACGTAGTAGACGGCCGAGGATCCCGTGGCGAAGATGTCCAGCGGTGACCACGCGGTGATGCCCGCGTAGAGGCCGTCGCCGAGATACAGGTCCTCAGGTTCGGGGAGCTTTCCGGCATTGATGGTGTCGACCCAACCCTGCCGCTGCGCGTCGCGCGCAGTGAAGGTCGTCAGATCCTGCTTGCCGTGGGTGCGGCGCCGGACCGCCTTGTCGAGTACGTCCTGGATCTGCTCGATGCCGGCCTTCTCGAACAGCGACCGGAACCGCTCGATCGCTTCGTCCCGGTTCGGGCGCACGATCACGCCCGACAGCGCGCCGAAGTCGGTGTACTCGCGTCCCTCCGCGGCAGCGGATTCGCGTGCGGCGGTGAACTTCTGCGTGACGAACGAGGTCTCGCGCAACATGATCAGGTAGGCGTCGAGGACCTTGCCGGCGTTCTGCAGGCCGGCGGGGGAGTCGCCGGTGCCCCACAGAGGCACCGAATGGTTCGCCGGCGCATCGATGCGCAGCGGCGTGTTCGGGAAGTTCGACTCGGTGCCCTCGGCGTAGATCCGGCGGAATTCGTCCCAGTACTTCTCCCCGAGCTCGTACCGCCGGTCGTGCTCGACGTTCATGTCGTACTGGGTGAGGATGTTCTCCCGGCCGTTGACCGAGTTGATCATCAGGCGGCCACCGCTGAACGCGTCGAAGGTCAGGGCCTTCTCGGCGAGCAGCCGCGCGGGCGTCATGTTCGCGTAGATCGCGACGAGGAACTTCATCCGGCTGGTGTGTGCGGCCGCCCACGTCGCGGAGATGAACGGATCGTTCGGCCAGGTGGCGACGAGCGCGCCCTCGAAGCCGCCGCCGTCGATGGTCCTGGCGAGTTCGATCTGCCGCTGCCCGTCCACCGGGTACAAGCCGCCCGGACTCCAGGGATAGTCGCCGTCGGCCTGGGTGAGATACCAGAAGGTCTTGATGGGCATTACTTCGTGTCCTTCGAGGGGAGTTCGAACGGCTCGACGCGGGCGCGGGCGCGCAGCGTGTCGGCGTCCACAGCGAACAGGGCGTCGAGGTAGGCGACAGCGAACGAGCCTGGGCCGGTGGAGTTCTCCTCGGCGATCTCGGAAGCCACCGCGACGTGCGCATGGGCCGCTGCGAGGCCTACGAGAGGGGTCTCCGCGACCGCGAGGTAGGCCGCGACGAGACCGCCGAGGGAGCATCCGGTGGAGGTCACGCGCGGCAGCATCGCGCTGCCACCGGCGATGCGCATCCCGACGATCGCACCGTCGCGGTCACGGCCGACGAGATGGTCGACGGGACCGGAGGCCGACACGGCGCCCGCGCGATCGAGCAGGGCCAGGGCGGCGGGCACGGCGGCAGCGGCCTCGTCGGCGCTGTCGACACCGCGCGTGTCGCCGCCGAGGCCGGCCAGCGCGATGATCTCGGAGGCGTTGCCGCGGATCGCGGTGGGACGGAACTTCAGCAGGTCGGCGGCGAGCGAGGTGCGCCACGCGAGTCCGCCCACGCCGACGGGGTCGAGGACCCACGGGGTGCCGGCCTCGTGTGCGGCCTCGGCCGCACGGGTGAAGGCCACCGAGGTCTCGTCGAAGGGCGTGCCGAGGTTGACGAGTACTCCACCGGCGATGCGCGCGAAATCGCCTGCCTCGTGGGCATTGTCGATGTGCGCGTTGCTGGCGCCTGCGGCGAGCAGCACGTTGGTGAGGAAGTTGGCCGAGACGATGTTGGTCAGCGAGTGCACGAGCGGGGTCCGCGCGCGCAGGGCGTCGAGGGTGGCGGCGAGATCGTCGACGGTGGGGGTCGTGGTCACGGGGAGATCCTGTCGGGATGAGGGAGAGGGGCGAAGCGGGTCAGGGCCGCGGACATCGCATCATGCGCCGCCCTTCCCTTCTCCGAGTGTCCGCATGGGGAGGGCGGGGTCGGCCGTCCACTCCTCGAGGGATCCGTCGTAGACGGCGATGTCGTCGTGGCCCGTCCGGACCAGTGCGAGCGCCACCAGGCAGGCCGAGACACCGCCACCGCAGTAGAGGATCAGCGGCCGGGAGGTATCGGCAAGGGCCTGCTCGGCCAGCTCGGCGATCCGATCGGTACTCCGCAGGATCCCGTCGGCGAGCAGGCTCTTGGCCGGCAGGTTCCGGCTCCCGTCGATGTGTCCGCGGCGCGCGTAGCGGGTGGTGGCGGTGCCTGCGAACTGCTCGGCGTCGAGCGCACAGACGAGCGTGCCCGGTGCGTCGCCGGAGACCACGGCGAGCACGTCGTCGCGGTCGCGCCACAATCCTCGGTCGATCAGTGCGGTCCGGGGTGTGGTGGCGCGGCGTTCGGCGGTGTCGCCGGTCTCCACGGGCAGTCCCAGTGCGGTCCAGCGGGTGAGGCCACCGTCGAGGACGCGGGCGGAGATGCCGATGTTGCGCAGCATCCACCACAACCGGGATGCCCAGGTCATGCCGCCTTCGTCGTAGACGACGAGGTCGGCGTCGGGGGTCACGCCGAGTTCGGCCAGGGCCGCCGCGAGGGCATCCGGGCTGGGGCGGGAGAAGTGGAGATCGGCGTCCGGGGCGCTGAATCCGTCGAGCAGGTCGGCGTGCACGGACCCGGGGA
Organism: Rhodococcus sp. B50; assembly: GCF_013602415.1. Lineage (NCBI taxonomy): Bacteria > Bacillati > Actinomycetota > Actinomycetes > Mycobacteriales > Nocardiaceae > Rhodococcus > Rhodococcus sp. B50. The sequence goes on along the minus strand of NZ_WPAG02000002.1, from coordinate 3,432,970 downwards.
TGTGCGCGGCGCGCCAGGTGGCGTAGCCGGATTCCGGCCGGTAGTCGCCGTCGAAGCGGGGCTTCGGAAAGGTGACCGTGGCGTGCAGGACCGTGTACGCGTCGGGACTGTTCGAGAGCTCGTCGGCGCTGATCAGCACCTGTTCGTCCCGGAAAGCCACCTCGGCCACGCGTTCGATCCTCTCGTCGTGTTCGGAAGTCGACGCTAAACGACGAATAACGTATACGCAAGTATGCGGAGGTCGACAGTGGCATAATCGGCGCACGTAACCGGCATGCCTACGGAGGGTGTAGATGACCGAGCAGGACGCTACGGCCGAGCTGGAGAGCTCACTTCTCGTCGAACCGCCCACCGGGCGCGACGACCAGACCTCCAAGCAGTACCTGCGCCTGCGTTCGGACATCCTCGCCGGGAAGTTCCCGCGCGGCGCCGCCCTGCACGAGACCCAGCTCAGCGAGACCTACGGGGCCTCTCGCACCCCGATCCGCGAGGCACTCAACTGGCTCGCGCACGACGGTCTGCTCGAACGGGCGAGTCGCGGCTTCCGGGTGCGTTCGGGTACTCCCGAGGACGTCATCGAGATCTATGCGGCGCGCGTCGCGCTCGAATCCGAGGCGGCCGGTGCCGCGGCGATCCGGCACACCGATCTGGACATGGCCCGGCTCGAGCGGTTGCACGATTCGTGCTGCTCGGCGACGGACGACGCCGCCGTACGCGTCGGGAACTTCCGGTTCCACGAGGCGCTGTGGCAGGCCGCGCACAATGCGACGATCACGGCGCTGCTCGTGCGGCTGACCACCCAGTTGCGGATCTACGATTCCGGGCCGCCGTCCAACTACGGCGAGCCCGATCTGCTCAACCGCGAGCACGCCCAGATCCTCGATGCACTCCGGGCGCGGAACGAGACCGCGGCTCGCGAACACATGCGTGCTCATCTCGAGCGCAGCCGCGAGCAGCGCATCCGCCTCTTCGCTCGCGGCTGAGCCCTCACTTCTCGCCGGGAGTCTCGACGTCCCCGGCGAGGATCCGGTACAGGGACTTCTTTGCTTCGGTCAGTACCGCGTGTGCCGCGGCGACCTCGGCGTCGGAACCGCTCGTCGCGACCGACCGCGCCGCGCCCTGCAGTTCGCGGAGCGCGAGTCGCAGGTCGGGCCCACCGGCGTCCGGGTCGTGGCCGGCGAAGGGATCGATGAGCTCGCTCCCCGGGTCGTCGACGTAGCTGCGGCCCGCGTCGGTCAGTGAGACGAGCTTGCGTCCGCCCTCCTTCTCGACGGTGACGAGTCCTTCGTCCTCGAGCTGGGAGATCGTCGGGTAGATCGCTCCCGGGCTCGGGCGCCAGGCGCCGCCGGTCCGGTCGGCGATCGCTTCCATGAGCTGGTAGCCGTGCATCGGCTCGGTGCCGAGCAGGCGCAGGACGGCCGCGCGGACGTCGCCGCGCTGTGCTCGGCCGCGTCGTCCTCCTCGCGGTCCGCCGACGCCCCGTCCACCGCGGTGCGGGTGGAGGCCGGGTTCGTCGCCGTGCGGGTGATGTCCCCTACGACGAGGTCCGTCCGCTCGGAACGGGCCGCCGGGGAGATTTCGGTCGTGCATGTCGCGGCGATGGCCGCGGCGGTGTTCGTGGGTTCGCATCTGCGCTTCTCCTTCATTGTCGATACGATCACGATAGAACGCGATATATCGTTAACGCAAGAGTGGTCTCGACCACAGAAGTCGGCGGACCGACCTCCGTGCATGTCGGCCGCCGCCGGTACGCTCGGCGCGTGGCTCTGTACCGGAAGTATCGACCTGCGACCTTCGCGGAGGTGGTGGGGCAGGAGCACGTCACCGTGCCCATCAGCACGGCGCTCGACACGGGCCGCATCAACCACGCCTACCTGTTCTCGGGTCCTCGTGGATGCGGCAAGACGTCCTCGGCCCGCATCCTCGCCCGCTCACTCAACTGCGAGACCGGCCCCACCTCGACGCCGTGCGGTACGTGCCGGTCGTGCGTGTCGCTCGGGCCGGGTGGCGGCGGCAATCTCGACGTCACCGAACTCGACGCCGCGAGCCACGGCGGTGTCGACGACACCCGCGAACTCCGCGACCGCGCCTTCTACGCTCCCGCCGAGTCGCGCTACCGCATCTTCATCATCGACGAGGCGCACATGGTCACCACGCAGGGCTTCAACGCCCTGCTCAAGATCGTGGAAGAGCCGCCGGAGCACCTGATCTTCGTCTTCGCGACCACCGAGCCCGAGAAGGTGCTCCCCACCATCCGGTCGCGCACGCACCACTATCCGTTCCGGCTCCTCGCCCCCACTGCGATGCGCGGTCTGCTCGAACAGATCTGCGGCCAGGAGAACGTGCCGGTCGAGGACGCGGTCTACCCGCTGGTCATCCGCGCCGGCGGCGGATCCCCCCGTGACTCGCTGTCGGTGATGGACCAGCTGCTCGCCGGTGCCGGACCCGAAGGCGTCACCTACGACCGTGCCCTGTCGCTGCTCGGCGTCACCGACGTCGCGCTCATCGACGAGGCCGTCGATTCGCTCGCGGCCGGCGACGGCGCGGCGCTGTTCGGCACTGTCGAGAAGGTCATGGACGCCGGACACGACCCGCGCCGCTTCGCCGTCGACCTGCTCGAACGCCTTCGCGATCTCATCCTCATGAAGTCCGTGCCCGATGCCGCCGAGCGCGGGCTCGTCGACGCACCCGGCGACGTCCTCGAGCGAATGCGCGACGAAGCGACCCGCCTGGGCCCGGCCACCCTCACGCGCTACGCCGAGATCGTGCACGCCGGGCTCGGCGAGATGCGTGGGGCGACGTCGCCGCGACTACTGCTCGAGGTGATGTGTGCGCGCATGCTGCTCCCCGCGGCATCCGACGCGGAAACCGCTGTGCTGCAACGGCTCGAACGTCTCGAACAGGGCGTCGTCGCGGCTCCGGCCGGAGGTGCTGCACCGAGGCCCGTGTCTGCCCCTGCCGCGCCTGCGGCGCCACCCATCTCGCCCGACGAGCCCGCCGCGCGTTTCCAGCGACCTTCCCAGCGCCGGGCGAGCGAGGCGCCGCCTGCCGCGCCGCCTCGCGAAGTTGCCCCGCCGCAACCGGAATCACCTGCACCGCAGGCTCCGGCCCGGCAGGAGACTGCCCCGACGCCGTCCCCTGACGCCACGGCGTCTCCGGTGCAGACGCCGCCGCCCGTTCCGGCGCAACCTCCCGTCGTACCGGATGTTTTGCAGCCGCAGCCGCAGAACACGCCCGATGAGGTTGTCGCGCAAGAGGTTCCGCCGCCCGCACCCGAGGTCGAGGAGCCGGCCGCGCCTGCGCTCGAGCCCGAACCCACTCGTGCGGCAGGCGGTCCCGACGCCGCCCAGATGCGGGGCGTGTGGTCGGAGGTACGCGCGAAGGTCCGCGAACGGAGCCGCACCGTCGAGGTGATGCTCTCGGGTGCCACCGTGCGCTCGGTCGACGGCACCCGTGTCGTGCTCGTGCACGACTCCGCTCCGCTCGCGAAGCGACTCGCCGACCCGCGCAATGCTGCGGTCATCGCCGATGCGCTGCAGGCGGTCTTCGGTGGCGAGTTCGAGGTCACCTGCGTACACGGCTCCGCTGCGGAGACGCCCGTCAGAACTCAGGCGCCCGAAAAGAATTCGCGTCCTGCGGGTCAGCCACGTTTCTCCAGGCCGAGTCAGGCGAAGAATGCCGCGCCGGCTGCGCCCGCCGAAGCCCCCGCCGCGCCGCAGCGGCCGGTGGCCACCGCTTCCCCTTCCGCCGCCCCGACCTTCACACGTCCGTCCGCCGAGAACGTCGACGACATCCCGCCGCCCGAAGCGCCCGATCTCCCCGACGATCCGGGGCCGGGCTACGACGCGCCGCCGCCCGACCCGTCGCAGATGACGGAGGCGGACGTCGAGGAGATGTTCGCCGAGGCCGCCACCCCCGGTGATCCGTCGACGCGCCGCGATCCGGAGGAAGTCGCAATCGAGCTGCTCAAGGACGTGCTGGGAGCGAAACCGCTCGACGAGAAGTAGTCCCGGGCCCTGGAGTTGCCGACGAGCGGTGTCAGCTCTGCGGGGTGTCTCCGTCGGCGCGGTCCGTCGTGAGTTCGTCCCAGGTCGCATCGACCGCGTCGGCGAGTTCGCTGTCGGTAGGCACGAGTTCGCGGATGGGTTCGGGCAGGGTGTCGTAGGTGTAGTTCGCAACCGCCAAGGGAGCGGTCGTGCCCGCGAGCGAATAGCGCACGACGTTGTCGTTGCGCCCCGCGCACAGCAGGATCCCGATGGTCGGTGCGTGCCGGTCCGCGACTCGCAGGTTCTCGTCCACCTAGGAGACGTAGAAACCGAGTTTGCCGGCGTATTCGGGCTCGAACCGGCCGATCTTCAGCTCGACCACCACGAAGCGCGACTGAATCCAGTTGAAGAAGAGCAGGTCGATGTAGAAGTCGTCGTGGTCGACGGTGAAGTGGTACTGGCGGCCGACGAACGCGAACCCGTGCCCCAGTTCGAGGAGTACCTGTTCGAGGCGTGTCATCAGTGCCGCTTCGAGTTCTTGTTCCGCGGCCCGCTCGTCGAGATCGAGGAAATCGAAGATGTACGGGTCGCGGACGAGTTGCTGTGCGAGGTCGGAGTCCTGTGGAGGAAGTTGGTGCGGAAAATTCGACGGTGCGGCACCTACACGGCGATGTAACTGCCCGGCGATCTGATGGGTCAGAACGTGACGCGACCACCCGTGTTCTGCTGCGCGAGCTGCGTACCAGTCGCGAAGCTCTCGGTTGTCGAGCTTGTCGAGAAGGACCGTCACATGTCCCCATGGCAATTGTGCAACAGGCTGTTGCACTATTTCCTGGGGCCAGGCGTCCGCGAAGGACCGCATGTAGAAGAGATTGCGGCGCGAGAGACCGCGCATGTGTGGAAACTCGGAGCGCAGGTCCCTGGCCAGTTGGTCGACGACCTTCGATCCCCAGCCGTGTACACGTTGACGCTCGAGAAGGGAGTGCCCGAGCGTCCAATACAGGATCAGCAGTTCGGTATTCGCGGCGCGTGTAGCCCGTAGACGCGCTCGACGAACCTGTGCTTTGAGTTCGTCCAGGAATTGCGGATAGTCCTCGGGAAGCCCGACGGTCTTTTCGGTCACGGCCACATGGTGCCCTCGGGATACGACAGAAATACGAATGCCGCCCGCGTCATGGCCAGCGGTCGAAGGGTGCCGTCGCATCGCGGTCACCCGGCGATTCGTATCTGCTGCCGACGGGTATCGCCTCATCATGAACCTGCACGAACTCCTGCGCGCCGTCGAATCCTTCGACGCTGTGGATCGGCCCGCCGAGCGCATCGCGCAGCGCATACGGCGAGTCCTCGACGGCTCCGTCGTCGACGACCTGCTCCGAGGTTCCTGGCTCGGACACCCCGTCCATCCGCTCCTAGTCACCGTCCCGATCGGGTCGTGGGTGTCCGCGGCGGCGTTGGACGCGCTGCCCGGGCAGCACACCGCGTCCCGGCGACTCGTCGCGTTGGGACTGGGCGCGGCCGTCCCGACGATCGTCACCGGCTACACCGATTTCTCCACCCTGGAGGATGCCCCTCAGCGCAGGGTCGGCGCGGTGCACGCCGTGTCCAACGCGATCGGGGTGATCTGCATGGCGACGTCCTATCGCGCGCGACGTGCCCGACACGACCGGGCGGGGACGATATGGACGTTGATCGGCCTCGGAGCGGTGGGTGTCGGCGGCGCCCTCGGCGGTCATCTCTCCTACGCCCAGGGCGGCGGAGTGTATCGGTGGCAGCGACCGTCCGAGAGCGTTGATCTTGCAGCCGAACTCGAGGACATCGGCGCGAGAAACTGAGCGTTCGTCCCCGAGGTCCACAACCCATAGACGAGGCTCACAACCCTGATGGTCGACCACCAGGGTTGTGAGCCTCGTTTCTCGGTTGTGAACCTGCGTCTACCCGCACACGGCGGTCAGCGCGATCTCCAGCGGCGCTCCACCGGGCAGCGTGTGGACGCCGACGGCGGTGCGTGCCGGTAATGCGTCCGCTCCGAGTTCGCGTTCGATCACGTTCGACGCGCCGTCCGCGACCACAGACAGGTCGGTGAACCCGGGTGCGGTCGCGACGTAGACGACCATCTCGACCGGCCGGAACGGTGTGCCCTCCGGCAGCGTCGCGCGGATCGCCGCCAGGGCGTTGCCCACCGCGACGACCGCGGCGGCGCGTGCCTCGTCGACGGTCACTTCCGCGCCGACCCGTCCGGTGAGTATCAGCTCGCCGTCGCGTCGGGGTGTCATGCCGGCCGTGCGGACGGTGTCGCCGGCCAGTACGGCCGGGACGTACCGGCCCTGCGGACGCGGTGCAACAACACGTGCATCAGTGGACACCCAGAGCCACCCCCTCCTGTCGTGGATCGCTGCCGCCGGACAGCACTCCGCGGTCGTCGATCGAGATCACCTGCGCGCTGCCGTCGGCCCCGAGGGGTTCGAGCGTCTCCACCCGGTGACCGAGTTCGCGCAGCTCGTCGCGCACACTCTCGGCGACGTCCGCTTCGATTCGCAACGCGGTGGGTTCGCCGAGCACGTTCGCGTCCGACCCAGGGAAGACGGTGAAGCGCGGCGCCGAAACCGCTTCCTGTGGATCGAGACCGTGATCGAGCAGGTGCGACAGCATCTGCATGTTCCACTGCACCTGACCGTCGCCACCGGGTGTGTTGCCCACATGCCGCAGTTCACCCGCGGAATCGGTGACGATCCACGCGTTGAGCGTGTGCAGGGGCTTGCGGCGCGGTGCTACTTCGTTCGGGTGACCGTCGATCAGGTAGGCGCCGCGACCGAGCCGGTTGTTGAGCACGATGCCCGTCCCGGGCACCGTGAGCTTCGCGCCGAAGGTGAACGCCAGCGAATGGATGAACGACACCGCCCGCCCGTCGGCGTCCACCGCGACGAACGACGTCGTGTCCCCCGCAGCGACGGCGAAGGCTTCCGCCGGCGCATGCTCGTCGATCCGGGCGCGACCCGCTGCGATATTCGAGGGGTCGAGAACCCGCGCGACCCCGTCGTTGTCCGACGAACACCAGCGGAGTCTGTCCTCGAAGGCGACGGTGGCCGCTCGGGCCATTCGGTCGACCGACGCCGCGCCGAGCAGCGGATGCGTGCCGAGCGCGCCGTCGCACAGGGCGGCCTGGTGCAACACCATCCATCCCGGCGTCGGGAGTGGAGTCTGATGCACGACGTGCCCCGCGTAGGTGCCGGTGAGCGGCGTCTCCGCGTCCACTGTCGCCCCGGCCTGCCATTCGTCGCCGCTGAACGGTGCTCCGCCCCCCTGCAACGTAGCCACGCAGCGCTCGGCGAGTGTGCCGGTGTAGAACGATCCCGGATCGTCGGCGAGAACACGGATCGTGTGGGCCAGATCCGGTTGCGGCAGTATGGCGCCGACACGCGGGACCCGGTCGCCCGGGGTGTACACCGAGGCGAGTCCGGCGTCGCCGCGGATCGGAAGTAGGGCGGCCTGCACATCGGTTCGGGTCTTCGCCGAGCACGGCAGGCCGATCTCGGCGAGACGGGCGGCCGGTGCCCACAGTTCGGACAGCGACCTGCTCGCTCCCCGCCGGTGCAGTGCGGCCAGCGCGGCGGGCGCACCGGGCACGGCGACGGCGAGCGCCCCGTCGAGCGGGATCGCGCCGAGTCCTCGTTCCCGGTAGAAATCCGGTGTACCACCGTCGGGACCGTAACCACTGCCGTTGACCGTCCACACCGAACCGTCCGGCTCACGCACCACGGCGAAGGCGTCGCCGCCGATCCCACATTGCCCGGGCAGGGTCAGCCACGTGACCGCCGCCATCGCCAAAGCCGCGTCGACGGCGTTGCCACCGTCCTCGAGCACGCGGACCCCGGCCCGACTGGCGAGCGGGTGGCTCGACGCGACCATACCCCCGGTCGCGAGCGTTGCCGGTCGCACTGCGCGCCGGGTCATGCCGACCGCATCCTGCGTCGGCGCGGTCCTTCCGGCGGCTCGGCGGGGTCGATCCCGACGAAGATCTCCCCGTCGCGCTCCTCGCACGGATAGGTCTTGATGGGCTCGGTGGCCGGTGGGCAGATCGGCTCACCGGTCTCGAGGTCGAATGCGCTCCCGTGGCAGGAGCATCCGATGCCGTCCTGGACGAGCTTGCCGGACGAGAGCAGGCAGTCGAGGTGCGAGCAGTAGTTGGATGTCGCGTACGCCTTGCCGTCCAGTCGGGAGACGGCGAATTCGTAGTCGTCGGCGTAGAACCGGCGGACGATGCCTTCGGGCACCTGCCCGGATCGGGCCACTCGCTTGAACTCCATGGTCTTTCCTCCAGGCATGTGTGGGGGTGTTCGCCGGTCAGGCGTCGGGGGAGAGGTAGACGGTCTTCTCGGATTGGTAGAACTGCATGAGCGTGGGGCCGGCCTGTTCCTTGAAGGTCTGTGTGCTCGACTGCTTGTAGCCCCCGAACGGCGCGTTCATGGCCATTCCCGTGGTGGGCTGGTTGACCTTCACGAGTCCGGTCCGCGATCCGGCGATGAATCGCTGTGCGTCCGAGAGACTCCGGGTGACGACCGAGGCGCTGAGCCCGAAGGCGGTGTCGTTCGCCAGGGCGAGGGCTTCGTCGAAGGATGCGGCGCGCTGGAAGGCCAGGACCGGACCGAAGATTTCGTCGGTGAGCAGGCGCATCCCCGGTGCCGTGTCCGCGAAGACGGTGGGCCGTACGAAGAATCCGGTGCGCAGCGCCTCGTCGTCGCATCGCACGCCGCCACATACGAGGCGTGCGCCTTCGCCCGTGCCGATGGTCACGTACTCGAGGAACTTCTCGAGCTGCCCGCGACTCGCGAGCGGACCGAGGTCGACGGCGGCACCCGAACCGGGTCCCACCCGCAGGGCGCGGGTGCGTTCGGCGACCTTCTCGAGCAGCTCGTCGTGGATCGCGTCGACGGCGACGACGCGACTGGTGCCGGTGCACGCCTGGCCCGACAATCCGAAGGCGCCCTTGACGATCAGTGCGGCTGCCGCGTCGAGGTCGGCGTCGGCCAGCACGACGACGGGGTTCTTCCCACCCATCTCCAGCTGCACGCGCCGGTCGGGGCCGACGCTGCGGTGGATGGCACGTCCGACCTCGGTGGACCCGGTGAAGGTCACCGCCGAGATCCGCTCGTCGCCGGACACTGCCGCGCCGGCCTTGCCGTCGCCCTGGACGAGTGCGATCGCACCGGGCGGCAGACCACCGGCGAGCAGGGCCTCGACGAGACGCTGTCCCATCAGCGGGGTGATCTCGGACGGCTTGAACAGCACCGTGTTGCCGGCGGCGAGCGCGGGCCCGAGCTTGCGGGAGGGGATGTTGAGCGGGAAGTTCCACGGCGTGATCGCGCCGACGATCCCGATCGGTTCGCGCACGGTGTAGATCGTCGTCGAACCGGGGGCAGGGAAGGTCGCACCGGTGGCGCGCAGCGCCTCACCCGCGTAGAAACGCAGATTCATGGGGGTACGGCTCACCTCCATCGACGCCTCGGTCCGGGTCTTGCCCTCCTCGCGGATCAATTCGTCGACGAGTTCGGCCGAGCGTGCGGCGAGGTGGTCGGCGGCCGCTTCGAGGATCGCGGCGCGGCGCTCGGGCGGTGTGGTGGCCCATTCGGGCGCGGCCTTGTCGAGGGCGTCGACGGCATTGCGGACGTCGATGGCGTCGGAATCCGGGAAGGTGCCGATCAGGTCGGTCTCGTCGGCGGGGTTGCGACGTTCGAAGACCGCGCCGGAGGCTGCCGGTACCCAGTTGCCGTCGATGTGGTTCAGGCCGGTGATCGTCATGCGGGCTCGACCTCCTCGTACATCTCCCACAGATCGGTGTCCTCGTCGGCGAGCTGCGCTGCGTCGACCCGGCGGCCGACGAGTTCGCGCGCCGCCATGATGTCCTCGCCGCGGTCCATCGCGAAGGCGGCGGTCAGAACATCGCCGGCGAGGTAGAAGACCGAGAACTCGCCGCTGTCGGTATCACCGCGGACGACGAGTTCGGTTGTTCCGGAGGATGATCCGGCGAACTGGATGTTAGTGTCGTACTGATCGGACCAGAACCAGTGCGGGTCGTCGGAGAGCGACTGCCGTCCGACGATCGTGTCGGCGACGACCGCGGCCTGGCGGTTCGCGTTGTCGAAATGCTCGACGCGGATGTGCCGGCCCTCGCGCGGGGAGAAGCGCTTCGCGACATCTCCTGCCGCATAGATGTTCTCGACCGAGGTGCGTCCAGCGGTGTCGACCACGATCCCGCCGTCGACGGCCAGTCCGCTCGCCGCGGCGATGTCGGTGTTGGGCACGATGCCGATGCCGACCACCACGGCGTCGGCCTCGACGATCCCGCCGGTGGTGGTCTCGATCCGCACACCGCGGTCGGAGGTGGTCACCGCGGCGACACCCGTGCCGGTGCGCAGGTCCACGCCGTTGCGGCGGTGCAGATCGGCGCAGTGCCGTCCGACCTGCTCGCCGAGGATGCCTCCGAGCAGGTGCTCGGCCTGTTCGAGGACGGTCACCGACACCCCGAGAGAACGTGCGGTCGCGGCGATCTCGAGTCCGATGAAGCCGCCACCGACGATCGCGAGACTCGACCCCGGGGTCAGGCGTGCCGCGAGGGCGGTTGCGTCGTCGAGGGTGCGCAGGTAGTGGACGAGATCGGGCCGGGAACCGGTGGTCGCGAGTGTGCGGGGGCGCCCGCCGGTCGCGAGGACGATCGCGTCGGCGGCGATCTCGCCACCGTCGAACTCGACGGTGCGACGCGCGGTGTCGATGCGCTGCACCGGAACACCGGTACGGATATCGATGTCGTTGGCGTCGAGCCATTTCGTGGTCAGCAGGGCGAGGGAGTCGATCGTCTCGCGGCCCGCGAGGAACTCCTTGGACAGGGGTGGGCGCTGGTAGGGGGCGTGCTGCTCGTCGCCGAGCAGGACGATGCGTCCCTCGAAGCCGCGGCGGCGCAGGGTACGTGCGGCGACGGCGGCGACCTGGCCGGCGCCCACTGTGACTACGGTGCGAACGGTCATGCCGTGCACTCCTTTCCGGATGCGGCCGGTGCCGGACGCGGGGTGGGGTCGACGAGGACGGTCTCGTCGCGCACGAGGACGGGGTAGACCGGCTGGCAGAGGTCCTGGTCCTCCTCGTATCCGGTCTCGAGGTCGAAGCGCCACTGGTGACCGGGGCAGATGACACGTCCGTGCAGGAGCGTGCCTTTCGCAAGAGAACGGTCCTGGTGAATGCACAGGTCGGCGAAGGCGTAGATGCGGTCGTTCGCATGGAACAGTGCGATCGCGAGGCCGTCGACCTCCACGCGGAGCTTGCGGCGGCGGGTCACCTCTTTCACGCTCGCGACGGCGACCCAGGACTCGGGCTCGGCTGCGGTGCCGGCGGTCCCGCTGCCCATGATTTCGGTGGACATGCTTCTCCTTCGCTCGTGTGCGACATCGGGAGCGGAAGCCGCGAGCGACTTCCGCTCCCGCGCATCGGATCAGGCGGACGCCAGCTCCAGATCGGGGGCGACGTACGTGTCGTACAGGCCCTTCGTGTACGAGTAGCGCATCTCCGCTCCCCACCGGACGAGCTGCAGGCAGCGCTGCTGCAGCTGCGGGGTGTCGGCGCAGTCCAGGACGATCTGGTAGCCGCGCTCACCGTGCACAACATCCGAGGTGATATGCAGGTCGAAGAACTCGATTTCGTCCTCGGTGAAGCCGTACACCTCGCGCAGCGGGACGATCTGCTTCTTGTAGATACTCGGCACCTGTGATTCGAGCCCGACGACCAGCGCCGCGGTGGCGACGACGAAGTGTTCACGCTGGGACACCGCGTAGCACCAGGCCTGGAGTCCGCGGGTGACCGCGTTCATGTTGTTCGGATCCTCGACGCGTTCCTTGGTGGTGCCGCACGCCTCGGCGAACTTGATGAGCAGGTCGGTGTGCCGGATGTCGGCCAGTTCCTCCTCGTACATGTTCTGGAGGGTGAAGTCCTTGGCGTCGGTGAAGTGATCGGGGGTGTTGGAGTAGATGTTCGCCAGGTAGTCGGCGAAGGGGCCGACGTAGTGGTAGTGGTTCTCGGCCCACCGGGCGAAGTGGTGCTTCTCGAGCTTGCCCTCGGCCCACGCCTTGCTGAACGAGGCGTTCTTCGCCTCGCGTCCCTTGATGGCGTCTTCGAGTGCGGCGCGGAATTCGTCGCGTCCGAGCAGTTCGGTCATGATGATGCCTTTCGGTGAAGGGGTCGTGCGGGGAGGCGATCAGGCGGTGATCGCGGAGGTCAGAGCTTCGAATTCGGCGATCATGGCGGCGCCGACCGCCTTGTCCTGCTCGCCGTTGCCGCCGCTGATGCCGACGGCGCCGACGATCTGCCCGTCGTAGACGAGGGGGAAGCCGCCGACGAAGATCGCGAACTTCCCGGGGAGCATGTGGCTGATGCCGAACGCCTCGTTGCCGGGGAGGGCGGGTCCGTTGGGCCCCTCGTTGAACAGGTGGGTGGCGCGCTCGTGTCCGGCGGCGGTGAACGCCTTCGCCATGGCGATCTCCACGCCTGTCAGGCGGGCGCCGGGAAGCCGGTGCAGAGCAATGACGTTCGCGCTCTCGTCGCAGACGCACAGGGTCTGCTTCACGCCGATCTCCTCGGCCTTCGCGCGGCCGGCGGCGAGCAGGGGGAGTGCGTCGTCGAGGGTGATGCGGTGGATTCGATGCATTGGTCTCCACTTTCGAAGTCGGGTCGGAGATTCGGACGATTCCCGGTCCGCGTCGGGATCCGTATGCGTCCCGCCGATGCCGCGTCGCTGAAGTGTCGGCGGGGCCGGGGTGGAGCGGTGTGTCCGGCGTGGCTCATTTCTAACAGGACCGTGCGCCGAAGGGGACGGTCAAGATCACCGTTGTTTTCGGCTCTCGATGGACACAGTGCACATGCGTGAGGGACGCATGACTCTGGTATCTGGTGTAGAAAGTGCACACCGCCACACTGTCGGCCGGCCCGTCCCCTCGCGGCCGCCGATGCTCCGATGGAAGCAGGTCCCCATGGAATCGAGCCCGCGCCTGACAGTCCGAGGGTTGCTCGACGAACCGCTCATGGCCGGTGCCCGGGTCGTGGATCGCGAGGCCGATCTCGACCGGGCGCTCACCTGGGTGCTGCCGTTCGGCGAGGTCGTCGGCCGGTTCGACGATCTCACCGGTGTCGCCGTCTATGCCCGGCCGGAATTGCTCCCCGACAGCGCGCACGCCCTGTCGGCGCTCGCGGCCCGCGATGTCGCGGCGCTCGTCGTCGACGGCGCGGTGCCCGCCGGAGTGCCGTGGCCTCCGGGGCTGGTGGTGATCGAACTCGACCTCCCTGTGGGATTCGCGGCGCTCAACCGGCTGCTCGCCGAGCGGTCGCTCATGCAGGAAGTCCACGTCATGCGCTACTCCGCGCACGTGCATTCGACTCTCGCCGGTCTGCTGCACCGCGGCGCGGGACTGACCCTGCTGGTCAAGGAGGTCTCCGCTCTCGCGCAGCATCCGGCGATCGCCCTCGACGCGCGCGGTCAGGCCGTGGCCTTCCACGGTGTCAATCCCGCTCAGGCGGAGGAGATCTCGGAGATACTGCACAAACAGCTGTCGACGGTGACGGCCGCGGATCGTCACGCGCACCACGACACCCATGTGGTGGAGGAGGTCGTCGGAGGCACCCACTGGACGTGCACCGCGAGCACCATCAGGCTCGGTAAACGATTCGAGGGCTGGGTGGTGGTGCTCGCCTCGGGGGCGTCCCCCGGACCGCACGAGTCGGCCCAGCACGCGGTCGTCACCGAACAGGCGACGGCGATCATCGGTTCGGAGATGTTGCGGCAACGCAGCGTCGACGAGGCCGAGGAACGGGCCCGTGGAGATTTCGTGCAGGCGCTGGTGCACGGCAGCTTCACCAGCCAGCACGACATGCAGGCCCGCGCCGAGTACCACGACATCGACCTGACCTCGACGTTCGCGGTCTTCGTCGCTCCCGGTTACGGGGAGAACCCGGCAGGCCCCGGCGCCGACGAATCCGGCGGACTGTTGCGTCTGGCCCGGTACGCGGCCAGCGTGCTGCCCCATCCGTCGGTGCGGTCGTACGTCACGGTGATCGGCGACGTCCTGGTGGTGGTGCGTTCGCTCCGGTACCGCGACCCGCGCGACATCGAACTCGAGATCGCCGAGTATGCCGACGCGGTGTCGCAGGATCTGTCCCGCCGGCGCGTGCGTCCGGTGCCCGTCGCCCACGGCGCTCCGGCCGTCGGCGCGGATCAGATCCGGGAGAGCTACCGGCAAGCCCGCGTGGCGCTCGGAATCGGGCAACGGCTCGGGATGTCGGGTTCGGTGGCGTATCGGGAGCTGCGGGGTTACGGCGTGCTCGAGCTGGTCGCCGAGACCGACCGCAGCCGCAGGTTCGTCGGCGACGTGTTCGGGTCGCTCAAGCCCGGCACCGACCTGTACGACACGTTGCTGGCCTATCTCGCGGCCGGTGGGAACGTCAACGCGGCGGCCCGGGAGCTGTCGGTACACCGCAACACGATGCTGTCGAAAATCGATCGGATCTCCCGCGCGATGGCGATGGACGTCCGGTTGCCCGAAAACCAGTTCACGGCCTGGCTCGCGATGAGACTCGAGCTACTCGACCGGTTGCGCACGTCGGTCGAGAACGAGATCAACTACCGCTGAGGGCCGTCGAATCGGAGACGGGTTCGGTGTCTTCCGGATCCGTCCCCAGGAACGATGCGGCCAGCCCCGCGCTCACGACCACGGCACACACCGCGAAGAGCGGACCGGCCGTCCACGAACCGAGCGCGACGGTCACCCACGCCGCCCCGACGGCGGACCCGCCGAACCGGATCAGGTTGAACACGCCCAGTCCCGTCCCGCGCTCACCCGCCGGGGAGCGCGTCGATCCGGCTGCGGCGGGGGTCTGCACGGCGGCGATGCCGGCGCCGGTGAGCGCCAGGACGGTCGCGACGAGCCACAGTCGCGGTTCGTCCGCGGAAAGTGCGACGGCAAGCGCGATCTGACCGACGAGGAGCACCACCAGCCCCGCCCGCAACATCCGTCGTCCTCCGACACGATCGACGGTGCGGCCGACTACCGGTGCGAGGGCCGCCATCACTGCGGGCAACGCGAACAGGATCGCCCCGGCCGTGGCCGTCGACGCTCCCGTCGCATGCAACCGCAGCGGCACGGCCAGCAGGGCCGCGCCCAGGCAGAACATCTGTGCGAAGGCGGCGGCCGCGCTCCGTGCGAACCTGCTCTCGACCAGCAGTCGAACGTCGACGAACGGTACGGTCGCGCGAAGGCAGTGCCCGACGAAACCGACGAGTACGACGATGGAGACCGCCAGCACGATTCCCGCGACGGACGTGGGGATCCCCGCCTGTCCGAACATGCTCAGCCCCAGCACTGCTCCGGCGGAACCGAGGGTGAGTGCGACCGCACCGAGCACGTCGAGAGTCATCCTGCGGCCGGGGAAGATCGGGATCCAGCGCAGGGTTCCGGCGAGTCCGATCAGTGCAATCGGGATCATCGGGACGAAAACCCATCGCCAACCCCACTGTCCCGCAACGAAGCCGCCGAGGGTGGGGCCGATGGCCTGGCCGAGCCCGTTCACGGTGGCCCACGCGCTCACCGCGCGTGCGCGTCGGTGCGCGCCGAACAACCACGCGATCAGCCCCATGACGGCCGGGGCGAAGGCGGCGGCCGCGAGTCCACCGAGTGCGCGCCAGGCCACGAGGATCTCGAGTGTCGGCGCCGTCGCCGCCCCGGCCGCGCAGATCGCGGTGCCGAGCAGAGCACCGCAGTAGACGCGCCGCCGACCGTATCGATCACCGATGTACCCCGCGAGGGGCATCGCCGCGGCGAACGTGAGGAGGAATCCGACGGCAAGCAGCGCGCCATCTTCGAGACTCGCATCGAAGTCGGAAAGTATCTGTGGCAGTGGGACATTGATGATGTTGTTGCTCAGTGTCCCGACGAGGGTTCCGGCGAGCAGGGCGGACAGGGCCAGGGGAGTGCCCGTATCCGTCCCGGCCGGGGCCGCCGGTGCAGCGGTGCGAGTGGTCATCGAACTCTCCGGAACCTCGGGGACTCACACGGTACGGTTCGTACCGTCGAACCACTGTCGCACTGCATCGTCGGCGGGTGCATCGTCACCACAGGGACAACCTGCACACCGGATCCGGTCGGGTCGGGGCAGGGTGCACATTCGACGGCATCGCGAGGCCGGCGCCGGGCTCGCGACACATGTTCGTAGCAATTTTTCACACGCGGGCGACTCGGCGTCACGAAATCGCAAAAGTGGAACACAGTGCACAGCTAGCGTGTCGGTCACTGTGCACCGTTCTCGTTGACCGAGCACGGGCCGTAGCGGAAAGTTCCCCCAATACATCGAGTTCCCATTCACCGTCCACGAACACAGCCCGACTCGTTCCACCCCCCCTGTCGAAGGAATCGCCTTGGACGTACAACTCACCGCCGCGCACTGGGTCTACCTCGCCGGCATTCTCGTCATCCTGGCCACCATGGCCCTGCGGAAGAACATCGTCGTTCCTGCAGTCGTCGCAACCTTCCTGACCGCACTGACGTTCTCGGGCAGCATCGTCACGGGACTGTCGGCCATCTTCAACGCGAGCCTCGTCGCGGCGAAGGAACTGTTCAACATCTTCCTCATCATCGCGATGGTCACGGCCATGCTCGGCGCGCTGCGCCAGCTCGGCGCAGACCGGATGATGGTCGCGCCGTTCCGGCGCGTCATGCGTGCGGGCACCAGCAGCTTCCTCGTTCTCGCCGCCGTCACCTACGTGATCTCCCTGTTCTTCTGGCCCACCCCGGCCGTACCCCTCGTCGGCGCGGTACTCATCCCCGTCGCGATCCGCGCAGGCATGTCCCCCCTGTCGGTGGGCATGGTCATCGCGATCTGCGGTCAGGGCATGGCGTTGTCGTCGGACTACATCATCAAGGTCGCACCCGGCATCTCTGCGGCAGCCGCCGGCGTCGACGCCGACTCCGTCGCGGACAAGGCGCTGGTCCTCTCGTTGATCGTCGGGGTCACGGCGCTGCTCATCACCTACTTCGTCCAGAAGCGGCACTGGCGTGCACCGTCCGCCGACCTGCTCGTCGAATGGGAAGCCGAAGCCGACAGCGGCATCGGTGACACGCGTGGCAGCGACGATTCCTCGGGGGGAGCAGGCGGCTCCCGTCCTCCGCGTCGGCCCGAACCGGCCGGCGGTCCCAGCAGTGGCGGCGAGCAGGCAGCGGCGGCCACGGCCGTACTGGTGGCTCCGTCCGACCCGGTCGCCGACCCCGCCGAGGCGGAGAAGGAGCGTCGCGGTACCGCGAAAGCGTTCGCGATGCTCGTCCCGCTGGCCTACCTCGCGTTCATCGTCTATCTCATGCTGGGCAAGTTCACCGAGGTCGTGCCGCCCCTGCAGGGCGGAGAGGCCGCCGCGATCGTGGGCGGGATCGCAGCCCTGATCCTGTTCGCCGCCGCGGCCTCGACCGACCGTGGAAGCTTCCTCGAGACCACCTCGGATCATCTGGTCGACGGTCTGGTCTTCGCATTCAAGGCCATGGGCTGCGTGCTCCCGATCGCCGGCTTCTTCTTCATCGGCAACCCGGAGTTCGCAGGTCCGATCCTCGGCCTGTCCGCCGACGCCGCCGGCCCGGCGATCCTGTTCGACCTCGTGACCTCGGTGCAGGCACATCTGCCCCAGAACGCCTTCGTCACCTCTTTCGGGATTCTGCTCATCGGTGTGGTCGCGGGCCTCGACGGTTCCGGATTCAGTGGACTGCCCCTCACCGGCGCTCTGTCGGGTGCTCTCGGCCCGGCCGTCGACGTCGACCCGTCGACGCTCGCGGCGATCGGCCAGATGGGCAACATCTGGTCCGGTGGCGGCGTCATCATCGCCTGGTCCTCGCTGGTCGCGGTGGCCGGTTTCGCCCGGGTACCCGTGCTGGATCTGGCCCGCAAGTGCTTCCTGCCGGTGATGGCCGGACTGGTCCTCTCGACCGTCTTCGCAGTGCTCGTGTTCTGACGGACGGTGCGTGTTACGACGGAAGCGACCGGACCCCTGCTTCAGGGGCCCGGTCGTTCCGGCAGGGTCAGGATCCGGTAGCCGAGCTCGTGGAGCCGGCGATGTTCGGTCCAGCACTGCCGGGTCCACGCGGGCTCGGTGTGCGCGGCGATGACGGCCGCGGTGGTGGAGGCATGCAGATCGAACTCCAGGTCGCGGCGCAGTTCGGGCAACTCCCGCGCATCCGTCGACGCGGCGATCCTCATGACGGCGTCGCGGACGCGGCCGTCGGCGAAGCCCAGGACGCGGCGGTGGGCGCGGGGCAGCACACCCCACATCACCGCCAGCGCGACACAGACGCCGACGACGGTCTCGAGGAACCGGTCGCGCGAGACCGTCACCAGGTCGCCGGGGGCGCCCAGCCCACCGAGCACGACGACGAGCGGGGTGATGAAGACCATCGCGAGGCCGTAGTTCCGCACCAGGAACATCTCGGTGCCGGCCATCGCCGCGGCCAGCACCACGACGAGTGCGGTACCGCTCGGATGGAAGGGCGTCAGGCAGGCCAGCAGGACGAGTCCGAGCACGGTGCCGATGAAGCGGTGCGCGGCCCGGTACGAGCCGAGGATCCGGTCCGGTCCCTGATGCAGGATCATCGCCGCCGTGATGACCGCCCAATCGGGGCGCCCGACGCCCAGCGCGATCGCGATCGTGCCGGCGACCGGCCCCGCGACGAGCAGGCGCACCGCGATCGTCGCCGACCGACTGTGCGGGTGCGCGGCCCGCGCGAGGCGGTACCGCACCGAGGGGCGCCGCAGCGGAGGCTGCAACCGTAGGTCGTCCTCGGGGACCGCCTCGTCGCGAGGGCGATCGTGCAGTGTCTCCGCGCATCGAATGTGGGCGGCGTGCAGTGTCCGTTCGAGGGGGTGTGCCGACCCGACGAGTCCGGCGTCGTGCAGGAACTGCCAGGCCACGTGCAGATCGTGGACGGCGGCGCGGCGATGCGCCGGCGAGTTCTCCTCGAAGACCGCGTCGACGGCAGTGACCGCCGCGGCCACCGCGGTGCGTTCCGGGGTCCGTGGCCGGAAGGGGGCACCGGACACGGACACCACGACGGCCGTCCCCGCCCCCATCGCTGTCCACGCCGCGACCGTCGGGACGGACACCCCCAGTGCGGGCAGAGCCGACGCGATCTCGAGGGACAACAACATCAGGAAGGCGCCCGGCGCACCCATGCGCAATGCGTCGACGACGAACGCGCACACCGAGACGGTCGCGGTCATCGCCGCGACGACCACCAGATACCACCACGCCGATCCGCCGGCGGCCACCGCGGCGTGGACCACCGACCCGGCCGCGGCGCCGATCGTCGCCAGCAGCACGAGCACCGTGCCGACGACGGCGACCGTCCGGGCACGCACACGATAAGGACGTTGTTCGCCGTAGACGACGGCGAAGGCTCCGAGCGTGGCGACGGCGGCGACGGCACCGAATCCCAGAGCGACGCCCACGAGACCGGGCACCGCGACCGTTGCGGCTGCACGCGCGGCACCGGGCCACCGGCGTCCCTGACGGGGAACCGCCAGCAACGCGGTGCGTAAGGGGGTGGGAGTGGGCAGCGGTAGTTCGACAATCCGATGGTCTCCGCTCGACTCCGCCACGAGCGATCACTCTAGGAACGGGCCCGACGGTCCTTCGCGTCGGCAGGGGAGCATGAGGCGCAGGTCACTCGTCCGGGAGTGTGCATTTTCCGGTCGAATACATGACGGGAAATTCTCGGAGTTCGAATCGCGAACATTTCGAATCGGTTCGGAAAAATGCATCGACTCGCGTATTCCGTGGAAATGAGATAGAAGAGAGGAGCGCCTGTTTCGATGCCGGGTAATTTTCACCCGACCCGTGAAAGGACATTTCCATGACTCTCAATGTCGTGTTGTTGTTGCTGGTACTGGCTGCTGCCTTCGTGTCCGTCGGTGCTCTCCATTCGGCGAGCGAACGTCGTACCCGTCATCCCTGAGTGAATTCGGAACGACGCGGATTCGACCGTCCACGGAATATCTGCGTCGACACTCTCCGGCCGAGGGGAGGTTGTGTGCGTTTTCGTCGGGAGAATCGCCCACAACCTCCCCTCGGTTGTGGTAGGCGCACAAAATCTGCCGACGAGGACGCCGACGGTGATCCCGGAAGGTCGGGACAACCGTCCCTTCCCCCCGGGACGCCGGGCGCCGGATCGTTCCCTCCACGACGCGCAGGGCGTCGCAACGATCCGAAGGGACCCTCATGAACACTCTCGGCACCGAGACCGAACCGCTCACGCCGATCACCCCCGACCCTCGTGGCCCCGGTTCGATCTGGGCGTGGACGGGCGCGATCGCCGGACTCGCCGGCGTCGTGGGCATCCAGGCGAGCATGGCGATGGGCGCGGCGTACAACGACCGCACCGCCGGCAACGCCGGGGCGATCATGACCGAGTTCGCCGGGCAGCGCACGGCCATGCTCGTCATGCACCTGACTCTGATGGCGTCGACGACCTTGCTGCTCGTCTTCGCGGCGGGACTGCAGCGCCGACTGCGCGCAGGCACTCCGGAGTTCAGCCTCGTACCGACGGTCGCGGCCTTCGGACTCGTGCTCACCTCGGTCGCGACCCTCATGGGTACCGGGCTCGACACCGAGCTGCTGTTCGGCCTCGGGAACACCGATCGGATGGTGCCGGAGGTCGCGGTCTTCGCCTCGCACTGGATGGGCACCATCCCCTGGCTGTGGGTCGGTGCCGGAGTGAGCGGCGTCGCGGTCGCGGTGGCAGCCCTGCGTCACTGCGCGGCACCTCGGTGGATCGGTTGGGCGAGCATCGTTCTCGGTGGCCTGACGCTGCTCCTCGGCGTCTCCCCGCTGCAGTACATGGCCGGTTTCACCGGCCCGGTGTGGGTGCTGGTGGCCGGTGTCGGATTCGCTCTCGCGGACCGGCGTGCACGTTAGTACCACTGCGAACGGCCTAGTGGCGTATACCTGCCGCATCAAGGACACAGTGGTGCATACTCACCGCACCATGAAGGACACAGTCGCGACGAACGGAGCGGCGGGTACCGGGGCTCCGGTACCCGCCGCCGTCGTGGCAGTCGCCTCCTGGCTGCTCGCCGTCGCGGCCGTGGTCGTGTTCGTCGCGGCACGTCCCGTGCTCGACTCCGACCAGTTGTTCTTCCTCGTGGACGTGGTCGGTGCCGCCGTCTACGGGACGGTCGCCGGGGTGATCCTCGCCCGTCGCGTCCATGCCGTTCCGATCCTGCTGGCCGTCGCGTCGGTCGGGGTCGGCCTGGCTGCGGTGTCCTACAGCTGGACCCAGCTCGCCCTCGTCCGGCCCGAACTTCCCGTGGGATTTCTCGGGCCGCTGCAGAACACCACCTGGATCCCCGGGACGCTCGCGTTGTTCCTGGTGGTGCCGTGGCTCGTTCGCGATCGTCCCGCCGACCCCGTGGTGCGAGCGGGGGTTCTCGCCGGCGTCGTGACGGCCGCCTGGTTCTTCTGGGCGCGCACGTTCACCGACATCGCCGACATCTGGTTCGTCGGACCCGTTGTGGCCGTCGGCTTTCTCACCGCCGGACACGTCGAGTGGCGCCGCCGTCACGCTCCGGTGGCCGAACGATCCGGGACGGGATGGCTCGCCCTCGGTAGTGCGCTCATGACGGCCTCGTACATCCCGCTCGCGGTGCCGGATGTGCCGTGGATGCTCACACCCCTGCTCCATCTCGCGACGCAGGCCTTCTACCCGGTCGCGATCCTCGCCGTCGTGCTGCGCCAGAGACTTTGGGGAATCGACCTCGCGGTCGGACGCGCCGCGCTCGCCGGCAGTCTCACTGCCGTGCTCGTCACCTGCTATCTCGCGGTGACGGTCGCGGTCTCACTGGTGCTCCCGAACGAATCGGTCTTCGCCCAGGCGGTCGCGGCCACCACCGTAGCCCTCGCCGTACAACCGGTACGGATGTGGCTCGGCCGGAGGGTGCACCGTCTCGTCTACGGCGACGGTGTCGACCCGGCGCGCGCCGTGCGGATCCTCGGACGGCACTTCGCCGGTGCCGATTCCCCCGACCTGCTGGTGGGCGAACTCGCCGCCGGCATCGGTACCGCGCTGCGCCTCGAATCGGTCGAGGTGCGCCGCGGGGCCGACGTCATCGCGCGCTGGGGGACCGCCTCGGGACCTGTCGAGGAGGTACCGATCGGTTCCGGTGCGGCCACCCTCGCCGTCACCGCACCCCCGGGCGAATCGCTCGGGACCCGCAGCCGGCGGGCGCTCACCGAACTCGCGACCGTCGTCGATGCCGGGCTGGTGGTACTGCGGTCGGCAGAGGACCTCGACGAAGCACGCCGACGCCTTACCGAGGTGCGGCTCGAGGAACGCCGCACCATCCGCCGCGAACTGCACGACGGGCTCGGCCCGTCGCTCGCCGGGGTGCGGCTCGGTTTGCAGGGGGCACGCAATCTCGTCACCACCGCTCCGGAGGCCGCGGCCGGGCTCGTCGACGAACTGCTCCGCGAACTCGACCGGCAGGTCGACGGTGTCCGCGAACTGTCGCGCAGCCTGTTGCCCCCGGTCCTCGACGAACTCGGCCTCACCGCAGCCCTCGACGAACTCGTGATCACCCACGCCCGCGCGGGATTCCGTGTCGACCTTCAGGCCGACCTCCCCGCCGGGATGTCCGGCCCCATCGCGTGGGCCGCCTACGGCATCGCCTCCGAAGCGATCATCAACGCCCGCCGGCATTCCGGTGCCGACGAATGCACGGTGCGGGTCGCGGCGGAGGGCGACGTGCTGGTACTCGACATCGTCGACGACGGGAGCGGACTCGCAGCCGACGCACGCGTCGGTGTGGGTACGCAGAGCATGCGTGAACGGGCCCGGGAGGTCGGCGGGACGGTGGGCATCGAACCCGGCGACCCGCGTGGTGTCACGGTGCGCGCGCGGTTACCGTGGTCCGAATCATGAGCGCCGACAGAGTGATACGCGTTGCGGTCGTCGACGACCATCCCGTCTTCCGTCTCGGCATGGCCGCGCTCCTCGGCACCCTCGACGGGATCGACGTGGTGTGCCAGGCCAGCTCGGTACGCGAGGCTCTCGAGGTCGTGACCACCGACGTCGACGTCGTGCTCATGGACATCGAACTCGGCGACGGCTCGGGGATCGACGCGACCCGCAGCATCCTCCGGAAGGCTCCGGGCACCCGCATCCTCATGGTCACCATGCACGAGGACGAGGACATCCTGGTCGCATCCATCCGCGCCGGTGCCTCCGGCTATCTCGTCAAGGGGGCCGATCCGTCGGGGGTCGAACGGGCGATCCGGGCGGTGGCCGACGGGGAGATGATCGTCGGAGCGGCGGTAGCGGCGAAAGCACTTGCGGCGGTAGCGAGCTCCCGTAACACATCGGCGGCCTTCCCGGATCTGACCGAGCGTGAACGGGAGATCCTCGGTCTCGTGGCCCGCGGACTCGACAACGCGGCGATCTCCCGCCGACTCGTGCTCAGTCAGAAGACGGTGCGCAACCACGTGTCGAACATCCTGGGCAAGATCGGCGCATCCGACCGGGCGACGGCGATCGTTCGTGCACGGGATGCGGGGCTGGGCGTCGACTGAGGTCGCGTTCAGGCTGTCACGGTCGTGACGAACGACATCCGGTCGCCGCGATAGAGCGAGCGGCGGTGCTCGATCGGGACGTCGTTCTCGTCGTAGGAGATCCGTTCGAGCAACAACATGGGTGTGCGGGTATCGGCGTCGAGCAGGGCGGCTTCGCGCGCGTCGGGCAGTGTGGTCTCGATCTTCTCGACCGCCCGAGCGAACGTGATCCCGCAGGCGCGGATCGCGGCGTACAACGACGACGACGGATCGAGCGTCCGGCGTAGATCCGGAAAGCGGTATGCGGGAAGGCGGGTGCGTTCGAGTCCGACATGAACCCCGTCGGTGAGCAGGACGCGTTCGAGTTCGAGGACAGGATCTCCGGCTTCGATGCCGAGGTGGCAGGCCGTTTCGTCGTCGGCGACGAGGTCGGTCCACGCGACCAGCACACGCCCGGCACTTCGCCCTTCGAGGAGCGCGGCCTCGGTGTAGGAACCGATGACGAGGGGTTGGACGATCTTCGGTCCGGCGACAACGGTGCTGCGCCCCCGTCGTTCGATGCGGCCGTCGACGAGCAGTTCGCGCAGTGCCTGACGGACGGTTTCGCGGGCGACGTCGAATCGGGTCGCGAGATCGCGCTCGGAGGGCACCTGGTCTCCCACGGTGAGCTGGTCGAGGAGGTCCTCGACCCGGCGGCGCACGATCTGGTGCTTGAGGGTGCGCGCTTCACGAACGACGGTGGCCACACATTCAGCGTAACCGAATTCCGGTCTATACCAACTGTTCACCGTGCGTTCGCCGAACCACCCCCATCTGGTCTAGACCATGCTTCAGTGTCGTTCCCATGCGAATCCTGATCATCGGTGGCGGCATCCTCGGCACCGCACACGCCGACGCCGCCGTCCGCCGCGGACACGACGTCCTGCATCTCGAACGCGAACCGGAAGCGCGGGGTGCCACCGTGCGCAATTTCGGACTCGTGTGGGTCTCCGGCCGCACGCGTGGTGAACTCGACGCAACCCTCCGGTCCCGTGAGCTGTGGGAGGACCTCGGCGCGCGCGTACCCGACGTCGGCTTCCGTGCGAACGGTTCACTGACACTGCTGCGCACCGCCGCCGAGGTCGCCGTCGCCGAGGAGGCCGTCGCGCGTGACGACGCGGGACGACGGGGATTCGCACTTCTCGATGCCGACGAAGCGCGCGGTATCAACCCTGCGCTACGTGGGAAATTCGTCGCTGCACTGCACTGCGGTACCGACGCCGCCGTGGAGTCCCGCATCGCGCTCCCGGCGATCCGGCAGCACCTCGCCACGTCGGGTCGTTATCGATTCCTGCCGTCCACCGAGGCCCGGGACGTCTCCCGCACGCCGCACGGGACGGTCCGGGTACGCGACGATCACGGCACCGTGTACGAGGTCGATCTCGTTCTGGCCTGTCCCGGCGCGACACTCGGCGGTCTGGCCCGTGACCTCGCCGGCGATCTGCCGTTGCGCAGGGTCCGTTTGCAGATGATGCAGACCGCACCGCTGGACGAACCGCTCACCACCTCGATCACCGACGGCGACAGTCTGCGCTACTACCCGGGTTTCGCCGGCAGCGCCCTCGACAACCTCACCGCCACCGAACAGCAACGTCCGGTCGCAGAGCAACACCGCATGCAGTTGCTGTGCGTCCAACGGTTGCACGGCGGACTGACCATCGGCGACACCCACGCCTATGACGAACCGTTCGACTTCGACGTCGACGAGGACCCCTACGACCATCTCACCGCCGTCACCGAAGAGTTCCTCGGGCGCCGCCTCCCGCGCATCGTCCGGCGCTGGGCCGGCGTGTACAGCCAGTGCATCGATCCCACCGCGCTCGTGCACCGCGCGAAGGCCGACGAGGACGTGTGGGTCGTCGCAGGGCCGGGCGGTCGCGGTATGACGCTCGGTCCCTATCTCGGCGAAGAGACCGCCGACCTGCTCGGACTCTGACCGATCTCCCGAACCCCCTGGAGCAGAAGATCATGACCACCATCCGACTCGCCGTGCTCGACATGGCCGGAACCACCGTCGCCGACGACGGGCTCGTCGTCCGCGCATTCGACGAAGCAGCCACCGCAGTCGGCCTTCCCGAGAGCGGCCCCGAGCGGGACGACGCGCGCCGATACGTCCTCGACACCATGGGACAGTCGAAGATCGTCGTCTTCCGCGCGCTGTTCGGCAGCGACGAACGCGCCCGGATCGCGAACGACGCCTTCGAACAGGCCTACGAACGGTTCGTCGACGCCGGGGACGTTGCCGCGATTCCGGGCGCGGAGAAGACGATCACGCAACTGCGCGAGGCAGGCGTGAAAGTCGCGCTCACCACCGGATTCAGCCGCTCCACCCAGGACCGGCTGCTCACCGCGCTCGGCTGGCTCGACCTGGCCGACATCGCCCTCACGCCCGCCGACGCCGGTCGCGGTCGTCCCTACCCCGACATGATCCTCGCCGCGCTGCTGCGCACCGGAACCGACGACGTCCGCGAGATCGCCGTGGTCGGTGACACCGCCGGCGACATGCTCTCGGGTCTGCGGTCCGGAGCGTCCGTCGTCGCCGGCACGCGCACCGGAGCGCACGACGAGGCGACACTCCGAGAAGCCGGTGCCACCCACGTTCTCGACTCGATCACCGCTCTGCCCGCCCTGATCCTCTCCTGACCTGCCGACTCGAAGGACCCATCCCATGCGTTCCCTGTCGTATCGTCGAGCCGTCGTCTCCGCCGGTCTCGCCGCCGGGCTCACCCTCGCGCTGACCGCCTGCGGTGGTTCGGATCCCGACACGCTCAACGACCAAGGATTCCCCGAAACCATCACGCTCGGTGCGATTCCCGCTGAGAACTCGTCCGATTTGAAGTCGAGTTACGAGCCGTTGCTGACGATGCTCGAGGACGAGACCGGATCCACCGTCGAGTTCGTCCAGGCCTCCGATTACGCGGGCGTGGTCGAAGGGATGATCGCCGACAACGTCGATCTGGCCTTCTTCGGTCCCTTCGCGTACGTCGTCGCGCAGATCAACGGTGCCGACACGACGCCGCTCGGTGCCGTCGTGCAGGATCCCGGCGCCGAACCGGGCTACCGTTCCTACGGTCTGACACAGTCCGGCAACTCCGAGATCGGCAGCATCGAGGATTTCGCCGGCAAGGATGTGTGTTTCGTCGACCCCGGTTCGACGTCCGGATTCCTGTACCCCTCGGCGGGACTCATCGAGGCGGGGGTCATCGGATCCGGCACCGAACAGGATCTCGCGGCCGGCCTGACCCCCGTCTACGCCGGCGGACACGACGCCTCCGCCCTCGCGATCGCCGCGGGGGACTGCGAGGCAGGATTCGCTTTCGACACGATGGTCGACAAGACCATGATCGAGAGCGGTGACCTCGAGGAGAACGAGCTGAAGAAGGTCTGGGAATCCGAGACGATCGCCGGATCGCTGTTCGTCGCCGACAATTCGCTCGGCAACGAGGTCGTCGAGCGGCTCGGCACCATCCTGACGGAGAAGGGCAACGCCGACTACCTGCGCGCGCAGGGTTACTGCGACGGTGAATGCCGGATCACCGACGAACGCGCCTGGGGTGTCGTGCCCGCGACCGATGCCGACTACGACGGCGTCCGTCACGTCTGCGAGGTCACCGGATCCGAGAAGTGCAAGGGCTGACGATGAGCACCGATCCCACCCACCAGGTCGCCGGTGACGACCTCGTCGTCTCGGCCCGCGGCGTCACGAAGGAATTCGGCGCCACCACCGCGCTGTCCGGCGTCGATCTCGACGTGCGCCGCAGTGAACTCGTCGTCCTTCTCGGCTTGTCCGGCTCGGGGAAGTCGACCTTCCTACGCTGCTTGAACGGCCTGCACTCCGTCACCGAGGGTCGCATCGAGGTCTCCGGGACACGCGTCGACCTCGCGTCGCGACGCGAACTGCGGTCGCTGCGCAAGGACGTCGGCTTCGTCTTCCAGCAGTTCAACCTCGTCGGACGACTGAGTTGCCTCGAGAACGTGCTCATCGGGGGACTCGGCAGACTGTCGTTGCCCCGCTATGGAGCGCTCACCTACCCGAAGGCTATGCGTGCCGAGGCACGGGAACATCTCGACCGGGTCGGGCTCGCCGATCTGGCGGACCGTCGTGCCGACACGCTTTCGGGCGGTCAGCAGCAGCGTGTGGCGATCGCGCGGACCCTGATGCAACGACCGGCCGTCCTGCTCGCCGACGAACCCGTCGCCTCCCTCGACCCGGAGAACGCCGGCGTGGTCATGGACCTGCTGTTCCGCGTGTGCATGGAGGACAAGCTCACGGTCGTGTGCACGCTGCATCAGGTGGACCTCGCGCTCGGCTGGGCGCACCGCATCGTCGGGCTGCGGGACGGTCGCAAGGTGCTCGACCGACCCGCCGTCGGACTCTCCCGCGACGAGGCCATGGAGATCTACCAGCGCGTCGA
The DNA here is from genome assembly GCF_013602415.1 of Rhodococcus sp. B50. NCBI lineage: Bacteria > Bacillati > Actinomycetota > Actinomycetes > Mycobacteriales > Nocardiaceae > Rhodococcus > Rhodococcus sp. B50. Next base: position 3,404,924 of record NZ_WPAG02000002.1, on the reverse strand, counting down.
ACCCCTCTCCGACCCGCTCGGAGCACGGTCGGCATGAGCATCCTCGCCCCGCCCAGCACGGAGACGAGGTCTCACGACACCGGTCGTGACCGTCGGCGGACGATCGCCGCCGGATGGGCCGTCGTCGCGATCGCAGTGACCGCCTCGGCCGCGTACATCGATTTCGCTCCCACGACCTTGTTCGACGGGCTCGATTCGATGGCCGGCCTGATCGAGCGCATGCTTCCGCCGCGGCTCGACGACCCCGGTCGCATCGGTGTGCTCGCTCTCGAGACGCTGCTCATGGCGGTGCTCGGCACCGTTCTCGCGGCGGTCGCGTCGATACCGCTCGCGTTCCTCGCCGCACGAAACACGACGCCGCATCCCGTGCTGTATCGCGGGTCCCGCACGGTCATCACGTTCTGTCGCGCCATGCCCGACCTGCTGTTCGCGGTCCTGTTCGTCCGCGCACTCGGAATCGGCGTCCTGCCCGGTATTCTGGCGCTGGCGCTCCACTCGATCGGCATGCTCGGAAAGTTGTTCGCCGATGCGATCGAGCAGACCGACGCCGGCCCGCGCGAAGCCGTGCGCAGCACCGGAGTCGGATATGTCCGGGAAATGATCAATGCGGTTCTGCCGCAGGTTGTTCCGGCCTGGACCGCCAACTTCGTCTACCGGATCGATATCAACCTCCGAACCTCCGTCGTCCTCGGCTTCGTCGGAGCCGGCGGAATCGGGTTCGCGCTGCAGGACGCACTGCGCGGACTGGTCTATCCGCGTGCACTCGGAATCGTCTGTGTGATCCTGGTGATCATCGCGGCGATGGAGGTCGTCGCCATCCTCGTCCGGCGCGCCCTGCTCACTCCGTCCGTGAACGGTCCGGGCCGAGAACGCCTCTCGCGCATCGTCTTCTCGGTTACCGTCGCCGGAGCAACTCTGTTCGCTCTGGTCGCTCTTCGCATCGATCCGCGTGATCTGTTCACGTGGATCGGACCGTCCCTCGAGGTATTCACACGGCTCGTGCCACCGGACTTCACCGCGGTGGGATGGGATCTGGCCGACGCGGTGGTGCAGACCCTCGCGATCGGCGCGGTCGCCACCGCTGTCGGGGCGGTGTTCTCACTGCCGTTCGGGATCCTCGCGGCGAGCAACGTGTCGCCGCATCCCACCGTGTATGCGGCCGCACGTGCCGTCGTCCTCGTCGTCCGGGCGATCCCCGAGCTGATCCTCGCGGTGATATTCGTGGCCGCGATCGGACTCGGGCCGGTCGCCGGGGCATGTGCACTCGCGATCGGGTCCGTCGGATTCCTCGGCAAACTCGTCGCCGACGCGGTCGAAGAGATCGATCTCGGCCCGCTCGACGCGGTCCGCGCGGTCGGCGGCGGCTGGTGGAAGACCCTCTTCGCGGCCGTGATTCCGCAGGTGATCCCGTCGGTCGTCGGATCGACGCTGTACCTGCTCGACGTCAACATCCGCACCTCGACCGTCCTCGGCGTCGTCGGTGCGGGAGGTGTGGGATTCCTTCTCTTCGAAGCGGTCCGGACGCTGAACTTCGAATTCGCAGGCGCGATCGTCGTCATCGTGTTCGTCGTCGTGTACGTCATCGAAAGGATGTCGGGATGGATCCGCTCGAAGGTCGTGTGAGTCGCACGGCGGTGTGGACCGGGACGGGCATCGAGTTGCGGAAGGTGCCGATACCGGCCCTCGGTTACCGCGAACTACTCGTGCGTGTCCGCCTGGCCACAGTGTGTGGGAGCGACCTGCACACCGTGTCCGGGCGCCGCTCCGGTCCGGCGCCGTCGGTGCTCGGACACGAAGGGGTAGGGGAGGTCGTCGCGGCCGGTCCGCATGCCTCCGTGGCCGCGGGGGAGCGGATCGTGTGGAGCGTGACGTGCGCGTGCCACGATTGCGACCGGTGTCGATCCGGACGCACGGCCAAGTGCAGGTCGGTGACCAAGGTCGGCCACGAACCGTTCACCGGATCGTGGCCGCTGTCGGGCACCTACTCCGAGTACATCGTGCTGCCGGCGGGCGCGACGACCGTGCCCGTCCCGGCCGCGCTGCCCGACGTCGTCGCGGCACCCGCGTCGTGCGCGACGGCAACGGCCGCCGCGGTGGTCGAGGCGGCCGGTGAGCTCGCCGGTCGCCGGGTCGTGGTGTGCGGGGCCGGGTTGCTCGGTATCGCGGCCGTGGCCATGTCCGCCGAGGCCGGTGCCGACGTGACGATCGTGGACATCGACCCGCAGCGCGCGGCCCGTGCCGAACGGTTCGGCGCGGTTCTCGACGACGGCGGTCCCGTCGACATCGCCCTCGACTTCTCGGGTTCGGCGGAGGCGATCGCGTCGCTCGTGCCGCGCCTGGACGTGGGAGGCCGCCTCGTGCTCGCGGGCTCGGTGGCGCCCGGCCCCGCCGTTCCCGTCGATCCCGAGACGATCGTGCGCCGATGGCTCATGGTCACCGGCGTCCACAACTACGAGCCCGGACATCTACGCTCGGCAGTGGATTTCCTGACCCGCACCGTCGCCACCTATCCGTGGGACGAACTCGTCGAAGACCCGGTTCCGCTCGACGAGGTCGAGAACGTGCTGCGTCCCGGACCGGCGCTGCGCACGGCGGTGGCGCCCTAGCGCCCGCGGGTGCGTTCGGTTCGGTCACGGACACCGATCGCTTCGGTCCTTACCGCCGAGGGTCGCGCGCTTCTAACGTGGGGGAGGTTGGGCACGGCGGCCCTTTGCCGGGCCGTGGGTGCCGTCGCTCCGCAAGCACGGGAAGGAACCTGCGCACTGTGACCACCGAGGCATTCATCTATGAAGCCATCCGAACACCACGCGGCCGAGGCAAGAAGACGGGCTCGCTGCACTCCGTCAAGCCGATCTCCCTGGTTACGGGCCTGATCGACGAGCTGCGTGTTCGCTTCCCCGATCTCGACGAGAACCGCATCTCCGACCTGATCCTCGGTGTCGTCGGCCCCGTCGGCGATCAGGGTGCCGACATCGCCCGCACCGCTGTCACCGTCGCGAACCTGCCGGTCACCACCGGCGGCGTCCAGATCAACCGCTTCTGCGCGTCGGGCCTCGAGGCCGTCAACATGGCTGCGCAGAAGGTCCGCTCGGGCTGGGACGAGCTCGTCCTCGCCGGCGGTGTCGAGTCCATGTCGCGCGTTCCCATGGGCTCCGACGGTGGCGCGTGGATGCTCGATCCCGCCACCAACTACGACAGCTACCTGGTGCCGCAGGGCATCTCGGCCGACCTCATCGCGACCATCGAGGGCTTCACCCGCGAGGACGTCGACGCCTACGCCCTGCGTTCGCAGCAGCTCGCCGCGGCAGCCTGGTCGGGCGGCTACTTCTCCAAGTCGGTCGTGCCGGTCAAGGACCAGAACGGTCTGACCATCCTCGATCACGACGAGCACATGCGCCCCGACTCCACCCTCGAGGGCCTCGCCAAGCTCGCTCCGTCGTTCGCGGGTGTCGGCGAGATGGGCGGCTTCGACGCCGTCGCGCTGCAGAAGTACCACTTCGTGGAGAAGATCGACCACGTCCACCACGGTGGCAACAGCTCCGGCATCGTCGACGGTGCCGCGCTGGTACTCGTCGGATCCGAGCAGGCCGGCAAGGACCTCGGCCTGACCCCGCGCGCCCGCGTCGTCGCCACGGCCACCTCCGGTGCCGATTCGACCATCATGCTCACCGGTCCCACGCCGGCCGCGCACAAGGTTCTCGCGGCAGCGGGTCTGACGGTCGACGACATCGACCTGTTCGAGATCAACGAGGCGTTCGCCTCCGTCGTCCTGAAGTTCCAGAAGGACCTGAACATCCCGGACGAGAAGCTCAACGTCAACGGCGGCGCCATCGCGATGGGCCACCCGCTCGGCGCCACCGGCGCCATGATCACCGGCACCATGATCGACGAGCTCGAGCGCCGCGGAGCCAAGCGCGCCCTCGTCACCCTGTGCATCGGTGGCGGCATGGGTGTGGCCACCATCATCGAGCGCGTCTGACACCGGAAGGAATTCGAAAAACAGTGAGCGACAACATGATTTCCTGGGAGAAGGACGCCGACGGCATCGTCGTGCTGACCCTCGACGACCCCAACCAGGGCGCCAACACGATGAACGAGCTGTACAAGGCGTCGATGAAGGCCACCGTCGACCGCCTGTACGAGGAGCAGGACTCCATCACCGGTGTGGTGATCACCTCCGCGAAGAAGACCTTCTTCGCCGGCGGCGACCTGCGCAACCTCATCGCGATCGGACCCGACGACGCGCAGGCCGCGTTCGACGAGGTCCAGGGCATCAAGGCCGACCTGCGTCGCCTCGAGACCCTCGGTAAGCCCGTCGTCGCCGCCATCAACGGTGCGGCTCTCGGTGGCGGTCTCGAGATCGCGCTCGCGACGCATCACCGCATCGCGGCCGACGTCAAGGGCATCCAGATCGGCCTGCCCGAGGCCAGCCTCGGCCTGCTGCCCGGTGGTGGCGGCGTCACCCGCACCGTGCGCCTGCTCGGCATCCAGACCGCGCTGCTCTCGGTTCTGCTGCAGGGCAACAAGTACAACGCCGTCAAGGCCAAGGAGATCGGCCTGATCCACGACGTCGTGGGCAGCATCGAGGAGCTCGTCCCGGCCGCCAAGGCATGGATCAAGGCCAATCCCGAGGGCGGCGTCCAGCCGTGGGATGTCAAGGGCTACAAGATCCCCGGTGGCACCCCCTCCAGCCCTGCCTTCGCCGCGAACCTCCCGGCCTTCCCCGCGAACCTGCGCAAGCAGATCAAGGGCGCCCCGATGCCGGCTCCGCGCGCGATCATGGCCGCCGCCGTCGAGGGCTCGCAGGTCGATTTCGACAACGCCTCGACCATCGAGTCGCGGTACTTCGTCGAGCTCGCCACCGGCCAGGTTGCGAAGAACATGATCCAGGCGTTCTTCTTCGACATGCAGTCCATCAACTCGGGCGCCTCGCGTCCGAAGGACGTGCCGAAGCGTGAGATCAAGAAGGTCGGTGTTCTCGGTGCAGGCATGATGGGCGCCGGCATCGCGTACGTCTCCGCCCGTGCCGGTTTCGAGGTCGTCCTCAAGGACGTCACCCTCGAGGCAGCAGAGCGCGGCAAGAACTACTCGGAGAAGATCGAGGCCAAGGCTCTCTCGCGCGGCAAGACGACCGAGGAGAAGTCGAAGGCTCTGCTCGATCGCATCACGCCGACCGCCGACGCCGCCGATTTCGCGGGTGTCGACTTCGTCATCGAGGCCGTCTTCGAGAACACCGAGCTCAAGCACAAGGTGTTCCAGGAGATCGAGGACATCGTCGATCCCGACGCGCTGCTCGGCTCGAACACCTCGACGCTGCCGATCACCGGTCTCGCGACCGGCGTCAAGCGCCCCGAGGACTTCATCGGTATCCACTTCTTCTCGCCGGTCGACAAGATGCCGCTGGTCGAGATCATCAAGGGTGAGAAGACCTCCGACGAGGCCCTGGCCCGCGTGTTCGACTACACGCTCGCGATCCGCAAGACCCCGATCGTCGTCAACGACAGTCGCGGCTTCTTCACCTCGCGCGTGATCGGCACCTTCGTGAACGAGGCCATCGCCATGCTCGGCGAGGGCATCGAGCCCGCGACGATCGAGCAGGCCGGTTCGCAGGCGGGCTACCCGGCTCCGCCGCTGCAGCTGACCGACGAGCTGAACATGAAGCTCATGCAGAAGATCGCGAAGGAGACCGAGGAGGCCGCCAAGCAGGGCGACACCAAGCTCGGCGCCACGCGGCATCCCGCGCTCGACGTCGTCGACTGGATGATCGAGCAGGGCCGTCCGGGCCGCCTCGAGAAGGCCGGTTTCTACGAGTACGACGAGAACGGCAAGCGCCAGGGCATCTGGCAGGGCGTGCGCGATCACTACAAGACCGAAGCGACGCTCGATGTGCCGCTGCAGGATCTGATCGACCGCATGCTGTTCGCCGAGGCGATCGAGACCCAGAAGTGCTTCGACGAGGGTGTTCTCGAAACCACCGCCGACGCAAACATCGGCTCGATCCTCGGTATCGGCTTCCCGGCCTGGACCGGTGGTGTCGCACAGTTCATCACCGGTTACAAGGGTGGCAAGGAAGGCTTCGTCAAGCGCGCCGAGGAACTCGCCGCCAAGTACGGCGAGCGCTTCACCCCGCCGGCCAGCCTGCGCAGCTGACGCTGCCCGTGCGTGGTTCTGGTAGTAGCCACTACCAGAACCACGCACGAGTTATCCACAGGAAGGGCTCTCGACCTCTGGTCGGGGGCCCTTTCCCTGTAGGTGTTGCGGCATCATCACCGCATGGGGGAGGCACAGGGGCACGACCTGCAGCATTTGTTCGACACGCGTTCGGGACTGGTAACCCAGACCCATCTGAGTCGTCTCGGAGTCGGCCGCGGGCAGGTGCGACATCTCCTCGACACCGGGCGCTGGCAACGCGTGCTCCAAGGTGTCTATGCGGTGTCCAGTGGGCCGCTCACACGCACGATGATGCTCGAGGCCGCACTTCTCTACGGCGGCGACGCAGCAATACTCATCGTCCATCCGGGCGTCGTCGTGCACCGCTCACGTGCCTACGCGCATATCGCTGTCCATCGAAACCCGCCCCGAACGACGAAGGCGGACACCGCACTCGATCTCGCGACCGCCGAGAACACTGCCCGCGACGCATACACGTCACTGATCGGGTCGGTGACGAACGGCAACATCCGGCTGATCGACGTCCGGCGACGCCTGGAGGAGCGCCCCCCATACCGGTATCGACGGGCGCTGGCCGATGCAGTCGCACTGCTGGCGGACGGTGTGCAGTCGGTACTCGAATACCGCTACGCCGTCGACGTCGAGAAGGCGCACGGTCTTCCCTCCGCGCTGCGTCAGGGACCTGTGACGGTCGACGGACGCACCCTGTACGGGGACTGCATGTACGACTCGAGTGGATACGCGCTCACCGTCAGGCTCGACGGGCGCCGGGTGCACTCCATGCGGGAGGTCGCGTTCCGGGATCGCCGCCGTGACAATGCGGCAGAACTGGCCGGGAGGGCGCGGCTCGTATTCGGATACGAGGAGGTCGTGCGGTCGCCGTGTGCGGTGGCGGGGGAGGTGGCCACGGTACTGACGCGATTGGGGTGGGTGCGTGAGAAGGGCGCCTGCGGCGCTTGTGCGCGGTTTTGGTAGCGGGAACTACCAAAACCGCGCACGGGCAGCGAAGTTGCCTAGGCGACCCACCAGGGCCGCAGCGGCACCTGCGGCTTCTTGTCGTCGTCCAGCTTGACCGCGAGCACCTGGTGCAGCTGCACCACGTTGCGTTCGAAGCCGAGGCGCGAGCCGGCCATGTACAGCCCCCACAGACGAGCCGTGCCCTCACCGACCTCGGCGACGCAGGCATCCCAGTGCTTCTCGAGGTACTCGCACCAGCCCTTCAGCGTCAGGGCGTAGTGCTCGCGGAGGTTCTCCTCGTGCATCACCTCGAAGCCGACGTTCTGCGCCTCGGTGATGATGCGCCCCGAGCCGGTGAGCTCCCCGTCGGGGAAGACGTACCGGTCGATGAAACCGCCGGCCTTGGCCCGGGTGTTGTTGGTCGGCCGGGTGATGCAGTGGTTGAGCAGCAGACCCCCGGCACGCAGCTTGTCGTGGAGGAACCGGAAGTACGCCGGGTAGTTGGCGACCCCGATGTGCTCGGTCAGGCCGATCGACGAGATCGCGTCGAACCCGCCCTCGGGCACGTCGCGGTAGTCGGAGTGCCGGACCTCGGCCAGGTCGCTCAGGCCCTCCTCGACGATGGCCTTCTGCGCCCACTCGGCCTGTTCCCTGGAGAGCGTCACACCGAGCGCCTTCACGCCGCGCCGCGCGGCGTACCGCACCATGCCGCCCCAGCCGCAACCGATGTCGAGCAGACGGTCGCCGGGCTTCAGGCGCAGCTTCTCGAAGACCAGGCGGTACTTGTTCTCCTGGGCGTCCTCGAGGCTCTGGTTCTCGGATTCGAAGACGGCGCAGGTGTACGTCATCGACGGGCCGAGCACGTACTCGTAGAACTCGTTCGACACGTCGTAGTGATGGTGGATGACTTCGGCGTCGCGTGCCTTCGAGTGCCGAAGACCCTCGGCGATCCGGCGCCAGCGCGGCAGGTGCTCCTGCGGCGGCGGCGCGATCGGCTTGAGCAGTTCGGTTCCGAGCGACCGGGCGATCTGTGCGAGGACGCGGGCCGGGGGGCGCTCGAAGTGCAGGTCGCCGAGCGAGGCGAGCAACTCGTAGGGGTTGCCGGGGTGTACCCCCTTCGCCTCGAGATCGCCCGAGATGTACGCCCGGGCCATGCCCAGATCGCCCGGGGCCGTAGCGATGTACGTCGCGCCCTTGGGGGATGCGAGGTGCAGACCGTAGGGGGAGTTCTCCGGGCCCGCTGCGGAGCCGTCGTAGGCCGTGAAGCGCAGCGGCATGTCGCCGCCGGTCACGATCTCGACGATCTGGGCGAGAGCCAGCTTGTCCTCGATGGGTCGATCGTTCTCGGCCTTGAAAATGGTCACTTTCGTTGCACCGCCTTCGAGAAGAGGTCCAGTAGACGGGACCGAGGGTCGTATTTCTGCTTGAGGGCGGGGTATTCGCCACCGCCGTAATAGAGTTTCTCGAACTCGTCCTTCGAGTAGTAGGAATCCGAGTAGAGCGATTTGTGCCCGTCGAGTTCGGCGACCTTCTTCTCGATCAACCGGTTGGCGGCGCCTTCCTCGGCGCCGGGCACGATGGGAACGGACGACCAGAACCCGACGTTCACATAGGCGCGCTTCGGCTCGAGTGGGTACAGCGGCCACGGACGCTGGGCGTCCGAGGCGCTCGAACGCCGGCCCTCCGGAGACGACTCGATGTCGCGCAATTTCAAGGGGCACAACCAGATCGGTTCGATGGGAATCTCGTCGAGGAACCACTCGACGAACTCCCGGGTGCGTTCGAGCGGAACCTCGATGTCCTGCACGACGCGCTCGCGGGGCGGGTTGCCCTTACGTGCCTCGATCCGGTCGGCCACCGAGTACTTGTGATCGAGGGCGATGAGCTTCCAGTAGAAGCTGCTGCGCAGCAACCGCTTCGGCCACAGGCGGCGGATCTTCGGGTCCTGGGCGCCGAACGCGCGTGAGCACCAGAACCAGTCGGTGTCCCACCGCCACAGATAGTCGCGGATCGTGAGCCGATCCTCCTTGGGGCGGTTGACGGAGACGTGCTGGATCGACCGGTAGTAGATGTCCTGCCCGGTGTAATCGCTGACGGAGCCCGGTTCGTCGGTCTGCGTGCCGAGCGTCAGGTAGCTCTCGGCTGCGGAGAAGACGACACCGTCGAGGTAGTCGACCGGCGTGCCGTCCCAGGTGCGCTCGTCGACGATCCTTGCGAGGACGGACTGCAGGTCGGCGATCGTGTCGAATCGCAGGTGCCGCAGCGCTACGTACCGCTTCACCGGTTCGAGTTCGATGCGCAGGCGCGTCGCGTACCCGAGGGAACCGTAGGAGTTGGGGAAGCCGTGGAACAGATCGGCGGTCTCGCCCTCGGGGCGGGCGGTGACTATCTCGCCGGACCCGGTGAGGATGTCCATCTCGAGCACCGACTCGTGGGGGAGACCGTTCCGGAAGGACGTCGACTCGATGCCGAGTCCGGTGACGGCGCCGCCGAGCGTGATGGTCTTCAACTGCGGGACGACCAGCGGGGCGAGACCGTAGGGCAGGGTCGCGTCGACGAGATCCTCGTAGGTGCACATTCCGGCGACGTCGGCGGTGCGGGCCTGCGGGTCGACCGAGATGACCCCGCCGAGACCGGAGACGTCGAGTCCGGGGGCGTTCACCGCGGCGCGAGCGCGAAACAGGTTCGACGTCTTCTTGGCGAGTCGCACGGGCGCGTCGGCCGGTATCGCGCGGTACGAGCGCAGCAGACGCTCGACACCGTGCCGGTGTACCGCCTCCCCGTACGGGACCTTCACACCTGACGATCTCGGCATCTGCATTCGACTCCTCGGAGCGGCGCATCAGTGGCACGTCCACAATAGACCCGGCGGTCGCATCCGTCCCGAAAGGCGGAAGGCAGGATGGGTGCAGTCGTCACAGGCACATTCGAGCCCGCAAGTAACAGAAGGAGTCGTTCATGGCACAGGTCAGCGCAAGCAGTTCGATCCAGTTGGCGGCCGCTCCCGAGGCGGTACTGACCGCACTCGCCGACTACGAGACCGTCCGTCCGCGCATCCTCACCGAGCACTACCGCGACTACCGCGTGATCTCCGGTGGCCGCGGCGACGGCACGGTCGTGCACTGGATCCTCCAGGCCACGGAGAAGCGGCAGCGTGACGTGCAGGCCACCGTGTCGGTGAAGGGCAGTACCGTCACGGAGACCGACGCGAACTCCACGCTCGAGACGACCTACAGCGTCGTACCGAACGGGACGGGTTCGACGGTCGTCGTGCTCACGCAGTGGAAGGGTGCCGGAGGGGTCAAGGGCTTCTTCGAGAAGACGTTCGCGCCGCTCGGCCTGCGGAAGATCCAGCAGCAGGTGCTCGAGAACCTGAAGAAGGAAGTCGACTGACCTCGGTTTCGTCGATCTCGGCGTCCGTGCCGACCACGATGCGCCGCGACTAGGCTGGCGTACACACTTCAGAAAGGACGTGCCGTGCAACCCGGTGGTGGAATGCCCGACATGCAGCAACTCCTCGCCCAGGCCCAGCAGATGCAGCAACAGCTCGTCGCTGCGCAGAACGAGATGGCGCAGGCGGAGGTCACCGGCCAGGCCGGCGGTGGTCTCGTCACGGCGACGGTGAAGGGCACGGGCGAGGTCGTGTCCGTGAAGATCGACCCGAAGGTCGTCGATCCCGACGACGTCGAGACCCTGCAGGATCTCGTGGTCGGTGCGATCGCGGATGCCTCGGCGAAGGCCCAGGACATCGCGGCCGAAAAGCTCGGCCCGCTCGCGGGTGGGCTCGGCGGCGGAATCCCCGGCCTGCCCGGTTTCTAGAGGTCGGCGTTGTACGAAGGACCGGTACAGGACCTCATCGACGAGCTGGGCAAGCTTCCGGGCGTCGGCCCGAAGAGTGCCCAGCGCATCGCGTTCCATCTGCTCTCGGTCGAGCCGCCCGAGATCGACCGCCTGCAGGCGGCGCTGCAGCGGATCCGCGACGGTGTGCAGTTCTGCGAGGTCTGTGGCACCGTCTCGGACCAGCAGCGGTGCCGCATCTGCTCCGATCCTCGTCGCGACCGCACGGTGATCTGTGTGGTCGAGGAACCCAAGGACGTGCAGGCGATCGAGCGCACCCGCGAGTTCCGGGGGCGCTATCACGTGCTCGGCGGTGCCCTCGACCCGCTCAACGGTGTGGGCCCCGACCAACTGCACATCCGCGAACTGCTCACCCGGATCGGTAACCAGGAGGACGGTGTCGACGTCTCCGAGGTGATCATCGCGACCGACCCCAACACCGAGGGCGAGGCGACCGCCACCTATCTGGTGCGGATGCTCCGCGACTTCCCGGGCCTGAGCGTGACACGCCTGGCCTCGGGTCTGCCGATGGGCGGCGATCTCGAGTTCGCGGACGAGCTGACCCTGGGACGAGCGTTGTCGGGGAGGCGGGCGATGTGACCGTGCGCAGCACGGAGGCATCGCACCGAGGGGAGCCCGAGAAGCGTCGCCGAACTTCCGACGAGACGAGGAAGTTGATCATCGACGCGGCCGGCAAGGCGTTCGCGACGCGCCCCTACCGCGACATCACCCTCAAGGACATCGCGGAGGAAGCGGGTGTCAGCGCACCGCTGATCATCAAGTACTTCGGTTCGAAGGAGCAGTTGTACGAAGAGCTCGTCGACTTCCAGTACGGCGCGCAGGTGTTGTTCGACGGTCCGCTCGAGAGTCTGGGCGAGCGGATGGTGGCGATGCTCGCTCGCCCGCTCGAGCCCTACAAGCCGTTGTCGATGAACATTCTGTTCATGAGTGGGGGTAGCGAGGAGAGTAATCGCATGCTCCGCGACAACTACTCCGCGCAGATGATCGACGCGCTCGCCGCGCGTCTTCCGGGGCCGGATGCCCGTCTCCGGGCCGAGCTGGCGATGTCGGCGGTGATGGGGTTGGCGATCATGCGTCGTCGGATGATGCAGGAACGCGCGACCGGCAGAGTCGAGGATGTGGTGGCGCTGTACGCGCCGCTGGTGCAGCGACTGCTCGACGGAGACGGTTCTTAGCCACTGAAATGACTTTGGTCACTCCCCTTGAGGGTAAATGGCCGTTCACCTAATGTGGTGAACGGCTATTTACCTATTCGGTGAGGAGGGCGTCGATGTCGATCTCGCTCCCTCTGCGCCTGCACGTACCGGGTAGGTCCGCCTCCGCTCCGACGCGCTCGGCGTCGGGAGCTACGGAGAAGAAGCGACGCGACCTGGGGCACCTCGTCTTCCCGGTCCTCGCGGTGGGAGCCGTCTTCCAGGCCATCATGCAGACCGTCATGGTGCCGCTCCTGCCGAGCATGCCGGGCTTCACCGGCGCCGGACCCACCGCGGTGTCGTGGCTGGTGACGAGCACACTGCTGGTCGGTGCGGTGATGACGCCCATCTTCGGCCGTCTCGCCGACATGATCGGCAAGAAGCGGATGCTGCTCATCGCATTCGCACTCATGACCCTCGGCTCGCTGGTCTGCGCGCTGACCTCCGACATCGGATTGCTCATCCTCGCCCGCGGACTGCAGGGCGCCGGTGCGGCCGTACTGCCCATCGGCATGGCGATCCTCCGGGAGGTCCTGCCCCGCGATCGGGTGGAGCGCTCGATCGCGATGCTCAGTTCGACCCTCGGTATCGGTACCGCGGTCGGCATCCCGTTCGCAGCCGCCATCGTCCAGTTCGCCGACTGGCACCTGCTCTTCTGGATCACCGCCGCCATCGGGGCCGGTGTGGCCCTCGCGGCGTGGATCGTCATCCCGGAGTCGAGCAGCCGCACCGGTGGTCGTTTCGACGCGGTAGGTGCCGCCGGCCTGTCCGCCGCCCTGGTGTGCCTGCTCGTGCCCATCACCCAGGGCAGCACATGGGGCTGGACGAGTCCTGCAGTGCTGCTCTCGTTCGCCGCGGCGGTGCTGCTGTTCGTGCTCTGGGGCGTGCAACAATTGCGCAACCGCAACCCGCTCGTCGACCTCCGCGTCTCGGCCCGCCGCTCCGTCCTCGCACCGCACCTGTCGGCGCTGCTCGTCGGGTTCGCCTTCTACGGCAACACCCTCATCACCACCCAGTTGCTGCAGGCGTCGTCCGCGCACGGGGCCGGATACGACCTGACCATCCTCCAGGCCGCGGCGTGCCAGCTCGCGGCGAGCTTCGCGATGATGATCTTCGCGATCGTGGCCTCCCGGATCACCGAGCGCTTCGGACCCAAGATCACGATCATGACGGGAGCGGTCTTCCTGCTCGCCGGTTACAGCGTCCACGCGGTGCCCGGCAAACCGCTGTGGGTCGTGGTGGTCGCCATCTTCGTCGCGGCCATCGGCACGTCGCTGGTGTACTGCACGCTTCCGGTACTCCTGCTCGGCGCGGTGCCCCTGTCGCAGAACGCGGCGGCGAACGGCGTCAACGTCCTGCTCCGCACCGTGGGCAGCACCGTGTGCAGCGCGGTGGTCGCGTCGGTGCTCGCGGCCCACACCCTCGGTGGTGGGCTCGGCATCGGCACCGCGGGCTTCGTGATCGCGTATCTCGTGTGCGCCGGATGCGCCGTGATCGTCTTCGTCTCGGGCTTCGCGCTCCCGTCGAAGCAGGTCCTGCGTCCGGTCACGAGCTGAACCACCCGGGCTTCCCCGACGACAGTTACGGCCCCGCATTCCGGTTGTGAAACCGGAATGCGGGGCCGACCCTCCTGTCCCCCAGGTATCTGCGTGGTCGATGCGCCACGCTCTGCGTATGGCGGGTGTCAGTGCTCCACGCCGAGATCGCTCGGACGGTAACCGAGGGGGTAACCGGGGTACGTCCGATTCGTTGCATTCCCCGCCGACAGCGATACGCGTCGTTTCGGCAGTCGCCGCACGAACGCCGACCGTGCCCGCAGTGCCCCCTCGACGATCTCCGTCAGCTGCGGCGAGCTCTTCGGGAAACCGAACGCCGCCGCCATGCGGTCGTCGATCAGGGCGAAGACGACCTTCTCGATGCCCTTGTGCAGCACCGTCGGGTACCACGACTGGAACAGTCGCAGCGTGTAGGTGCCGATGGCGTGGTTGTCGTCACTGTAGGTGAACTTCTCGCGTTCGTATTCGAGCTTGAACCGGTGGAACTCCTGGAACGACTCCGGGATGTCCTTGATACCCATCCGGATGCCCACCTGGCGGTAGAAGTAGAACGACGCCAGACGCTCCTTCGGATGCAGACGACGCCACCCGTAGCGGTCGATCCAATCGAGCGGGTCGTACACGAAGGTCGACAGCACGTACAGCATGTCGTCGTTGTCGATCGAGTACTTGCCGTGCATCCGGTTGATGGTGCGCAGCGACTCGCGACCGCGCTCGGCGTCGTAGCCGTGCTCGACCAGCTCGGCCATGAGCAGTGCGGTGTCGTCGTACCGCTTCTGCGGGCGCTTCTCGAACTCACCGGTGCGCGCGAGCAACTCCGAGACGGTCGGGACGCAGTACGTCCGGAACAGCGCGAACTCCAGCGAGCGCTGGTAGTCCCACGGGAACTCGTAGCCGGCGGTGATACGCACGATGTCCTGATGCTGGGTGACCGGGTCGAGCCCTTCGATGACCTTCAGCCATCCCATCCGCCCGCGCTTCGGGTGCGGATCCCTGTTCGGGGGCGGGAACGTACCGGCCTTCTCGATACGTGCCTCGGGTGCCGCGACGACGGCCGGCTTGCGACTGCGGGTACGCGGGGGAGTGGTCGTCATCGGCTCACCTTCCGTGCATGAACTTGAGCATCGCCTGCGAAATCTTCAGGTCGCGCTCCGGGCGCTCGAGGCTCATGAGCTTGAGCGGCGAGCTGAACTTCGCCACCGTGACGGACTTGGGACGGCTGAACTCGCGCAGACCGTCGGCGCCGTGGATGCGGCCGAAGCCCGACTCGCCGATGCCGCCGAAGGGCAGCGACGCGATGGCGGCGAAACCGAGCACCGAGTTGACCGACACCATGCCGTTGCGCAGGCGCTCGGCGAGCTGACGGCCCTTCTTCTTGTTGCGCGTGAAGATCGACGCCCCGAGCCCGTAGTTCGTGCCGTTGGCGCGCTCGACGGCCTCGTCGAGGTCGCGGACCTTGTTGACGACGACCGTCGGGCCGAAGGTCTCCTCGCACACCGCGGCCGAGGTCTCGGGCACGTCGGTGAGTATGACGGGTTCGACGATGCGTTCCTGCACCGACTCGAGTCCACCGAGGACGGCCTTGCCGCCGGACGACAGGGCGTCCTCGATGTGGCTGCGGACGATGTCGACCTGGCGGGGAAGCGTCATGGGGCCGTAGGTCGAGTTCTCGTCGCCGCCCGGCTTCGCGCGCTCGACGGTGGCGGTGAGCTTGTCGAGGAACTCGCGGTAGACAGGCTCCTCGACGTAGATGCGCTCGACGCCCGCGCAGGTCTGGCCGGCGTTGCCGAAGGCACCGAACGCTGCGAACTCGACGGCCTCGTCGATGTTCGCGTCGGCCGCGACGATCATCGCGTCCTTGCCGCCGCACTCGGCGACGAGCGGGGTGAGCGACTCGGCGCACACCGCCATGACCTTGCGCGCGGTGGGGCCGGAGCCGGTGAACGCGACCTTGTCGACACCCGAACGCACGAGCGCCGAACCCGTCTCACCGAGGCCGGTGATCACCTGGAAGACGGGCTGAGTGGGAGCGATCGAGTTCCACTTGTCCTCGAGCCACTTCGCGACGCCCGGGGTGAGCTCGCTCGGCTTGAACACGACGGCGTTGCCGGCGGCCAGCGAGTAGGCGATCGAACCCATGGGCGTGTACACCGGGTAGTTCCACGGACCGATCACGCCGATGACGCCGAGCGGCTTGTACTCGAGGGTCGCGGCCTGGTTGAAGCTGGCGACACCCGAGGGCACCTTACGTGGCTTGAGGACCTTCTTCGCGTTCTTGGCCGCCCAATCGAGGTGCTCGACAGCGAGCATCACCTCGAGGAAGGCATCGCCGAAGGGCTTGCCGGTCTCCTTCGAGACCACCGAGGCGAGCGACGTCGCGTCGGACGCGATGGCCTTCTTGAACTCGAGGAGCCAGTCGCGACGGCCGCGGAAGCCCTGCGCCTCCCACCAGCGGGCGGCGACGCGGGCGCGCTCGACGGCCACACCCACGGCGGCTTCATCGGCGACGGGATACTCGGCGATCACCTCGCCGTCCCGGGGATCGAGGCTGGCGAAGGTGTCGGTGTTCGCCGTCGTGGATGCCGTGTCCGAGGCGGTCTTTGCCTTCTTCGGACTGGTGAGGTTCTGGGTCATGTTCGACACTTCCTGGTGGACCACATCACATATATTTGATGTGATAGCTGTAGTGGACATCACATTAGGCGTTCGCGGGCCAATTGGACAACCCCCGTGCGCAGTTGTCCGGATTCCTACAGGAGACACGATGGCGGCACCGACACGCAGCCCCGGGATCGCGACGGATCGCGCTGCGGCATCCCGACGTTCGGAGGGGCCCATGCGGCGCCGTCCGCAGCTTTCCGACGAGGTGGCCGGCCATCTCCGCGGATCGATCATGTCGGGCGCCCTGCGTCCGGGCGATTTCATCCGGCTCGACGAGACTGCGGTCGAACTCGGCGTGAGCGTCACTCCCGTCCGGGAGGCGTTGCTGACGCTGCGCGGTGAGGGGATGGTCGAGTCCGCGCCGAATCGTGGGTACCGGGTCTCGCCGCTCACCCGCGGCGATATCGACGACATCTTCTGGTTGCAGGGGCAGATCGCCGTCGAGCTCGCCCTCCGGGCGGTCGACCGTGCCACGCCGGCCGATCTCGAACGTCTGACCGAGCTGAACGAGCGACTGCGCATGCTCGTCGTCCTTCCGGACGGGGTGACACCCGACATCGAACGGATCGCCGACGCGGAGTTCGACTTCCATCGGGAACTCAATCGCATCGCCGACAGTCCGAAGCTCGCATGGTTCCTCAACACCGCCGCGCGCACGATTCCGTATCGCCTCTACGCGCGGGACGCCGAGTGGGGCACGCTCGCCGTCCGATCGCACATCAAACTGATCGAGGCGTTCACCGCGCAGGACCACAGCGAGGTGATCACGCAAACGCTCGTGCAGTTCGAGGATGCGGCCGCGCGTCTGGTCGCGCACCGCGAGCGAGCAGGGGTCGATTCGCCTACCGGATAGGCACTTGCCTATCTGAGTACGGGTGTGCACAATTTGTATGACAGTGCTGCACCCGTACTTTCACCATCAGGAGACCTCCGATGACGACCCACGCCGAAGAGCGCGTCCCCGCCGTCACCACCGAAGAACCGGTGACGACCCCTGCTCCGCTCCCGGCGGGCTCCGTCGATCTGGCCGACTTCGTCGGTGAGTCGATGCTCCTGCTCGGAGCCGGAGCGACGGTCCTCCTGCAGCTGGCCTCGCGCGGCGTCGGGCACGGCGTCGCCGACCACAGCAGCACCCTGCAGCGGCCTCTCGACCGACTGCGCACCACGATGACCTACGTCTACGCGGTCACCCTCGGGACTCCCGAGGAGAAGAAGCAGATCGTGCGGATGGTCAACAAGGCGCACGTCCCGGTGCGTTCGGAGACCTACAACGCCTTCGATCCCGAACTCCAGTTGTGGGTCGCCGCAACGCTGTATCGCAACGGCGTCGACATGTACCAGCGGATGTTCGGCCCTCTCACCGAGGCCGACATCGAACGCATCTACCGCCAGTCCGCGGTCTACGGCACGGCCCTGCAGGTCAGGGACGACATGTGGCCGAAGACGCGGGAGGAGTTCGACAAGTACTGGGACGAGATGATCGCGACCTTCGAGGTCGACGTGAAGGTGCGTTCATTCACCCGGAATCTGCTCACCGGTGGCGACGCCCCGCTGCCCGTCCGCGCGCTCATGCCGCTGCAGCGCTTCATGACGATCGGGCTGCTCCCGCAGCGCATGCGCGACGAATTCGCCCTGCCGTGGAGTCCGCGCGACCAGCGTCGGTTCGATCTGTTCTGGAAGGTGGTCCCGCCGATCTATCGTGCGGTGCCCAAGCCGATCCGTCAGCTCTCGGCCACCTACTACCTGAACGACATGCGTCGCCGGATGAAGGCGCACGGACACGTCATCTGAGATCCTCGCCGAGAACGGAAATGGCCGGGCACGCGTCCGGCCACTTCCGTTCCTGCCCGACGAGATCGATCAGACGGCGGTGTCGCGCTCGAGGCCGAACCAGTAGTGCTCACCGTCGTCGAACACGAGCGAGCCCTTGCCGTTCATCACTCCGATGACCGTGTCGTCGTCGACCTTCTTGAAATGGTCGAAGACCGGCATGCCGTCGTAGACCATCGTCGCCGTCACCTCACCGCGGAACACGATCTCCCACAGGCTCGCTTCGCCCCGGCCGGTCTTCGTGTCGGAGAACAACTGCCCGTCCTCGTCGTAGCACACCAGCGGCTGGACCTCGGACGCCGACGCGAACGTCTTTCCGTACCAGCGCGACGTGCCGAGCAACGTGTGGGTGCGGTGCCCGGTGTCGAAACTGAAGCCCTTCCACCGGTATCCGACGAGATCGTCGATACCTGCCGGAGTGAGATGCTCCCACAGCGCATCGAGTTCGCGAGGATCGATGCGGTCGGTACGGGCGCGCAGTTCCCCGAGTCGCTGGACGACGTTCATGTGTTCCCCTGGATGTCGAAGGTGAGTACTGCCTTGACGACCTCGCCGGATGTGACGGCGGCGAGCGCGTCGTCGAGTTTCGTGAAATCGAAGGTCTGCACGAGTTCGTCGACGGGGAAGCGTCCGTCGCGCCACAGTGCGGCCAGTTCGGGAAGGAACCGGTGGGGGTCGGCGTCACCCTCGATGACTCCGGTCAGGGTGCGCCCGGACAGCAGGTGGGTCTGGTCGATCGAGACGGGATTGCGGCCGGCGCGCAATCCGAGCGTGGCGCAGACACCGGGACTGGTGAGGGACGACAGTGCCTGCCGGATCACGGATTCGGTGCCCACGGACTCCACCGCGTAATCGGCACCACCGCCGGTGAGGCGACGGAGGTGACGCCCGAGGTCGTCGTGGTCGGCAGAGGAGAGCGCCTCGGTGGCGCCGAGTCTGCGCGCCAGATCGTGCCGACGGGGATTGGGATCGACTCCGATGATGGTGCCGCACTTGGCGATACGTGCGGCCATGACCGCGGCCATGCCGACGGCGCCGAGGCCGAAGACGACGATCGACGAGCCGGATTCGGGACGCAGCACGCGCAGTACCGTTCCGGCGCCGGTCGCGAGACCGCAACCCAGCGGGCCGGCGAGCGCCACCGGAACGTCGGCCGGCAGGCGCACGGCATTGCGTTCGGTGGCCACGACGAGCGCAGAGAACGAGGACTGCCCGAACCAGTTGCCGTGGACCGGGGTGTCGTCGGCGTCGCGGAGCACGGTAGTGCCGTCGCCGCGCACACCGCCGTAGTTGAGCGGGGCGAACCGTGCGCAGTAGGCGTGTCGTCCTCGTGCGCAGTTGCGGCACGTGCGGCACGAGTCGAATCCGAGGACTACCGGGTCGCCGACCGCGAGACCGGTGATCGCCGACCCCACTTCGACGACGACTCCTGCTCCTTCGTGGCCCAATACGACGGGCGTCGGGACGGGGACGCCTCCCGCAGCGGCGGTGAGATCGGTGTGGCAGATGCCGACCCCGTGGATCCTTACGAGCACTTCGTCGTCGCGCAGTTCGGGCACGGTGACGGTTTCGAGTCGCAGCGGCGCACCGTACTCGCGGAGTACCGCCGCGGTCGCGGTGCGGATCATCGTGCCGCCTCCGGCGAGCCGGTGTTCTCGAGAGTCGCCTCCGGCGAACCGGTGCTTCCGAGGAGCACCGAGAGCATCAGCTGCTGCACCCGGCGCTGCCGGGACGGGGTGGGCCGGAAATGCACGAGGCTGCCGGTGTCGAGCACGAGGTTGAGCGCAGCATGTACGAGGAAACGGCATTCGACTGCGGGCAACTCGGGACGGAGCTCGCCGACCAGCCGGGCCCACTCCTCGATGTTGAGCCGCTGGATGTTCCGCAGGTCGCTGCGGTGGTGCGCCGGAAGATTGCCGACCTCGGCGAAATACACCGACATCAGTTCGCTCTGCTCGAACGACATCCGGACGTACACCTCGGTGAGGACCTCGAGGGCCTGCGCGGGTGTCGTCGAGTCGGCGAGCGCCTCGCCGATGATCATGGCGACACGATCACCGGCCCGGTGGAAGGCGGCCGCGAGCAGATCGGCCTTGCTTGCGAAGTGCCGGTAGACACCGGACGCATTGATGCCGGCCGCCGCTCCGATCTCCTCGATGCTCACCTCGTGGTAGCCCCGGGCGTCGAAGAGCAGCACGGCCTCCTGCAGGAGGACCTCGCGCTTGTTCGCCACGGACAGTCCGCGGGACTCGGGCGCCGGTGCCGGCTCGTCCACGTCGGGTACCGGTTCGGTGGCCGCGACCGCAGTGCACGAGTCGAGCAGCAGCTGCTGCAGACGCCGGGTGGACAGCGGGACGCGGTGGGTGGTGATCGAGCCGATGACGCTGAGCATCGCCGTGCTGAGAAGCACGTAGTCGTCGTCGGTGAGATCGGGGCGCAGGCGCGCGATCGTCCGGGCGAGGTGGCGGTTGAGCGCTCGCATCTTCGAGAGGATCTCGCTGCGGTCCTCACCGGTGAGGTACCGGCGTTCCCAGCGGTACAACCCACCCGTCCGACGATTCTCGATCGTGGTGCGGATGAGCGCGAGAAGTTTGCGCTCGAGTTCCTCGGCGGCGTCGAGTACGGCGCCGTTCGCCCCGCCCTCCTCGTCGAACTCCGCGAGAGCTGCCTCGAGGGCGTCGGCGAGCGTGACCACGGCGTGGTGGAACAAGGCGTACTTGTTCGGGAAATGCCGGTACAGGGCTGGGCCGGAGATGCCCACAGCAGTGGCGATCTCGTCGATGCTCACCCCGTGATAGCCGCGTTCGCTGAACGCCTCGGCCGCGACGGTGGCGATCTGTGCCTTGCGGTTCTTCGGCCGGCGCCGCACGGTGGGGGTCGGGGTGTCGGCCTTCGCGGCTGTGCGTGCCCCGACCTGCGCTTGTTCGGGCACCCTGCCTCCTCGTCGTGGATCCTGTTTCCGGCCGCGATGTCGCGGCGAACGTTCGTCGGCCTCAAAGGTAACAGCCACACCCCCTGCATAGGAACACTACTTTCTGGTAAGAATCTCCAAAACTGCAGTACAGAACGTATTGACAAACCAGCACTCAGCCCGCAAAGTTAACACCAATTCTTCAGGTGCGTCACCGCTGGGCGCATACGGAACCGTCACGACAGCGGCACTTTTCGAAGGACCGAGGAGGACTCGTGAGAACCCGATTCACCGAGATTTTCGGGGTGGAGCATCCCATCGTCCAGGGCGGCATGATGTGGGTCGGCCGCGCCGAACTCGTGGCCGCCGTGGCGGAGGCGGGGGCGCTCGGCTTCATCACCGCACTGACCCAGCCCACTCCGGAGGATCTCGTACGCGAGATCGAACGGACGCGCGAACTCACCGACAAGCCGTTCGGCGTCAACCTCACGATCCTGCCCTCGATCAACCCACCGCCGTACGCCGAGTACCGCCAGGCGATCATCGATTCCGGCGTGAAGATCGTCGAGACCGCCGGCTTCAACCCGGCCGATCACCTGCCGCACTTCAAGGACGCCGGCATCAAGGTGATCCACAAGTGCACGAGCGTGCGGCACGCGGTCAAGGCCGAGCGCATCGGCGTGGACGCTGTGAGCATCGACGGCTTCGAGTGCGCCGGACATCCCGGTGAGGACGACGTCCCCGGCCTGATCCTCATCCCCGCCGCGACGAGCAAGCTCAGCATCCCCGTGATCGCGTCGGGCGGCATCGCCGATTCCCGCGGACTCGTGGCGGCGCTCGCGCTCGGTGCGGACGGCGTCAACATGGGCACCCGCTTCATGTGCACGGTCGAATCGCCCGTGGCCCACGAGGTCAAAGAGCAGATCGTCCGCAACACCGAGCTCGACACCGAGCTCATCTTCCGCACCTTGCGTAACACCGCTCGTGTCGCCACCAACGCGGTGAGCGAAGAGGTTGTCGAGATCGAGTCGCGCGGAGCCGAATTCGGCGACATCGCCCACCTTGTCGCCGGTGCCCGGGGCCGCAAGGTGTTCGAGGACGGGGATCTCGACGCCGGCATCTGGACGGCCGGGCAGAGCCAGGGTCTCATCCACGACATCCCGACCGTCGGCGAACTGGTCGAACGCATGGTCGCGGAGGCGGAGGCCATCATCACGGGCCGTCTGAACGACATCGTCGGTGCCGACCGGGCGGTGCGCGCATGACCTCGACCACCACCCAGAGCCTGAGATCCGAACTGGCCGACGGAATTCTGCGACTGACCATCACGCGTCCCCGCCGGATGAACGCGATCGACCTGACGACGATGAGGACACTGAGCGCGGCCGTGAAGGCGGCCGGCGACGACGAACGCGTCCGCACCATCGTCCTCACCGGTGAGGGATCGGCGTTCTGCACGGGCGCGGATCTGGCTGCGGGAGCGGCCGATCCGCAGGATCCCGGTGTCATCATGGACACCGCCAACGAACTGGTCCGCACCATCGCGTCCGTCCCGGTTCCCGTCATCGCGGCGGTCAACGGTCCCGCTGCGGGTGTCGGTGTCT
The DNA here is from genome assembly GCF_013602415.1 of Rhodococcus sp. B50. Classification (NCBI taxonomy): domain Bacteria; kingdom Bacillati; phylum Actinomycetota; class Actinomycetes; order Mycobacteriales; family Nocardiaceae; genus Rhodococcus; species Rhodococcus sp. B50. The sequence continues at coordinate 3,382,183 of NZ_WPAG02000002.1, read as the reverse complement.
CGATCGCCCTCGCGGCCGATCTCACCTACGCGGCCGACAGCGCCTACTTCCTGCTCGCCTTCGTGAACATCGGACTGATGCCCGACGGCGGCGCGAGCCTTCTGGTTCCCGCCGCGATCGGTCGTGCCCGCGCCGCCGAGATGGCACTGCTCGGCGAACGGGTGTCCGCACAGGATGCCGACCGGTTCGGGCTCGTCGCCCGCACCGTGCCCGACGCGGAACTCGCAGCACACGTCGACGCTGTCGCGGCCCGGACCGCGGCCGGCCCGCGCCGGGCACTGGAACTGACGAAGCGGGCCCTCAACGCCTCGACGCTGGGCGAGCTCGACGCGGCGCTGGCACGCGAGAAGGACGGTCAGGTCGAACTCCTCGCCTCCGCCGACTTCGCGGAGGGTGCCATGGCGATGCTGGAGAAGCGTCCCGCCCGCTTCGCCTGACCGACAATCCTTCGGAGGCTCGTTTTCGGAGGATCGAGAAGGAACTTCCCGGACGGGAGCAGGGGCCGACATGCTCGTCGGAGCACCCGCTCCCGTCCGGCGAACCCACCGCTAGAACAGCATTTCCTGCTGTCCGCGCCTGCCTGCGCTCGGCGATCGCGTCCGACGCGAGCCGCTCCATTTTCACGGAATCTCCGTTAACAAAAGCTCTGGCCTAAACCACTCCGGGCCTGTAATGTGCCTCACACATCGACGGCTCGGCACAGGCCGTGCCGCCGCACTCCTGCCCCGTCACGAGAGGATCATCGATGGTTCCCCCCTCTGTCGTTTCCGAAGCGGTCGGTACCGACGCGACCCGCTTCCGTAGCAACAACTGGAACAATCAGGTGGCGCGCCACGCCCTGATGATTCCCGATCGCACGGCCTTCCGATTCCGCGGCGAGACCATCACCTGGTCGCAGCTGAACACGCGGGTCGAGAAGCTCGCCGATGCGCTCTCGCGTCGCGGCATCGGCTTCGGCGACCGCGTCATCATCCTCATGCTCAACCGTCCGGAGTACGTCGAGATCGTGCTCGCCGCCAACGCTCTCGGTGCCATCGCGGTGCCGGTGAACTTCCGCCTCACCGCTCCCGAGGTGGCCTTCCTCGTGGCGGATTCCGGCGCGAAGGCGATCGTCGCAGAGGGGCCGCTCGTCCCGCTCGCCGCCGCCGCACGTGGCCAGGCCGAAGGTATCGAGCTGTCCATCACGGTGGGGGCCGACCCGGAAGGCGACGCACTCGGGTACGAGGCTCTGGTCGCCGAAGAGGGCGAACCGCACGCGGCCGTGGAGATCCCGAACAACACTCCCGCGCTCATCATGTACACCTCGGGCACCACGGGCCGGCCCAAGGGTGCGGTCCTCACGCATTCCAACCTGGAAGCCCAGTCGCTCACCTGCATCCGGGCCTTCCGCTTGTTCGACGAGTCGGGCATCGGCTTCTGCGCGTCACCGATGTTCCACATCGCGGCGCTCGGTTCGATCGCCCCCAGCCTGATGCTGGGCACGCCCACCGTCATCCACCCGGTCGGTGCGTTCGATCCCGAAGAACTGCTCGACGTCCTCGAGGCCGAGAACGTCACCAGCCTGTTCCTCGTGCCGGTGCAGTGGCAGGCCATGTGTGCGGCGCAGCGGGCGAAACCACGGAAACTGAAACTGCGCAACATCTCCTGGGGTGCCGCGCCGAGTTCCGACACGATCCTGCGTGCGATGGCGGAGACCTTCCCCGATGCCTTCAACGTGGCGGTCTTCGGCCAGACCGAGATGTCGCCCATCACCTGCGTCCTCGACGGCGACGACGCCATCCGCAAGCTCGGCTCCGTGGGCCGGGTCATCCCCACCATCCAGGCACGTGTCGTCGACGACGAGATGAACGACGTCGCCCCCGGTGAGGTCGGCGAGATCGTCTACCGCGGCCCGACCATGATGCGCGAGTACTGGAACAACGCCACCGCCACGAGCGAGGCGTTCTACGGCGGATGGTTCCACTCCGGCGACCTCGTGCGCATGGACGAGGAGGGCTTCGTCTACGTCGTCGACCGCAAGAAGGACATGATCATCTCGGGCGGCGAGAACATCTACTGTGCCGAGGTCGAGAACGTCCTCTTCGGGCATCCCAAGGTGCTCGAGGCCGCGGTCATCGGTCGCCCGGACTCGAAGTGGGGCGAGGTGCCCGTCGCCGTCGTCGCGCTCAAGCCCGGCAACGACGACCTCACCCTCGACGAGCTGCAGCCGTACCTGAACGAGCACCTCGCGCGGTACAAGCACCCCAAGGAGGTCGTGATCGTCGACGCCCTGCCGCGCAACGCGAGCGGCAAGGTCATCAAGGGTGAGCTTCGCGGCGGTCTTCCCGCAGTCACCCAGGGCTGATCTCCCGCGCACTCCTCGTACGAACGGGGACCGGACCGTGGCAAAGCACGGTCCGTGTCCTCGTTCGTCGTCGTTCGGCGCCGGATCGGCGAGGTCGCGCCGGGGTCGCAACCGATGAACTACTGCAGAAGCTGTTGGAAGGACTGGGCGGATGACACCCACCGATGTCCCGACCGAAAAATGCACCGAGGACTCCGAGTCGGATGGTGACACCACGGGCGCAGGGTCCGGGCGGGGCAGATGGGTCACCGTCGCGGTGATCGGGGTACTGCTCGCCGCCGCCGTGTTCTCCGGATTCCGGTGGTGGCAGGCCGGGCAGGACGTCGAACTGCGGAACGAGGCCGTCGACCGGGCCCGCGAATACGCCGTGGCCCTCGGCACCTACGACTACCGCTCCTTCGACGACAACCTCGCCGCCGTCACCGCGAACTCCACCGAGGAATTCGCCTCTCGATACGAAGGGGTGGCCGGCGATCTGCGAGGTCTCGTCGAGGACGGGGAAGGCACGTCGATGGCGCGGGCCGAGCACGCCGGCCTCGAGAGCTTCGACGGTGATGTCGCCACGGTCCTGGTCTTCCTCGACCAGGACGTGAAGAACGTCGTCGTGCCGGAGGGACGCACCGACGCCACCCGCTTCGTCATCGCGTTGAAGCGGGTCGACGGTCGCTGGCTGCTCGACGGAGCCGACGCGCGGTAGCGTGGACCGGACCCTTCGAACGGATCATGCCTCGGTGAGAGTCTTCGATGCCGCGTCGTGCCGGCTCGCATCGCCCTCCCGTGAAACGGTGAAGGTCGCAGCGACACAGGCGATCGCGACCACGAAGCACGCCACGGTGTACCACAGACTGCCGATCGGGTCGCCCGCCTCGGTGACCCCGTCGACGGCCGAGAACCAGTCGGGCAGAGCGCCGATCCACAACACGGCCATCACGGCGAGATACGCGACGGCGTACCAGCGGACGAGGTTGTTCGAATAGGGCCGATCGGTGGGTGTGCTTCGCAGCCGGGACCATTGGCGCGAGAGCACGTAGATCGCCACGATCGACAGCATCACGAGTTCGGCGGCGTAGATCGTCGCCCGCACCGTTGTGCTGCCCATGCCGATCACGGTTGCCGGCGCCGGGAGGATCACGACGCCCACGGACGCGAGAAGTCCGACGGTGATCGTGCGCCAGGTCAACTCGAGTCCCCCGAAGGTGCGACCGGCGTCGATGTGCCGGCCGACGAAGAACTGCGCGCAGAACGCGAGCGACATCGGCCACAGGGCGGCGAAGACCACCACGCTCGGGAGGGGCACCGAGTCGAAGAAGGGCTGGTTGATCGGATTGTCGAGCGACCATTCCCACCACCGCAACTGCGGACCGAGATGATCGAAGATCTCGTAGAAGGCGTGGTGGACGAAGCCCACGCAGACCGCCCCGACGAGGGTGCCGTACTGCCGGAACACCCCCAGCATGCGGACGATCTCGAACGCGATCGTCGCCATCATCGGATAGATGGCGATGATGTACAGCGGCAGGCGTCCCCACATGAACTCGACCGTGAACACGTTGTGCGCGAACATCGTATCGAGGTACTCCTCGACACCGAAGGCGTCGGGGAAGTACAGCAGTGGCTCGATGATGAACAGGAACGCGAGGGTGCCGAGCCAGACGACGAGGTTCGTGGCGTCACCGGTGCGCCGCAGCCGGACGATCGCGTGCACAAGCATCAGCACGGCGCCGAGCACGATGGTCGCCTCGAGGACGGGCAGCGTCCAGTTCTCCAACGCGAACGGACTGCGCAGTTCGAAGATCCCACCGGCTTCGTCGCACGAGAATCCGAGGCGGGTCGAGAGGTCCTCGAAGGTGGGTGAGCACAGGTCGGACATCAATTCTTCCTTCCACCCACGGTTTCCGCCGTGTACCAGTGCGAGACGTCGTAGCCTTCGTCGAATCGTCGGAACCACACGTCGGCGAGGGCCGGCAGCTTCTCATGGTCGGGATTGTGCTTGGGCATCTGGCTGCGGATGATGCCCACCAGCGAGACGAGTTGTTCGCCGAGCGGCAGGACGTCGAAGGCGCGCGGCATGGGGCCGTGATCCTCGTACTGCAGGAACGGCAACCTCCGTCGCAGGTTCTGCTTACGGCGGTACGAGGCGAACATCGACATCGCGTCGATCTTCCGTTCCTCCAGGGGCACGTGTTTGTTGAAACCCTCACATGCGATGGCGATGACGTCGAGCACGTGCTTGAACACCGACGGTGCCTGCCGCATGCGGTACAGATCGCTGCCGACCACCGCGTCGAAGATGATGAGCGCCGAACTGCGATGCTCGACCTCCTCGACGAAATGCCAGATGAACAACGAGGCCACCCGATCGTCGCCGGGGCGGAAGAGTGCCGCGTCGTTGTCGAGCATGAGCTTGAAGACGGGCGTGAAGGTCGCCTCGAGGTCTGCGGTGTACGCGAGCCGGTATTCGGCGGAGGTTTCGGCGGTGAGCTTGTCGAACGCGCCGACGACGTCGTCGAGCGTCTCCTGCAGGCCGGGATAACTCTTGATCAGGCCTTTCACATGCTGCCGGTGGGCGGTCGAATGCTGGCCCTCCTGGTACATGAAGGCGTTGGCCTCTTCGAGGACACCGGGATCGGTGATGCGAGGAGTGATCTCGCGGATCATGTTCACGATCATCTTCTCGAAGCCGATCGCGAGGAACGAGACGGCGTTGGCCATGCTCGAGAAAGCCGGATTCTCCTCGTTCCACAGGAACGGCACGTCGTAATCCGCGAATGCGAAACGCATCTTGCGGACCTGCAGGTTCGTCATGGGTCGGTACCTCGTCTCGTCGACACCGGGCTGGTTCGGGACCTGGTTTGGGACACGGTTGGGGAGGACCTCGGAAGAGCCGGGAGGCCCGGTCGGCGTGACCATACACGAATAGCGTCATGTGTATGATAGGTGTCTCATTCGCTGGAGGGGGACCGTTTCGGGCCACGGCCGCAGAGGTCGCGCGTGTTACCGTCGGGCCTTCTCCAGGCGACGGTTCGAGGAAGCGCGAAGTGGCACGCAGACGTGGGTGGGGTGGGAGTCCTCCCGCCGGCGACGAAGAAGCGTCGCAGCGGATCGTTGCTGCTGCGGTCGACCTGATCGACCGGACCGGTGCGGAGATCAGCATCGCCGACGTCGCGCAGTCGCTCGGGGTGATCCGCCAGACGGTCTACCGCTACTTCCCGAGCGCCGACGCGCTGATGCGTGCGGCGGCCATCGCATCGGTCGAAGGATTCCTGGACCGGCTGACCCGGCGGGTCGCGGGGCTCGGCGACCCGGTCGAGGCCATGACCGAGGGCGTGGTCTACACGCTCGCGGAGGTGCGTCGCACCCCGCATCTCGGCATCCTGCTGTCGAGCACCTATTCGAACCCGCACCCCGAGGCACTGGCCTCGGAGGAGGCGTGGATGTTCGGCATGGCGATGATCACGCGATTCGACGTGGACTGGGAGAGCTACGGCTACGACGACGCCTCCCTCGCCGAGCTGGTGGAGTACGTGCTGCGCACCATGCAGTCGTTCTTCGTCTCGCCGGGAACCCCGCCGCGCTCCGACGACGACCTGCGTCGCTACCTGCGCCGCTGGATGGGATCGGCGATCCTTGCCCAGCGGGAGTGGGGGTCGAAGAATCCGGATCCGACGCCGGGCACCGCAGGGGCCGCGAGGAGCGACCGCTCTCCCGTAGAGTCCGGATCGTGACGAGCGAGAAGCAGCAGATCGAGCGCGCCGATCGTACGCGCGACGGCGACCCGCAGAACGTTCCGCGCCCGGTGGAAGGGGAAGCCGACCGCATGGTGGTGGAGACGACCTGGGGTGAGGTGCAGCCACTGCAGGTGGCGACGGGCGTGACGACCGTGGGAGAACTCGAGGTGATCGAGTTGCTCGGCCGGGGTGCCGTGCTCGTCGACACTCGGGTGCCCGATTCCCGGAGCGGAGTGACCCTCCCCGGCGCCGCGAACATCCCGCACGACGACATCGTCGCGAGGAAGGACGAGCTCGATACCGCCCGGACGACGATCGTCTTCTGCAACGGACCCCAGTGCCCTCAGTCGCCCGACGCGATCCGGAAGCTGATCGACGCGGGATATCCCGCGTCCGCGCTCGCCTACTACCGCGGAGGCCTGCACGATTGGGCGACTCTGGGATACCCCCTCGCTTCGGTCTGACCGGCAGCACGAAAAGGCTTGCATTCGCACTGTGACGTAGCTAACATCGAAGGTGCGAATCGAGCTTATGAGACGTCCGCGGACGACAGAGAGAAGCTCGTGAAGCAGAGATCCGGCCCGGAGAACGCGTAAAGCGAATCACCGGGCCGAACCCCTGTCCGGAGGTAGATTCGCAGTCACATGTCGGTCGGTGCCGATCGCCACGACTGCAAGGGGGCCGGATGAGGGAGCGCATCACAACCGTCGAGAGGGACGGACTCCGGTTCGACATCCGAGATGACGGACCGATCGACGGGGAACCCATCGTTCTCCTCCACGGATTCCCGCAGGACTCCCGATCCTGGGACGCGGTCGCGCCGCGCCTGCATGCTGCGGGATATCGCACCTTCGCACCCGATCAGCGTGGATACTCGCCCGGCGCGCGGCCTCGTCGGCGTCGGGACTACCGCCTCCGGCACCTCGTGGACGACGTCGCTGCACTCATCGACGTGGTGCCGAGCAAGAACGTGCACGTCGTCGGGCACGACTGGGGAGCGATCGTCGCGTGGGGTCTGGCCACCCGCCGTGCCGAACTGGTCCGGACCGTAACAGCGGTGTCCGTCCCGCATCCCGCTGCCTTCCTGCGCGCCTTCGGCACGAGTCTGCAACTACTGCGTTCGTGGTACATGCTCGCCTTCCAGATCCCCTGGATACCGGAGATCCTGCTGAGCAACGAAGCCGTCGGTCGCTCGGTGCTGCGGCGGACGGGGCAACCCGTCGAGGCTGCCGAGCGGGATGCGGCGCGCATGGCCGACCCAGGCGCCGTCCGCGGTGGTGTGAACTGGTATCGCGCCGTGCCTTTCGTGGATCCGAGAGCGGCCCTCGAACCTGTCCGCGTGCCCACTCTCATGGTGTGGAGCGACGGGGACGTCGCCATCGGACCCGCCGGGGTCGACGCGACCCACCGCTACGTCTCCGGCCCGTACCGGGTAGAGACACTCGCGGGGGTGAGCCACTGGATTCCCGACGAGGAACCGGAGGAACTCGCGCGACTGGTCCTCGAGCACGTCGCCGCGCACGGCTGAGCGCTCAGGCGCGCAACCGTTCCTGCCGCAGCAGATCGACTTCGGGAAGGTCCAGCGGCGGCAGCGAGTCCATGCCCAGAGCGCGCATCAGGAGATGATCGGCGAGTTCGGGATTGCGGGCGAGCACCGGACCGTGCAGATACGTGCCGATCACCGAGCCCTGCACGGCACCTTCGAGTCCGTCACCCACGCCGTTGCCGACACCGCGGTCGACGCGGCCGAGCCCGGTGGCATCGGAGCCGAGGGTCGTTCCGCCGCGGTGGTTCTCGAAGCCGGTCAGCGGCTGGGTGAGGCCGGCGAGGGTGGGCCGGATGACGATCTCGCCGATCGCGCGGGTCTGCTGCGGCGAGGTGGTCGCGTCGAGGATCCCGACGCCGTCGACACGTTCGCCGGAGGACGTCTCGTACCAGTGGCCGAGCACCTGGATCGCGGCGCAGATCGCGAGCACCGGCGCTCCGCGCTCGGCTGCACGCTGCAGTCCCGGGTAGCGCTGCAGGTGCCGCGTGGCCAGTCGCTGCGCTGCGTCCTCAGCGCCGCCGAGGGTGTAGAGGTCGAGGGACTCCGGGACGGGATCGTTCAATCCGATCTCGACGACCTCGGCGTCGTGACCGCGCATCCGCAGTCGCTGGCGCAGCACCAGGGCGTTGCCGCCGTCGCCGTAGGTGCCCATCACGTCGGGCAGGACGAGTCCGATGCGGACGGTCGACTCAGACATGGGCAGCTCTCCTGGCGATGGCGGTGTTGAGATCGCGGAACGCGGTGTAGTTGGCGAGCACCTCCACACGGCCGGGAGGGCACGAGGCGATGGCCTTCAGGGGATCCGGCACCAGCGTGTGCTCGACCCCCGCATAGGTCAGACGCACCGCGAGGTCGGTGCCGCGTTCGCCTGCCGCGACGACCTGCACGCCTTCGAAGTGTTCGAACCGCACGTCCCACAGCCACGACAGGTCCTCACCGTCCGGCACCTGGCCGTTGACGGCGATGACCAGACCGTCGACGGTCGGGTCGATCATCGACAGGGCCTCCTGCCAGCCGGCGGGGTTCTTCGCCAGCAGCATGTGCACCGAATGCGGCCCGACCTGCACCGTCTTGTAGCGGCCGGCGACTTCTTCGACGACCGCTGCGGCCGCGACGGCCTTCTCCGGATCGGCGCCGAGGGCCACGGCGGCCGCAACCGCCTGGGCGGCGTTCCCGCGGTTCGCGCGGCCGGGGAGGGTGAGCTTCAGCGGCAGGACGAGGCCGTCGGGTCCGTGGAGGTTCTCGTCGTCGACCCACCAGTCGGGTGTCGGGCGCGCGAAATCGGAGCCCGTGCTGTACCAGTGGTCGCCTTCGCGGACGATCGGTTCGCCCGAGCGCGGGCAACTCACCGAGTCGTTGGCCCAGCCGGCGCCGGCGGCGACCCACACGACGTTCGGGTTGTCGTAGGCGGCGGACGTGACGAGCACGTCGTCGCAGTTCGCGACGATCACGGCGTCGGGATGCCGCTTCAGGCCCTCGCGCAGCTTCCGCTCGATCATGTTGATCTCACCGACCCGGTCGAGCTGGTCGCGGCTGAGATTGAGCAGCACGATCGCCCGGGGTTCGAGGGCGTCGGCGACGTGCGGGGTGTGGAGTTCGTCGACCTCGATCGCGGCGAGCGGCGCGCGGAGGTCGGTGGCGAGGGCGGCGACGATCCCGGCGTCCATGTTCGCGCCATCAGCCTGGGTGACGACCGAATCGATCGTCTCGAGAGCGGCGGCCGTCATGCGGGTCGTCGTGGACTTGCCGTTCGTCCCGGTGACGAGCACGGTCTGCCGGCCGTGGCCGAGCTGCTTCATCAGTGCCGGGTCGATCTTCAGGGCGACGAGCCCTCCGATCATCGAGCCCTTACCGCGTCCGGCCTTCTGGGACGCCCACGCGGCGGCTCGGGCGGCGCGTAGCGCGAGCCGTCCACGTGCGGTGATTCCTGTACTGGTTCCCACGTCGGCGAGTGTTCCACAGGCGGGAGAGCGTTGTGCCGCCGGAGGAGCGTCCCGCTCGTCACACTGCCGCGCCCGCCCTGGGCCGCGAGGGCTCCGACTACGACGATCACCCCGCCGATCAGGGACGACGGCGTCGGCCGCTCACCGAGCGTGATCCATGCGACGGTGAACCCGACGACCGGCACCATGAGGGAGAGCGGCGCCACGGTCCCGGCGGGATGGCGCGACAGCAGTGAGGCGTAGATCCCGGTACCGGCGATCGTGCCCGCCAGCACGACGTAGGTGAGTCCGGCCAGCGCCAGGCCACCGTCCACGGTGGTGACGGCGGTACCGAGAGTGGACCAGGCCTGCGGGCCCTCGACGAACCAGGAGACCCCGAAGAAGGGGAGCACGGGCACGACGCACATCCACAGCATCAGACGCATGGGGTCGGCGGCGCCCGCCTTGCGGGTCGCGATGTTGCCGATCGCCCAGGACAGTCCCGCGAGGAGGCCGAGCAGCATCGGGATCACACCCGCACTCGACGCTCCCTGGCCGAGTGCCACGATCACCATGCCACCTACGGCGACGACCAGACCCGCGATGCGGACACCGTCGAGACGTTCCCGCAGGAACAAAGCTGCCAGCGCAACGGTGAAGGGCGCTGCGGACTGCAGGACGAGCGAGGCCAGGCCGGTGGGCAGACCGGCATCCATGGCCCAGAAAAGGAAGGCGAACTGGGCGAAACCGAATCCGAGGCCGTAGAGCAGAAGCCAGCGCAGCGGCACTGCGGGTCGCGGGACGAACATCAGTACGGGGACGGCGATGACCGCGAAGCGCAGGCCGGCGAAGAAGAACGGGGGGAAGTGGTCGAGGCCCACCCTGATCGCGAGGAAGTTGCATCCCCACAACACCACCACGGTGAGAGCGAGCATGCGATCCCGAAAGGCCATGCCGATATTCTTTGCTAAGCAAATGATCAGAACAAGCGAATCTTTCTGAACGCTATATGTAGCATTTCTACATGGATGTCGTGCGTCTGCGCATATTCCGGGAACTTGCCGACCGCGAGACTGTCGCCGCCACCGCAGCGGCCCTGTCGATGACGCCCTCGGCGGTATCTCAGCAGCTCAAGGTGCTGGCCCGGGAAGCCGGCGTCCCCTTGCTCGAACCCGAGGGGCGACGTCTGCGCTTCACCGATGCGGGTCGTGCCTTGGTGGTGCGCGCGGACGAGGTGCTCGATGCCCTCGATCGGGCGGTCGAGGAGATGGCGGCCTACGGGCAATCCCCGCGGGGGCGGGTGCGGGTCGCCACCTTCCCGTCCGGTGCGGCACTCCTGCTGCCTGCGGCCCTGGATTCGGCGGAGGAGGCCGGTGTCGTGCTGGACGTCCGGGACGAAGATGTGCCGTCCTCGGCGGTGCCCGCCCTGCTGGCCGATTACGACGTGGTGCTCACTCACCGCGACGAGCGATCGGCGCCGCTGTCGGGACCCCGCGTCCATGTCGAGACGTTGATGCGTGAACCGATCGATCTCGTCCTTCCGCCCGGGCACCGCCTCGCGTCGCAGGAACGCGTGCGGGTCGACGAACTCGCGGGGGAGAGCTGGATCAGTGTGCGGGGCGGGTTCCCCGTCGACGACGTGCTGCTCTCCGTCGCTGCGGTGACAGGCATGCAGCCACGAGTTGCGCACCGTATCAACGACTTCCGTGTCATCGAAGAGCTCGTGACCGCCGGTCGCGGGGTGGCGCTGCTGCCGCGGTACTCGGTGTTGCACCCGGCGCTGGTGCGGGTGCCGCTGGCCGGAGTGCGCGCGGCGCGGATCTACGAACTCGTCACCCGTCCGGGCGCGGCGCGGCGACCGGCCGTGGGTGCGGTGCTCGACAGCTTCCGGGCTGCGGCGGCACGGAAGCTGTCGACGTGAGGAACTCCGCGATGGTGCGGGATCAGGCGAGCGCCTTGGCCTTCAGCGCATCGAATTCGGCCTGGTCGATGACACCCTCGGCGAGCAGCTGCTTCGCGTCGGAGATGTGCTCGGCGGGGGACTTGCCGGCGACCGAGCGGATGTACTCGTCCTGCGCGGCCTTGTACCGGTCGGCCTCCTTCGCGGACCGCTCGGCCATGCCCGTACCGTGGACGACCAGATAGATCAGGCCCGTCAGCCACGGGAAGACGAACAGGAAGACGATCCAGATCGCCTTGACCCAGCCGGACTGCTCCCGGTTCCGGAACAGATCCCCGATGATCATCCACAGCATGATCAGGTACGCGACGAATGCGAAGCAGATGACGATGTACCAGATGATGTCCATGAATTCCATACGCACACTCCGTGTTCGAGCAGAACGACTCTGCGAGGAAAGAATTGCGGAATTCGACGGATATCACCCGTGAACGGGTTCGTTCTCGTCGAACATTCCGAACTGTATCTTTCGGAGGAGTGCGGTAATCATCCGAAACGTCGATTTCCAGATGAATTGTCGGGGTGAAAATTCTGGAAAACGACGAATGCGGTGGACCCCGAAGGGTCCACCGCATTCCCGTCGGAAGGGGTCAGCGGTGCGAGCGGTTCACCGCGGAGACCACCGCGCGCAGCGACGCCGTGGTGATCGACGGGGCGATACCGGCACCCCACACCAGGGTGGTCGTGCCGTCGGGACGCGTGATGTCGGCCTCGACGTATGCGGCGGCGTTGGCGTCGTCGCCGGCGGACATGGCGTGCTCGGCGTAACCGCGGATGGCCACCTGGTAGCCCAGCGACTCGAGGGCATCGACGAAGGCCGCCAGTGGTCCGTTGCCGGTACCGGAGATCTCCTTCTCCACGCCGTCGACCTTGAGCACAGCGATGATGGTGTCCTCACCGTCGTCGGTCTCGGCTGCGGTGACCTTCTGCCGGACGCGTTCGAGCGGCGTGATCGGAGCCAGGTACTCCTCATGGAAGATGTCCCACATCTCCTTGGGGCTGACCTCGCCGCCTTCGCCGTCGGTGACCTTCTGCACTGCCTGCGAGAACTCGATCTGCAGGCGTCGCGGCAGGTTCAGGCCGTGGTCCTGCTTCATGATGTACGCGATGCCGCCCTTGCCGGACTGCGAGTTCACGCGGATCACGGCCTCGTAGGTGCGGCCGACGTCCTTCGGATCGATGGGCAGGTACGGCACGGCCCAGGTGTGGTCGTCGACGTCGACGCCGGCTGCCTCCGCGTCGACCTTCATCGCGTCCATACCCTTGTTGATCGCGTCCTGATGGCTGCCGGAGAAGGCGGTGTAGACCAGGTCGCCGCCGTAGGGGTGGCGCTCGTGGACGGGCAGCTGGTTGCAGTACTCGACGGTGCGGCGGATCTCGTCGATGTTCGAGAAATCGATCTGCGGGTCGATGCCGCGGCTGAACATGTTCATGCCCAGGGTCACCAGGCACACGTTGCCGGTGCGCTCACCGTTGCCGAACAGGCAGCCCTCGATACGGTCGGCGCCGGCCTGGTAACCCAGCTCGGCCGCCGCGACACCTGTGCCGCGGTCGTTGTGCGGGTGCAGCGACAGGATGATCGAATCGCGCTTCGCCAGGTTGCGGTGCATCCACTCGATCGAATCGGCGTAGACGTTGGGCGTGGCCATCTCGACCGTTGCAGGCAGGTTGATGATGACCGGGTTCTCCGGGGTCGCGCCGAGGGTCTCGACGACCGCGTCGCAGACCTCCTTGGCGTACGACAGTTCGGTTCCCGTGTACGACTCGGGGGAGTACTCCCAGCGCCAGTTGGTGTCGGGGTGGTTCTTCGCTTCCTCGAGCACCAGTTCGGCGGCGTCGGTGGCGATCTTCTTCACCGTCTCCTGGTCGGCCCGGAACACCACGCGCCGCTGCAGGATCGACGTCGAGTTGTAGAAGTGCACGATCACGTTCTGCGCCCCGGCGCAGGCCTCGAAGGTGCGCTTGATCAGTTCGGGACGGGACTGCGTCAGGACCTGGATGGTGACGTCGTCGGGAATCGCGCCGTCCTCGATGATCTCGCGGACGAAGTCGAAGTCGGTCTGGCTCGCGGACGGGAAACCGACCTCGATCTCCTTGTAACCCATGCGCACGAGCAGATCGAACATGCGTCGCTTGCGGGCGGGGCTCATCGGGTCGATCAGGGCCTGGTTGCCGTCGCGCAGGTCCACGGCGCACCACGCGGGAGCGCGATCGATGATCTTGTCGGGCCAGGTGCGGTCGGGCAGCGAGACCGGCTCGACCTCCTCGGCGAACGGCCGGTACCGATAGGTCGGCATCGACGAGTTCTTCTGCTTGTTCCACGACGGCTGGTCGGCCGGGGCCGGCTTGCTCGGCGGCGTGATGGTGCGCGAGCCGGAGGTGAATGCGTCGGCGGGTGACATGACGTAACTCCAAAGAGAAAAGGGGACCTGTGGGCCCAGATCGAATATCGACCGGCGCGTCGAAACCCCGCGACGGGAAGCCGGTCTGGTCAGATCCCGCCGCGGCGGCCGAGGAGAAGCACGCGCTGCATGTGGAGAAGTGTATCGCGACATCCGCCACAGCAGCCAAGTGGCACCTCCCACACCTGCCCGGATCGGCGGCGAAGGTCGTGACGCGATCGATACGAACTCGCCGGACAGAGCGATCGTCGTGCCCCTAGCGTTACCGTTCATAACTCCCGCAACATGAGTCACACCGGTATCTCCGGTAACACGACGGGTGAGGGGTGAATCGATGAGATCGTTGCGCGCGGCGATGGCCGGAGCGTGCACCCCACTGCTGGCGCTCGGATTCATGGCGGTCGCCGCTCCCGTAGCGCACGCCGAACCGTGCGACTCCGGGCTCCTCGGTTCCGGTTCGGGCTCCGGTCTCCTCGGCTCCGGGTCCTTCGGAACGGGTTCGTCCGGCCCCCGGACCGGCAGCAGCGGATCCGGGAGCGGGGGAGCCGCACCCGAAGGACCGCAGGGACCGCTACCTGCCCTCGGATCGGGCGCGACCCGCACCGTGGCCTGGGTGACCGGCCCCCGCAGCCCCAACCGGACCTACGACCGGTTCTCCGTCTCGGGAACCGACCTCGGCATCATGTGGGACAACGGTGCGGAGGGTGACGACCGTCGGATCCTCATGGCCTTCGGCGACACCTTCGGCAACTGTTCGCTGCCGGATCAGCAGTGGCGGCACAACATTCTCATGCGTACCGCCGATGATGATCTCTCCGACGGAATCGACGTGCCCGATCCGGTGCCCGGCGACCCGCGTGCGGGTTCACCCGTCTCTCCCGCCGCACCCGCCCTCTCACGCGAACTCGTCGGCAGCCTCGGCGTCGACGGCGTCGAGATCACGGTGATCCCCACGGCGGGCATCGCCGTCGACGGTGTCCAGTACGTCAACTTCATGTCGGTGCGGTCCTGGGGTGACCACGGGGAGTGGTGGACCAACGCGTCGATGATCGCGAGCTCGCGCGACAACGGGGAGACCTGGCAGCTCGACCCGGCGACGGCGCGGATCAACTTGCCGCTCGACGTGCCCGCGGTGCAGCAGTTGTCGACCGGGAACGAGAATTTCCAGCAGCACGCATACGTCCGTCACGAGGGATACGTCTACGACTTCGGCACACCGCAGGGCAGGTTCGGGCCGGCTTTCGTCTCGCGCGTCCCCGAGACGGCTCTGCTCGATCTGGTCGCCTACGAGTACTGGAGCGGCGACGGCTGGATACCCGGCGACGCCGCCGCGGCGGCACCGGTCGTGCCGCCTGCCGTCGGGGAGATGTCGGTGCAACTCCTCGGCGACGAATTCGTCATGCTCTACGGCAACGAGGAACGCGGCACGATCGAGATGAGGACCTCCCCGAGACCCGAGGGGCCGTGGAGCGAGCCGCGCGTACTCGTCACCCACCGGCAGATCGGCGGGCTCTACGCCCCGTTCATCCATCCCTGGTCCACGGAATCGGACCTCTACTTCACCGCGTCCCGATGGAGCGACTACAACGTCATGCTGTTGCACACGACACTTTCCTGAGACGCCCCGGGTCGACGAAAGGCACGGTCGGTAAGCTGGGCCACTGGACCTGTTCCCGAAACTCGGAGGTTGGCCAGCGTGGCACTCGTCGTCCAGAAGTACGGAGGATCCTCGGTCGCGACGGCCGAGCGGATCCGGCGCGTCGCTGAAAGGATCGTCGAGACCAAGAAGGCGGGCAACGACGTCGTGGTCGTCGTCTCGGCCATGGGAGACACGACCGACGAACTCCTCGATCTCGCGCAGCAGGTGTGCCCGGCCCCGCCGGCCCGCGAGATGGACATGCTCCTCACCTCCGGTGAGCGCATCTCCAACTCCCTCGTCGCGATGGCGATCCATTCGCTCGGCGCCGAGGCCCGGTCGTTCACCGGTTCGCAGGCGGGTGTGATCACCACGGGCAGCCACGGCAAGGCGAAGATCATCGACGTCACCCCCGGCCGCGTGCGCACCGCCCTCGACGAGGGCAGCATCGTGCTCGTCGCCGGCTTCCAGGGCGTGAGCCAGGACAGCAAGGACATCACAACTCTCGGTCGTGGCGGTTCGGACACGACCGCCGTCGCACTCGCCGCCGCGTTGAACGCGGACGTCTGCGAGATCTACACCGACGTCGACGGCGTGTTCACTGCGGACCCGCGCATCGTCAAGGACGCGCAGCGGCTCGAGAAGGTCTCGTTCGAGGAGATGCTCGAGCTCGCCGCATGCGGCGCGAAGGTTCTCATGCTGCGGTGCGTGGAGTACGCCCGCCGCTACAACGTGCCCGTGCACGTTCGTTCGTCGTACACCACCAAGCCCGGCACCATCGTGTCCGGATCGATGGAGGACATTCCTGTGGAAGAGGCCCTGATCACCGGCGTTGCGCACGATCGCAGCGAAGCCAAGATCACCGTCGTCGGCATCCCCGACACCCCCGGTTACGCCGCCAAGGTGTTCCGTGCCGTCGCCGACGCCGAGATCAACATCGACATGGTGCTGCAGAACATCTCGAAGGTGGAGACCGGCAAGACCGACATCACCTTCACCTGCCCGAAGAGCGACGGGCCGCGCGCGGTCGAACTGCTCACCAAGCAGCAGAGCGATATCGGATTCACCCAGGTCCTCTTCGACGACCACATCGGCAAGGTCTCCCTCGTCGGTGCCGGCATGAAGAGCCATCCCGGTGTCACGGCCAAGTTCTGCGAGGCTCTCGCCGGCTCCGGCATCAACATCGACCTGATCTCGACCTCGGAGATCCGCATCTCCGTGCTGGTCGACGACAACGAACTCGACGACGCCGTGCGCGCGCTGCACGCCGCATTCGAACTCGGCGGCGACGAAGAAGCTGTCGTGCACGCAGGAACGGGGCGGTAGATCATGACCAGCATTGCAGTCGTAGGCGCGACCGGCCAGGTCGGCATCGTCATGCGCACTCTGCTCGAGGAGCGCAACTTCCCGGCCGAGACGGTGCGGTTCTTCGCGTCGGCCCGGTCGGCAGGCAAGAAGCTGCCGTTCCGCGGCGAGGAGATCGTCGTCGAGGACGTCGCGGCGACCTCCGACGAGGATCTGAAGGGTATCGACATCGCGCTGTTCTCGGCCGGTGGCACCCTCTCCAAGGAGCAGGCTCCGCGCTTCGCGGCGGCCGGTGCGATCGTCGTCGACAACTCGTCGGCGTGGCGCAAGGATCCCGAGGTCCCGCTCGTGGTGAGCGAGGTCAACCCGGAGCAGGTGAAGAACCCGCCGAAGGGCATCATCGCCAACCCGAACTGCACCACCATGGCTGCGATGCCGGTGCTCAAGGCGCTGCACGACGAGGCAGGGCTCCAGCGCCTGATCGTGTCGAGCTACCAGGCGGTTTCCGGTAGCGGTCTCGCGGGCGTCGAAGAGCTCGTCGGCCAGGTGCGTGCCGTCGCCGACGAGGCCGACAAGCTCGTCCACGCGGGCGACGCGGTCGACTTCCCGGCCCCGAACAAGTACGTCGCCCCCATCGCGTTCAACGTGGTGCCGCTCGCGGGTTCGATCGTCGACGACGGATCGGGCGAGACCGACGAGGACCAGAAGCTGCGCAACGAGTCGCGCAAGATCCTCGGTCTGCCCGACCTTCTCGTGTCGGGCACGTGCGTACGTGTTCCCGTCGTGACCGGTCACTCGCTGTCGATCAACGCCGAGTTCGAGCGACCGCTGTCGGTCGAGCGCGCGCAGGAACTGCTCGCGAACGCGCCGGGCGTCCGACTCGTGGACGTGCCCACCCCGCTCGCGGCAGCGGGCGACGACGTCTCGCTCGTGGGTCGCATCCGCCAGGATCCGGGTGTTCCGGAGGGTCGCGGTCTCGCGCTCTTCGTCTCGGGCGACAACCTGCGCAAGGGTGCTGCTCTGAACACGATCCAGATCGCCGAGTTGCTCGTCTAGCGATCTTCCGACCTCCTCGACGGAGCGGGTGGACCTCTTCCGGGTCCGCCCGCTTCGTCGTTTCCCGGGGTGAACCCCGGCGCTGACGAATATTTACAAGCAGTCTGGACTGTTTGTTGTTTTCCCGTTACGATTCGTAGCGTGATCCAGGACACTGTGCCGAACGGTAGTCGTACCCAGGCGCAACGCACAGCCGCGACGCGAGGCAAGCTGCTCGACGCCGCGGTCGACTCGCTCGTCGAGCACGGTTACTCGGGCACCAGTACCCAGGGCATCGCCAAGCGTGCCGGAGTCTCGCGAGGTGCCCAGCTCCACCACTTCCCGACGAAGGAGAGCCTCGTCGTCGCGGCGGTCGAGCACCTCGTCGACAAGCGGCTGCGGGAGATCCTCGAGACGCGGCCCGACCCGGAACACGGCTTCGAGGCCCTCATGGACGCCTTCTCCGGGCCGCTCTTCGCCGCAGCGCTCGAACTGTGGGTCGCTGCGCGGACTGATCCGTCCCTGCACGAGGCCATGATCCCGCTCGAGCGCAAGGTCTCCGACGCGCTCCGCACCGGGTGCCTCGAGATCATGGGCGACCGGGTGTCGCCCGACCACATCGACCTCAGCATCGAAATCGCCCGGGGCTTCGCCGTCTCGGCCCTGATGCGTACCCCCGAATCCGATCGAGAATTCCGGGAGCGCCTGCTCCCGGTCTGGAAGGCGCTGGTGATGAAATGAGTCTCGCACTGCTTCCCGATCACGTGCACACGCTCGTCGTCGGCGCGGGCTTCGGCGGCATCGGCATGACCGCAACGCTGTTGCGCGAGAACCCCGATGCCGACGTCCTCGTCCTCGAGCGCGGTGACGACGTCGGCGGAACCTGGCGTGTGAACACCTACCCCGGTGCCGCATGCGATGTTCCGAGCGCGCTGTACTCGTTCTCCTTCGCGCCCGAGCCCGACTGGTCGCGAGCGCACGGCACCCAGGAGGAGATCTACGCGTACCTCCGCCGCGTCGCCCGTGAGCAGGGCGTGACCGACCGGACGATGTTCGGATGCGAACTGCGCGAAGCGCAGTGGGATGCCGAGCGTGCCGTGTGGCGAATCTTCACCTCCCGCGGCGATCTGACCGCCGAGGTGCTCATCGCCGCGACCGGTGCCCTCTCCACTCCCACCTACCCGAAGGTCCCCGGACTGGAGCTGTTCCGCGGCAAGAAGTTCCACTCGGCCGAGTGGGATCACGACCACGACCTCACCGGCGAGCGCGTTGCCGTCATCGGCACCGGTGCATCGGCCATCCAGTTCGTGCCGGCGATCGTCGATCGCGTCGAACACCTCACGCTGTTCCAGCGCACGGCCTCGTGGGTTATGCCCAAGCACGACCATGTCATCGCGCGGTCGGTCCGCACGCTCTACCGGCGTCTCCCTGTCACCCAGAAGATCATGCGCGGAGCGATCTACGGGCAGAAGGAGATCTACGTCGTCGGCATGACGAAGTCCTTCGCCCGCAAGTACTTCCTGCCCTTGTTCGAGATTCGGGCCCGTCAGGTACTGCGCAAGAGCGTGCGCGATCCCGAACTTCGCAAGCGTCTGACACCGAACTTCGCGATCACGTGCAAGCGGATCCTCCTGTCCAACGACTGGTTCCCCGCCATCACCCGGCCGAATGTGGACGTGGTGTCCTCCGGTCTGGCAGCGGTCACCGAGAACGGTGTCGTCGACGACAAGGGCACCGAGCATCCCGTCGATACGATCATCTTCGGCACCGGCTTCACGCCGACGGAACCGCCTGTCGCGCATCACATCCGGGGTGGTGACGGTCGCACTCTCGCTGAGACGTGGGACGGCAGCCCGTCGGCCTATCTCGGGATCACCGTGCCCGGCTTCCCGAACCTGTTTCTCATGTACGGACCCAACACCAACCTCGGCCACAGCTCGATCGTGTACATGCTCGAATCGCAGGCCAACTACATCTCCGACGCGCTGCGCACGATGGAGCGCCGGGGAATTGCAGCCGTAGAGGTGCGCGACGACGCGGTGCGCCGCTACACCGCCGACCTCGATCCGGCGTTGAACAATACGGTCTGGAACCAGGGCGGCTGCAGCAGCTGGTACATCGACGAGAAGGGCCGCAACTCCGTGATGTGGCCGACCTTCACGTGGCAGTACCGGACGCGGACCAAGCAGTTCGATCCCGAGAGCTACACAGAGCACCGAGCGACGGCAGGAGCGAGCGCATGACCCATTACGACGTCCTCGTCATCGGATCCGGATTCGGCGGCAGCGTTGCAGCGCTGCGCGCAACCGAGAAGGGGTACACGGTAGGAGTTCTCGAAGCGGGACGGCGGTTCGAGGACGATGAGCTGCCCGAGACGAGCTGGCGACTGCGCAAGTACCTGTGGGCACCGCAGCTGGGTTGCTACGGGGTGCAGCGCATGCACCTGCTGCCGAACGTGCTCGTCATGGCCGGTGCGGGGGTGGGCGGCGGGTCGTTGAACTACGCCAATACCCTGTACAAGCCGCCGACCCCCTTCTTCCGCGACCCGCAGTGGGGTCACATCACCGACTGGGAAGCAGAGCTGACGCCCTATTACGACCAGGCGGCCCGGATGCTCGGGGTGCGCCCCAATCCCAGCACCACCCCCGCTGACGAGGTGATGCGCCAGGTCGCCGACGAGATGGGTGTGGGGCACACCTACACGACCACCCCCGTCGGAGTGTTCTTCGACGAACCCGGCAAGACGGTTCCCGACCCGTTCTTCGGTGGAGCGGGCCCCGATCGTACCGGGTGCACCGAATGCGGCAGCTGCATGACGGGTTGCCGGGTGGGGGCGAAGAACACGCTCGTCAAGAACTACCTCTACCTCGCCGAGAAGGCCGGCGCGCGCATCCACGCGCTCACGACGGTGACCCGTGTGGTGCCCCGGACGGGCGGGGGATACGAGGTCCACACCCGCAGTACCAACGGGATCAGGAAGCGTCGCAAGGTCTTCACAGCCGATCAGGTGGTGGTCGCAGCCGGCACCTACGGCACGGCGCGCCTGCTGCTCGCGAGCCGGGAGACGGATGATCTTCCGAACCTGTCACCGGCCCTCGGCACGGTGGTGCGGACCAACTCCGAAGCGGTGCTCGCCGCGACCGCGCAGGATCGTGTCGTCGACTACACGCAGGGCGTGGCCATCACCTCGTCCTTCCATCCCGACGACCACACACACATCGAACCGGTGCGATACGGCAAGGGCAGCAACCTGATCGGCCTGCTCCAGGCATTGCTCGTGGACGGTGGCACCCGGATGCCGCGACTGCTGAAGTTCTTCGGTGTCGCCGCGAAGAATCCCGGTGCCTTCCTCCGCTCGCTGTCGGTGCGGAACTGGTCGGAGCGCACGGTGATCGCCCTGGTCATGCAGACCGACGACAACTCGCTCGAACTCGCGACGCGTCGCACGCCGATCGGCCGGGGCCTGACCAGCAAGCAGGGGCCGGGCACCCCACCGCCCGAGTGGATCCCGGTGGGACACGAAGCGGTTCGTCGCGTCGCCGACAAGATCGACGGTGACGCCGGTGGTTCGATCGCCGACCTGTTCAACATCCCGATGACGGCGCACTTCCTCGGCGGCTGTGCAATCGGGGATTCGCCGCGCACCGGCACCGTCGATCCGTATCTGCGCGTCTACGGACACGAGGGACTGCACGTCGTCGACGGATCCGCGGTGAGCGCCAACCTCGGCGTGAACCCGTCGCTCACCATCACAGCGCAGGCCGAGCGTGCGATGGCGCTGTGGCCGAACAAGGGGGAAAAGGACAACCGGCCCCCGCTCGGTTCCGCATACGAGCCCGTGCAGCCGGTCCGGCCCGTGCGACCGGCAGTGCCCGTCGAGGCGCCGGCGGCATTGCGGCTCCCCATCATCCCCGTTCGGAAGGAGAGCGCCCGTGCTCTGGACAGTGCCTGAGAGCCAGGACGAACGCACCGAATACCCGGTCTCACCGCCGCCGCCCTGGCCGGCCGCCGTGCGGGCCACCCTGTGGTGGCATCGCAGCACCCCGGAGGCCGCCGAATACGGCCCGATCGGACCGACACTGCCCATCACGCTCGCGATGATGGTCGACTATCTCGACTCGCCGGTCGGACCGTACCGCGAGGTGCTGGCCAGCCCGGTTCTGCGTCGCGGCCTGATCCCGGCGATGGCGGTGCCGTTCATCGCCGTCGATTCCGAGCCTTCGGTGCACGGAGGTCGCGAGCACTGGAAGCTGCCGAAGGTGCTCGCGAAGTTCGACGGTGACGTCCTCGGCGACTTCTCCGCGACCGGCGCGAGGTGGAGTGTCGCCACCTCGGCCGCTCCGAAGGGGCCCGAACTGCCGATCGCGGGTGGGTTGACCTTCGCCCAGCCGATTCCCGGCGGTGCGGTCGAGCGCGCCACGGCCCGGCTGCGGGGAAAGTTCCGCTACGCGCGGGTCACCGTCGCCGCGGAGGGCCCGACGCTGAGCCGCTGGATGCGCCCGGGCACCCACCACGGCATCGTCATCACTTCCGGGCAGATGTCGACGGGTCCGTCGCGCGTGCAACGGGTGTAGGTCACCGGATGTCGTGGGTGCGCGGCGGTACCGGCTGCACTCACGACACTCGGCGACCATCCGGTCGTGCGGGAGACCACGGAGGCGCACCGCGCGATGCACGGGGTGCGGGAACGGGACGGGGACCACACCGCCCCTTTTCTTGACTTATTCCAGAAAAGGGGCATACTTGGAGTCATGCGACAAGGACACGAGCATCACTTCGACCCCCGGGAGCAACTGCGCTCCGTGGGTCTGCGGGTGACCGCT
This sequence comes from Rhodococcus sp. B50, assembly GCF_013602415.1. NCBI lineage: Bacteria > Bacillati > Actinomycetota > Actinomycetes > Mycobacteriales > Nocardiaceae > Rhodococcus > Rhodococcus sp. B50. The sequence goes on along the minus strand of NZ_WPAG02000002.1, from coordinate 3,359,482 downwards.
CCCCGCGTTGCCGTACTGAGAACCGTTGCTGAGCATCCGCATTCGGATGCGGACCGGATCGCCGCACATGTGCGCGACGAACTCGGTTCGGTGTCGACGCAGGCCGTGTACGACGTACTCAAGGCATGCGTGGGGAACGGGCTGCTCCGCCGGATCGAACCGGCCGGATCACCCGCACGGTACGAGACCCGCATCGGCGACAACCATCACCATCTCGTGTGCCGCGCATGCGGCACGGTCGTCGACATCGACTGCGTCGTCGGGGCGGCACCCTGCCTGACGCCCTCCGACGACCACGGCTTCGTCATCGACGAAGCAGAGGTCACCTTCTGGGGCATATGCCCCTCCTGTCGCGAGAACTAACTCCCGCTCACTTCGCCGGTAGCCCGGCCCGTCACGGGCCGAGCTACCGGGTTCGTGTCCCGAGACCCGGAACACACGTATTCGGAGGTCATCCATGACGAACGCCCGTTTCACCACGAACAACGTCGGTATCCCCGTCGCGAGCGACAACGAGTCGCTGACCGCCGGCACCCAGGGCCCGATCCTGCTCCACGACCACTACCTGGTCGAGAAGCTCGCGCACTTCAACCGGGAGCGCGTGCCGGAGCGCGTCGTGCACGCCAAGGGCGCCGGCGCGTTCGGTGAGCTCGTCGTCACCGAGGACGTCTCCGCCTACACCAAGGCCGAGCTGTTCCAACCCGGCGCGAAAACCGAGATGTTGGCACGCTTTTCGACCGTCGCCGGTGAGCAGGGTAGCCCCGACACCTGGCGCGACCCGCGTGGCTTCGCCCTGAAGTTCTACACCGAGGACGGGAACTACGACCTCGTCGGCAACAACACCCCGGTCTTCTTCATCAAGGACCCGATCAAGTTCCCCGACTTCATCCACTCGCAGAAGCGCCTGCCCGGCTCCGGGCTGCGCGACCACACGATGCAGTGGGACTTCTGGACCTTGCGTCCCGAGACCGCGCACCAGGTCACCTGGCTGATGGGCGACCGCGGCCTGCCGCGCACGTGGCGGCACATGGACGGCTTCGGCTCGCACACCTACCAGTGGATCAACGCCACCGGTGAGCGCTTCTGGGTCAAGTACCACTTCAAGACCGATCAAGGCATCGAGTTCCTCACCCAGGCCGAAGCCGACCGGCTGGCCGGCTCGGATCCGGATTACCACCGGGCCGACCTGTACACGGCGATCGAACGCGGTGAGTTCCCGAGTTGGACGCTCCACGTACAGATCATGCCGGTCGCGGAGGCGGAGAACTACCGGTTCAACCCGTTCGACCTGACCAAGGTGTGGTCGCAGAAGGACTATCCGCTGATCAAGGTCGGCACCATGACCCTGAACCGCAACCCGCGCAACTTCTTCGCGGAGATCGAGCAGGCCGCGTTCGCACCGTCGAACGTCGTGCCGGGCATCGGTTTCTCGCCCGACAAGATGCTGCTCGGCCGTGTGTTCTCCTACGCCGACGCCCACCGCTACCGCATCGGCGTCAACCACGCACAGCTGCCGGTGAACTCCGCGAAGGCCGCCCGTGTCGACTCCTACAGCAAGGAGGGCAACATGGCCTACACCTTCAACGACCCGCAGACCCCGGTCTACGCACCGAACAGCTTCGGCGGCCCGCACGCCGATCCCGAGCGGGCCGGCGACGAAGGCCTGTGGGACTTCGGTACCGAGGCCGTGCGCGCCGGATACGTCCAGCACGCGGAGGACGACGACTTCGGCCAGGCGGGCACGCTCGTCCGCGAGGTGATGGACGACGCGGCACGTGAGCGGCTCGTGAACAACATCGTCGGTCACGTGCTCGGCGGTACGTCGGAGGCGCTCTACGAGCGGATCTTCGAGTACTGGCGCAATGTCGACGAGGAACTCGGCAAGCGGGTCGAGGCGGGCGTGCGCGCCGGAGCCTGAACCGTCACCGGGGGAGAGTCGGGGGGATCAGAGGAGCCCCCACCAGTAGATCAGGGCTGCCAGCGCCAGCACGATCAGCGTGGTGTCCATGTCGTTCTCCCTCCATCCGACGGCACAACTCCATCTTCCTCGCCGACGAGGAATTCGGCACAGATGACAGGGCCGTCCACCGCTCCGGTGGGCGGCCCCGTCCGTGTCCGTGCACCGTATCGCTCGTTCGAACACGCGTGTGACAGCTGTGTCGGCTGTGGTTGTTAGGTTGGAGATCCGGTCCGACGGTGTCCTCGTCGGGACGGGTCCGCGGCTGTTCTTCGAAAGGTGTTGTCCGACATGGTGATGGGTCCTACCCATGCAGTTTCCGGAGCGCTGGTGGGGCTCGTCGTCGCCGATCTGCTTCCTCCCGACTGGGGTGCGCCCGCGTCCACCGCGGAGACCTTCGCCTTCGCGGCCGTGTGCTCGGGGGCGGCCCTGCTGCCGGATCTCGACACCGCGCAGTCGACGGTCGCACGGTCGTTCGGGCCGGTGAGCCAGACCTTCGCCAAGGGCATCGATGCGGTCTCGCTCGGTTACTACTCGCTCACCAAGGGCAACCGCGACCGGAAACGGCGTGGCGGGCACCGCACCATGACGCACACCGCACTGTTCGCGGCGCTGCTCGGTGCCGGAGTCTCGGCGCTCGTCGCGAGTTTCGGCAGGGAAGCGATCATCGGGGTCCTGTTCGTCACTCTCGGTCTCGCTCTACGGGGACTGTTCGGGTCGTGGGCGAAGAAGCGCGGGTGGGTGGTCGTCACCGTGAGCGCCGCGGTGCTGTCGATCCTGTCGTGGACATGGTTCCCCCAGGAGGTCGCATCGACGGGCCTGGGTGTGGCGGTGGCCCTCGGGTGCGCCACCCACTGTCTCGGTGATGCCATCACCAAGGAGGGCATCCCCTTCCTCGCGCCGTTCGTGCCGTGGCGCGGGTCGCGCTGGTGGGAGATCAAGCTGCCCTCGGTGCTGTCCATCCGGGCGGGTGGTCCGTTCGAGCTCGGCATCCTCGGCCCCGCCCTCACCGTGGCGGCGGTAGCGATGGGGATCTGGTCGGTCGACGGCGCCCCCGAACACATCCTCGGCACGCTGGAGGCGTCGGGACTGTCGTTCTGGGACCAGGGCGGCGCAAACCGGTAGCGGTACTGGAACGAGAAGAGAACTTGTTCTATTTTTGCGGAGTCCGTGCCCGCAGAACAGAACGGAACCCGCCCTCGTGAGCGATCGAGTTTCAGGTCCCACACTCAGCCGTCGCGGTCTTCTCGGAGCAGCTGCCGGAGCCGCTGTCCTCGCAGGTACGGGATGGACTCTCGCGGGTGCGGTGCCACTCGGCGACCCGGCCGCGACGATCCCGGCGCCACCGGATTTCCCGCCAGACATCCCGCTCTCGCAACAACAGTTCGTCAACTGGGCGAAGACCATCCAGTTCGACGCGGTGTGGACCGCGACCGCACGCACGGCCGACGACGTCGTCCGTCTCGCGAACTGGGCACACGCCCACGGCTTCCGCATCCGCCCCCGTGGATCGATGCACAGTTGGAGCCCGCTCACCCTCGAGGCCGGACAGGACATCGACAACGTCGTGCTGGTCGACACCATGTCGCAGCTGAATCAGGTCGTCGTCGACGCGGCCGCCGCACCACCGCGGGTGACGGCCGGGGGTGGGGCGAGCATCGAAGCGATCCTCACCGCGCTCGAAGCGAACGGACTGGGCTGGGCCAACTCGCCCGCCATCGGCGACATCTCCATCGCCGGCGCACTGTCGATCGGAGCCCACGGTGCCACCTACCCCGCAGCGGGGGAGACGGTGATCCCGGGGCAGTCGTTCGGCTCCCTCTCGAATCTCGTCCTGGCCCTGACCGCCGTGGTGTGGAACCCGTCGACCGGTGCTTACGAACTGCGCGAATTCCGCCGTGCCGATCCGGAGGTCGGACCCCTGCTCGCCCACCTCGGACGCACTTTCGTCACCTCGGTGACCCTGCAGGCCGGGACGAACTACCGGGTGCGCTGCCAGAGTTTCACCGACATCCCGTGGCGCGAACTGTTCGCACCGGCCGGCTCGCCGGGGCGCACTTTCGAGCGTTACGTCGAGGAGCACGGGCGGGTCGAGGCGATCTGGTTCCCCTTCACCGAGACCCCGTGGCTCAAGATCTGGTCGGTGGCACCGGAGAAGCCCGCCGCCTCCCGCGAGGTGCAGGGTCCGTACAACTACTTCTTCTCCGACAGCCTCCCCGAGGAGCTCACCGACCTGCTGGGACAGGTTGTGCGCGGCGCCCAGGGCGTCACGCCGGCCTTCGGCGCATCACAGTTCGGTGCGGTGGCGGCGGGGCTCGCCGCGACCGGCACGAGCGATCTGTGGGGATGGTCCAAGGACCTGCTGTTCTACCTGCGCGCGGCGACCCTGCGGGTGGTCGCCGGGGGCGGTGTCGTCGTGACCCGACGCGACAACATCGCCCGTGTCATCAACGAGTTCACGACGTGGTTGCACGAGCGGATGACGCACTACGCCTCGCTCGGCCAGTACCCCGTGAACATGCCCTTCGAGGTGCGCCTGTGCAAGGTCGACGACGTCGACGAAGTGCTCGTCGACGCCGCCGGAGTGCCCGACCTGTCGCCGGTGCGCCCTCGTCCCGACCGCCCGGATTGGGACACGGCGATCTGGCTCAACGTGGTCTCGATCCCCGGAACCACCGGAATGCCGGCATTCTTCCGGGAAATGGAGCAGTGGATGGCCGCCCACTATTCGGGCGACTACGCGACGTTCCGGTCGGAATGGTCGAAGGGGTGGGCGTTCGACGACCAAGGCGGCTACCGCGACCCCGGTTTTCTCGGGAGCACGGTGCCGGCCATGTACCGCACCGGGTTGCCGTCCGGACAGGGCTGGGACGCCGCGCTCGCCGCCTTCGAACGGCACGACCCGCACAGGGTGTTCAGCAACCGGTTCCTCGACCGATTGCTGCCCTGACCGTCCGAACTCAGCATCCCGTGTGCGAGAAGGCCCGCAGGTAACCCGCGGTTTGGTACGCGTACGCCCACACCCAGTACGACAGGGCGATGTCGGCCGGACTGGCGGCCATGATGAGCTCGCCGTCGAAACAGCGGTCGAGGATGAAGCGAGCCCGGGAGACGTGCGGCACGAACGTCACGACGATGACGCTCTTCCAGCCGTGCTGCTCGGCGAGGCGGCTCAGTTCCATCGCCTCACCGCGCGTGGTGGGCGGATCCGGTTCGAAGCACGTGACGGGGAATTCGTAACGCGGGTGGTTGCAGAGGTCCGTCAGCCAGACATCCTTCGCTCCGTTGGGATTCGACACCACGACCTGGGGCGCGAAGCCTTCGAGCGCGAGTTCGAGAGCGTAGGGGTAGCGCTCGTATATTGCTCCGCCGAGGACGAAGATCGCATCCGCCCGGCGGTACGGGCTCAGGTTCTCGATCTCGATCTGCGGGGCCACGTAGACGGGCACGCCCGCGGCGATGAAGGCGCATACGGTGAGCAGGAGGACGGCGAGCCACCTTCGTCGTCGGGAGCGTGGCCTGGCTGTCAGCGTGGAACCACCGGAGTCCTCCGGCGTGTTCTCCCGGGAGGCCCTGTGTCGTCGCGTCATCCGCTGATTTCCGTTCCCCCCGACCGGAGTCGGGGTATTTCGCGAGTGCAGTGCCGCGTTTCAGTTTAAGTGATACAAGTCTGTTTTTTGCGCCTAAAACAAACTTGAAGAATTTTTTGCGAGAGCGCGGCGTCCGCTTTTCCCGCGGAGAAGCATCGCTCCGGGAGGTGAGCGGCATATTCTGCTCATACGCCCTGCGGCAGAGCGGCCGGCCACTTCGGGTCGTACCGAAGCGATGGGGTTCCCTCCGGGAGAGGATCGCGATGACTCGGATCGGCAGGCCCCCCAGGACCGGACTCCTTCGTGCCAAGTCGGTGGAGCAATCCATCCGCGACACCGACGAACCGGATTCGAGGTTGCGCAAGGATCTGACCGCCTGGGACCTCATCGTGTTCGGCGTCGCAGTCGTCATCGGTGCCGGTATCTTCACGCTCACCGCCCGGACCGCAGGTAACGTCGCCGGCCCGTCGGTATCCCTGGCCTTCGTGTTCGCGGCGATCGCGTGCGCGCTCGCCGCCCTCTGCTATGCCGAATTCGCCTCGACCGTGCCTGTCGCCGGTAGCGCCTACACCTACTCGTTCGCGACCTTCGGGGAATTCGTCGCGTGGATCATCGGATGGGATCTCATCCTCGAGTTCGCTCTCGCCGCAGCAGTGGTCGCGAAGGGGTGGTCGCTCTACCTCCAGGAGGTCATGACCGTGTCCTCGAGCTTCACGATCGGACCGGTGAAAGTCGACTGGGGTGCGATTCTGATCGTCGCCGCGATCGGCGTGCTGCTCGCCACAGGTACCAAGCTTTCGTCCCGGGTCTCGTTGGTCATCACGTCCATCAAGATCGCGGTGGTGGTGTTCGTGGTGGTTCTCGGCGCCTTCTACATCAAAGCCGAGAACTATTCGCCGTTCATCCCACCCTCCGAAGCCGGTGACACCGGCGACGGGCTGCACCAGTCCCTGTTCTCGTTCGCCACCGGCGCGGGCGGCAGTACCTTCGGCTGGTACGGACTGTTGGCCGCAGCCAGCCTGGTGTTCTTCGCGTTCATCGGATTCGACGTCGTCGCCACCACGGCCGAAGAAACGCGTCACCCGCAGAAGGCGGTGCCGATCGGCATCCTCGGCTCGCTCGCGATCGTGACGGTGCTGTACGTGGCCGTCAGCCTCGTCCTCACCGGCATGGTCGACTACACCGCCCTCGAAGGGGACGAGTCGACGCTGGCGACAGCGTTCGCGCTCAACGGGATGGACTGGGCGAAGAATCTGATCTCGATCGGTGCCCTCGCGGGTCTGACGACGGTCGTGATGGTGCTGATGCTGGGCCAGACGAGGGTGTTGTTCGCGATGGCGAGGGACGGACTCGTGCCGCGCGGGCTCTCCCACACGGGCAGCCGAGGAACCCCGGTGCGAACGACGGTGCTCGTAGCGGTGATCGTCGCGGTGCTCGCGGGCGTCGTACCGCTCGGCACGCTCGAGGAGATGGTCAACATCGGCACGCTCTTCGCGTTCGTACTCGTGTCGATCGGTGTGATCGTGCTGAGGCGCACACGACCGGACCTCGAACGCGGGTTCCGGGTGCCGCTGGTCCCGCTGGTGCCGATCCTCGCGGTGATCGCCTGCGTGTGGCTCATGGTGAATCTGTCCGTCGAGACATGGCTGCGTTTCGTGGCGTGGATGCTCCTCGGTCTGATCATCTACTTCGTCTACAGCCGGAACCACTCGGTCCTCGCGAACCCTCCCCGGGTTCGCGCCGGCCCGGAAGCGTAGTCGGGAAAGCAGTCAGGGCACCTTCTCCGTGAGGAGAAAGTGCCCTGACGAGTTCTTCCACGAGTCGGGGTGGCGGGATTCGAACCCACGACCTCTTCGTCCCGAACGAAGCGCGCTACCAAGCTGCGCCACACCCCGTATCGAACCTCGGTCAGCTTACAACACGAGCCCGCAGAAGATTAAATCGGCTGTTCAGCGACGTAACCCGGCACGCTCTGCCGCATCGCCAGTGGCGTGCTGTGCGGCGTCGCGCGACGCCGGAACGAGGGTCAGCAGGGTGGCCTCCGGACGGCAGAAGAACCGGGCGGGAGCGAACGGCGACGTGCCGATGCCCGCGGAGACGTGCAGTCGCGTGTGAGCACCCCACCGCGACGCGCCCTTCACCCGCGACCGGTCGATTCCGCAGTTGGTCACCAGTGCGCCGTAGAACGGCAGGCACAGCTGACCACCGTGGGTATGGCCCGCGAGAACGAGGTCGTAGCCGTCCTCGGCGAAACGGTCGAGCACCCGCGGCTCGGGGGAGTGCGTCATGCCCAGCCGCAGATCGGCCGACGGATCGGCCGCACCGGCGATCGTCTCGTACCGGTCGCGGTCGAGGTGCGGGTCGTCGACACCGCCGACGGCGATGCGCACACCCCCGACCTCGATGTCGCGGCGCACATGTGTCATGTCCTGCCAGCCGCGCTCGGTGAACGCCGCGCGCAGGTCGCCCCACGGCAGCGGAGGACCGTAGACGCGGTCGTGATTCTTGTCGAAATAGGCGAGCGGGTTCTTCAGCACAGGAGCGAAATAGTCGTTGCTGCCGAAGACGAACAGACCCGGGCGGGCGAGAAGTCCGCCGAGAGCCTGGACGACGGCCGGAACGGCCTTCGGGTGCGACAGGTTGTCGCCGGTGTTCACGACGAGATCGGGCTCGAGGCTGTCGAGCTCGCGCAGCCAGTTCTGTTTGAGCTTCTGGTTCGGGGTCATGTGCAGGTCGCTGATGTGCAGCACCCGCAGCGTCGACGCGCCGGGTGCGAGCACCGGCACCGTGACCTCGCGAAGGGTGAACGCGTTCCGTTCGATCAGCGTGGCGTAACCGAGGCCGAGAGCGGCGGCGCCGGCAGCACCGAGGGTTACACGGCGAATTGCAGACAGGTCAGGCACTTCTCCAGCGTACCGCCGTGTGTGGTCCTCGCACGCGGTTCGCTTGCCCCGCGTAGCGTTTCCGGCATGAGCGACACCACATCCTCCCTCGAATCCAGGCTGCGGACAGATCTGACGGCAGCGATGAAGGACAAGGACAAGCTGCGGACCGAGACGCTCCGGATGCTGCTGGCGGCGGTCCGGAACGAGGCGGTGGCCGGCAAGGAGGCACGTGAGCTCTCCGACGACGAGGTGATCACGGTGCTCGCGAAGGAGTCGAAGAAGCGCGGTGAGGCCGCCGAGGTCTACACCGAGAACGGACGCGGCGAACTCGCGGCCAAGGAGCACGCCGAGGCGCGGATCATCGACGAATACCTGCCCACGCCGCTGACCGATGCCGAACTCGTCGACGTGGTCGACACCGCACTCGCACGCGTCGCGGAGGAACTCGGAACGCGCCCGGGCCCGAAGAACATGGGCCAGGTGATGAAGGCCGCCACCGAGATCGCGGCAGGAAAGGCCGACGGCAAGCGCTTGTCCGCAGCCGTTCGTTCACGCCTGTAGCCGAACGGCCGTGCAGTTCTCGTCGGCCGTCCGAGGAAGGGGCGACGAGAACTGCACGGCCGTGGAAGCCTTGCGGCTCAGTTGTCGGGGCGACTCGGTGTCGTCGTGGGAGTGGAGTCCTCGTCCGCGGGAGGACTCGACTCGCTCTGCTCCAGCTCACGTTCCGGAGCAGGCGCACGGGTCGACGGGCGGGTCGTGTCGGGAACCTCGCGATCTCGCGGACGCGCCGGGGTGGCGCTGGTGGTGGGAGCCACGCGGACCGATCCATCGCTGATGAACAGGGTCACCGCCGAACCCGGCACAGCCGAGCCGCTCGGGGACGTGCCCGTCACGGTTCCGGCGCGTTCCTCACCGGCGATCGTCGCCTCCGACACGGAGAATCCGGCGTCGCGCAGGCGCTGCACCGCGCGGTCCTTCGACAGACCTGTCACGTCCGGAACCTGGGCGTTGCCGGCGCCGCGGACGTACCGCGGGTCGGGGGCAGGGAGCTCGACGGGACCGAACTTGTTCGCGACAGGCAGCATCGCCGAGAACCACGTCCGAGCCGGTTCCGTGCCGCCGAAGAGGTTGCCGTCGTAACAGGGGCGAACCGGGCCCGAGCAGATCTGACCCGGGGTGGGGGAGTCGCCGTAGGTGTAGACGACTCCGGCAAACCGGTTGGTGAATCCGAGAAATGCCGAGGACATGTGCGACTCGGTGGTACCGGTCTTCGCCGCGACCGGCAGGTTCCAGCCCACCGACCCCGCGGCACCCGAAGCGGTACCGCCGGCGGCGGTGTCCTTGCTCATCGCCGTCGTCAGGGTGTCGGCCAGACCGGGCTCGACGGCCTGCTCGCAAGCCTGCTGGGTGATCGGGACGGGCTTGCCCTCGCGGTCGAACACCCCCTCGATCGGGGTGGGCGGGCACCACTTGCCGCTCGACGCCAGCGTCGCGGCGACGTTCGACAGCTCGAGCGCGTTGATCCACGTCGGGCCGAGCGTGTACGAGCCGAGGTGCTGGTTCTTCTGCATCTCGGCCATCGACTGGTCACCGAAGCCGGAGGTGCGGGGCTGCAGGTACGACCGCAGACCCAGGCGCACCGACATATCGACGACCGCGTCGACACCGGTGGCCTCGATGAGCTTGACGAACGCCGTGTTCGGTGACTGCGCCAGTGCGTCGGTCACCGACAGCCGCGACGGGTACGGTGCGGCGTTCTCGACGCAGTAGTAGTTGGCCGGGCAACCACGGGCACCGCCGTCGCCCAGGCCGCGGGCGTTGTAACGGGACGGGACGTCGAGTACGGCCGAGGTGCCCAGGCCCTGTTCCATGGCGGCCGCGACGGTGAAGATCTTGAAGATCGACCCGGCACCGTGGCCCGCCAGCGAATAGGGCTGAGGCTGGACGGTCTCCTTGGCCTCCGCGTCGAGCCCGAACTTACGGCTCGATCCCATAGCGAGGACCTTGTGCGAATCCTGGCCCGGTTCGATCACGTTCATCACGGAGGCCACGTCGTCGACGGTGGGGCTGGTGAACTGGTCGAGCGACGACTTGACGGAATCCTGGATTTCGGGATCGAGGGTCGTGCGGATGAGGTATCCGCCCCGTTCGATCTGCTCGCGGGACAGGCCGGAGTTCTCGAGGTACTGCAGCGCGTACTCGCAGAAGTAGCCGCGGTCGTCGGCCGCGATGCAGCCGCGCGGAAGCGTGTTCGGTTCGGGCAGTACGCCGAGCGGCAGTTCCTTCGCGGCGCGGATCTCGTCGGCGCGCTCCGGGATGTTGTCGATCATGGTGTCGAGCACGACGTTGCGCCGGGCGAGTACGCCGTCCGGATTCGTGTACGGGTTCAGCGCCGAGCTGGACTGCACCATCCCCGCGAGCATCGCGGACTGCGGGATGTTCAGGTCCTTCGCGTCGATGCCGAAGTAGGTCCGGGCGGCGTCCTGGATGCCGAACGATCCGTTGCCGAAGGGCACGAGGTTCAGATAGCGGGTGAGGATCTCGTCCTTGCTGAGCTGATCGTCGAGCGTCAGCGCCATGCGGATCTCACGGATCTTGCGGGCCGGCGTCGTCTCGATCGCCGCGCGGCGCTCGGCGTCCGTCTTCGCGATCACGTGCAGGAGGTAGTTCTTGACGTACTGCTGGTCGATCGTGGAGGCGCCCTGTTCGACCTGACCGCTCGTCGTGTTGGTGAGGAACGCGCGGATGGTGCCCTGCCAGTCGACGCCCTGGTGCTCGGGGAACCGCTTGTCCTCGATCGAGACGATCGCGAGCTTCATCTCGTTGGAGATCTGCTCGCTCGGCACCTCGAATCGGCGCTGGTCGTAGAGCCACGCGATGGGCTCGCCCGCCTTGTCGACCATGGTCGTCACGGCGGGGACGACACCTTCGACGAGCTCTGCGGAACTGTTGTCGACGGTGTCCGCGGCGCGGTTCGAGACGTACCCGAATCCACCCGCTGCCGGGAAGAGCATCCCTGCTACGAGAACGCCGCCGAGGGCCGTGCAACCGGCGAGCTTCGCCACCGTTCTTCGGATCGACACGCCTACACAGTACGTGGCGAGGGACCGGGCAGCGGTTTCCAGGGACCGGGCGTGGCTCGACAGGCGTGGTGAAAACGCCTCCGACGTGCAACTTTGTACGTACGTACCAGAAAAGGTTTCGTTCGCCTTGCGCCTGGGCATCAGTTTACCTAGATTGAGACATCAGTGTGACGCAGATAACACCTTGACGGGCAGGTTTCGCGCCGTCGCGGCACACGGGCGGCGCAGACCTCGAACACCGCGAACCGGCGTTCGGAAAGTAAAGGGGCAACTGAATGCACATGACCACCCCGACGACCCGACTCGACGTCGACCAGGCCGAAGCGCGCATCGCTTGGGTCTCCAAGGCTCGCTGCCGCGAAGTCGATCCCGATGAACTGTTCGTGCGTGGCGCAGCGCAAGGCCGCGGTGATCTGTCGGCACTGCCCGGTGATGCTCGAGTGCGGGGCGGACGCTCTCGACAACCGTGTCGAGTTCGGTGTGTGGGGAGGCATGACCGAGCGGCAGCGTCGTGCACTCCTCAAGCAGCATCCCGAGGTCGAGTCCTGGGCCGATTTCTTCCAGGCGCAGCGGCAGCACCAGAGCGCGGTCTAGTCACCACCTCCAAGGTACGAACCGCCGAGATCATGACCCGCGAGACATCACGCCTCGCGGGTCAATTGCTCGCCTACGGCACGGAGGGCCTCGAGATCCGAGACCTCGAAGGGCAGGGAGGGCACCCCGACGACGGGGACGGTGGGATGCGCCGCGGTGAAGTTGCGTAGCAACCGCAGTTCCCGCTTGGCGATCACGGCCCGATGCGCGTGGATGCGGAGAACGGCCTCTGCGGCGTGCGCGTCCACCCCCTCCTCCTCGGCGAGCTGATCCGCCGCGGTGAGGGCATGATCGGAAGGCAGCGCCGACAAGGTCGGATGCGTGCGGTTGAGCACCAGACCCGACAGCGGCATGCGGTCGCCCGAGAGTCGCTCGACGAAGAACGAGGCTTCGCGCAGAGCGTCGGGTTCCGGTGCCGCGACCACCATGAAGTGCGTTCCCGGCTGCTGGAGCAACCGGTAGGTGCGGTTGGCGCGCTCCCGGAACCCACCGAACATCGAGTCCAGCGATTGCACGAAGGCCGACGCGTCCGACAGCATCTGACTCCCGACGATCGTCGAGACCGCCTTGAGCGCGAGCCCCATCGCACCCGTCACCAAGCGGCCGAAGCCCCGCCCGGGAGCCGTGAAGAGCCGGATCATCCGGCCGTCGAGGAACGCTCCGAGCCGCTGAGGAGCGTCGAGGAAGTCGAGCGCATTACGGGACGGCGGAGTGTCGACGATGATGAGGTCCCACTCGTCGCTCTGCGAGAGCTGACCGAGCTTCTCCATCGCCATGTACTCCTGTGTGCCGGAGAACGACGACGCCACGGTCTGATAGAAGGGGTTGTCGAGGATCTGCTGGGCCTTCTCCGGCGTCGAGTGCTCGAGCACCATGTCGTCGAAGGTGCGCCGCATGTTGAGCATCATCGCGTGCAGCTCGCCCTTCGCCTCGGGACCGAGCTCCACCTTCTGCGGGGCATTGTCGAGCGACGCGACCCCGAGGGCCTGTGCCAGTCGCCGCGCCGGGTCGATCGTGAGCACCACGACGCTGCGGCCCCGTTCGGCGGCCCGCAGTGCGAGCGCCGCCGCGGTGGTCGTCTTACCGACACCTCCCGACCCGCAGCACACGATCACCCGGGACGAGCGGTCGTCCAGGATGCGGCCGACGTCGAGGGCCTTCCGGATCGATGCGCTCATCGGACACCCTGCTCGGCGAGGGCGTCGGCGAGTTCGTAGAGGCCACCGAGATCGATACCGTCGGCGAGGGCCGGTAGGGACATGCGTGCCACCTTCACTTCGTCGAGTTGAGCGGCGCTCACCTGTTGCGCCTGGAGTACCGCGGCGTGCTCGATGGTCTGGGTCAGCAGGCCGGCGAAATCGTCGTCGGAGAGCTTGATGGACACCCGTTCGAGGGTCGACCGGATCGTGGGCCCCTCGATTCGGCCGGCGGCGACGTCGTCGACGAGTTCCTCGGGCAGGTGTTCGGGAGCGGTGCGGTTGACGATGACCGTCCCCATGCGGAGGTCGGCGGCCTCGAGTTCCTCCACCGCGTCGGCCGTCTCCTGCACGGGCAGCGCTTCGAGCAGGGTCACCAGATGGATCACGGTCTGATCGGAGTGCAGCAGCCGGACGACACCCTCGCTCTGCGACCGGATCGGACCGGACTTCGCGAGATCGGCCATGGCCTTGGTGACGTCGAGGAAGCTCCCGATGCGGCCGGTGGGCGGGGAATCGACCACCACGGCGTCGTAGACGGGTGTGCCCGACGCGTCGGTCCGCACCACGGTCTCCTTGATCTTGCCGGTGAGGATCACATCGCGCAGGCCCGGGGCGAGCGTGGTCACGAACTCGATCGCCCCGATCCGCCGCATCGCGCGACCGGCGAATCCGAGGTTGTAGAACATGTCGAGGTATTCGAGGAAGGCCGCCTCGATGTCGATCGCGAGAGCCGACACCTCGCCGCCACCCGGGGCGGTGGCGATCTTCGTCTCGACCGGCGGAAGCGGCGGCACGTCGAACAGCTGGGCGATGCCCTGGCGTCCCTCCGTCTCGACGAGCAGGACCTTGCGCCCTCCGGCGGCGAGCGCCAGTGCGAGCGCAGCGGCCACGGTGGACTTGCCGGTGCCCCCCTTGCCGGACACGAAGTGCAGTCGCGCCTGGGCGGCGCCTGCCGGCCACTCGCCGGAATGTGATGTCGGAGATGCCACGATCACGAGCCTATAAGTCGTGGACGGTGAACGGTGCCGGATAGGGTCAGGACATGAGTGAAACCACCACATGGGAATACGCAACCGTGCCGCTGCTCACGCACGCGACGAAGCAGATCCTCGACCAGTGGGGCGCCGACGGATGGGAGCTCGTCACCGTGCTGCCCGGGCCCACCGGTGAGCAGCACGTCGCTTACCTCAAGCGTCCGAAGGGCTGATCCGTGGCGCACCACACCTGGAGCGAACGCCTGGCCGAACTCGGCATCACCCTGCCGCCGGTCGCCGCGCCGGTCGCGGCCTACGTGCCCGCCGTCCGCAACGGCGACGTCGTCTACACCTCCGGTCAGCTGCCGCTGGTCGACGGGAAGCTGACGCACACCGGCAAGGTGGGCGCGGAGGTGTCGGCGGAGGAGGCGAAGACCGCGGCCCGGACCGCCGCGCTCAACGCTCTCGCCGCCATCGACGGTCTCGTCGGGCTCGACAACATCGCGAGCATCGTGAAGGTCGTCGGCTTCGTCGCGTCCGCGGAAGGCTTCACCGGGCAGCCCGGCGTCATCAACGGCGCGTCGGAGATCCTCGGCGAGATCTTCGGCGAGGTCGGGGCGCATGCCCGCTCGGCCGTCGGTGTCGCGGAGTTGCCCCTCGGCGCTCCCGTCGAGGTCGAGCTGATGGCGGAAGTACGCTGACGCCACCTCCTCCGGCTGCGGCATCCGCCGCAGGCGGCGGGGACGGATCCCGACGGACTCGACACGAGAGGCAAGAGTAGATGGCGCTGGTCCACCCCGCCTACGCGCAGCTGCGGCAGGTCACCGAGAACGCCGCGGTGATCCTGGCCGAGAACCCCTCGATCATGTCCCTCGAGGGAACGAACACCTGGATCCTCCGGGCTCCCGGCAGCGACGAATGTGTCGTGGTCGATCCGGGTCCCCTCGACGAAGGACATCTCGAGCGGATCGCGCAGGTACCGGTGGCAGCGACACTCATCAGTCACCGTCACTTCGACCACACCGAGGGCGCCGAACGTTTCTCGCAGCTCGCGGACTGCCCGGTACACGCGGTCCTGCCGGAACACCGCCACGGTGGTGGGCAGCAGTTGTCCGACGGCGACGTCGTCGAGGCGGCAGGACTGCGCATCCGGGTGGTCGCGACGCCGGGGCACACCGCCGACTCGCTGTCGTTCGTCCTCGAGGGCGAACGCAGTGTGCTCACCGCCGACACCATCCTGGGACGCGGCACGACCGTGCTCGACGACTCGGACGGCGACCTCGGCGACTATCTCAGGTCGCTGAGGTCGCTCATCGGCCTGGGCGGCGGCTACACCGTGTTGCCGGGGCACGGTCCCGAGCTGCCCGACCTCGAGACGATCGCGCGGGAGTACCTCGCGCATCGGGAGGGACGACTCGAACAGGTACGCGGTGCGCTGCGCACCCTCGGCACCGACGCCTCCGCGCGGCAGGTCGTCGAGCACGTCTACGCCGACGTCGACCAGTCGTTGTGGGGTGCGGCGGAGAAGTCGGTCAACGTCCAGCTGGAGTACCTGCGCAGCCACGGCTGAGCCGAGACACCCAGGCCGGCGCACACGAAAGGCCGGGACGCAGGAAGCGTCCCGGCCTTGTCGGTTGTCTGTGGGTCAGCGAGCGCGACGCGCCAGACGCTCCGAGTCGGAGATCAGCACGCTCTTACCCTCGAGGCGCAGCCAGCCGCGGTGAGCGAAGTCGGCCAGGGCCTTGTTCACGGTCTCGCGGGACGCACCGACGAGCTGCGCGATCTCTTCCTGCGTCAGGTCGTGCGTGACACGCAAGGCGCCGGCCTCCTGGGTGCCGAAACGCTGGGCGAGCTGCAACAGCGCCTTGGCGACACGACCGGGGACGTCGGTGAAGATCAGGTCGGCGAGGCTGTTGTTGGTGCGACGCAGACGACGGGCCAGCACACGGAGGAGCTGCTCGGCGATCTCGGGGCGCTGGTCGATCCACGCCTTGAGCGCGTCGCGGTCCATGCTCACGGCACGCACCTCGGTGACGGTGGTGGCGGTGGAGGTGCGCGGACCCGGGTCGAAGATCGACAGCTCGCCGAACATGTCGGACGGGCCCATGATCGTCAGGAGGTTCTCGCGGCCGTCGGGCGAACGACGCCCGAGCTTCACCTTGCCGGAGACGATGATGTACAGCCGGTCGCCGGGTTCACCCTCGTTGAAGATGACATGGCCGCGCGGGAAATCTACAGGCTGAAGCTCTTTGATCAGCGCCGCAACCGCCGAGGGCTCGACTCCTTGGAAGATGCCTGCTCTGGCCAGGACCTCGTCCACGTGCGCTCCTTTTGGGAATGATTCGTCATCTACTGCCGGGTCTGCACGTCGACGGACTTCCCGGGCAGGTCACCTGTCAGGCGTACGAGCGACCAGTCTATCGTGCGCGCTTCACGAGTGAGTGACCGATACCACGGAAACGGTCGACGAACCCGATCATCGGTACCTCGAGGCTACCGGCAAGTAGTCGTTCAGCTGGCGCGACGGGCACCGAGATGGCCGTCCGAATCGTCCGCTCCGTCGGCGCTCGGTCCGCGGCGGCGGCGACGCTGGAAGCGGGCCAGGGCGCCCGGGAAGCCTTCACGAGCGAGTGCCGCGACATCGGCCTGGTCCGCTTTGTCGAGGAACTCTTCCACTTCCTGCTCACGGACGGACAACCGACTCAAGCGCGCTTCGACACGTTCCATGGACAGTGCGAACAACATGAGCAGCACCGGGAAGAGGACGACAGCAAGAGCTTGCATACCCGGAAGTAAACACCGGGAAGGTCTCGGAAGAGACACGGGGCCGAATCCTGGGGGGAGTGTTTACGTAGAGTGGACCAGGTGCATGCCACCCAGTCCGAGAGCCCCGAGACGGCCCCGCGCCGAGTGAACGGAAAGGCTCGCGGACCGGAGTCGCGCCTCGCCCTCGTCCGTCGCGCACGCCGGATGAACCGGCGCCTTGCCGAAGCATTTCCGCACGTCTACTGCGAGCTGGACTTCACGAACCCCCTCGAGCTCGCCGTCGCCACGATCCTGTCGGCACAGTGCACGGATGTGCGGGTCAACCAGGTGACGCCCGCTCTGTTCGCCCGCTATCCGGACGCCCGCGCCTACGCCGAGGCGGACCGCGCCGAGCTCGAGGAGTACATCCGCTCGACCGGCTTCTACCGCAACAAGGCCAACTCGCTGATCGGACTCGGACAGGCGTTGCTCGAACGTCACGACGGTGAGGTACCCGCCTGCCTGAAGGATCTCGTCGCGCTGCCCGGCATCGGGCGCAAGACCGCCAACGTCATCCTCGGCAACGCCTTCGATGTGCCGGGTATCACCGTCGACACCCATTTCCAGCGGCTCGTGCGCCGATGGAAATGGACCGAGGAGACCGATCCGGTCAAGATCGAGCACGCGGTGGGTGCGCTCATCGAACGCAAGGAGTGGACGCTGCTGTCGCACCGGGTGATCTTCCACGGCCGGCGGGTGTGCCATGCCCGCAAGCCCGCGTGCGGGGTGTGTGTGCTCGCGAAGGACTGCCCGTCCTACGGGACCGGGCCCACCGATCCGCAGATCGCGGCCGCGCTGGTGAAGGGACCGGAGACCGAGCACCTGCTCGAGCTGGCCGGGCGGTGACGGAGTGCGTCCTTCCACAGCAGGCCGTTGGAGCCTGGCAGCACTCGTCGTCGTCCTCGCGTTGATCGTGGCGATCTGGCCGCGCGACCGCGACGACACTCCGCCCACCACCGGGTCGGGGCCGACCATGCCGTCGGCCGCGTCCGCCGACCGGCGTCCCCAGGACGACGCGCAGGCCCTCGCGCCTCTGCGTGAGGCGGCGGCGTTGACCCCGTGTCCGCAGCCGGACGCGTCCTCCTCTGCGGCCGGTCCACTCGCCGGACTGGTCTTCGAGTGCGTGGGCGACGGATCCTCCGTCGACCTCGCGGCCGCCCTGGCCGGCAGGCCCGCCGTGGTGAACCTGTGGGCGTGGTGGTGCGCACCCTGCGCCGAGGAGCTGCCGGTACTCGAGGAGTACGCCGCCCGGGCGGGGGAGACGGTCACCGTCGTCACCGTCCACACCGACCTCAACGAGTCGAACGCCCTCGGCAGGCTCGCCGACTACGGCGTGCGGCTGCCGGGTGTCCAGGACGGTTCGGGTCGTGTGCAGGCCGCGGTCGGCGCGCCCGCCGTCCTTCCCGTGACGGTGCTGCTCCGCGCCGACGGATCGGTCGCCGCGGTGCTCCCCATCCCGTTCCGGTCCGCCGACGAGGTCGCCTCGGTCGTCGAGGAACATCTGGGGGTGGCCGCGTGATCCCCGAATGGCTCCGGCGTGTCGCCTCGGCGTCCCCGACCGACCCGCACGGTCTCAACCCGATCCTGAACCGCCGCGCACCCCGCGACGCGCGGGTACGGCAGGCCTCGGTGCTGGTGTTGTTCGGCGGGTCGCCGGCGGCCGATCCGATCGCTCGCGGCGGGCTTCCCGCCGACGCCGACGTCCTGCTCACCCAGCGCGCCGCGACGTTGAGGCAGCACAGCGGACAGGTGGCCTTCCCCGGAGGTGCCGCCGACCCCGAGGACTACGGGGCCATCCACACCGCGCTGCGCGAGGCAGAAGAGGAGACGGGCCTGGACCCCTCCGGGATCCGGCCGCTCGCCGTACTGCCCGAACTGTTCATCCCGCCTTCCGGCTTCGATGTGACACCGGTGGTCGCCTACTGGGAGACCCCGAGCCCCGTCGGTGTGGTGGATCCGCAGGAGGCGACGCGCGTGGTCCGGGTGTCGTTGCACGAGTTGCTCGACCCCGACAACCGTTTCCAGGTCCGCCATCGGCTGGGGTATCAGGGTCCGGCCTTCCAGGTGGACGGGATGCTGGTCTGGGGTTTCACCGCGGGCGTGCTTGCGGGTCTGTTCGCGGTGTCGGGGTGGGAGATCGAGTGGGATCACCACGATGTCCGTGATCTGGACGTCGTGCTCACCGAACTGGAGACGGGGGTGGTCGAATCATGACCGGATCGGGCTGGATCGATCTGATCATCGTGGTGATCGTCCTGATCGCCGCGTCCTCCGGGCTCCGGCAGGGAGCAGTCGCTTCGGCACTGGCATTTCTGGGCGTGCTGCTCGGTGCCGTCGCGGGCATCCTCATCGCCCCGCACGTGCTCGTGCACATCGACGACGCGCGCATGCGCATCCTGGCAGGGATCGCTCTGATCGTGGTGCTGGTCGTGATCGGCGAGGTGGCCGGCATGGTGCTCGGCCGTGCCGCGCGCAGCGGCATCCACAGTCCGGGCGCGCGGGCGGTGGACAGTGTCGTCGGCGCCGGTCTCCAGTCGGTCGCGGTGCTCGTCGCCGCGTGGCTGCTCGCCATCCCCCTGACCGCCACGACCCAGCCTGCTGTCTCCGCGGCTGTTCGGGGATCCCAGGTGCTCGGGACGGTCGACGCTGCCGCTCCCGACTGGATGCGTGCCATCCCCAACGAGTTCTCGGCTCTGCTCGACACGTCGGGTCTGCCCGATGTGATCGGACCGTTCGGGCGCACCCCGATCGCCGAGGTGGAAGTACCCGACGGCGCTCTGCTCGAAGGATCGGTGCCGGCCCGGCTGCAGACGAGCGTGCTGCGCATCAACGGTGTCGCGCCCAGCTGTCAGAAGGCGCTCGAAGGGTCCGGCTTCGTCGTGGCACCCGAACGGGTGATGACGAATGCGCACGTCGTCGCAGGAACCGCGGCGGTGACCGTCGATACGGAGCGTGGCCCGCTCGACGCGACGGTCGTGCTGTTCGACCCGGAAGTGGACGTCGCGATCCTGGCGGTGCCGGGACTGACCGCGCAACCGCTCGCCTTCGCGTCGGAGGCCGCGGAGTCGGGTGACGATGCGATCGTGCTCGGCTACCCGGGTGGCGGGCCGTATACGGCGAGCGCGGCGCGAATCCGCGAGACACTCGATCTGCAGGGCCCGGACATCTACCGCGGCGGCACCGTCGAGCGCGAGGTGTACACGGTGCGTGGCACGATCCGTCAGGGCAATTCGGGTGGTCCGCTGGTCGACCCGTCCGGCAACGTCCTCGGGATGGTCTTCGGGGCGGCGGTCGACGACACCGACACCGGCTTCGTTCTCACCGGTGCAGAGGTGAGCCGCCAGCTGGCGATGGCCGGAGGGAATCAGCCGGTCGCGACCGGCGCCTGCATCGTCTGACCGCCCGCATCGTCCGGCCGCCGGCCTCGGGTGGGCAGGTCAGTCGAGTGTGCGGACGAAGTCGGCGAGCAACGCCGTCACCGCGTCGGGCTTCTCCTGATGGGCGTAGTGGCCGGCCCCGTCGACGAATTTCAGGATCCGGCCCGGGGCGTGTCGCACGCAGCGGCGGAGTGTCGCGGCGAGGACGTAGGGATCCAGTGCGCCGTGGAGTTGCAGGATCGGCAGCGTGAGCTCGACGTCCATGGCCTTCATGAACCGGCGCCCGTCGGGACGCCACTGGCTGCGGAACGCCCAGCGCTGGTATTCGAGGGTCAGATGGGCTGTGCCCGGGATGCGGATCGCGGTGCGCAGCCGGTCGACGACCTCGGCGAATTCGTCGGTGCGTCGCCAGTCGGGGCCGCAGCGCACCCGCATCAGCCGTTCGATCTCCAGGCCGTTGTCGCGGACCAATTTCCGCTCGGGGCGCCACGGCAGCTGGTAGGCGAGGAAGGTCGGCAGCAGGGCTGTGCGTTGCGCGCGGTCGCGTAGCGTCGCGTCGCGCAGTGAGATCGGGTGCGGTGAGTCGACCACTGCGATCGCCTTCACGAGCTTCGGGTGGAGCACCGCGGTCGCCCAGCACACGAGGCCCCCGTCGGCGTGGCCGACGAGGATCGCCTCGGTGTGCCCGAGCGCGCGGATCAGTCCCGCGATGTCGTTCGAAAGTGTCCACCCGTCGTACCCGCGCGGCGGCTTGTCGGTGTCGCCGTAACCGCGCAGGTCCACAGTGACGGCCCGGTAGCCGAGTTCGGCGAAGGCTGTGAGCTGGTGGCGCCACGACCACCACAGGTCGGCGAAGCCGTGCACGAACACCACGAGCGGTGTGTCCGGGTCGTGCGGGCCGGCTTCGACGGCATGGAATCGGATGCCGTTGGCGTGGATGTCTCTATGCGTCCACGGTCCGGGATACCGGACCGTGGACGGGTCGGGGACGGGCACTGACGGTCCGGTCGTCAGCGGGTGGCGTGACGCGGCGCGGCGTGGCGGGGTCCGGCCGGGTCGTGACCGTCCTGGTTGTTCGGGAGGATCGACGCGGCCTGCTTGAGCGAGTCGATGGTCTTGTTGGGCGCGCGTACCTTGCGCACCCGCATATAGCCGATCAAGGCCAGCAGGCCGGTCACCACCAGCATGATCAGGAAGACGATGAGGAAGGCGAGCCAGCGCGCCACCCAGATGTCGAGCAGTTCGGCGAGAAAGAAGAAGAAGAAGAACGAGCTGAAGGTCAGCACGGCGAGCGCGAGGATGAAGAACAGGCTGCCCTGCACGCCCTTCTTGACCTCACCGGTCACCTCGGCCTTGGCGAGCTGGACCTCGGCGCGGAACAGGGTGGACAGCTGCGTCGCCGCATCGCGCACCAATTCGCCCACACTGGCGTCGCGGGGTGTCGGAGCGTCCACCTTCGTCAACGGGATGCCCGAGATGCTCGACGGGACTCCGTTCTCCGGACGATTCGCGTTCGTCACGCTCACTACTCGACCCCTTCGGTTGGTTCGTTCCGTTGACGGTGGGCGCGCCCACGCCGTAACAGTAGCGCCGACCCGATGACGGAGGCGATCAATGACGTCACCAGTACGGCGGCCTTGGCGATCTCGGCGGGTTCGCCGCCGTGGATGTCGCCGAGCGAGAGTTCGGCGATGAGCAGGCTCACCGTGAATCCGATGCCGCCGATCACGGCGAGCGCGAACACGTCGCCCCACATCAGTCCGGTCGGGCGGGTCGCGAAACCGAACCGGATCGCGATCCAGGTGGCGCCGAAGATCCCGACGGTCTTCCCGACGAGCAGACCGAGGACGACGGACTGGCCGACAGGATCGGTGAACACCTCGCCGAGCATCTGCGCACCGATGGGCACACCCGAGGCGAACAGGGCGAACAGCGGAACGCACAGGCCGGCGGACCACGGCTGGATGCGATGGATCAGTCGCTCGGCGGGTGCGTAGTCCTCGCCGGGATCGTTGCGTACACGGGTGAGAAGGCCGAGGAGGACTCCGGCGACGGTCGCGTGGATACCGGCGCTGTGCATGGCATACCAGGTGAACAGTGCGAGCGGCACGTACAACCACGGGGTGGTGATGCGTCTCTGCTGCGCGAGCCAGTACACCGCCGCTGCGGCCACCGTGGCGAGCAGCCACGCGACGGCGAGCCCCGAGGTGAACAGAATCGCGATGAGCGCGATGCCGATGAGGTCGTCGACCACTGCCAGGCTCAACAGGAACACTCGGGCGCTGGTGGGGATGCGGGAACCGGTGAGAGCGAGCACGCCGAGCGCGAAGGCGATGTCGGTGGCGACCGGAATCGCCCAGCCCCGGTCCATTCCCGGTGCACCCCAGCCGACGAGGGCCGCGATGAGGGCGGGCAGGATCACGCCGCCTGCTGCGGCGATGACGGGGAGCATCGCCTTCTTGCGGTCGGCGAGTTCACCCGTGACGAGTTCGCGTTTGAGCTCGAGGCCCGCGACGAAGAAGAAGACGGCGAGCAGGCCGTCCTTGGCCCAGTCGCCCACCGAGAGGTGCAGGTGTAACGATTCCGGGCCGAAAGTGAAGTCCCGCAGTGCGGTGTAGGAGTCGCCGAACGGGGAGTTGATCCAGATCAGAGCTATCGCTGCGGCGATGAGCAGCAGCGAACCACCGACTGTCTCGGTGCGGAGGAAGCGACCCAGAGGTGCGGTCCAGGTGGGCGAAGAAGTGTCGGACACGAGCGTCTTTCGGTCGGGGGATACGGGCACGGCCGAGCCGTCGCCGACCAGACTTCCCGGCACACCTCCTCGGGAGTCTAACGGTGTACGAGTCGAGCAGACCAAGGGTGTCCGATTTGCGGGGGACGGAAACCGGGGTGTTCACTTTTCCTAGTAATTGGGATTCTCTCTCAACATTTGGTTACAAGTCCTGGAGTTGGTTCAGTGAGCACATCGTTCGGAGTGGAGGACGGCGGCTCCTCGGTCGTCGCGGGTGTCCCGCGCCGGCGCATCGTCGTCGCCAGCATGGTCGGCACGTCCATCGAGTTCTACGACTTCTACATCTATGCGACAGCCGCCGTCTCGGTCTTCCCGCACCTGTTCTTCCCGCAGGGCAACAGCACGACCGCGCTGCTCGCCTCCCTGGCGACCTTCGGTATCGCCTTCGTCGCCCGCCCGGTCGGATCCATCGTCTTCGGGCACTTCGGCGACCGCATCGGCCGCAAGGTCACCCTCGTCGGCTCGCTCCTGACGATGGGTATCGCGACCTTCCTCATCGGTCTGCTGCCGACTTACCATCAGGCCGGGCTCATTGCGCCGGCCCTGCTGGCCCTCATGCGCTTCTGCCAGGGATTGGGCCTCGGTGGGGAATGGTCCGGCGCGGCCCTGCTCGCGACCGAGACAGCCGAGCCCGGCAAGCGAGCCTGGGCGGCGATGTGGCCGCAGCTCGGCGCACCCATCGGCTTCATCGGAGCCAACGGCCTGTTCCTGATCATCACGCTGCTGCTCGGGCACGACAACGGCGACCCCGACCTGTCGAGCGCCTTCCTCGAATGGGGCTGGCGCATCCCGTTCCTGCTCAGCGCGGTCATGGTGATCATCGGCCTGTACGTGCGGCTCAAGCTCGAGGAGACTCCGGTCTTCGCCAAGGCCGTCGCCGAGGGCAAGAAGGTCAAGACGCCGCTCGCCGAGGTGTTCAAGACCAGCTGGCGTGAGCTGATCATCGGCACCTTCGTCATGCTCGCGACGTACACGCTCTTCTACATCATGACCACCTGGGTCCTGAGCTTCGGAACGGGCAAGACCCCCGAGGAGGGCGGCCACGGTGCCGGTTTCCAGTACGCGGACTTCCTCGTGCTGCAGCTGGTCGCGGTGCTGTTCTTCGCCGCGGCGGTGCCCGTCGCCGGGTGGCTCGCCGACCGCTACGGTCGCCGCTCGACCCTGCTGGTCGTCACAGGCGCGATCATGGTGTTCGGCCTGTGCTTCCAGTTCCTGCTGTCGAGCGATGGTATGAGCTCCGGCCGCATGCTGTTCTTCCTCATCGTCGGCATGCTGCTCATGGGCCTGACCTTCGGACCGCAGAGCGCGATCCTGCCCGAGCTGTTCCCGACGAACGTCCGCTACACGGGTTCCGGCATCTCGTACAACGTGTCGAGCATCCTCGGTGCCGCGGTGGCCCCGTTCATCGCGACCTGGCTGGCCACGAGCTACGGCGTCGGCTGGGTGGGCATCTACCTGCTGATCGCTGCGGCGACGACCTTCGTCGCGCTGCTCGTCGTCAAGGAGACTCGCGACCGGTCGCTCGACGAGGTGTAGTCGCGCAGACCGAGAACGGTCCCTTCCGGATCCGCCGATCCGGAAGGGACCGTTCTCGTCGTTCGGGACTACTTGCCGCGGATCGCGTCGAAGACGGCCGGGTCGACGAGCGTCGAGGTGTCGCCGAGCTCGCGGCCTTCGGCGACGTCGCGCAGCAGACGGCGCATGATCTTGCCCGAGCGGGTCTTCGGCAGCTCGGGTACCACGGTGATCTGGCGGGGCTTGGCGATCGGGGAGATCTCCACCGCCACGTGGTCGCGCAGCTGCTTGATCAGCTCGTCGCCGGTGTTCTCGACGTGCTCGCGCAGGATCACGAACGCGACGATGCCCTGACCGGTGGTCTCGTCGGCGGCGCCGACGACCGCGGCCTCGGCGACGGACGGGTGCGACACGAGTGCCGACTCGACCTCCGAGGTGGAGATGCGGTGACCGGAGACGTTCATGACGTCGTCGACACGGCCGAGCACCCACAGCGCCCCGTCGTCGTCGTAGCGGGCACCGTCGCCGGCGAAGTACCAGCCCTGGTCCTCATAGCGCGACCAGTAGGTCTCGCGGTAGCGCTGATCGTCGCCCCAGATGCCGCGCAGCATCGCCGGCCACGGCTGGTCGAGGACCAGATAGCCGTTACCGCCCGGGCCGAGAGGCTTGGCCTCGTCGTCGACGATCTTCGCGGAGATACCGGGCAGCGGAGCCATCGCCGAACCGGGCTTGGTGGCGGTGATGCCGGGCAGCGGCGAGATCATGATCGCGCCCGTCTCGGTCTGCCACCAGGTGTCGACGATCGGGGCGGAGTCTGCGCCGATGACCTCGCGGTACCAGCGCCACGCCTCCGGGTTGATCGGTTCACCGACGCTGCCGAGCAGACGGATCGACGACAGGTCGTGGGCGTCGGGGATTTCGCGACCCCACTTCATGAAGGTGCGGATCAGCGTCGGGGCGGTGTAGTAGATCGACACCCCGTACTTTTCGATGATCTCGAAGTGCCGGTGCTCGTTCGGCGAGTTGGGGGTGCCCTCGTAGACGACCTGCGTGACGCCGTTGCTCAGTGGTCCGTACACGATGTAGCTGTGGCCGGTCACCCAGCCGATGTCGGCGGTGCACCAGTAGACGTCGCGGCCCGGCTTGTGGTCGAAGACGTAGTGGTGGGTGTACGACGCCTGGGTCAGATATCCACCGGAGGTGTGGATGATGCCCTTGGGCTTACCGGTGGTGCCCGAGGTGTAGAGGATGAACAGGGGATGCTCGGAGTCGAACGGCTGCGCCTGGTGCTCCGGCGAGGCCTTCTCGACGGTCTCGTGCCACCAGAGGTCGCGACCCTCGGTCCACTCGACGTCGATGCCGGTGCGCGCGACGACGAGCACGTGCTCGATCGACTTCGCGTCGGCGACCGCTTCGTCGGCGGCGTTCTTGAGCGGCGCGGCCTGACCACGGCGCCACTGCCCGTCCACGGTGACCAGGAGCTTGGCCTGAGCGTCGTCGATCCGGGAACGCAGAGCATGGGAGGAGAACCCACCGAACACGACCGAATGGGTCAGACCGAGCCGCGCGCACGCGAGCATCGTGACGATGGCCTCGGGGATCATCGGCATGTAGATCGCGACGCGGTCGCCGGCGACCAGACCGAGGTCGGTGAAAGTGTTCGCGGCGCGAGAGACCTCGGCGAGCAGGTCGTTGTAGGTCAGCGACCGGCTGTCGCCGGGCTCGCCCTCGAAGTGGATCGCGACCCGATCGCCGTTACCGGCCTCGACGTGCCGGTCGACGCAGTTGTAGGCGACGTTCAGCGTGCCGCCGACGAACCATTTCGCGAACGGTGCGTCCGACCAGTCCAGCACCTCCGTCCAGGGTTGCGCCCAGTCGAGTCGTTTCGCCTGCTCGTCCCAGAAACCGAGCCGATCGGCGTCGGCCGCGGCCTGCAGTTCCGGACCGGCGTTGGCGGTGGCGGTGAACTCCGGGTTCGGCGGGTACGCCTTCGATTCGTGCTCCTGGGCTGCGCTCGTCATGATGCGGGGCCTCTTTCCGGGTGGTTCCATTCGGGCTCTTGTGAGCGTAATCATCTGTGACCGGCGCCGCACCGTTGCATCGATATGCAACCCTGTCACTTTCGCTCATCGGTTGATTTCGCGCGACGAACGGCATTCCGGCACGACCGGTGAACCTCTCGTCCGCTCGCCGCGTGAGCGCCGGTACCGTCGTCGACGTGACCGACCCTCTTCAGCCTCTCGTCGACCTTCCGGGTGTGCGCGACGCGGCCGACCGTGCCCGCGACGCGCTTGCGGAGGTGCACCGACATCGGACCAACCGGCGCGGATGGGCGAACACCGCCGCGGAGGCGTCGGTGCGGGCCGCACGCGCCTCGGCGTCGATCGACGGTGGGTCGACGGAACTTCCGCAACCGGGGGAGAACGGAGATCCGGTCCTGGCCGGAGCGCTCCGGGTGGCGCAGGTGCTCGACGGCGATGCGCTC
Organism: Rhodococcus sp. B50; assembly: GCF_013602415.1. Classification (NCBI taxonomy): domain Bacteria; kingdom Bacillati; phylum Actinomycetota; class Actinomycetes; order Mycobacteriales; family Nocardiaceae; genus Rhodococcus; species Rhodococcus sp. B50. The sequence goes on along the minus strand of NZ_WPAG02000002.1, from coordinate 3,332,227 downwards.
GGCAACATGGTCGCGACCTGGCGGCGTGCTCCGCTGCAGGCGCTCGCCCGCCTCCACTTGCTCGCCGCCGCCGATCTGGTGGAGGACGCGGAGGAACTGGGGCGTCCGCGCGCGGAACCGGGTGTCGCCGAGCGTCTCGACGCGCTCGCGCAACTCGTCACCGGCGGGACGAACGCCCCGGCGCCGGTTCTCGCGGCGGTCGTGCACGGCGAACTGTCCGTCCTGAAGCCTTTCGGTGTCGCCGACGGTGTCGTGGCGCGGGCAGCCTCCCGGCTGGTGTGCGTCGCGTCCGGACTCGACACGCACAATCTCGGCGTGCCCGAGGTGCACTGGATGCGCCGCCTGCAGGCCTACCGCGACGGTGTCGCCGGATTCGGGGCGGGAACCGCGGAGGGTGTGGGCGGCTGGGTGCTGTTCTGCTGCGGGTCGCTCGAGGCCGGGGCCCGTGAGGCCACGTCGATCGCGGAGGCCTTCGCCGGTTGAGTGGGGGTATCCCTCACAGGAGCCGCCTGATCGAAAAGCGCCCTCGCACGCGAAAGCGGGTGGCATATCGATCGAGATCGATTCCGCCACCCGCTAGCACGGGCGGTCCGAGTTACCATGCGTGCTGAAATGGGTTGTGATTCAACGGCCTCGGCGATGATCCGGGTATCGTCGATTCGTCCTCGCAACGGGTGCGGGGTACTTGTCTTCGAAAATCCGGAACTCGCAGGCCCACAACACTTGTGCCCTTATAGTGGCATCGGCTTCGCGTGGGTACTCGGTGTCCGTGCTGGGAAGAACAGTCGGGAGATCGAATCTTCTCTTCCGATTCGGTCTTGGCCTTCCGCCCTTCCGTAACTCCTTTCTACCCCGTCCGGGAGATGTCGGCAAGCCCCCAACTTCATCGCTCTGTTTCCGTTCTTGCGACGAGTGGCCCTGAGTGTCAACGCATCCGGTGCTTGGCCAGGCGACGAGTGGCACCCAGTATCAGTGCGGTCGCGCCGAGGGTGGCGGCGAGCGTCGCCAGGGCGCGCGGCGAGGGGCGGGCGCGCCGTCCGAGCGGCACGGGACGGGCGAAAGTGAGAATGGGCCAACCGTTTTCGGTGGCCGCCCGACGCAACGGACGATCCGGGTTGACCGCGCGCGGATAACCGACCTCCAGCAACATCGGCAGGTCGGTGGCCGAATCGGAGTACGCGTAGCTGCGGGAGAGATCGTAGCCGTATCGATCGGCGAGCTCGCGGATCGCGACCGCCTTCGCTTCCCCGAAGCAGTAGAACTCGAGCTCGCCGGCGTACCGGCCGTCGGCGATCCGCATCCGGCTCCCCGTGCTGTGGGAGGCACCGAGTGTCCGCGCGATCGGCGTCACCACTTCCTGACCCGACGCCGACACGATGATCACGTCGTGACCACGGGCGCGGTGGTCGGCGATCAGATCCTTCGCCTCCGCGTAGACGAGCGGTGTCACGACGTCTTGCAGAGTCTTTTCGACGATCGATCCGACCTGCTCGACGTCCCAGCCCTTGCACATGTGTGCGATATGTTCGCGCATCCGGTCCACCCGGGCCTGATCCGCCGCCGAGAGCAGGTAGAGCAGCTGGGCGTAGGTGCTCTGCAGTACGGCACGGCGACTGAGAAGACCCTCCTCGAAGAACGGGCGGGTGAAGGCCAGCACGCTCGACTTGGCGATGACGGTCTTGTCGAGATCGAAGAACGCTGCGATGCGAGCCGCATCCGGTGAGCCCCCGGACGACGGGGCCGGTCGGGACGGATTCACGGACGTATCGGTCACGATCACCACAATAGGTGCGCACGGACTTCGGGGTGCCGGGTGCGCGGCGCGCCGGTGTTTGAAGTTGCAAGTAATCGCACCTAACGGTGTACTATCGCGAATGCCCGGGTCGATACCCGGGTTGTGTTCAGCCCGACCCCCCGGGGCTGAACGCAGACGGCCCTCGCCTCCTCCCCCCTGGCGAGGGCTGTCGCTTTGTCGGAGGGTGTTCGCGGCCGATCTTCGCACTCTCTCTACACCCCGGTTCCTGCGCATCGACGTATGAACGTCGCGGACACCCGGGTTGTCCACAGGCCCCCGATTCATCCACAGGTGGGGCTCCCGGCACCGTTTCCACGGCGTCCCCGGCTCCGCGACGCGGCAGCCTGTCGGGCATGAACGACATCCTCGGACTGATCGACGATCCAGCGCTGGTCGCCGACCTCCGTCGCGTGGTCGCGGCGGCCGACCGCACACTGCACGAGATGTCCGTGCCGGTACCCCGCAGAGCGTGGACCGACGCCGCAATCGTCGTGCTCGACGCTGCCGCGGCCGTGTCGTGCGCGGGTGGGTACCCTCGCCGACCCGGCGTGATCCTCGTGTGCGGCGGAACCGCCGACCTCACGGAATGGCAGGCCGCCGCGACAGTCGGCGCCGAACACGTCCTTGCCCTCCCGTCCGAGGAGGTGGAACTGCTCTCGATCGTCGCGGCCGCCGGCGAACCCTCCGCCGGGGCAGGCGTTGTCCTCGCGGTCGTCGGCGGATGCGGAGGAGCGGGTGCGTCGACCTTCGCCGCCGCGCTGGCCTGGGCCGCGGGGCACGACGAACGACGCGACACCCTGCTCGTCGACGCCGACCCGTTCGGCGCGGGGCTCGACGTCCTGACCGGACTCGAGGAGCACCCCGGGGTGCGGTGGTCCGGACTCACCGTCGACGGAGGCCGGATCTCGGCGCGTGCCCTGCGCGACGCCGTGCCCGTCTGGTCACCCGGTGTGGGAGTCCTGTCCACCGACCGTGAGAACAGCGACCGGCTCACCGCTGGGGCCGTCGGGTCGGTCGTCGAGGCCGTGCGGGGGGCGGGAACGACCGTCGTCTGCGATGTGGGACGCAGTTTCGACCCGGTCGCCGACGCGGTGATCGCACTGGCCGACCTCACGCTTCTCGTCGTACCGGCCCGCATCGGGGCGGTGCTTTCGGCTGCCCGGGTCGCCCGCACGCTCTCGGCCCGGGGTGAACCGGCCGGAGTCGTCGTCCGCGGACCTGCACCCGGTGGTCTGCGAGCCGTCGACGTGGCGGACGCGGTGGGCCTGGACGTACTCACGTCGATGCGTCCCGAGCCCGGCCTGACGGAGATGCTCGAACGCGGCGGCCTGCGGTTGCGGCCACGTTCGCCGCTGCTCGGTGCGGCGCACGACGTGCTGGCAGCCGTCGGAGCCGACCGCGTCGGTCCGAGGCGTGCGGCATGAGCGGGATCCTCGGGGACGAGCTCCTCGGCCGGGTCCGCGACCGGCTGGCCGACGAGACCGCAGAACTCACCCCCGCCCGCGTCGCCGCTGCCTTGCGCGCGGAATCCGGCGGAGTACTCGGGGACTCCGATCTGCTTGCAGCCCTGCGACATCTACAGACCGAACTGACCGGTGCGGGTCCGCTCGAGGATCTCCTGGCGGACCCGGCGACCACCGATGTGCTCGTCACCGCACCCGACCGCGTCTGGGTGGATCGCGGCAACGGGCTGCGTCTGACCGATGTCACCTTTCCCGACGAGGCGGCGGTCAGGCGGCTCGCACAGCGACTGGCGCTGTTCGCCGGACGCCGCCTCGACGACGCCCAGATGTGGGTCGACGGCAGACTGCCCGGACACGGCGAGTTCGGCGTTCGGCTGCACGCAGTGCTCTCGCCGGTCGCCCAGGGTGGGACGTGCCTGTCGTTGCGGGTCCTGCGACCCGCGACCCAGGGGCTCGACGCGCTGCGCGATCGCGGAGCGGTCTCCGAGGACGCCTATCGGCTGTTGCTCCGCATCGTGCGTGCCCGGTTGGCCTTCCTCGTCGTCGGGGGTACCGGGGCAGGGAAGACGACCATGCTCGCGGCGCTCCTCGGTGCGGTCGACCCCACGGAACGCATCGTCTGCGTCGAGGATGCCGCCGAGCTGGTTCCGTCACACCCGCACGTGGTGCGGCTCGTCGCGCGGGCACCGAACGTGGAGGGGGTCGGGGAGGTCACCGTCCGCGATCTCGTGCGGCAGGCCCTGCGGATGCGACCGGATCGTATCGTCATCGGCGAGGTGCGAGGAGCAGAGGTCGTCGATCTTCTGACCGCTTTGAACACGGGTCACGACGGCGGCGCCGGAACGGTGCACGCCAACTCGCCCGACGAGGTGCCTGCGCGACTCGAGGCCCTCGCGGCGCTCGGGGGCCTCGACCGGCCCGCACTGCACAGTCAACTCGTTGCCGCGGTGCAGGTGGTCCTGCACGTGCACCGCGGTACCGACGGAGCACGACGTCTCGTGGAGATCGGCGTGGTCGAACGCGACCCGGTCGCGGGTGTGATCGTTACGCCCGCATGGACACACGACCGGGGCAGCGAGCACGGCATGGACGCCCTCGAACGAATACTGCGTCGACGGGACGCGCCGTGAACGCGACGATCCTGTGCCTTGCGGCAGCGCTGTTCGTCCTGCCGTCGCCCTCGGCCCGTCGCCGGCTGCGGCGCGGTACACCCGATGCGGCGGCACGTCCGGTGCCGCGCGCTCTCGTCCTCGGGGCGGTGGTCGCCGTGGGGGCGACGGTCGTGATGTGGGCGGGGATCACGTCGGCGGTGGCTGCGGCGGCGGTCGTCGCGACCGTCCTATGGCGTCGCCGAGCCCGGAACCGCGCGGCCGAACTCGATCGCGATCGGCGAATACTGTTGTCCGGCTTGGATACCGTGATCGCCGACTTGCGGGTGGGAACGCATCCCGCCGACGCGTGCGAGGTGGCTGCCCGGGAGACGACCGGTCCCGTCGCCGGGGCGTTCCGGGTCGCTGCGGCACGAGCGCGGCTCGGCGGGTCGGCTGCGCACGGTTTGCGATCGGTCGCAGCATCGTCGGGGGGTGGCGGTGTCGCCGACAGCGTGGCTCGGGTGGCCGACGCGTGGTCGGTCTCCGACCGTCACGGTCTCGCTCTCGCCGAGTTGCTCGGGGCCGCGCGGGTCGATCTGGCCGCGCGCATGCGGATCCGCGCCCGCACGGAGGCCGGGCTCGCCGGCGCCCGGGCCACGGCGTCGGTCCTGGCGGGGCTGCCGGTGCTCGGGGTAGGCCTCGGACAACTCATGGGTGCGTCTCCGCTCGGCATCCTGCTCGGCGGTGGTCTCGGAGGCATCATGCTCGTCGTCGGCACGGTGCTGGTCTGTGCGGGTCTGCTGTGGACGGACCGGATCGCGGCACGGGTGGCGGCGTGAGCGCGACCTGGGCGGTGATGCTGGGAGCGACCGCACTCGTCGTCGCGCCCGTTCCTCGCGGTGCGGAACGTCTCTCCCTCGCGAAATCCGATGTCGTTCGGCGCACGACACCCGATCCGGTGATCGATCCGCACGCGGTTCCCGCCGCCTTCGATCTGTTCGCAGCGTGCCTGCGCGCGGGGATGCCGGCCGGCGGCGCGGCACGGGTCGTTGCGGAGTCTGCTCCACCGGACCTCGCGGCGGCATTGCGTCGAGGCGCCGACCGATCGGCACTCGGAGCCGATCCGGCCGAAGCGTGGGCCGGGGTGGGGGCCACCGACGCGCTGGAGGACTTCGCCCGCGCGGCACGACGATCCGCGAAATCCGGTGCGCCCTTCTCGGATACCGTCGCCGAACTCGCGGTCCGGCATCGCGCCGATACGGAGGACCGGGTGGCCGCCGAGATCGATCGTGCCGGGGTGCTCGTGAGCGGACCGCTCGGATTGTGTTTTCTGCCCGCCTTCGTATGTCTGGGCATCGTGCCGGTCGTCGTCGGCTTGGCGCGGGACGTCCTGGGTGCGGGGCTGATGTGAATGTCGGCGCGGACGGTCTGCGTTGCACGAATGGAAAGGAACGGAAGATGGGGAAACGGACGATGACCACGGAGTTCGCACGTGGATTGTGTGGTCGGATCGGTGGGCTCGTCGCACAGGACGACGGCATGTCGACGGCGGAATATGCGATCGGCACCATCGCGGCTGCGGCATTCGGGGCGGTGCTGTACACGGTGGTGACCGGCGACTCGATCGTCTCCGCACTGACAGGCATCGTCGAACGAGCACTGAACACGTCGGTGTGAGGGATCCGGAGTCGAAAAACGTTCGCCGGACGTCGGTTACGGTCTTCGTCCGCGAGGACCGCGGAGGCGTCACCGTCGAAGCGGCTCTTGCGATCGCAAGCCTGGTCTCGGTGCTCGTGCTGTGCCTCGGCGCGGTACTGGGCATCGCGTACCAGGTGCGGTGCCACGACGCCGCACGCGAAGCCGCCCGCCTCACGGCACGGGGCGATCAGGCGCGGGCACTCGACGTGGCCGCGCGCGTCGCACCCCCGGATGCACGCGTGGCGGTGCGCGAGGAGGGGGACTTGATCGTCGTGGTCGTGACCGCCGAAAGCCCGTTGCTTCCACTGCTGACGCTGACGGCCGAGGCGGTGGCGGCGCGGGAGCCGGAAGGAATGCGATGAAGTCGGGCCGGTCCCTCGTCGGCGACGACGGGAGCGCGAGCGTGATCGGCTGCGCCGTGATGGCCGGCCTCATCGCGATCACCGCGACTCTGCTGCACGTCGGGTCGGTCGTCGTGGCCCGTCATCGTGCTCAGGCGGCGGCCGACCTGGCCGCGGTGGCGGTCGCCGCGGCGCTGGACCGAGGTGTCGTGGCGGCATGCGAGGCGAGTGAACCGATCACCTCGCGGATGCGAGTGCGTTTGCGGCGCTGCGACATCGATCGGTGGGACGCGGTCGTCGAGGTCACCGTCCCGGTGTCCTCCCTCTTCGGGGACAGGGAGGCGGCCGCCGTGGCGCGGGCGGGTCCTGCTGGATGAGACCGGATGGGAGGGTCGCTCCCGGGGTCGTATCCGGCCGATTCGACCTCGAGGCATGCTCTCGAAATGTGTCCGGAGTCCTCCGGAATGGCACACCGGTGCTCTGAATCGGCACTGCTTCGAGTGATCGACGAGGCTCGGGCGAAGGGAGCGCGGTATCAGGACCCGAGCGGCCCGGGCCTCTCGATCGCGTCGAGAACGGCGTCGAGGACGGCGACCGCTCCGGCCTTGTCGAGTGGATCGTTGCCGTTGCCGCACTTGGGGGAGTACACGCACGACGGGCATCCCGCGGCACATTCACAGGCCGCAACCGCATCGCGAGTCGCCGTGAGCCACTTGACGATCCGGTGGTAACCGCGTTCGGTGAATCCGGCACCGCCGGGTTGCCCGTCGTAGACGAAGACGGTGGGTAGCCCGGTGTCGGGGTGCAGGTCGGTGGAGACGCCGCCGATATCGCCACGATCGCACGTCGCGAGCAGGGGGAGCAGACCGATCGCGGCGTGCTCGGCGGCATGGAGCGCGCCCGGCACGCGATCGGGCGTCACGCCGATCCTGTCGAGCAGGTCGGGTTCGATCGTGTACATCACCGCGCGGGTGTCGAGCGTGTGCTCCGGCATGTCGAGGGGGATCTGGTCGAGCACCTCTCCCGACGGCAGGCGGCGCAGATAGCCGACCACCCGATGCGTCACCTCGACCCCCACGGACGCGACCGTGACGGGCCCGTATTCGCGTCGTTCGTCGACGGAGACGCAGCAGATGTCGGTGATCTCCCGAGCGCTCGTCGACCATTCCGGATCTTCGGCGTGCACGAGGGCGATGCCGTCCTCGAGATACAACTCGTCGACCACGAACGTCTCGCCCTGATGCAGGTGCACGGCTCCGGGATGGACGGTCGCGGGCGCCCGGGCGGCGTCGACGGTGCCGAGCATGCGACCGGTGTCGCCCTCGACGATCGAGATCTGATGGCCGATCCCGCCGCGGATCTCGACATCGCCGTGCGGTTGCGTACCGGGGGTGACGAACCAACCGTGCGGCCGGCGCCGGATCAGTCCCTGCTCCGCGAGGGCCGTGAGGACGTCGAGCGCACCGAACTCGTCGACCTCGGCGTCGCTGAGGGGTAGTTCGGCTGCGGCGCAGAGGAGTTGGGGTCCGAGCACGTACGGATTGTTCGGGTCGGTGATCGTCGCCTCGACCGGCCGGTCGAGCAGCGCTTGCGGATGGTGCACGAGATAGGTGTCGAGCGGATCGTCCCGTGCGATCAACACGACGAGCGAACCCTGCCCACGGCGACCGGCGCGACCGCCCTGTTGCCGGAACGACGCCACCGTGCCGGGGAAACCGGCGACGACCACCGCGTCCAGACCGGCGATGTCCACGCCGAGTTCGAGGGCGTTCGTGCTGGCGACGCCGAGCAGGCGTCCGTCGGAGAGGGCCGCCTCGAGGTCGCGGCGGTCCTCGGCGAGATAGCCCGCCCGGTAGGCCGCCACCCGGTCGGCGAGATCCGGTGCCGACTCGGTGAGAAGCCGGCGTGCGCCCATGGCGGTGAGTTCGGCGCCGTGGCGCGACCGGACGAACGCCAGCGTGCGGGCACCTTCGACGACGAGATCCGCGAGCAGACGCGCGGCCTCGGTGCCCGCGGCCCGGCGCACCGGGGCACCGTGTTCGCCGGTCACCTCGCGCAGCAGGGGCGGCTCCCACATGGCGACCGTGCGAGGTCCGTGCGGTGAACCGTCCTCGGTGACCTCCCGGCAGGGAGCGCCGATGAGACGGGACGCCGCGGCCCCCGGTTCCGCGGTCGTCGCGGAGGCGAGCACGAATACGGGATCGGCGCCGTACCGGCGGGCGACGCGCCGCAGCCGACGCAGGATCAGTGCGACGTGCGATCCGAACACGCCCCGGTAGGAGTGGCATTCGTCGACGACGACGTACCGCAGACGACGCCACAACCGGGCCCATCGGGCGTGGGCGGGTAGCAGCGACAGGTGCAGCATGTCGGGATTGGTGAAGATCCAGCGCGAGTGCCGTCGCGTCCACTGCCGGATCTCGGTGGACGTGTCGCCGTCGTAGGCGCACGCGCACACGGTCGACAGGGCGTCGATCTCGGAGGTCAGGTCGGTGACCGCACGCAACTGGTCGGCGCCGAGCGCCTTGGTGGGCGAGAGGTACAGGGCTGTGGCCTGTGGGTCGTCGGCGAGGGCACTGAGGACGGGAAGCTGGTAGGCCACCGACTTGCCGGACGCGGTGCCGGTGGACACGACCACGTGTTCCCCGCCGGCGGCGATGTCGGCGGCACTCGCCTGGTGGTGCCATGGACGCTCCACACCCTGTTCGCGGAACGCGTCGACGACGTCGTGGTGTGCCCACTGCGGCCAGTCGCTGTGATGTGCGGGTCGCGCCGGGATCTCCGCGACGTGGGTCAGCGGTGACTCGCCCGACGGGGTGCCCGTGAGCAGCCGATCGAGTAGCTCGCGACCGTAGGTAGGGGTGGCGTCGCCGCTGTGGAGGAAGGGCGAGCCGGTCACGCAGTACTCCGCGGGTCGAACGAGATGGTCTGTCGGATACGAGTGGGGGCCGAGGTCCGGGACGAGTGTGGCATCGGTGCCCTCCCGTAACATGGCAGCAACAGCTACCCGTGGGTAATGCTACCGAGGCGTGAACAAGATCAGGGAATTGGCACGTTTGTGCCCATTCCTACTGTTGCGCGTGCCCGGAACGTGGTTGACTGACACCCGGTCGCAGCTTCTGTGTTCGTAGACTTGGAAAAGTGCACGCTCGCAGGATCGATGGTTGCGAGCGCGGTGCTTTAGCTCTTCCAACGGGGGACTCGAGAAGTACAGCGGTCGGAACCGGGACCTGGCGGATCGCGTACCCGGCGGTTCGTCGAATCCGGTGTTAGAAAGAGAAGGAAAAGCATGGCACAGGGCACTGTGAAGTGGTTCAACGCGGAGAAGGGCTTCGGCTTCATCGCTCCTGAGGACGGCTCCGCCGACGTGTTCGTTCACTACTCCGAGATCCAGGGTTCCGGCTTCCGCACCCTCGAGGAGAACCAGCGAGTCGAGTTCGAGGTCGGTCAGGGCACCAAGGGCCCGCAGGCCACCGGCGTGCGCGCACTCTGATCCACCCGCTCGAGCGAGCAACCGGGCAAGGCCAACCACCTCGCCCGATCGTCCCCCGTCGCCTCAGGTGATGGGGGACGATGCATTTTCCGGGACGTGTGCGCGAACGGGCGTACGACCTCACCCACTCGTCGCGCTCGCGGAGCCGGGAGAGGAGGACCCTGTGAGCCAACTGTCCTTCTTCGGGGCCGACACGATGCCGCCGGCTCTGGCCGATCTGACCGGTCTGCTCGCGGCGCACGGACGCGCGTGCCTCACCGACGACGGCGCGGTATTGACCGTGGAGGTCGACGCCGAATGGCGCGCCCGTGCCATCGCCCAGCTCGTGACCGACACGGGAGTGGGGGCGGACATCGTCGCCGACGGCGATCTGTTCACCGTGAGCACGTCCTCCGAGAGCGCTCTCGTCCCGCTCGCCACCCAGTGGATCGGCGACGACACGAAGACTGTCCCGAGCGGCTGGGTCCCGTCCTCGCGGGCCCAGCGCGCGTGGTTCCTCGCGTCCGGTCGCATGGAGGTCGAGGGAGCACAGTATGTTCTCGGTCTGGATCCGACGGCTCCCGAGACCCATGCATCCCTGGTGCAGGCGCTCATGCGCGCCGGCATCGCGCCGACTCTCATCGGTACGCACGGCACCGGTGGTCCCGGGTTGAGGATCTCCGGCCGGAGGCGTCTGACGAGGCTCGTCGAGAACATCGGTGCACCTCCGGACGCCGACGCGGCACGCCGGATCTGGCCGCACGTGGAACCGGGTGATCATCACTTGTGAAGAGCCGTTCCCCGAGGATGTGCGACCCTGTGTGTGGCCGCGTCTGGGGAACGGGTCGGTATACATGTCTTCGAACAAGGCGACATGTCGGCAATGAGGGAAGGTGCGGGCGGCACGGTGGCAGCACGGGAGAAGAGCACTGCGGGCGGTTCGTCGGGCACGCGTCGGCTCGTGATCGTCGAGTCCCCGACCAAGGCGAGAAAGATCGCCCCCTACCTCGGCCGCGACTACGTCGTCGAGGCCTCGGTCGGGCACATCCGCGACCTGCCGCGTGGTGCTGCGGACGTCCCGGCCAAGTACAAGGGCGAGTCGTGGGCGCGCCTCGGTGTCGACGTCGACCACGACTTCGAACCGCTCTACGTCGTCAGCGCCGACAAGAAGTCCAAGGTCTCGGAACTGAAGAGCCTGCTCAAGGACGCCGACGAGCTCTACCTCGCCACCGACCCCGACCGCGAGGGTGAGGCCATCGCCTGGCACCTGCTCGAAACCCTCAAGCCCAAGGTGCCCGTCCGGCGCATGGTCTTCCACGAGATCACCGAGCCCGCGATCCGCGCGGCCGCCGAGAACACCCGCGACCTCGACAACGACCTGGTCGACGCGCAGGAGACCCGCCGCATCCTCGACCGTCTGTACGGCTACGAGGTCAGCCCGGTGTTGTGGAAGAAGGTCATGCCCCGCCTGTCGGCGGGTCGTGTGCAGTCCGTGGCGACCCGTGTGATCGTCCAGCGTGAACGCGAGCGCATGGCGTTCAAGTCCGCCGAGTACTGGGACATCGCGGCCACGATGGACGCCGGTGCCGACGCGAGCCCCCGCTCGTTCGGTGCCCGCCTGGTCAACGTCGACGGTGCCCGGGTCGCGTCGGGTCGTGATTTCGGGGCCGACGGGAACCTGAAGTCGAACGGTGTCGTCGTCCTCGACGAAGACCGCGCCCGCCGCCTCGCGGAGGCACTCGCCGGTGCTGCGCTGACGGTGTCGTCGGCCGAGAGCAAGCCGTACACGCGCAAGCCGTACGCCCCCTTCATGACGTCGACGCTGCAGCAGGAGGCGGGCCGCAAGCTGCGTTTCTCGTCCGAACGCACCATGCGCACGGCGCAGCGCCTGTACGAGAACGGCTACATCACCTACATGCGTACCGACTCCACGACGCTGTCGGAGTCGGCGATCGCCGCGGCCCGCGCACAGGCCACTCAGTTGTACGGCGCCGAGTTCGTCCACCCGACGCCGCGCCAGTACACCCGCAAGGTCAAGAACGCGCAGGAAGCGCACGAGGCGATCCGTCCCGCCGGCGACGTCTTCGCCACCCCCGGCGAGCTGCACTCGCGTCTCGACGGCGACGAGTTCAAGCTCTACGAGCTCATCTGGCAGCGCACCGTCGCCTCCCAGATGGCCGACGCGCGAGGCACGACGCTCACGTTGCGCATCACCGGCACCGCGGGCACCGGCGAGGAGTGCACCTTCTCGTCGTCGGGTCGCACCATCACCTTCGCGGGCTTCCTGAAGGCCTACGTCGAAAGCGTCGACGAGGAGGCCGGCGGACAGTCGGACGACGCGGAGTCGCGTCTGCCGAACCTGTCCGAGGGCGCGTCCGTCACCGCGACGAAGCTCGATCCGGATGGTCACTCCACGAATCCGCCCGCCCGGTACACCGAGGCGAGCCTGATCAAGACGCTCGAGGAACTCGGAATCGGCCGGCCCTCGACCTACGCGTCGATCATCAAGACGATCCTCGATCGCGGTTACGTCTACAAGCGCGGCAGCGCGCTCGTGCCGTCGTGGGTGGCGTTCGCCGTGATCGGCCTTCTCGAGGCGCACTTCGCCCAGCTCGTCGATTACGACTTCACGGCCGGAATGGAGGACGATCTCGACGAGATCGCCTCCGGCCACCGGCAGCGCACCGACTGGCTGACGCGGTTCTACTTCGGCAGCGACGACGGTCACGAGGAGTCGGTCGCCCGCAAGGGTGGTCTGAAGAAGCTGGTGGGGGAGAACCTCGAGGACATCGATGCCCGCGAGATCAACTCCATCCGCCTGTTCGACGACTCCGAGGGTCGCGAGATTCACGTGCGTGTCGGCCGGTTCGGCCCGTATCTCGAACGGATGATCACCGACCCCGACGATCCCGAGGCCGAGCCGACCTCGCAGCGCGCCAACCTGCCCGACGACCTTCCGCCGGACGAGCTCACCCTCGAGTACGCCGAGAAGCTCTTCTCGACACCGCAGGAAGGACGTGTCCTCGGTGTCGATCCGTCCACCGGCTATGAGATCGTCGCGCGTGAGGGCCGCTTCGGGCCCTACGTGACCGAACTGATCCCCGATCCGGAACCCGAGCCGGAACCGGAGCCGGACGTCACGCCCATCCCCGTCGAGGAACTCGGGTCCGAGGGGAAGGGCGGCACGAAGACCGCCACCAAGAAGGTCGTCGCGAAGAAGGCGGCGAAGAAGGCTCCGGCCAAGAAGGCTGCGAAGAAGACCGGCCCGAAACCGCGCACGGGTTCGCTGTTCAAGTCGATGGACCTGTCCACGGTCACGCTGGACGACGCTCTGAAGCTGCTGTCGCTGCCGCGCGTGGTGGGTGCCGATCCGGAGTCCGGCGACGAGATCACCGCTCAGAACGGCCGCTACGGTCCGTACCTGAAGAAGGGCACCGACTCGCGGTCGCTCGCGAACGAGGAGCAGATCTTCACCGTCACCCTCGAGGAGGCGCTGAAGATCTACGCGGAACCGAAGCGTCGCGGCCGGCAGGCCGCGGCCACACCGCCGCTGCGCGAGTTGGGCACCGACCCGGTGAGCGGCAAGCCGATGGTGATCAAGGACGGCCGTTTCGGCCCGTACGTCACCGACGGTGAGACCAACGCGAGCCTCCGCAAGGGCGACGAGGTCACGACGATCACCGACGAGCGGGCGTCCGAACTGCTCGCCGACCGTCGCTCACGTGGTCCGGCCAAGAAGACCGCGAAGAAGACGGCGGCGAAGAAGACCACCGCCAAGAAGACGGCCGCCAAGAAGACCACGGCGAAGAAGACGACGAAGAAGGCCGCCGCGAAGAAGACGACCGACTGACCGTTCTCGTCGGATCGCGCCGTTAACCTCACGGTGTGTATCGCGAACGGCCGTCGGGCCTGCCCGGCGTCACGCTGTGGCGGTCCGAGCCGTCCGGTGCCCGCGTGGGCGATACCCACGTGCTGCCGGACGGATGCACGGACCTCATCCGGCACGCGGACGGCTTCCTCGTCGCCGGCCCCGACACGACGTCGCAGTTCTCCGACCTGGCGGCAAGGCAGCCGTTGACGGCGGTCCGCTTCGAACCGGGCGTGGGTCCGCGGTTCTTCGGCGTCGACGCGAGCGAGCTGACCGATCGGCGGGTTCCGCTCGACGACCTGTGGCCGTCCCGCCGTGTCCGACTCCTCGCGGGTCGCGCCGAGGACGATCCTGTCGGCGCACTGGTCGGCGCCGTCCGCGAGGCGGTCGACGAACACGATCCGATGGTCGACCTCGCGCGGGCACTGGCCTCCGGCACGGCCGTCACGGAACTCGCGGCGAGCCTCGGCTGGAGCGACAGAACGCTGCGCCGGCGCTCGGCCCGGGCCTACGGGTACGGACCGAAGATGTTGTCGCGGGTGCTGCGGTTCCGTCGGGCAGTCGCCCGCGCTCGAGCCGGCGACGACTTCGCCCGTGTCGCGGCGGAGTGTGGGTACAGCGACCAGGCGCATCTCGCCCGGGAGGTGCGTGCGCTCTCGGGCGGCACCCTCGGGGAACTGGTCCGGCGTCACCCCGGAAGTGCGGCGAACAGGTCGAGGGTGTGGCCGTCGGGGTCGAGCACGCTCGCGTAGCGCTGTCCCCAGAACGCGTCCCACGGGGCCTTCGTCGAGGTGCACCCGGCGTCGATCAATGCCACGTGCGTCTCGTCGACCGCGCTCGCGGAGCCGCAGTCGAAGGCCAGAGCAGCCCCGCTTCCGGACGAAGGTTCGAACTTCGGGTCGAAGCTGCGGACGGACTCGACCGTGTCCCACATCAGGCGCAGTCCACCGGGGAGCGTGACCTCGAAGTGCGGCACCTCGGGTGCTTCGACGGGCAGGTCGAGGCCGAGCACGCGATAACACGCGAAGGACCGATCGAGGTCGGTGACGACGAGTCCCACCGCGGAGAAGTGAATGGTCATGGCCCGACGGTAGGGCTCCGGAACCACGCCCGTCTTGAATGTTCCGGACACGTGATCCGGATCGGTCGGAGCCGATCGTTAGGCTGAGCGCATGCCCGGGGTCTTCGATCGTCTCGTCGGTCAACGTGATGTCGAGACCGAACTCGTCGCTGCCGCGGTCGCAGCCCGTCGTGGCGACACCGGGTCGGCGATGACCCACTCGTGGCTGTTCACCGGACCTCCCGGATCCGGTCGCTCCGTCGCGGCGCTGTGCTTCGCTGCCGCGCTGCAGTGCATCGACGAGGAGACTCCCGGTTGCGGGCGATGCCACGCATGCACCACCACGATGGCCGGCACGCACGGTGACGTGCGGCGGGTCGTGCCCGAGGGACTGACGATCAGCGTCAAGTCGATGCGCGACATCGTGCAGGTCGCGTCGCGGCGCCCCAGCACGGGGCGATGGCAGGTCGTGGTGATCGAGGATGCCGACCGTCTCACCGAGGGGGCCGCGAACGCATTGCTGAAGGTGGTCGAGGAGCCACCGCAGCGAACGGTCTTCCTGCTGTGCGCGCCGTCGGTCGATCCCGAGGACATCTCAGTGACCCTGCGTTCCCGCTGCCGCCACGTCGGGTTGGTGACGCCCAGCGTCGACGCCATCGCACGTGTTCTCGAAGCCACCGACGATATCGATCCGAAGACGGCGCAGTGGGCCGCATCCGTCAGCGCGGGGCACGTGGGGCGAGCTCGGCGACTCGCCGTCGACGAGGGTGCCCGCGACAACCGGGCACGTGCCCTCGCTGTCGCGGGTGCGGTCCTCCGGCCTGCCACCACCTACGCCGCGGCCGACGAGCTCGGCCGCAGTGCCGAGACCGAGGCGAAGGAGATCAGCGCCGAGCGCGACGAGCGTGAGACGGAAGAGCTGAAGACAGCGCTCGGTGCCGGCGGTACCGGCAAGGGGGCCGCGGGTGCGCTTCGCGGTTCGGCCGGGGTGCTCAAGGAACTCGAACGCACCCAGAAGTCGCGGAAGACGCGCACCGAACGCGACATCATGGATCGGGCACTCATCGATCTCGCCGGCCTGTACCGGGACGCGCTGGTGCATGCCTTCGGATCACGGGTCACGCTCAACCACCCGGACATGGCGGATCGCGCGGCCGACCTCGCGTCGAGAACCCGGCCGGAAGCGCTGCTCGAGTGCATCGAGGCCATCCTCGACTGCCGGGAAGCGCTCGCTCAGAACGTCAAACCCCGGTTCGCGCTCGCGGCGCTCGCGGCCAGGCTGAGTGGAGCATTCCGGTAACCGAAGTGCCGGTTTGCATCGGGGTGGGGGTAGTCCGCTAGACTTCGGACGCCGAAAGGCTCGCTGCCTTAGCTCAGTCGGTAGAGCATTTCACTCGTAATGAAAAGGTCGTCGGTTCGATTCCGACAGGCAGCTCCACGAAGGCCCCTCACCACGGTGAGGGGCCTTCGACGTTTCTGCGTCCTGCGCGTCGTGCGCGGATGATGGAGGCATGTTGATGGAACTGTTCTCCTTGGTCCTGATCATCGGTGCTCTCGCTGTGGTGCTGCCCATGGCGATCCGGGTCTTCCGTAACCGCGACCGATGACACCGCGACCTTTGGCACGGAGCGACTGCGACCGTTGACACGGTTGCGAAATCCTCGACAAGGCGGTGACCGCGCCGCATGCTTCTCTCATGGCTGAGTCGTTGAAAGACCGGGTTCGGGAGAAGATCCTGCGGCAGCGCGCCGAGGACGGAGGCCGGCCGATCGGCGACGCCGAGGGGGACGACCCCCGCCTCATGGATATCCGTAGCGATCTCGCGATGCTCGAGCAGGCTGAGGAGGACGACCCGATCGTCCAGCATCTTGCCGCCAAGTACTGGGTGCCCTGAGCACCGTCTGATACCGCTTGCGAGCCGAGAAACATGCGTTGACCAGGCGATTTGGTTTTCTCGGAGATGTTCGCGTAACTTATTCCAGGTCAGAGCGACACGGACACCGACCCGGGCCGAAAGGAACGGGACAACGAGGTTGGACGAAGGCGCCTGCAGATTTCACTGGTTCGAAACCTTCTGGTAAGGTTTGGAACCGTGCCCGAGAGCCGGAAGGCCTTCGGATGAACAGTCACCCCGGAGTGAACGAACCGGAAGGTTCGGGATCGATGGTGTGTGCGTGTTCTTTGAGAACTCAACAGTGTGCCGATGAATGTCAGTGCCAATATTATTTGGTACTCCGCTCCATCGTTTCGATGGGGTGGGTATTTGCTGATCGTCTCATTCTTCCGTCTGGGAGGGTCAGTGTTTTACAGCTAGTTTGAGTTTTTTTGCTAGTGATTTGACTCTTTGGTCTTTGACTGATTGCCCTTTCGGGGGTGATTGTGAGTCTTCAACGGAGAGTTTGATCCTGGCTCAGGACGAACGCTGGCGGCGTGCTTAACACATGCAAGTCGAACGATGAAGCCCAGCTTGCTGGGTGGATTAGTGGCGAACGGGTGAGTAACACGTGGGTGATCTGCCCTGCACTTCGGGATAAGCCTGGGAAACTGGGTCTAATACCGGATATGACCTCTTGCTGCATGGTGAGGGGTGGAAAGTTTTTCGGTGCAGGATGAGCCCGCGGCCTATCAGCTTGTTGGTGGGGTAATGGCCTACCAAGGCGACGACGGGTAGCCGGCCTGAGAGGGCGACCGGCCACACTGGGACTGAGACACGGCCCAGACTCCTACGGGAGGCAGCAGTGGGGAATATTGCACAATGGGCGCAAGCCTGATGCAGCGACGCCGCGTGAGGGATGACGGCCTTCGGGTTGTAAACCTCTTTCAGCAGGGACGAAGCGCAAGTGACGGTACCTGCAGAAGAAGCACCGGCCAACTACGTGCCAGCAGCCGCGGTAATACGTAGGGTGCGAGCGTTGTCCGGAATTACTGGGCGTAAAGAGCTCGTAGGCGGTTTGTCGCGTCGTCTGTGAAAACCCGCAGCTCAACTGCGGGCTTGCAGGCGATACGGGCAGACTCGAGTACTGCAGGGGAGACTGGAATTCCTGGTGTAGCGGTGAAATGCGCAGATATCAGGAGGAACACCGGTGGCGAAGGCGGGTCTCTGGGCAGTAACTGACGCTGAGGAGCGAAAGCGTGGGTAGCGAACAGGATTAGATACCCTGGTAGTCCACGCCGTAAACGGTGGGCGCTAGGTGTGGGTTTCCTTCCACGGGATCCGTGCCGTAGCCAACGCATTAAGCGCCCCGCCTGGGGAGTACGGCCGCAAGGCTAAAACTCAAAGGAATTGACGGGGGCCCGCACAAGCGGCGGAGCATGTGGATTAATTCGATGCAACGCGAAGAACCTTACCTGGGTTTGACATGTACCGGACGACCGCAGAGATGTGGTTTCCCTTGTGGCCGGTAGACAGGTGGTGCATGGCTGTCGTCAGCTCGTGTCGTGAGATGTTGGGTTAAGTCCCGCAACGAGCGCAACCCTTGTCCTGTGTTGCCAGCACGTGATGGTGGGGACTCGCAGGAGACTGCCGGGGTCAACTCGGAGGAAGGTGGGGACGACGTCAAGTCATCATGCCCCTTATGTCCAGGGCTTCACACATGCTACAATGGTCGGTACAGAGGGCTGCGATACCGTGAGGTGGAGCGAATCCCTTAAAGCCGGTCTCAGTTCGGATCGGGGTCTGCAACTCGACCCCGTGAAGTCGGAGTCGCTAGTAATCGCAGATCAGCAACGCTGCGGTGAATACGTTCCCGGGCCTTGTACACACCGCCCGTCACGTCATGAAAGTCGGTAACACCCGAAGCCGGTGGCCTAACCCCTCGTGGGAGGGAGCCGTCGAAGGTGGGATCGGCGATTGGGACGAAGTCGTAACAAGGTAGCCGTACCGGAAGGTGCGGCTGGATCACCTCCTTTCTAAGGAGCACTTCTCCCGGTGAGGGTTCACACAGGTGAATTCCTCACGGGCAGAGACTGTTTCGTTCCCACAGGTGGAACGGCAGAAGCTCATGGGTGGAACGCTGACAAGCATTTTCTTCACTACTGCCGGCCCGAGTGCCGGTGGGAGGAAAGTTATATCGGTGCACTGTTGGGTCCTGAGGGAACACGCGATGTGTTTTTTCAGCGACGATGACTTACGAAGGCGGTTGGCCCGAGGGCCGGCGTTGGTAGGGGTTGTTGTGTGTTGTTTGAGAACTGCACAGTGGACGCGAGCATCTTTGTTGTAAGTGTTTATGAGCGTACGGTGGATGTCTTGGCACCAGGAGCCGATGAAGGACGTGGGAGGCTGCGATATGCCTCGGGGAGCTGTCAACCGAGCTGTGATCCGAGGATTTCCGAATGGGGAAACCCAGCACGAGTGATGTCGTGTTACCCGCATCTGAATATATAGGGTGTGTGGAGGGAACGTGGGGAAGTGAAACATCTCAGTACCCACAGGAAGAGAAAACAACATGTGATTCCGTGAGTAGTGGCGAGCGAAAGCGGATGAGGCTAAACCGAGTACATGTGATACCTGGCAGGGGTTGTGTATTCGGGGTTGTGGGGTTCGTTGTGTCGGCGCTGCCATGCCGGCCGACAGTGAGAAATCGTCGTGTTAGTCGAAGTGGTCTGGAACGGCCCGTCGTAGAGGGTGAGAATCCCGTAGACGAAAACACGGCGACTGTCGATACGAATACCCGAGTAGCACCGGGCCCGTGAAATCCGGTGTGAATCTGTCGGGACCACCCGATAAGCCTGAATACTCCCTGGTGACCGATAGCGGACAAGTACCGTGAGGGAAAGATGAAAAGTACCCCGGGAGGGGAGTGAAATAGTACCTGAAACCGTGCGCTTACAATCCGTCAGAGCCGATGCACGATTCAGTTCGTGGTGGGTGATGGCGTGCCTTTTGAAGAATGAGCCTGCGAGTTAGCGGCATGTCGCGAGGTTAACCCGTGTGGGGTAGCCGTAGCGAAAGCGAGTCCGAATAGGGCGACCTGTAGTGGCATGTTCTAGACCCGAAGCGGAGTGATCTACCCATGGCCAGGGTGAAGCGACGGTAAGACGTCGTGGAGGCCCGAACCCACTTAGGTTGAAAACTGAGGGGATGAGTTGTGGGTAGGGGTGAAAGGCCAATCAAACTCCGTGATAGCTGGTTCTCCCCGAAATGCATTTAGGTGCAGCGTCGCGTGTTTCTCACCGGAGGTAGAGCTACTGGATGGTCTAGGGGGCCCACAAGCTTACCGAAATCAGCCAAACTCCGAATGCCGGTGAGTGAGAGCGCGGCAGTGAGACTGCGGGGGATAAGCTTCGTAGTCGAGAGGGAAACAGCCCAGATCGCCGGCTAAGGCCCCTAAGCGTGTACTAAGTGGAAAAGGATGTGGGATCGCTGAGACAACCAGGAGGTTGGCTTAGAAGCAGCCACCCTTGAAAGAGTGCGTAATAGCTCACTGGTCAAGTGGTTCTGCGCCGACAATGTAGCGGGGCTCAAGTACACCGCCGAAGCCGCGGCATTCACACAACACCCACTTGTTTCTGCGGAAACTTGTGCAGTGGTGTGGATGGGTAGGGGAGCGTCGTGTGGCCGTGGAAGCGCCGGAGTGATCCAGGTGTGGAGGCCATGCGAGTGAGAATGCAGGCATGAGTAGCGAAAGACGAGTGAGAAACTCGTCCGCCGGATGACCAAGGGTTCCTGGGCCAGGTTAATCCGCCCAGGGTGAGTCGGGACCTAAGGCGAGGCCGACAGGCGTAGTCGATGGACAACGGGTTGATATTCCCGTACCCGTGTATCCGCGCCCAATGGCGAATCAGTTGTGCTAACCGTCCAAAAGTCTCCTGTGTCCCTTCGGGGGCTCGGGGGATGGCTGCACGGGACCCCGATTGTAGTAGTCAAGCGATGGGGTGACGCAGGAAGGTAGCTGGGCCAGGTGATGGAATACCTGGTGTAAGCCGGTAGGGCGAATGGTAGGCAAATCCGCCATTCACACAGCCTGAGAGG
This sequence comes from Rhodococcus sp. B50, assembly GCF_013602415.1. Taxonomy (NCBI): domain Bacteria; kingdom Bacillati; phylum Actinomycetota; class Actinomycetes; order Mycobacteriales; family Nocardiaceae; genus Rhodococcus; species Rhodococcus sp. B50. The sequence goes on along the minus strand of NZ_WPAG02000002.1, from coordinate 3,311,468 downwards.
TGATGCGTACCCGTTGAGGGGAATTCAGTGATCCTATGCTGCCGAGAAAAGCCTCTAGTGAGTTGGTACACGGCCCGTACCCCAAACCGACACAGGTGGTCAGGTAGAGAATACCGAGGCGATCGAGAGAACTGTGGTTAAGGAACTCGGCAAAATGCCCCCGTAACTTCGGGAGAAGGGGGACCACGCTCGGTGACCGGACTTGCTCCGTGAGCTGGGGGTGGTCGCAGAGACCAGAGAGAAGCGACTGTTTACTAAAAACACAGGTCCGTGCGAAGTCGTAAGACGATGTATACGGACTGACGCCTGCCCGGTGCTGGAAGGTTAAGAGGACCGGTCAGCCATTTCGGTGGCGAAGCTGAGAATTTAAGCCCCAGTAAACGGCGGTGGTAACTATAACCATCCTAAGGTAGCGAAATTCCTTGTCGGGTAAGTTCCGACCTGCACGAATGGCGTAACGACTTCTCTGCTGTCTCGACCACAGACTCGGCGAAATTGCATTACGAGTAAAGATGCTCGTTACGCGCGGCAGGACGAAAAGACCCCGGGACCTTCACTATAGCTTGGTATTGGTGTTCGGTTCGGTTTGTGTAGGATAGGTGGGAGACTGTGAAGCTCATACGCCAGTATGGGTGGAGTCGTTGTTGAAATACCACTCTGATCGTATTGGACCTCTAACCTCGGACCATGATCTGGTTCAGGGACAGTGCCTGGTGGGTAGTTTAACTGGGGCGGTTGCCTCCCAAAATGTAACGGAGGCGCCCAAAGGTTCCCTCAGCCTGGTTGGCAATCAGGTGTCGAGTGCAAGTGCACAAGGGAGCTTGACTGTGAGACTGACAGGTCGAGCAGGGACGAAAGTCGGGACTAGTGATCCGGCACCGGCATGTGGAAGCGGTGTCGCTCAACGGATAAAAGGTACCCCGGGGATAACAGGCTGATCTTCCCCAAGAGTCCATATCGACGGGATGGTTTGGCACCTCGATGTCGGCTCGTCGCATCCTGGGGCTGGAGTAGGTCCCAAGGGTTGGGCTGTTCGCCCATTAAAGCGGCACGCGAGCTGGGTTTAGAACGTCGTGAGACAGTTCGGTCTCTATCCGCCGCGCGCGTTAGAAACTTGAGGAAGGCTGTCCCTAGTACGAGAGGACCGGGACGGACGAACCTCTGGTGTGCCAGTTGTCCCGCCAGGGGCATGGCTGGTTGGCTACGTTCGGAAGGGATAACCGCTGAAAGCATCTAAGCGGGAAGCCTGTTCCAAGATGAGGTTTCTCACCCCCTCGAGGGGGTAAGGCCCCCGGCAGACCACCGGGTTGATAGGCCGGAACTGGAAGCCCAGCAATGGGTGGAGGTGACCGGTACTAATAGGCCGAGGACTTACCACGAAGATGTTACGCGTCCACTGTGCGGTATCTGAAACAACACACACATCAGAACCGGAAACACCCCGCGGGGTGAACCCGGTTCGGTGCGTGGTTACTGTTTCATAGAGTTACGGCGGCCATAGCGACAGGGAAACGCCCGGTCCCATTCCGAACCCGGAAGCTAAGCCTGTCTGCGCCGATGGTACTGCACTCGACAGGGTGTGGGAGAGTAGGACACCGCCGAACACCCGTTACCGAAGACCCCCAACATTGTTGGGGGTCTTCGGCTTTGAGGAGGGGGCCCGCTTTCGCGGGTCCCCTTTTCTCGTATCGGGATCTTCGGTCGGCCTATGCTCGGACGTGTGGGACGGATCGAGCCGGCGACGAGCGTGTTCGGTGATGTCGAACTCACCATGGACGAATTGCGGGCGGTGGCCCGGTACCGGCGGAGAGCGCACAGGACGTGCTCCCAGTCTTCGAAGAGTCCGTTCGCGACGACCGTCGTCCACGTGCAGCGCTCGAGGCGGCTTGGGAGTTCGTCGACGGTGCGCGCCGAACGAGGCTGCAGCGCGTCACCGCCCTGGACGCCCATCGGGCTGCGAAGGACGCACCCACCGAAGCGGCCGGCCTGGCTGCACGGTGCGCCGGCGACGCTGCCGCGGCCGCCTACCTGCACCCGATCGGGAAGGCTACCCAGGTCGGGCACATTCTCCGTGCAGCTGCGAGTGCTGCTCGCATCGCAGAACTCCGTGCGGGTGACGACCCGGCAGCAGCAGAAGCCGCGCTCGAACACGCCCGGCGAAGCGCGACTACCGTCGTGGTCGACGTCCTGTCCAGATACCCGCTCGCGCCGGTGTCGAAGAGCCGGGTCGGGCAATTGATGAGCGCGCTGGATACGCTGCTGCGGGATCCGCTGTGAGAAACGTCGTCCGGGAGAGACCCACCGACGTGGGCCCCTCCCGGATCCTCATCCCCCGCGATCCGGTGCCCATCTCACCGGTCCGTCTCCGGAAGATCACGCCCTACAGGTACCACCCACCGTTCACACCGATGGCCTGCCCGGTGATGAAGCCGGCGTCGTCCGTGCACAGGAACGCGGCGGCTGCGGCCACGTCGTGGGGAGTACCGGTTCGGCGTACCGGAGTCATGGTGGCCAGCACGTCCAGGTCGATCAACTGGCCGGGTTGTTCCTCGGCCCGCGCCATCGGGGTATCGATGATCGACGGAGGAATCGTGTTGGCGGTGATGCCTTTCGGGGACAGTTCGAATGCGAGGGCTTTCGTCAGCGCGATGACCCCGCCCTTCGACGCCACATAGTGTGCGCGGTCGGGCGCACCGGACTGTGCACTCGACGACGAGATCGTCACGATGCGACCCCACCCCGCCTCCAGGAGATCGGGAAGTGCCGCCTGGATCGTGTTGAACGTGCCGGTGAGATTGACGTCGAGGGCCCGCTGCCACGACTCCGCGGTGATCTCACCGAACGGTGCGCTCTCCTGGATACCGGCACTCGTGACGATGATCGAGATCGGCCCGAGTTCGGCACGTGCCTTCTCGACGGCCGCATCGACACTCGCCCGATCCGCGACGTCCGCGTCGAGCCCGATCACCCGAGCTCCGTCGCCTGCCAGTTCGTCTGCTGCGGCTCGGACTGCGTCGCCGTTGCGGTCGAGCAGAGCCACGGGGTGGTTGCGTCCGGCGAGTTCTCCGGCGATCGCCCGGCCGATGCCGGACGCGGCCCCCGTGACGATTGCTACCCGGCTCGTTGCCGTCCCTGCGTTGTCAGCGGGCATGGGCGCTTCCTTCCGTGACGGTGACGGGGGTGAACTCGAGATGGATCTCGGTGAGTCCGCGGAGGATGTAGGTCGGCTCGTAGGTGAAGTGCCGGTCGTCGGTGGGTCCGTGCTTCTCTTCCGAGATCCGGATGTCGCCGAGCCGATCCAGCAGTCGCTCGACGGTGACGCGTGCTTCCACTCTGGCCAGCGGACCACCGGGGCAGGAGTGGACACCGCGTCCGAACGCGATGTGTTCGCGGGAGTTCTCCCGGTCTATCCGGAATTCGTGGGGATCGGTGAATCTGCGGGGATCCCGGTTGCCTGCCGGTAGCGAGACCATGACGGTGGTGCCGGCCGGTATTTCGACGCCGGCGAGACTCGTCTTCTTCCTGGTCAAGCGGAAATCGCTCTTCACCGGTCCTTCGAGCCGGAGCGCCTCCTCCACGAACTGCGGTATCAGACTGCGATCCTCGCGAAGTTGCTTCTGCAGATCGGGATTCTCGGCGATGAGCCGGAAGGCCGCTGTGATCAGGCGTGCGGTGGTGTCCTGCCCGGCACCGAACAGGAAGGTGGCGAGCCGGACGAGATCGACGACATCGGGAGTGCCGCCGTCCGCGTACGTCGATCCGGCGAGGATCGACAGCACGTCCTTCCGCGGCGTGGTGCGCCTGTCCTCGATGTACGCCGAGAACTTCGAATCCAGGAACTCGAGGGGGTTGGTGCCGAGGGCGCCGTCCTCGGCCATCGCGCCGGGTGTCTGAGTCGACAGGTGGGCGATGAAGGCGGCGTGGTCCTCCTCCGGTACACCGAGGAGATCGGCGATGGTGAGTAGCGCGAACGGCTGCGCGTACCCGTGGAGCAGCTCGACCTTCCCGGACTCGTGGAAGGTGTCGATCAGCCGGTCCGCGAGGCGCCACATGAAGTCCTCGTTCTCGGCGAGTCGTCGCGGGGTGAACAATCCGCCGAGCAGTCGACGGACGCGGGTGTGCTGGGGTGGATCCATCGTTACGAGGTGTTCGTTGAGGGGGATCTCGGGCCGGTGGCGTTCGATTTGTTCGCTGATGTCGTCCCCTTCGGGTTCGAAGGGCATGCCGGGGAACGGACCCGTCGCCGCGTTGATGTTCGAGTAGGTCGATGTATCTCTCAGTACAGCAAGACATTCCTCGAATCCCGTCACTGCGACCACGTCGCGGGGGCCGGTGAAGCGCACCGGGCATTCCGAGCGCAGGTGATCGAAGTAGGGATGTGGATCGGGAATGAAGGACGGATCCGTGAAGAAATCCTTCGAGTCGAAGTCGTTCACTCGGGGGCTCCTGACGTCGTGCACACACGAGGTGCGCAACTGCGGTGGTACCGATGGGAACGCCAGCCTCGCCCGATGCTGAGCGCCTGCCTAGCAGTGCTGGATACATGGATAGCACGGGGTCCGAATGTGGTCAAGAGCACATTCGATCGTGTGGTTACCATGAGCGCGGATCGGTGCGCCGCACCGGCCGTGAAGCGAGCTCCGACGGCAACGGAGGTAAGGGATGACGTCGTCGAGGCGGATCGGTGCGCCGGATGCGAAGAATCGGACGGTTCTGCTCGATGCGGCCGAGCAGTTGATGCTCGAAAAAGGCTATGCCGCCGTCACTTCGAGGCGTGTGGCCGAACGTGCCGGTCTCAAGCCGCAACTGGTCCACTACTACTTTCGAACCATGGACGATCTCTTCCTCGAGATGTTCCGCCGGCGCGCGGAAGAGGGTCTGGCGATCCAGGCCGAGGTGGTGAAGTCCCCCAGTCCCCTTCGGGCCCTCTGGGAGTTCAGCACCGATCCGGCGGCGGTGGCCGTGACGATGGAGTTCATCGCCTTGGCCCGTCATCGTGACGCCCTCCGTTCCGAGATCGCGCGCTACTCCGAGCTCTTTCGTATCGGACAGCGGGACGCAGCGCGTGCCGCTCTCGCACGGTCCGGATACGAACTCTCCCGGGTTCCGCCGGTGGTGCTGTCGGTGCTGATGACGAGCATCTCGCGAGTGATCGTGATGGAGGAGTCCCTCGGCCTCACGGAGGGGCACGCCGAGACCTACGAACTCGTCGAATGGTGTCTGTCGATGCTCGAGGGTGGCGCTGCTCCCGGCGGTGTCGAAGGCGCTCTAAGGCGCGATGACCTGCGGTGATCCGCCCCGGCGGAGGGCCGAGCGCGATGTCGTACGAAATCGTGTATTGCAACTACGAGAATAGTATTCTACTTTTGGACCGGGTAGACAGCCCGGCTTCGGCACCCGATCGCCCGCGGGTCGCCGAGGCGCCGTACCGCGAGGTGTGACACGACGCCGGCCGAGCCCGCCGGTGCACTCCGGCCGACGATGTGCGATCGACGGCCGGATATCGGAAAATTCTCGAAAACTCTGCGAACACAATCTGTTTCGGCGATGCTTGCGACCGTTCGATGGTCGGTGTCGTCCACGCTCATCTACTCCTGGAGGGGAGCAGTCGTGGCACCTACGGTATGGGGGTCGTCGAGACGGTGTTGTGCGCTCGATGCCGGATCGGTGCGGTAGACCGCGATGCGCACGACGGCCACGAAGGAGATCGGCGAATGGGCGCGCGGATACCTCCGGCGTCATCCGGTCGCCGCGCTCGAAACCGTCGGCGGTCAGTGTGTTCTGGGCATCCGTGCCCTCCGGTACCTGATCCTCGACATCATCACCCTGCGGTTCCCGTTCGCGGAGTTCGTCCGTCAGGCGGCGTTCATGGCCTCGGCGTCCGCGCTGCCCACGATGTTCGTCGCGATACCGATCGGGGTGACCTTGTCGATCCAGTTCGGTCTGCTCGCAGGCCAGGTCGGCGCCACATCCCTGGCCGGCGCGGCCAGCGGCCTCGCGGTGATCAAGCAGGGTGCGCCGATGGTCGCGGCCCTGCTGATGGCGTCGGCGGCCGGTTCTGCCGTATGCGCCGACCTCGGTTCCCGCAAGATCCGCGACGAGATCGACGCCATGGAGGTGATGGGCCTGTCGGTGGTCCGGCGCCTCGTGGTGCCGCGCCTGGTCGCCGCCGTAGTGGTCGGTCTCGCCCTCACCGGTCTGGTCTGCTTCGTCGGATTCCTGTCCGGCTACATCTTCAACACCTTCGTAATGAACGGAACCCCAGGTAGTTTCGTGACGACCTTCGCGTCGTTCGCGACGATCGGCGACTTCGTCCTGACCATGATCAAGGCGGCGGTCTTCGGTGCGATCGTCGCGATCGTCGCCTGCCACAAGGGCCTGTCGACACGCGGTGGACCGGCGGGCGTCGCCGATTCGGTCAACGCGACCGTCGTCGCGTCCATCCTGCTGCTCATGATCGTCAACGTCGCCTTCACGCAGCTGTACGTGCTGCTGTTCCCGAAGACGGGATTCTGACATGGCGTCCCGGTACTTCCCGCCCGGCACCCGGCCCCTCGTCGTCCTCGCCACAGCACAGGCCCGTTCGATCCAGCGCCTCGGGCACATCGTGGTCTTCTTCCTGCGCGCCGTAGCCGCGATACCGACGACCCTGCGGCACTACCGGAAGGAGTTCCTGCGCATCCTCTCCGACGTCACCTGGGGCAACGGCTCGCTCGTCGTCGGCGGAGGCACGGCCGGGGTCATTATCGTCCTGGGTGCCTCGGCGGGCGCGATCGTCGCCATCGAGGGGTACAACGCGCTGCACCTGCTCGGCCTGGAACCCGCGACGGGAATGGTGTCCTCGACCGCCACGACCCGCGAACTCGCTCCCATCATGGCGTCGCTCGCGTTCGCCGCGCAGGCCGGATGCCGGTTCACCGCTCAGCTCGGTGCGATGCGCATCTCGGAGGAGATCGACGCCATGGAGTCGCTGGCGATCCGGTCGATCCCGTATCTCGTGACGACCCGCCTGCTCGCCTCGGTGGTCGCGGTGGTGCCCCTCTATCTCGTCTGCCTCACCGTGAACTACGTTGCCGTGCAATCGGTGATCGGGTTGACCGGGGGAGTGTCGGCCGGTACCTACAGCCATTACTTCTCCCTCGTGCTCAACGGCACCGACATCGCCTATTCGCTGCTCAAGACCGTCGTGTTCGTCGTCATCACCACCACCATCCAGTGCTACTACGGCTTCTACGCCGCCGGCGGCCCTCAGGGTGTGGGAACGGCGGCCGGCCGCGCCATGCGGGCGAGTATCTCGGCGATGATCGTCGTCAACCTCCTCATGACCGTCGCACTCTGGGGCATCGGTTCGGGCGCAAGGCTCGGAGGGTAGGCATGTCCGTCCTGCTCGAGAGCGACGTCGGACGGGCGACCCCCACCCGGCTGTTCGTCGCGGGTGCGGTGGCGTTGCTCCTCGGTGTCCTCGGAATAGGAGCTGTTGTGGCGAAGGCCGACGGCAGATTCACCCGCACGGTCGAGGTGGACGCGTTGCTCTCGGATATCGGTGACGGACTTCCCGCACGCTCGGACGTGAAGTTCCGAGGTGTACTGGTGGGTGAGGTCGGCGAGGTGGTCCGCCCGGACGAGACGTCCTCGCTCATCGTGAAGATGTCGTTGAAACCGGAGCATGCCCGGTCGATCCCGAGAAGTGTGACGGCGCGGGTCGTACCGAGCAACGTGTTCGCGGTGTCGTCCGTGCAACTCGTCGACAACGGACCGGCGCCCGCTCTGGCTGCCGGTGTGACGATTCCGCAGGACACGAGCCTCGCGACCGTCCAGCTGCAGACCGCGCTGACGAAACTTCGGGACATCACCGCGGCGACCGCCCGCGTCGACACCCGGCACACCCTCGGCATCCTCGCCACCGTGGCCGAGGCGACCGATCGCCGCGGTGCCGACATCGTCTCGGCCGGAGAGAAACTCGACAGGATGGTCCGTGAGCTCGGAGCCGTCCTCACCCCCGACGGAGGTCCGTCGACGCTGGTCGCGCTGTCCGATGCCGTGCGCGGACTGCAGGAATCCGCACCGGATCTGCTCGATGCCGTGAACCACGCGGTGGTACCCATGCGGACCCTGGCGGAGAAACGGGCCGAGTTCGGGACGTTCCTGGCGTCGAGCGCCACCACGCTGGACAGCGTGGCGGCCGGTTTCGAGAACCGCACCGAACAGGTCATCGGGGTGACGACCGCCCTCACCCCGGTGCTGGGTGTCATGGCGGACGGAGCCGACGAATTCCCGCGCATCACCACGCGGATGCGTCGTATCTCCGACAAGTGGTTCGAGAGCTTCTGGCCGCACGGTGCGCCTCGCGGGATGGGCAAGTTCATCTTCCAGTTCACGCCGCACCGGATGTACACGCGTGCCGACTGCCCCCGCTACGGTGAGCTGGCGGGCCCGAGCTGCGCGTCGGCACCCGAGACCGGGGCGCCGCCGGTCTCGTCCCTGAACACCGGAGCCCCGGACGCCGGAACGTCGAACACCGGAACGCGGGTGCTCAGCAGCGTCCCGTCCGGCGGCAATGTCGGCTCGATCGGTAGCGACGAGGAGAAGAAGCTGCTCGGGGCACTCCTCGGTGGTGATCCGTCGGCCGCCGCCGAGGTGCTGCTCGGTCCGGTGGCACGCGGGGCGTTGATCTCGGTTCTTCCGGACGACGAGGGCGGCCCGAGATGAGCTACCGCAAGCCGCTGATCGGCCTCGTCCTGTTTCTGCTGATGTCCGTCGCGGTGACGTGGCCGGTGGTCGTCACGCTCCAACGCAACATCCACGGCGACACCGCCGCCTACAGCGCCGTCTTCAGCGACGTCTCGGGTCTGCGGGTGGGCGACGACGTCCGGATGGCCGGCGTGCGGGTGGGGCGCATCGACACGATCGAACTCGACGGGACGGTCGCGAGAGTGGCGTTCCGCATCGAGTCCGGGCAGACGATCCATGACGACACCGAAGCCGCGATCACCTACCAGAACATCATCGGCCAGCGATATCTGGGACTCTCGCGTGGTGAGGGAGGATCCGGTGAACCGGTTCCGCAGCACTGGGAGATCCCCCTCGAACGCACCGACCCGTCGTTCGACATCTCCGTTCTGCTCAACGGATTCGAGCCCCTGTTCAGCGTGCTCGACCCCGAACAGGTCGACCGCATCACGAGCGCGATCATCGCCGCGTTGCAGGGCGACGGTGGTGCCGTGACCGCCCTCGTCGCCGAAACCTCCCGCCTCGCAGAGTCGCTCGCCGAACCTGACCGGATCCTCGGTGACATCATCGTCAACCTCGATGCGGTCATCGGAGATCTCGCGACGCAGAGCGAGGACGTGGACGCCGTCCTGACCAGTGCGCGTGCGATCTTCTCCGAGCTGTCGGCGCGGCAGGAGGAGACGATCGGGTCGCTCGACTCCCTGTCGGCGACCGTCGACCGGATCGCGGCGATGAGCCGGGAGGTGCAACCCGACCTGCACGAGATGATCGTTCGGCAGCCGGGATTCACCCGGCACTTCCTCGACAACAAGGACAGCTTCGGATATTTCGGGGCGAACCTGCCGGGGCTGCTCAAGGGTCTCGCACGCGTCAGTCAGGAGGGCAGTTACCTGAACACCTACCTGTGCAATTTCAACGTCACCCTGATCCCCGAAGTCGGATCGATCATCCCCTCCGTGGTCTCCCAGGTCACGCCCGAAGGGCGGATCACGCACTCCCCGGTGTGCACGCCGTGAAGCGGAAGCCGACCCTCGAGGAACGGAATCCTCTGATCATCGGGACCGTGGCGGTCGTGGTGATCGCAGTCGCGCTGGTCGCCACCGTCGTCGTCTCGCGCATCGGATTCTCCTCCGTGCGGTACGAAGCCGAATTCGCGCAGGCGGCACGGATCAGCGCGGGCGACGCCGTGACGATCGCGGGTGTCCAGGTGGGAACCGTCGAAGGCGCACGACTCGCCGGGGACCATGTCGTGGTGGCGATGGACATCGACCGCGACGTCGAACTCGGATCCGGCACCGTGGCGTCGATCAAGCTCACCACCCTGCTCGGATCCCGCTATCTCGAACTGCAACCCGCAGGACCGGAACCGCTGGCCGAGAACCGGATCCCGATGGAGAACACCGTCGTACCCTACGACCTGCAGGAACTGCTCGCCGACGCGACGACCACCTTCGAACAGGTGGACGCCGAGCGGCTCGGGGAGACGATGACGCTTCTGGCGGACGAACTCGACGGTGTACCCGAACTTCTCCCGCAGGTTCTGCAGAACATCGAGAGCCTCTCCGGCACCCTGGCCGACCGCCGCCGGCAGATCGGTTCGATCCTGGAGGCAACCGCGTCGATCACGACCATCGTGCGCGCCCAGCAGGACAGTCTCGGTGTCCTCGTCCGCGACGGCCACAGCATGCTCGCCGAACTCGAGAACCGCCGCAATCTGGTTCAGCGCCTGCTCGACTCGACCACCCGGCTCGTCGATTCCCTGCATTCCGTCGTGGTGGAGGACCGGACCCATATCGATGCGATGATCGCGGATCTCGACGAGTTCCTGCAGACCCTCGCGAACAACGACGCGTTGCTCCGCAACATCCTCCAGATCTTGCCCGTGCCGATCCGGAACTTCACCAACGCATCGGGAACGGGCAACGAGGTCGACTTCACGGCGCCGGCCGGACCGATGATCGACTCGTGGATGTGCGCCCTCGTGGGGCACACCGACGAACCGAGCCTGCGCGATTATCTCGGGGAGTGCCGATGAAGCTCGAGCGGACGGTAAGGGGAGCCGTGCTGGTCGCGGTCGTCGCGGTCGTCGCGCTGGCGGCTGCGCTCGTTCTCGACAGGGTCCTGGCGGCCGATCGGCCCGTCACCGTGACCGCACGGTTCGACAACGCCGCCGGTCTGTACGAGGGCAACGAGGTCTCGGTGCTCGGTATACCGGTGGGGCGAGTGGTGACGATCGAACCGCGCGGCACCCATGTCGCCGTGACGATGGAGATCGACGCCGATGTCGACGTGCCGGCCGATGTCCGGGCGGTGGCCGTGTCGACCTCCGTGCTCACCGACCGGCACGTCGAACTGACACCCGCCTACCGGGACGGACCGACCCTCGCGGACGGAGCGGTGATCGACCTGGACCGGACCCGGACCCCGATCGAGTTCGACCGCCTGCTCTCGATGGCCGACACCCTGGCCCTCGAACTCGAGGGCGACGGCGCGGGCGACGGACCTGTGGCGCGACTGCTCGACGTCGGAGCGGGGATGACGGCAGGCAACGGTGTCGGCATCAGGGACGCTCTCGGTCGGCTGTCCGACGCACTGCGGATGAGTGCGGAGAAGGGCGCGGTGACGGGCAACGAGATCACCACCATCGTCGACAACCTCTCCGTCCTGACGGACATCGCTGCTGCCAACGACGCCGAGATCCGCGAGTTCGGTGAAGCCACGAGACGACTCAGCGCGGTTCTCGCCGAGGCCCGGGTCGGCACCGGCGACACCGGAACGAAGCTCAACGACATCCTCGGGCACGCCGAACAACTGCTCGAATCCCATCGCGACGAGGTGCACTCGACCGTGACGAACGCCGATTCCGTCACCCGCGCACTCGTCGACTACCGCAACGAGATCGCCGAATTCCTCGACCTGTCACCGCTTCTCCTGGGCAACGCCTACAACGCGATCGACCAGGAGCACGGTGCAGCCCGTGTCCACGCCCAACTCGAGAAGGTCTTCTTCGACGGACATCTCGTCTCCCAGGTGTGTGCGGCGCTGGAGATGCGCGATCTCGGGTGCACGTCCGGAAACCTGAAGGACTTCGGTCCCGGCTTCGGTATCGCCTCGATGCTCGAAGGGATTGCGGGGTTGCCACGATGACACGCGCGCACACCACCCGGACACGACGGGCACGGACCGCGGTCGCGATGATCGTGGCGTCGCTGCTCGGCACCACGGCCTGTTCCGTGGGCCTCGAGAGTCTTCCCCTCCCCGAACCGGGCGTGGGCGGCGAATCCTATCTGCTCCATGCGACGTTCGAGAACGCTCTCAACCTGCCGACGAAGGCCAAGGTGAAGCTCGCGGGTGCGGATGTCGGAGAGGTCGCGTCCATGCGGGTGGAGGAGTACTCCGCGATCGTGACCATGCGCATCGCCGACGATGTGTCCGTTCCGGTGGGAACCGCCGCCGAACTGAGATCGGCCACACCACTGGGCGACGTGTTCGTCTCGCTGCAGCCGCCGGCCGATACGATGGGTGGAGCGGTTCTTGCACCGGGGGACACGATCCCGCTGTCGTCGACGGCGGCGGCGGCGACCATCGAGGAAGTGCTTTCCAC